>DATDJI010000027.1:0-157891 GCA_036520615.1 Cellvibrionaceae bacterium | reverse complement strand
ACTAAAGATAATTATTTCTTTAAAGACCACGTGGGCTCTATTGATGCCATTACCGACGCCAATGGCAAGGTGCTGGAAAACCTAAGCTTTGATAGTTGGGGCCAACGCCGCAACGCCCAATCCTGGGCGAAATATTCCGCAGCAGAGTTAATAGCTCTACTAGGGCCGAACACCTCCTCTGGTTTTGGCGCCAGCAACCTAGCGGCGCCCGGTCGCACGACGCAAGGTTTTACCGGCCATACGATGCTGGATGACACGGGCCTGATCCATATGGGCGGGCGTATTTACGATCCGAAACTCGCACGTTTTATGCAGGCGGATCCGTATATTCAAGCCGGTACGAACACGCAGAGCTATAACCGCTATGGTTATACGTTTAATAATCCGCTCAATGCTACAGATCCGTCTGGGTATAGTGCGGCGGGGTTTAGGCATGATTTAAGGCAGGCTTCTGGGGCGATATTGGCCGTTATTGCCACTGTCGCATGCCAAGGCGCAACTCCCTGCGGAGCATCAGTTTATGCGGCTTGGATGGCAGCGGCAGCTGCAACTGGAGCCTATATCGCAGGCGCCAATAATGGCGGAGTTCTTAGGGCAGCTGCGATTGGGTTTGCGACGGGGTATGCACAGGGCGTGGCTAGTGGTTTCGACAATATTTGGGCGAAAGCGGCGCTCGTAGGTGTCTCGGGCGGAATGGCGGCTCAACTGCAAGGAGGGGATGGCGCGCATTCAATTATTTCGGCGGGGCTGGGGGCCTTGGTGGGTAGTGCCGGTATAGGCGGTAATCCGGTTCTTGACATAGGTATTGCAGCGGTGATTGGGGGTACGGCTTCCGAGTTGACCGGTGGGAAGTTTAAGAATGGGGCGGGGACGGCGGCGTTTTATGCAGTAGTGACGATGGCTATGAATGGAGCGGCGCACTTTATGAGAGGTGGAGGTGCTTCTCATCCAGACCAATCAACGCCCATTGAGAGAAAAAAGATGTACGCAATTTTGGAAAAGCATCGTGGAGAAACTGTTCATGTGGATTTTGGTGATTTAGATGTATCGGATGTTGGAGGCTTTGATGTTGCCACCGTTAAGAAAACCGCGCTCGAAACAATGAGGGAAACATATTCGGAATTTGGCGTTCAATTTGATGAAGATCTTAATAAGGGCGGAACAATAGTTAATGTACATAAGGGTAAGGGCTATGCACTTGTCAAAACTGAAGGGTTTCCTTGGCGAAAAATTACGACTACTGCGGGGAGATCTACTGTAGGAGGGAATCCAGATGTTTACCTGGGGACGATAAGAGAGGATTTTTCAAGTTACCATTCTTTCTCGTACGAGACAGATAGCCACGAGATGGTTCCATACAAGACAGCTGAGCGATTTGGAACCGCATTGGGAAATGTTATCGCACACGAAACGGGACACAGTTTTGGTATTGATTTTCATACTTCTGGTGGCCTAATGTTTGCGGAAGGAACCGCGGCATATAGGTTAAAGTGGTGACCTATGAAATTTAAAACTGTTATAAAAATAATAATTGCGCTTATTGTTTTGTATGTTGTCTGGGTTGTAGGTTTTAGTCTGACGGCTCCGGGGTATCCGAGAGAGGCATCCGTTGAGGGGATGCTGCGAACGAGTATGAAGGTATTTTATCGAGATTGCGGCAGATACCCAGAAAGTTTTACTGAAATGGCGTCAACCACTTCAGTATGTCCTGGTTGGAAGGGACCAATTTTGACCACCGATGAGCTTATAGATACTTGGGGCAGCAGGTATCTCTACGTTTTAGATAATATAAATGCACCTATTGTTATATCCTCCGGTCCTGATAGAGCGTTTGGAACAGAAGATGATATTTCTTTCGGGCTTTTAATTAAAAAAGAAGAGCAGCTTCCTGTTACAGGGCAATGAGCCTTGTAGGGCGGGTTGTAACCCGCGCGGATTTACTCCCGCAATATGAGAAATAATTTTACTTTTTTTGGTTTGTGCTTGAATTTGGATTAAACGCGCGGGTTACGCCTTTGGCTAACCCGCCCTACTCACGGATATTTTTAATCGGGAATGGTTATGTCGCGGTATCGGCGGGCGGTGGTGGAGGGAGGATCTTATTTTTTTACGGTGGTGACCGAGCCTTGTAGGGCGGGTTGTAACCCGCGCGGTTTCGTCCCGTATTTGTGGAAATGATTTTACTTTTTTGGTTTGTGCTTGAATTTGGATTAAACGCGCGGGTTACTCCTTCGGCTAACCCGCCCTACTCACGGATATTTTTAATCGGAATGGATATGTCACGGTATCGGCGGGTGGTGGTGGAGGGAGGATCTTATTTTTTTACGGTGGTGACCGAGCGGCGGCAACCGATTCTTACTGATCCGGCAATTCGCTCGGCGTTGCGCCAGGCCATCGATTATGTGCGCAGGGATTATCCATTTGTAATCGACGGCTGGGTATTATTGCCCGACCACCTGCATACAATTTGGACATTACCCGAGGGGGATGCGGATTATTCTACCCGCTGGCGGCTAATTAAAACCCGTGTAACAAAAGCTTGCGCGCATTTATATGCGCGGCCAAAATTTTTAACCACTCGCCGCGCCACAAAACGCTGCGGCACTATTTGGCAACACCGGTTTTGGGAGCATTTGTTACGTGATGATGCCGATTTTAATCACCACATGGATTACCTACATATGAATCCGGTAAAACACGGTTTGGTAAAACAAGTACGCGATTGGCCCTATTCGAGTTTTCATCGTCTCGTAAATATGGGAATTTATCCAAGAGATTGGGCGGCAGCATTGTAGGGCGGGTTGTAACCCGCGCGGTTTCAACTCTGCGCATGTGGAAATGATTTTACTTTAATTGGTTTGTGCCTGAATTTGAAACAAACGACCAGGTTGCACCTTTGGCTAGCCCGATCAATGGGTAGAAAAATTGAAATTTATGCCCGGAGATTGCGCTCAATACACAGACTATATCTACAGCCTTGTAGGGCGGGTTGTAACCCGCGCGGATTTACCTCCGCAAATGCAACAAAAAATTTACTTGTTTGTTCTGTACTTGAATTTGAATTAAACGCGCGGGTTACGCCTTCGGCTAACCCGCCCTACTCACTTCGCGGCTGCTACAGACAATATTTAGTTAATAACGTGCAAGATATTTTAAAATCAGATCCCAAGAGATTATTCAATGTTTAAAAATTTAAATTACCTAATTTTTGCAACTATGCTTATCGCCTGTGACTCTAAATCTTACGAAATGCCTGGCAACAAAATGACTTCATGTGATGAGTATAAGCGGGTCGCGCCCAATGCTCTCTATTCGGCAGCAAGAGCCGAGATATCAGCTGGGCTGTGTAAAAATAGGTTAGAGATAGGCACAAGCTTGGAGAAAAAATATTTTTCTGAGATAGACCGAAGAGGCAATATCGTTGTTTTAAATTGCGTTTGCGAAACTAGTGGTTGTTTAATTGGCCTTTTCTCTAAACCTTTATCAAAGGATAAAAATCCAGAAACTTATGACTTTCAAGCATTCATTGATAAGGATGGAAAGTGCGCCGAATACTCTGTAGACACCGTTATAAATGATTGAAACCAAATCAAGCCTTTTAGGGCTAGTTGTAACCCGCGCGGTTTCAACTCTGCGCATGTGGAAATGATTTTACTTTAATTGGTTTGTGCCTGAATTTGAAACAAACAACCAGGTTGCACCTTTGGCTAGCCCGATCAATGGGTAGAAAACTTGAAATTTGTGCCCGGAGATTTCGCTCAATGCACTGACTGTGTCTACAGCTAACCTTCTTTACAAAGGTTTTTAATAAACACGAAATTTTGATCCACGGTGGTACATATGAAAAACTTTTTTTCGCTCTGCTTTCTTTTATCGTTCACCACGTCCGCTCATGCGTGGCTTGGGCCATCAGTTCAGATTGTAGACATTTATTTTGAAGGCCTAGGTAATGATCAACGCATGGTAATTGTAGTCGATAGAAATATTCACACCTGTGGCTGGAATTCCGCCGCACAAATTGACCGCAACGTTGTAGGCGATCAAGCATATCAAACCTACACAAGCGTCATATTAAGTGCATTTCATGCTTCAACAAAGACTGATCTCGCATTGATCGGCTGCACGGGCGATAGAGCAAGGGTAAACGCTGTACGAATAATGAAATAATAGTTATCGAAAAACATCCCGACGCAATTTTCTAAGGCGGGCTTGAAACCCGCGCGGATTTTCCTCCGCAAATATGGGAAATAATTTTACCTTTTTGGCTTGCGCTTGAATTTTAATTAAACGCGCGGGTTATGCCTTCGGCTAACCGCCCTACTTAATTTTCTCACACATTGAATTGATTATATTACAAAGAAAAGATGCAGCACTTTTTTTACCTAAACATTAAATTTAAACGATTGGCTGAGGATTTCGAATGATTGATATAAAGAATATATTTGCTTTTTTGGTGTTTTTTCTTAGTTTAAATTGTTTTGCAGGTGGGGAGTCGGCAATCAATTCAATCGGCGCATGGGGGAATCAAAACACATCCCACAATAATGTAATGCAGATTGCCCTGGCTAATGGATTTCTAAAGTCGGAGTTTAATAATGGGAACGGTGCTTGCGATAAAGATTTAGCGGCAATTCGCACTGCAAGCCCAGCGGGCGCTAAGCTTGGACAGGAGCTGGTGAGTATGGCTATGGCTGCTTATCTGAGCAAACAACCTATTGGTGTATGGTTAGATCCTACTGACAAATATTTCGGCAATCGATGCGTCATAGTTGGAATCTGGATGCTAAGTCCATAACTAGATTTTAATGGCGAGATTGGTCGAGTATTGGTTGATTTAGAGGCATGGGCTAGCCTTGTATAGCGGGCTTTAACCCGCGCGGATTTACCTTTGCAAATATGGGAAGTAATTTTACCTTTTTTGGTTTACGCTTGAATTGAATCAAACTACATCACGGATATTTTTAAACTAAAATTATGATGCGGTATCAGCAAGGTGCGGCGTGAGGATCTTATTTTTTACGTTGGCAACAGAATAGCCAAGCCGATTATCATTGATCATCCGTATCGCCCTGTGCTACGCGAAGCCATTAAAGGCCGAAGATATAGAGTTAAACCGACCAAAATTTTTTATCCCGTGGATAATTGCGTGCGTCGGGTTGTTTTAAGGATCGGCGTAATGCGCTTTAATTTCGCGCATTAAAGGACTGGCCGAAGCAATTTTGGTTAAAGTATCTGACGCATTAGCTTTGCTCAATTTAGCTATATCTAATCCTGAATTTTTAATATGGTTTTAGTGTGTTTATGAACAAATATTTATTTCTTATTTTATCGTCAATGATGATGTCGCCGATGTACGGCAACGCAAGCAGTTATCAAGGCAAGGTAACCAATGTTACAGCCACCGGCGGAAAAATAATTATAACGCTACAAAATGGCAGCGGCAGTGCTTCCTGCGGGAGTGCAAACGGCACCCGATATTATCTAGATCCTAGCGTTGATATTGATAAAGTTGTTATATCCCTGGCGATAACGGCAAAAGTCGCCGACAAATTGGTATGGGTGATGGGAAATGGTAGTTGCATCGCTGGCTGGCCTTATTATGATGCAGAAAAATTAACGGATTTCGACTTTAAAGGCTAAACCTGTTTTACCACGCTTTAGGCCGTGCAATAACATGCCACGCAGATAAAGTTTTATTTTTTGCTTATTTGAACATTAACTAATTTTCACTACGACGTATGGAGTTTTAAATGAAGGTGCTCAAACAAATAATTTTCGGCCTGTCCATCAGCTGTGCTGTTCCAGCTTTATCCGCTCCAGGCGAATGGATGCCTGCCCCAAAAAAGATAGCCTCCATTATTGTGGAAGGAAGCGATTCAGGTAGTGCGACTATTTTAATTGAGGGGGGCGTGCCGACTGACTATATTCCCTCTGGCTGCAACACCGGCGGCGACAACATCTATAACACAATCCCTTTAAATACAGACAAAGGTAAAGCCGTATATTCTCTTGCATTAGCAGCTTATTTGGCTGGCAAACCTGTAAAACTCGCTTTGATGTGTGTCGGCACTAGGCCACTAATCACCCACATAACCTTCTAGTGTATAGGCATCTATACTAGTTTTTCCACAAGCGCCTATCGCGTGCTTCGCAATCGACACAATAAAAATACTTTTAGTTCCCAGGAGAAGACCTTGAAATATTTACTATTAATAACAGCTTTTATTTCTTTATCAAGTTATGCAGCCGGAGGCACGGGGCTGAGAAAAATACTTGGCATAGGGTGCCACAACGGCGGAGACCCAGTTTGTTACGTCACACTGGAGGGAGCGCCTGTAGGGCCAGCGAGCTGCAATAGCACCTCAATTCGCTGGGACAGCAGCCTGGCAGGTGGGAAAAACCAATTTGCACTTTTAACCGCTGCATTTATGGCTGGAAAACCGGTTGACCTATTTATTGTCGATACCTGTTTTCCTTTGCAGCCGGGCTATCCAACGTTTTCTTTTTCGAATCTTTAAAATTCGGTGCTGTTATTTTGCGTTAATTCGTGAATGGCCTAGGTTAGGATAGCAGCACTTTGGGCTTACCTAAAATTACGTTTTTGCATCGTCCCGCTGCGCTCAACATATTGGAGCCCAGCGACTTCGGGTCGCTAATTAGCATTTGCCAACCCCCATTTCCCGAAAAATGCACAACTCCTCAAATACAACAGAAACGTCACAGGTATCGCTTCTCCCCCAACTATAAGGTTGCCGCACCGCGAGCGGATAGGTTAAATTGGCCGCAAATACAGACCCCTGTTCAGTAACAATTTTTGACTTTTGACGCGAATCAGCTCACAGACGCATACGATGCCCGCCATGGGGCTATCTTGTTCGTAAATCAAGAAAAATAAAAATACGCTGAATAGCTATAACTAAAAAAACTAACCGCGCTCGCTTTCTTATGAATAACTTTTTTACCGCGCCATTGGGTCGGGTTCGCCCTGCTCTGCATATGCTTCGCCGTTTTGATATTGCCATACTGCTCACTATTGCAGCATTCATTATCGCTTACCTTTGGCTCTCGCCTATCCGCGTCCACGACCTCACGCTGGAGGATTCGCACTTTCCGGCTAAGGGCGAATTCGCGACACCCAATTCCTACCGCCCGGATGGCGACGGCGATAAGGAGCGCACGCTTCTGCATCGCGCACAGTTTGAATACAACGCTCTGAGTCAAAATATCATTCACATACGAACGCTCGACTGTGAGAAACATGTCCTGCTTAACGGCCAGAACCTACTTCCTAAAAATATCTCCGGCAACTTGTGCGACGATTACAACGGTGCCTACTTTGATATTTCTGAGACTGCGGTAAAAGGTACGAATAAGCTTGAAATCAAGACTCAGCACATCCGCTCTCATCACATCGTCTACTTTGGTTTTGATGTCAGCTCCGCCAACTTAAAATCGCCAGCCTATTTAGCGCTTGTTTGCCTTTTGGCCACCATATTTTTTTATTGTGTATTCACACGCTTGATCCGTTCATCCCTGCCCGTCTACGCGCTGGCCATAATTCTTGTAGCATTGTTGCTGCGCATTTGGGTTGTATCCAACACCAGTGCATTGGAGCGTTCCCACGACGTGTACGGCCATATTGAGTATATGGACATCCTAATCGATACCAAATCGCTGCCGGAAAAACAAAAGTGTTGGAGCTGTTACCACCCACCTTATTATTTCGCTTCTATGGCAACAGTGAAGGTTGTGCTTAAAAAAATAGGCGTCAGCGAATTTAATCTGTATCAGATTATGATGCTCTGCTCGGTGGCGACCTACTCAGTTTGTATTTATTTTGCCTTCCTAACGATACGGCGATTTTTCGATCGGCCTAGCTTGCAGATATTCTCAATGGGTTTATTTGCCTTCCTGCCGTCAAGTGTTATGCATTCTGTTGCGATAAATAATGATCACTGGATGTTCACGCTATTTTCCGTGTCATTTTATTATTTTATTGTTTGGTGGCAAACCAAGGCGACGCGCGCTTATTACACCAGTTTGCTCTTTGCGTCGCTTTCAATTATGGTCAAAAGCAGCGGCATAGTGATGTTTGCGTTGCTGGGTTTCTTTGCACTGGGTTATGCGATTTCGCAGCACCGCAATTTTCTAGTTATGGTGAAACGATATTCACCTGCAGCTGCCCTCATGTTTGCAGCATTACTGTTTAACCCTATCGCCGACAAAATCGCCCGACCGGGAGACTCCGGAGGCTTGGGTAGCATTATCGGCAACTTCGAGAAACTCAGCGGCGGCCTTACGATCAGTAACGAGGCGCAAAATTACCTGCATTTTGACCCGGTTGAATTTATCAACCACCCGTTTGTTCACCCAATTGACGACGCTAGCGGCCGTCAATACTACTGGACTGCCTTATTTAAAACCGCACTGTATGGGGAGTTTCGCGATTTTCACGCCCACGACGAAGGCAGTAAACTGCGCAACGCTATAGCGCCAATATCCAGTATTGCCTTCCTGCTACTCCTCGCATTTATCATCGTGCATGCTTTGCTCATCCGGCGTGAGAATATGGCCCGCCACGCGCCGCTGTATACCCTTATAGCAATCTGCCTCGCGGCGAGCATCTTAATGCGCGCGCTGCTGCCCTCATTTCCCATAAACGACTTCCGCTATATCTGGAGCATCATGATTGCCCCCTGCGTGCTCGCTCCGTTGGCTGTGGATAACTGCGCCCAGCGCAATTTGCCGATGCTTTCCTATATCGGCTATGGGGCCATGTCCGCTTCCATCCTCGTCAGTTTTATTTTCTGCCTATCGATGCAGTAGCAATACAGTCAGCTTCTAATTCCAGTGATGGACCACGTGTTCATGGTGGCTGACATACCCGCTATAGCAGCGCAAGCCCTAGACTGACCATGCAAATATTTTCGAGCTGAAGATATTTGCCTCACCAATCATCCTTTTATGAGTTAAATTATCGGGAACTTTGACTAACGGAAATCCGCATGGATATTACCGCTGCAGCTGCTGCTTCCAGCAGCAGGAATAACCACACATTTTATGTGCTCGACTCATTGCGCGGCATAGCTGCGTTATCAATTGCGTTCCTGCATCTTGGCACGGGCATCTTCAATGGATGCTATCTCGCCGTTGATTTTTTCTTCGTACTGAGCGGGTTTATTCTCGCCTACAGTTATCACGATGAAACCCGATTGACGCGAACGCCTGTGGAATTTGTTATCAACCGTATTGCTCGGCTATACCCTCTGCATATAGTTACGTTTATTTTATTTGCTATGATTTTTTATATAGACAGAGGCATGTTCCCTCACTACGGAACAGATCAGCTGTTCAGCATATTTCAACAGATCACGATGACGCACAACGTGGGCTTTTATCCCGCAGGCGGGACTTGGAATCATCCTTCGTGGTCTATTTCTGTAGAGTTTTGGGTGGGGATTATCTTTATCGGCTTTATTCGCCCGACCACATCTTCATTTAAATTAATTCTTACATCCTTAGCCATTATGGTGTTTCTCGGCGGCTATCTCGATAATTTAGATGTGAGCCATCAAAATTTCTACGCCTTTATTAATAGTGGAATATTACGCTGTTTGGCGTCATTTCTAGCCGGGATACTTGCCTTTAGAAGCTGGCGGATTATGCGCAAGTTCGAGCTAAGCTTTTTGGTTTGGTCGGCAATTGAACTTGCCACGCTATTTTTAGTATACCTACTGATGTTTGTACGCGAGGCCTATCACAGCGAAATCGATTTTTTTGCACCGGCTACTTTCTATGTGGCGGTTTTGGTATTCTCGAGGGAAAATGGCATTCTTTCTAAAATACTGTTTAACTTTCGCTATCTCGGCAAAATCTCCTACTCTATTTATCTGAACCATCTCCCCGTAATGATTTTTGTAAGGTATTTAGACAATAGGCACGGCTGGTTTAGCAACTCTGTTCCCATTATATTTTTCTTTTCATTACTTGGATTCTCTGCATTGACTTATCACCTGATTGAAATCCCGAGCAAAAAGCTGCTGCAAAATATATTAATTAGGCTGACCTCTGCAGCACAACACAATCAGGCAAAAACCGGAACTATTTAATTCTCTTTGAGATTGCCTAACGAATTAGGCCCGCAGCTGCCCAAGCCGATAAGTTTGGCAAGTTTTTTACCGGCAGTTAAAAACGTGATCGCGATAGCAAACCTGCGAGTTCAGCTACTTTATTCCTTGATACTGACTTGGTCCGTTTTATACAGCTTGCCTAGAGCACGAAATAAACCAACGGTGCTATGCCCCGGACCTGTCAGCTGATAAGTGCCATCGTCGAGCTTTACAATATTGCCCGATAAGCTTTGCTCAAAAATACGCTTGGGCACGGCGCCCCCTTTATAAACAAAGTCATCCACAAAGGCTTTTTCCAACTGCTCTAACGTCTTAGGCCCACCAGCTAACTGATTCATTACAAATACACTAATGCTGCGGTCTACAATCGTAGGGATTAAAGCGAAATAGGAAATATTAATGACGCAAGCGAACGTCAACAAAATAAGGTTCATATCCGACGCCAACCTGAGCAAAAAAAGAAAAGCGGCAATTAATCCGGTAGCAACAAAAATATACAGCACGCCATTATATAAATAAGGCAGGCCGTCGATCGCTGCCACATGGATAAACAACAGCGAAATCCCCTGAATTAGCGCTGCTATAACGGCCAACCAAAAATAACATTTCAATAACGGAACAAATCGCTTCATGTTCTAACTTCCTACAAAATTTTTGCCAATGGTAAAAGATAATTTTAATATTTATTTTGAAATGGTTTGGCCTCTAATGATGGCCGTCAGGGCGCAACATCCTATAGCAACCGCCAACCAGAGCGTACAGCCTCTAGATATTAACGCTGACAATATCGCCGAGTTTTGATCGAGCCCCTGAGTTTGCAACAACCACGATAAAGATCCCTCCGTAACACCAATGCCACCGGGAATTAACGATGCAGCACCGACAAAAAGGCCCGCGCAATAGGTGCTTATTGCGCGCAGCATATAAACATCCTGCGTAAATAAATGCACAATATAATAAAATCCAAGCCCCTGGGCTCCCCAGGCTGCACACCCCAAAAGAGCATAGGCGAGAACACATTTTGGTTTGAGCGCAATTGACGCATGGCTAACCATGTCTAACATATGTAGCGCAATTTTTGGCAAGCTAACGTTAAATCCAAGCCAGCGCTTTTTGGCTAATTGAGCACCGATAAAACATATAATGGCCAGTGCCGACAAAAACAGCAACAGCGTAACCAGCGCAGGGATAAATAATAGGGTTGCCAGCAGTCCCACAACAAGCAAATCAAACGAACGCTCAATAACAAAAGCGGATAGGCTCGTCTGCACAGGAACCTTAGCCTGCAGCAAAAAAGCCGACCTTATGGTCTCGCCGCTTTTTCCAGGTGTCATTGTTAGCGCAAAACCCGATAAGTAATATAAGCAATCGCTTTTTAGCGGCAGCTTATGTCCCAATTGCTTTAAAATAAGTCGCCAGCGCACAAAGCGAAAAAGATAGCTCATTAAAGAAAGACCAATAGGAGCAATCAGGTTATTTAATGAAAGCTGGGAGATTTTTTGTATCAACCCAGCACCATCATCAGTTGTACTGAGCACAGCGATATAAACCACAACACCCAAAAGAACAATTAAGGCTAGCCACCGAATTAGATTATTAAGTTTAGGTTTAGCCATGGCGTTAAATAATTAATGATGATAGCGGTAGCCAATCCGGCCGAAATGCCCCCTAGTATTTCTATGGGTGTGTGTCCGATTCTCTCACGCAAAGGCTCTTTTTCCGGTGCCAGGATGTTAAGCCTCTGCGCATGCGTACCGACTTTAATTCTCAGGCTGGTTGCATCAAGAATTACGATAAATGCCAGCGCAATAGCAACACCTAAGGCTTCAGACTCAACTCCTTGTTTTAACGCAATCAACCAAGCAATGCTCGTAACAATTGAAGTGTGATTGCTGGGAAATCCGCCGTAGCCAATTTGTTTAAAAGCAGCACTTTTGGCTTTAATTGAATTAATGACAAATTTAGCGCTACCTGCAATGAGCCAAGCGGCGAATGGTGTTATAACGTAAGAAACATCCATTGATTAACTCTTCGTAACAATAATATAAGCGCAACACGCAGCCCAACTGATCACCGTGACACCTAACTGCCAATCCGAATAAAGAGCATCGGTCGGTGATTCACCTTTATCAAGTTGCTCAACGGTAAACCAATAGCGAAACAGGCCAAAAATAACAAATGGAATTGTCACGGCCAGTGCAGGTTTTGTAGATAATACATAGAGGCTATAGAAAATAAGCGCTCCCATTGAGGACATCTGTGCATATTTATCGATAAGCTCAACCGAGTATTGGCCAAGCACTTTTCTGCCTGCAGTGCCCGAGCTAGTAAGTTCTTTCTTCCTTTTAATAGAAGCGAGAAATAACGCCAGGCACAACGTGGTCACAAACATCCAAGTCGATACTTCAACATGAATTGCCATGGCGCCAGCATAAACCCTTAATACGAAGCCAATTGCAATGGTAAATATATCCACGACAGGTTTATGTTTAAGGTAAAACGTATAAAGAAGATTAATAAAAAAATACAGGATAATAATAGGAAGCGCAGCGGTGGCCTTATAACCACCGATAAAAAGCACAGATGCCAGCACAACGAATAAAGTAATAGCCGCGGGTTTAGAAACAGCTCCAGATGCTAGTGGGCGTGTTTTTGATTTAACCGGGTGAAGACGGTCTTTTTCTATATCATGATAATCGTTAAGAATATATATCGTTGACGAAGCGATACAAAAAAATACTGTTGCGATTGTGGCTTCAATAATAGAAGTAGTGTTTGTAAGGCTGCCCGAAAAAACCAACGGGGAAAACACAAAAAAATTCTTAATCCACTGTTTAGGTCTTAATAAAATTAATAAATCAATACAGCTTCGCAGAGAAAAGGTGGAATTGTTTTTATGCATGTCGACCGGCCGGGAACTCAGCGTGAGTTTAATAGTAATTATAATTAAATAGTGATGAGCGTCACACTAGACATACCGTTTTTCCTCCGGCATATTATGTGCCCCCATAATCATAAAGAGCTTAGACCTAGGTAAGTTTAGTTCAGAAATCAAACAACTGGCTATCAGATGATGGTGTATATGAGCTCTATTGCAAAAACACTTACAAAAGTTACAGCGGCTGTACTATATAGCTTGCAAACCAAGCACTCTATCTTTAACAGAGTCGATGTACCTGAGCTTGAACGTTTCGTGCTACAAATCTATTCATCGGCTCCTGCGCATATAAAACTCGCACTAGGCGGACTTTCTTTTTATATCAATATTCTCGGTTTTCTACTTTTTTTCAAACCATTGGCATCCTTAACCCTCAAGCAAGTTAGCAGCCTAGTCTCGATAATGGACGCAAGCCCGTTTGGTGTACTGCGCGCATATTCCCGTTTCTTTTTTAACATAGTGACACTGGGTGCTCTGGCGGAGAACCCGCATGATTGTTAAGTCCCAGGAGCATTTAAAAGATCACTATGACGCGTGCGTCGTCGGCGGCGGCCCAGGTGGCATGCTGGCGGCCACGCTGTTGGCGGAAAAGGGGCTTGCAGTTCTGCTTATCGAGCGTGGTGACTACACACCGCAGAAGGATACGGTTCCTTTCGGCGCCTATGAATTGCGCGATCGTTATAAAAACGCGGGAATAACGGCCATGTTAGGCGCCCCAACAGTGAATTATGTGGAAGGCAGTTGTTTAGGGGGCGGCAGTGAAGTTAATAGTGGTTTATACCACCGGCCTTCTGCGCAAATAATTGCCCGCTGGAGTCAATCACACCAAATTGAATCATTAACCTATCAAGAGTTGGAACCCTTGATGGAAATTAACGAAAAGGAACTCGAAATTAGTTATTTACCCGGTGAAGCCTCAAAACCCTCGCTACAGTTAGCAAAGGGAGCAAGCGCTATGGGCTGGCAATGTTTGGAGGTTCCTCGATGGTTCAAATACGATAACGCATCGACTCCCGAGCGTCCCCTAGGCGTGCGCAGATCAGCAACTGAAGTATATTTGGAGCGTTTTATCGCCGCAGGTGGCAGTATTTTACTGAATACGAAAGTGGATTTAATTACGCTTACCCCTAATGGCGACTGGTGTTGCGAGATTAATGCGAAAGAAATGCGAAAACCTGTTCGTTCGGAATATTTGTTTTTGTCTGCAGGTGCAATAGATACACCTTTTCTTTTATTAAAAAGTCGCTTGGGCACAAACGTTGGAAATAGTTTGGCAATTCACCCAACGATTAAAGTGATGGCCAAATTTCCAGACGCAATAAACAGCGCAGGCGTTGGTGTGCCTGTGCATCAGGTAAAAGAGTTTGCACCTGAATATTCTTTTGGCTGTGCAGTAAGCTCACTGCCCTTTTTAGTGGCGCAGGGAATGTCGCGCGATGATTTAACCACCCGGGAAGTTGTCGATGAATGGCAGCAATTTTTTACCTATTACGCTATGACAAGCGGCGGGTGCGGACGAATTCGCAAATTACCATTTTTTGCCGACCCTATTGTGCAGTACACATTGGGCCAACATGATCTTAAGATTTTAGCGAAAGCTACGCGCGATCTGTGCAGGTTATTATTAGCGGCCGGGGCCAGCGATCTGCATGTCAGTGACCGCTCTATCGGAAAAATATCCAATAATGAGCATTTAATTAATATTCCCGGCGTGTTGAACAAACGCTACGCAGAACTTATGACAATTCATGTCATGGGCAGCTGTCCGATGGGCGAAGACAGATCTGTGTGTACTGTAGACTCCTGGGGGCGCCTACATGGACTTGAGAGAATCTATGTGGCAGACGCTTCAATTTTTCCCGGCGCACTGGGCGCTAATCCACAGGGCACATTAATGGCTCTGGTGAGAAGGAATATCAATAAATTTTTAAGTGAGATTTAGTATGTTAGACCAATATAAAACAATAATTGTAGTAGGCGCGGGAGGCTGGTTAGGCCAAGCTGTGTTGCGAGGCCTGCTTGATGGCATTACAGGGCGTGAAGATTTAAACGGGATTTCAGATAGCGTAAAAATTATTGCTGCGGACTTGCCCAATGCGTTATCTGCACTTAAGGTGCCGGATAATAAAGTAGAAAAAATTGTTGTGGATGTGTGTGATAGTAACACTTTTGAAAAATTAAATGATTACGCCGATAACGCATTAATCATACATGTGGTTGGCATTATTCACCCGAAAAATGTCAAGCAGTTTTATGACATCAACCACGAAGGCAGCCTTAACCTTCTGCGCCACATGGCAAAAAAGGGCGTAAAAAGAGCCGTTGTCATGTCATCGAATTCGCCGATAGGTACGAATCCATATCCTGAGCATGTGTTCGATGAAAAAAGTGATTACAACCCCTATATGGGTTACGGCAAATCCAAAATGTTGCTGGAAAAAAGTTTATTAAATGAAACTTTTCCAATGGAAGTTGTGATTATTCGAGCCCCTTGGTTTTACGGTTTAAATCAGCCTGCGCGCCAGAAAGAATTTTTTGAAATGATCCGCAACGGTAAAGGACCTATTGTAGGCAGCGGCAATAATAGGCGCTCCATGGTATTTACCGAAAATCTCGCACAGGGCATTTTTTTAGCAGCAGACAAACCCGGCATCAACAAAGAAGTTTTCTGGATTGCGGATGAGCGTCCCTATACGATGAACACTATTATCGATACGATTGAGCGCTTAATGGATGATGAATTTAAATTAAAATGCAAGCATAAGCGCTTACGCCTGCCAGGCATTGCAGCTGAGATTGCGTATTTAATCGATGGCGCCATGCAAGCTGTCGGCTTATATCACCCCAAAATTCACGTTTTATCCGAAATGAATAAAACAATTGCCTGCAGCATTAGCAAAGCTAAAAAAGATTTAGGCTATAAGCCCCAGGTTGCTCTTGAAGAAGGCATGCGGCAAAGTTTGCGAGAGCTATACAGGTAATAAAATTATTAATAAGTTGATAAAAAATATGAAAAAGAAAGCATTAATTACGGGTGGGGCTGGATATTTTGGCTCTCTGTTGCTGCGAAAATTACTTGAAAAAAATTATGACTGTGCGATTTTTGATCTTAACGATGCAGAAGATCGCCCGTCGGAAGTTGAATTTATTCAAGGGGATATTCGTGATTACCCAGCAGTTTTAGCCGCTTGTCAGGGCGTAAACGTCGTACATCATAATGTGGCCCAAGTACCTCTAGCAAAAGATAAAGAAGCATTCCATACCGTTAATTACAATGGTACAGATAATTTATTGCGCGCAGCGCTTGAAGCTGATGTTGATAAGGTTGTGCATACCTCTTCTTCGGCGATATTTGGTATCCCAGATACAAATCCGGTGACCGAAAACACCCCTCCCCACCCCGGCGAAGCCTACGGCCAGGCCAAGTATGAAGGTGAATTATTGTGCCGAGGTTATGCAGAAAAAGGTTTGGATGTTTCCATTATTCGTCCCCGGACAATTATGGGACACGGCCGCTTAGGCATTTTCCAGATTCTTTTTGAGTGGATTTACGAAGGCTATAACGTGCCCGTATTTGGCAAGGGTGATAATTTATATCAATTCGTTCACGCTGATGACCTCGCTGAAGCCTGTATTCTTGCGGGTGAGAAAAAAGGCGGCCAAACGTTCAACTGTGGTGCGGAAAAATTTGGTTCCATGAGAGAGGTGTTAGAAGCACTTTGCCGTCATGCCAATACAGGCTCAAAGGTAAGAAGCGTGCCTATGATGCCTGCGATACTGGGCATGAAACTTACAAGTGCTTTAGGCCTATCGCCCTTAGGTGCCTACCATTCATTGATGTACGGCAATTCAATGTATTTTGATATCAGTAAAGCGAAGCGAGAATTAGGCTGGACACCTAAGTTTTCTAATGAAGAAATGTTTATTGAAAGCTATCAATGGTATATCCAACACCGCCAGGAAGTAATGAGTGCAACCACTGGCAGCCATCATCGCAGAGGCGTAAAACAAGGCGTATTAGGTCTTGTGAAGAGAATATTATGAGCGTTAACACTGCATGGATTTTTATTGTAATCGCAGGTTTATTTTCAACTGCGGGAAATCTCTGTTTAAAAAAAGCCTCAACTGTAGCTATTGATATGAATTTTATAGGGATGATATTTCAGCCCTATTTTATTGGCGGTCTGTTTTTTTATGGACTAAATGTAATTCTATTCGTCTCCGCACTGCGACATTTAGACGTATCAAAAGCCTACCCGGTTCTCGCGGCAATCGGATTTTCCACCTTATCTATTTTGGCGGCCGTAATCTTTCGCGAGAGTTTATCGCTGACAAATTATGCAGGCCTACTGGTCATTATCATTGGTATCGCTCTAGTTTCTATTTGATTAGAAATTAAAGATACTTAAGGGTTGTTTGCAGTACTGTCTTACAAGTTAATAACTACACTTGTCTTCATGACGCTTTTATATAGCAGAAGCTTCGGGAAGCATAGCCCCTCTAAAAACCCAAACAGCAGGAGCGCTTCCCCGCCATTCGTTTATGTAATTGTTAGCTACCAGGATAAATGGTGTAACAAAAAAGATTACTCAGTAGTTGCAACTGAAAAATATACGCACAAAATAAACAGGCTTACAGTCCAGCGCACAATAGGATAAATTACGGCGCTTTAATTATTCCGCCTTATTATTTTTATATAGTAGCCAATCGCCACACCGCGCTTCAAGCGTAACCCGACCACCGCTCTCGGCAAATAATTCGTTCTTTAATAAATGTGAGCGAACTAGAAAATAATCATAGCGTTCACCATTGTGCAGCTGCCAATCAAATTTATCTGGTGTCCAACTATCGGGCAATGCCCAAGGAGTGCCCTTAAAGCGCAGCGGCACATTGTGAGCAACTGGATCGTGAGAGAAATTTACCAGCGCAATGCCTCCTTTTGCAGCCTGATAATAACTGCCGTAATGCATATAAGGCGCAGTGATATTAAGAGGAGAGCCCTGATCAAACATTAACGCGAGTACAGTTTTTTTCGGCTCCATTTTTTCCAAAATCGCCTTGAAATCTTTGTCATTAGTTTTGAAGCTAGCAAACAGACCATAATTCCCAAGCAATACGACTAACGTAAGAGCAACGCCTAAAAAACACCTTAATCCATACGAGAGCACCCCGTAGTGTTGCAATGAATTCTTGGACTTATCCACATCAAACAAAAATAAACTCAGCGGCAGCAAAAAGGCAGCAAACCGCAGATTTACGTATGCCGTATCAAAAATCCAATAAGGCACAAGCATAAACGCGCCAACTGCACACAAAGACGGCAGCCACCTCCGCCAATTGCGCGTCAATTTAGCGCCAATAAGCAGAGGCCAAACAAGTAAAATTATACTTAATATTACATAATCGCCCAGAGGTAATCGACCAATGGAAAAACTGAGCAATTCTGCCAAACGCCGACTATGTTCACTTTTTTGCGTACGCTCATTGAACTGGTCAACCACATAGGAAAATTCATTGCCAAGTCTCGTTGAGATACGCTCAAAATAATGACCGAACTCCACTGGAGGCTGGGCCGCATGAGCGTTTTGAGTAGCGCCATTTATTGAGACCCAGTACAAGACCAATGGCAGTAATGCGGCAAATGGCAGCAACTTGTTTTTTGTTTCCTGCGCACTGTTATAAATAAAAATAATACATGCGGCTGCCGCCATCGAAAATGCCCAAGCCATTGCATGAGCAAAAAACAACAACGCTGAAAAAATGGCTGCAATTGCAAATAGTTTAATGTCGAGCCGTCTTTGACTGTAGTACACACAAAATGTAAAGAAGCCTATGGCCATAGGCGTGGCTACCACGAAGCTGAAAAATCCCCAGTAAAATGAGAAACTAAATGCTGTCGCAAAACTCGGAATAACCCAATATTTATTCACTCCTAGACTTCTGATAAGGCTTGCAGTTGCGAGTGGTACAGCCAGCACCGCTAAGGTATACGTAATTTTGAGAGCAGTTACAGCAGAAAAGAACAAGCCAAAAAACAAACTGATGCTATAGGCGACCAAATAGGGCGTAAACCAATTGATACGGTAATCATTTTTATAGTCTGAATAATGTGTGATTGCATTAAGCTGGCCAGCATGATCTGGTAGATCTCCCAACGGGAGATAAGTAATGACCCATAGAGGAAGTATCAATAAAAAACTCAACGCAACAAAAACCAATCGGTAGAAATATCTATCGAATAGCTGAGTTTTCGCAGAATGCTGCTCTGTCAGTGACCTAGAGTGCAAATGCATGTTCATTCAGCGGATTATCCTTATTAAACATTTTAAATATGAAAACCAAACAGATTACGCAGCGTTTTTCGCTTTAGAACGCGCTAAACAATATCAACATAACAACTGGCAACGGCAAAATTTCAAGACACTGATGCAATAGGGAAGAGTGTAACATATGGGAAAATTCGCCAAGAAATGGGAAAGCTACGTATACGAAACACACGTGCGCGAAACGCGTAAAGGGAACGAAGAATTGGCCAGCAGCCTTTAACTGAATGAAGCCAATAATACATGAAGCGATCAGTACCGCATCAGACGCAGCTATTCGGTAATCACCATTAAATAAGAGCGATATTCGCAGCAAATAACTGGCTTCGAAGAGAATTTCAAAAGAAATAACCAGTAGAAAAGTGAAGGAGATAATTAAAATTCTCACACTAAAACATGAAAACCGAGCGCCACTATTGGAGCTTGGGCAGGGTAACACAAATAAAGCACTATTAATGATGTCCTTGGGTTGTGCGCACATCGATAAACCTTAAAGCGCTGGGTATGGGCTGTAAATTCTAGCGAATCCCTACCAGCGTGCAATTAAAAGTTACTGTGATTAGTTGAACCAGCGCTCGAATTAAGCTTTTACTGCTCGTATGCTGAGGCAGCGCCTATTTCCTGAAGTTAAAAAGATGTTCGCGAAACAAAGTCTAAGCCTACAAATATCCGAGTGAGGGACTGCATACCTCAAGCAGAAAAGTAAAAATATTATTTATGCAGCTCGAATATTAAAGGTCATCACCTAATGTCATTTATCGGCAACTGGAGAATCGACATCTTCTAGAAAATTCTGAGGTGTAGCTTCACAAGCAACAACTTGAGCAAAGCTATTGTGTATCAATTAATGTTACAGCCATACGCGTTGCTCCACTATCGGAGTCAATGGTCAATTTAAAAAGGTACATCACATCTGCAACCAAGCCTCCAAATCATCCTCCTGCCAACGGCTTAATAAACCTAAGCCGTCTTCTACTACCTTTACATACACGTCAATTATTTCGCTTGCCAACTTAAATACCTGATGGCTAGTGGTGGCGATGGTGCCGCCGGAAAGGATGTCTTTTTCTACCGTGGACATTAAGAACATCAATTTCAATTCGTATGTTTTTATTAACGGCAACGAGGGAATGCCACCTAGAAGCAGAGTTTCCAGCCGCTCGGCTTGATGGCGAGACTTTTCGTGCTGCGCGCGCGTGCAGGAGATCACATAGCGCAGTTTGCGATCGTGATGGTAATCGCACACCCCCTTGGCGGCAGCATAGGTCGCCAGTCCGCGGATGCGGGCGATTTGCTCGATCATTGCGGGCACTTGCGCGCAGATAAACTGGGTCAATTCGATCTGCTTAAATAAGCGTGGATACGCTTGTGCATCTTCCGTTGGTATTGGAGTGTTTTCCGCTTCGGCGATCAGCATCGACACAGGGCGCTCCACCGCTTTTCCTATGGATACCATCATGCCGTGCAGTTGCTCTATAAAATGAGAATGCAGCTCGAAATTATCAATAACTTCATCCTGCTGCCAATCCATACGAATCGTAGCCCAGGCGTTATGCAGATTTTCTTTATCGCGCGCACTGAATAAACCACCAGTCAATTCGGCGAAGGCCTCTAACGCGGCCAAGCGGCGCTCAAATTGTTTCTGCAACAGCGCAAAATCCCCTTGAAAAACGGTGTTGCCCGCCAACAAGGCCATGCTCATACCGCGATGGCGCTGTACGGCCTTGGCTAGCTGATTGAGCTGTTTGAGCAGGGAGAGCGCATCTTGCCGTTGACGGTAAGCAATACAAAAGGCATCTACATTGATTTTTTGCACAGAAAGGTCCGTAGCTGGGGCATTCATAGGCATGGCCTGATTCATGGTGGTGCGCGCACGGGAAAAGGCAGGCGCTAATTTATGGCTTTTTTATAGACTATTGCTTTGTATCTATTCTCCTCCCAGCTCTCAGCAACCCCCATGCCATGCTCGTAACATTGCTTATTAATACGAAGGCACAAGTCCAACGGGACTGAACAGAAAGTTTTAACTAGAAAATTCATTTGCTATGGCAAATTCGTATGGATTATTTAGCGCTAACTAACAGAAGTCTGTGGAAAACCAGCAAATGATTTCTTTGAAAGGAGTTTGTGTGGACTATAAATAGGGTATTTCCCTCACAAATTCGCCGCGCCGCAGCACGCAGTTACTAAAAGTTACAGATTTCGTTACCGATAAATGATCTCAAGTCGAGAATCAGGTAACAAAATCCAGAAAACATCCCTTGCTGCTGTCAACAAATATGGTACAACTAAAGCGCAGTTAACCTTCCTTGAGGAAATAGATATGAACAAGCAACTTTTACTGGGTGTAGGTTTAGGAGTGATTATCGCTACCGCCGGTACTGCACTGGCTCTGCGTGATAAAGCTCCTGACTTTGCTGAAGTATTAGAAGTCACTCCAATCAAAAGCACCATTGAACCGGAGTATGCTCAAGTGGTTAGCGTAACCCCGAAACGCGACCCTAATGAACCTGAATTCGCAGATGTATTGAATGTAAAACCGATTAAAGAACGCGGAGCGTCCCAAGAAGTATGCCGCGATCAAGTGGTTACTAACCGCCGCCCCGTCCAGGATGACCACAAAATATTAGGCACTGCTACTGGCGCTATAGTAGGTGGCCTGCTGGGCCACCAAGTGGGAGGCGGTCGTGGTAAAGACGCCGCAACCGCAGTTGGTGCTATTGCAGGTGGTGTAGCTGGCAATAAAGTACAAGGCAATATGCAACGTAACGATACGTATCAAACTACTCAGCGCCGCTGTTCTACCCAGCGTGGCCAGGAATCTGTTGTGGGTTATGAGGTTACCTACAGCTTTGATGGCAGCGAAGACACAGTACAAATGGATCATAAGCCCGGCCGCACCATCCCAGTAGTTAACGGGGAATTAGTGTTAGACCAGCGCGATACCGGCCGCTACAAACTAAAAAGTAGCAAACCCAGCCAATATGAAGTGGTTTATAGCTACAAAGGCCGCGAAGACATGATTGTGTTGGATCGCGATATTCCTGTGGGCAGCCGAGTGCCTGTAGATAATGGTTTGGTGGATTTTAAAGCGCAGGAGTCTGGCCGCGTGCTAGTAGCTCGTGAAGAAATCCGTGGTTATGATGTCGTTTATCGCCCAGAAGGTGAGAAAAATGCCAGCGTTATTCGCTTGCAACATCAGCCTACCGTAGGCAGCCGCCTACCAATGAAAGACGGCAAAATTCAAGTGGCTGCGGAAGATTTGGTAAACCGCGCGCTTTAATTTAAGGCCCTAAAGTACGAAGCCCGGAGTGATCCGGGCTTTTTTTTGGTGAAAATTCGCGGCTAATTTTAATACGTAGTTCAATATACTAAATGGCTCCCCTCACTGTTGCCATTCGCGTAAACCAAGCTTATCGTTAAAAATACTTTTAAAAATATCGTTTTTTTTGCGTGCTGGGTTTTATGCTTTAATACTCTTTAGAGCCTCATCAACCGTAGCCATAAATTCAGTAAGTTTAATAGGCTTGGTTAAATAGCGGAAAAATCCTGCATCTAGACCATTTTTGATATCGGCAGGCACTGCATTAGCGCTCAGCGCAATAATAGGAATAGCCGCCGTTAAAGCATCTTGCTTTAGCACTTTTAAAGCATTTGTGCCGCTCATACCCGGCAAGTTAATATCCATCAAAATGATGCTTGGCTGTGCACTACGCGCAAGTGCAATACCGCTAAAGGCGTCTTCAGCGATTAATAACTGAATGTCTGATCGCCTTTCAATAATATCGGTAATCAACATGAGATTAGCCGGGTTATCTTCTACATAAAGCAGCGTATAGCGTGCCGCATCCGGTTGTAAGGGTGTTAATTCAGCCACACCAGATGAAGAAGCAAGCTCGGTATTAACAGGCTTAATTTGCTCAAGTAGTTTTATATCAAACCAGAAACTGCTACCTTCACCTACGGCACTTTCTAAGCAAATTTCCCCGCCCATTAATTCGATTAAACATTTAGTCATTACCAAACCGATACCCGTCCCTTCCTCACCGTTATTTTCCTGCCCCAAACGATTAAATGGCTGGAATAGTTGTGCAATTAACTCAGGTGTTAAACCCATCCCGCTATCTTTTACACAAATGCGAATATGCTCGGGCAACTCAGTACAACTGACAATTACAGTACCTTGCGGTTTATTATATTTAATTGCATTTGATAGTAAATTAATCAGTACCTGCTTAAGCCGAGTGCGGTCTGCGCGCACAACAAAGGGCGCGGATGTTTCAGTAAAAATCACCTTAATTCCATGTTTTTGAGCCTGCGGTTCAATCATCGTTTGGCAATCGCGCAGCACATGCGAAAGCACCACAGGTTCAAGCGATAAGGATAAGGTTCCTGACTCTATTAATGCTAAATCTAAAATCTCATTGATAAGATCAAGTAAATACCAACCGGCACGTAGTATTTGATCCACATTACGTTTTTGCTTAGGTGTCGGCGGCGGTGTGCCAGATTCGATCAACTGGGCAAAACCTAAAATTGCTCCCAAAGGCGTGCGCAGTTCGTGGCTCATATTGGAGAGAAAATCGGATTTAGCAAGATTAGCTTTTTCGGCAACGGCACTGGCTTTTTCTGCAATTACCGTTGCGCGGCTCAGTTCCAAATTGGAATTTTTGAGAATTTGATCGAGCCGATGCTGCTCTTTATGGTAACGCTCCTCTGATTCCCGCAAGGTTTGCTCAGCCTGTTTGCGCGCACTAATATCGGTAATTACCTTACGTAAAAAGGAAACACCATTAGCATCTTTTTCATAAGTTGAATTTAAATTAACCCACATAATCTTGCCGCTATCGTTCAGACGCACATCACATGAATGCGGCTCGCCAGTAGCTAAAAGCTGTTTATGGTAAAGGTAATAAATGTCTTGATCACCTTTGAAAATAAAACTTGATAGTGGTTTATTAACCAGGCTGCTGCGGCTTGTATCAAACATTTTAGAGGCCATAAGGTTCGCCTCGATAATTAATCCACTTTCGTTTAAAGTGCAATAACCTACTGGGGCGAGATCATAAAGATCAAAATAGCGCAACTTGGCAGTTTCTAACTCAAATTGAGTGCGACGTAATTCTTCATTTTGCATTTCCAATTCGATTTGGTGCACTTGCAACTGATGCACAATTTTTTGTATGGCTTCAGGTGACTTCATATGCAGGTGTGCAAGCGGCAAAACTATTTTTTCCATACAAATGCTCCCTTTCGCTCTTGAGCAAGTCGCAGTTTTTGTCTCGCATATTGCAGTGCACTACAAATAAATAAGTGTGCCATTTTCAAGTCCTATCGCTTTTGCGACGTTAAATCTACAAATTTCGACCAAACTTTACGAGCGCTTCCAATTTAAATACGCTCACGAGCTTCAGATCAATCGAATTTGTAGATTAAATAATGGTTTTGAAGTTAGTTTATATAAACTGCCAATAACTATTGATTGGCAATTCGCAATGCTTCACGAATTGCCACCATTTCGGTGATATCAACAAATGTAATCACCGCTCCCTCAATGACATTATCAAGGGTACGGTAGGGCAGCATACGCATCGTGTACCATTTAAGCTCACGGGTTTGCACATCAACTTCTTTAGCGATCAGAGTTTCCAATACAGTTTGTATATCTACCACTAAGCTGTCGCAATTAACTAGGTTTGAAACTATATGCCCTATGGGCCTGCCTACGTCACTGGGAATTAAATTAATGATTAATGTGGCCGCTGGCGTAAAGCGCAAAATACACAAACTGTGATCAACAAAAATAGTACCTATGCCAGTCCCGGCTAGCAGATTATTCATATCGTTATTCGCCCGCGACAGATCGGCAACCTTAGTTTGCAACTCAGTATTTACCGTTGCCAACTCCTCATTGATAGATTGCAATTCTTCTTTCGAGGTTTCAAGCTCCTCATTGGTCGACTGCAACTCTTCATTAATAGATTGCATTTCCTCATTAGAGGATTTGAGCTCTTCATTAGACGTTTCTAACTCTTCATTCGCTGCATTGAGATATTCCTCTTTAGCTTGCAGCTCTTCGTTAAGTTCAGCAATTTGCACAACTGCGTCTTTATTACTGACCTCTGTTTTAAGAAGTAGCGAAAATTTATGTGGAAGCGCCTCGGGCATGCAGACTTCTTCTAAAATGATCAAAAATAACGGCGATTCTGGAGACGTTGTATTAGCTGGGCATACGGTGAAATTAACGGGCGTAAAGTGGCCATTGGTTTTAACCTGTAAATTAAATACTCGGACAGCTTCTTTTTTACCCACTGCCTTATGCAACGCAGTGGTCAAACTGCGACGCAAGCCTTCTCGAGCCATTTTCAAAATATTATTAATTCCCGCCTCACCCGGGCTAGGCTCTAAAAACATGCCTGTTCGTCCATGCAAATATAAAATGTCGCCATTACTATTAACCAATGCGCAGGCGGGATTAATGCAATGCAATAAGGTCTGCTCTGTTAATTCGCGCAACGATAATTTTGGAACTGCAGAAGGTTTACTGCTAATGATGTCAAGATCATCTGTCACTGGCAGATGATCTTTGGTTCGGGCTGCGGGCAAGAAACGATTTAATGCAGCGCGTTTCGCGCCTTGAAAATCCTCTTTGCGATGAAACAGCTTTGCTTTTCGATCCAGAGAAGAAAACAAATTTCCGTACTCACCTATCGTTTCTGAAGTACCCAAAAATAACACCGCATTAACATTCAGCGCATAGTGAAATAACGTAATAATTTTCTTTTGCAAATCCGAGCTCAGATAAATCAGCAGGTTGCGGCAGCTGATCATATCAAGCTTGGAAAAAGGTGGATCCTTAATAAGGTCATGTTCAGAAAACACCAACATATCACGAATATTTTTGTGGATGCGATAAGCGCTGCCATCCGGCTCGGCCGTGAAAAACCGTGCAAGGCGTTCAGGTGAAATATCATCTGCAATACCGGCGTGATAAACACCCGCGCGCGCTATCGCCACCGCGCGACTATCGATATCTGTAGCAAAGATCTGAATTTTATAATTTTTTTTGAGCGCCTCCATACGTTCATATAATAAAATCGCGATGGAGTATGCCTCTTCCCCTGTCGAGCAACCAGCAGACCAAATTCGGATCGTAGAACTAGCGGGCCTACCCTCCAACAATTGAGGAATAATTTTCTCTTCTAAAGTAGAAAAAGTTTCCGGATCGCGAAAAAAGTTAGTGACACCAATTAACAAATCACGGAACAGAGCTTCTACCTCCTCAGGAGTTTGCTGTAAATATTTAACATAGGTTTCAATAGTATTGAGCTGATGTACCGCTATACGCCGTTCAATTCTGCGGCAAATAGTGCTGGGTTTGTATTGTGAAAAATCGTGACCGGTTTGCGCGCGCAGTAAAATAAATATCTTTTTGAGTGCATTTTCATTAAGTTGCAGCGTTGGCGCAGTCAGCCCTATAGGACGACTAAAGACACGTTGAGCGTAAGCGACAAGCTGCTTAGGCATTTCGTTAGGCGCAAGCTCGTAATCCACAAAACCTGTCGCTATCGCACTGCGAGGCATACCATCAAATTCACTTAGCTCCGGGTGCTGCGCCATGACCATACCGCCTTCACTTTTAATAGCGCGTACACCTAAGGTGCCGTCGCTACCGGTGCCGGAGAGTACTATGCCAATGGCCCGCTCATGTTGATCATGAGCAAGCGAGCGGAATAAAAAGTCAATGGGTAAGCGGTGGCCGCGCGGCTCTGCAGGCTCCAGCAAGTGAAGGGTGCCATTTAAAAATGCCATATCGCGGTTGGGAGGAATAATGTAGGTGCAATTAATCTGCACCTCCATGCCATCTTCGACCTCAAACACATTCATGCGGGTGTAATGCTGCACCAGTTCAGTGAGAATACTGCGGTGGTCCGGTGCTAGATGCTGTACCAACACAAATGCCATACCAGGGTCAGCATTGGCAGGCATACCGGAAAAAAAGGCTTCAAAAGCTGCCAACCCACCCGCTGAAGCACCTATGCCGACAATGGGAAAATCCGCGCACGATCCTTCTACTTCGGATTTAGGTGGTGATATGGGCGCAAGTGAAGTAGCCGAACGCTGCTCGTTAGCCGCTTTTTTTGTTGCCATAACTGGGTTTTACCGGCGATACAGGCGCAAGCGCAGGCTCAATAACTGAGGCGGCTTGTAGTCTATTCCCTTTATGGGAAGGTCGGTTGGTTTTATTGAAATATGATCGCGTTATTTTAAAGATATAGCGAAACTGTCTTGCAGCCCAGTTCTTGGCACCCGCAGTGGTTAAAGCCAATTGCTATTACTGACATTTTTACGTCGCTTAAGCAACTTGCCTTAATTTTTTATTAAGTGAAATCAAATCGTTCGAATATTGGAATGCCACTAAAGTTCGAGAATCACTTACTCACTACACTATCACCTTTCTAAAAACTCAACACCAAGCCAAACGGCAGTTTTTAAAGGGTAATTTTGTAGAATAATTTTGCGCAGCCTAAGACAAAACCATGATTTAAAAAACGTCCGCGCGCTCAAACCAAGACGACTTATTAGAGCGCATTAACATTAATGCAGTACAATTAACCACATCCCCGCAGGGATATAATCGCAAAAAAAGCGTAATCAAGTGAGCGGTTATTTCGTGCAATAAAAATATTTCGGAGAATATTTCCTAGCTTTGAAACGATGAACTTACTGTATTCATTCTCTGCTTTGCATTGATTGAGCACAAGCCAATCACATACTGCCGCTAGCGGGAAAATAACAGCCATAGTGCAATCGACCACACCTCAGGCTCTAACTTTAAAACCTTCAACCAGCCTCACTGCAAATGAAGTTAAATAAATACTGCTCGATAATCGGAAGCTTATCTAGGCGTTCGCAATCGCTTGCGCCTTCTTTTTTTGTTTGAGACGAAATGTAACGAGGAAACAGGCTGCTAGCGTATAGACAGTTCAAGTCAGCATTAAAAATACCAGAATACGCCGCTTTACCCATTCAAGCCGCAACAAGCGACTTTTTATTATGCTCATGATTAGGTAGCGGAAAACGGAAAATGCTGCCTTTATTCACCTGGGATTCCACCGCAATAGCGCTATCGTGCAAATCCAGAATTTTTTTGACTATCGCCAGGCCAAGGCCCGTGCTATTTTTGCTAAAAATGGTCGGTTTATTCGCACAATAATACCGCTCAAAAATAAACGGAATATCCTGCGCTTCCAGGCCAATACCGGTATCAGCAATTTCCACTTCCACAGTATCCGCTTTATTTACTAACCGCAGCACAACCTCACCGCCATTGGGCGTGTACCGCAGGGCATTATCAATTAAATTCTCCAGCACACGTTCGATTAATGCTATATCGGCAAAAACCATAAACGCACCGCTACGCACATCCATTTTTAACTCAATGTTGTGCTCCAAGGCCTTAAGAGCAAATTTCTGCGCTACATCCTGCAGCAACTCTGCTAGAGAAAAGCGCTCTTTTTCAGGTTGAATGCGCCCTGCGTCCAATTTGCTCAACTCGAATAATTCTTTCACTAATTGAGTTAACTGTGCGCAGTGTTTGAGGGCGATGCCAACATATTGGCTGTGCTCTGCATCGTTAATGCCCGGCTTGAGCAATAATTCAAGATAACCCTGCATCAGCGCAATGGGCGTGCGTAAATCATGGGAGACATTAGAGATTAATTCACGGCGCAAATTATCAGTGGTTTCTAATTGCTGTATTTGTTGTTCAATGCGCAGCGCCATAGAATCAAACGCCTGAGATAAATACTCAACTTCATTGTGGTTCGGCAGTACCGTTTGGAACAACCAGCTCTGCCTGCGGCCAAACTTGTTTATTCTGGCGGTTAATTGGCGCAGCGGGCGGGTCAATAAAGCAAATATAATCGCTGCGCACAAGGTGGCAAAAATTAGTAGTGCAATCAGAGAAAACATACTCTGTTTTAAAATAAAACTGCCGCGCAGGGATTGGCTAATACTTTGATAATCTTGCCCGCCCAACACCACATATAAATAACCTTCTAGCTGTGCGTTATTCTCAATGGGGAATGCTGAAAACACCCGCAGCTCATCTTGTGCACGCGGGTCCTGAGCGCGCACCAGATTAGTCTGATCGCCCGTTAACCACTGCTGCACGGGGCCCACATCTATGCGGTTATGAATAATACTTTCAGGTGGCAGGGAATGGGCGAGGATTTGGCCCTGCGTATCTAAAACATAAACCTCAACAATTGGGTTAACCACCATAACCAAATCGGCCAATTCTTTTACGCGCGCCTTATTAACCTGCCCCTGCTCTATCAAAGGCGCACGCTGCACTATATACATGGCTAAACTCTTATTGAGTTTTTGCGTTACTTCCTGGTAATAAAGATTGTGGCTCCAATTAGTCAGCGCTAAAACACCTGCACCTAATACACAGAGCAATAGCACAAAAACAGCTGCTAAGCGGCCATATAGCGAATTAAAAAAAGCGCCCATTAGGCGCACTCCTCATTAAATTTATAACCCACACCCCAAACGGTCAGGACAATTTCTGGATTGGCAGCATCGGCTTCAATTTTTGCTCGCAGGCGATTTATATGGCTATTTACCGTGTGCTCATAACCTTCATGGCCATAGCCCCAAACTGAATCTAATAATTCGCCACGGCGAAATACCCGCCCTGGATTGGAGGCAAAAAACCATAAGAGGTCAAATTCCCGTGCGGTTAATTCAATGGCTTTATCATCCAGCACCACGCTGCGCGCGCCGCGGTCAATATGCAAATGCTTAAAACGTAAAGTTTCCGGCGCACTGGGCGTTGCCATTTGGCGCTGCGCGCGCCGCAGCAACGCTTTTACGCGCGCTACTAATTCCATTGCGCTAAAGGGTTTTGTTAAATAATCATCGGCACCCAATTCAAGGCCTAAAACTCGGTCTAGCTCAGCTGAGCGCGCCGTTAACATCAGCAACGGAACCTCCACAGCCTTGGCGCGCAATTGTCGACAAACTTCCAAACCATCCAACCCCGGCAATCGCAAATCCAAAATTAATAAATCCCACTGTTCCTGCTGAGCCACCTGCAGTGCTATATCACCTCGGTCAATACAAGTAATTTCCGCATTAAAATCCTGTAAATGCAAAACCAATAGTTTTGCTAAATCCAACTCGTCTTCCACGATCAGAAAACGGCGTTTTTTAATCGGCGGGAATTGGCTGACACTCATGATTAATTCCCTAGGTTATGTTAATAAGTGAAATTTAAAAAATCTACATTCGCGAGCGCTGCAATTTAGCGCCAAACAAAAAATAATGACTGCACAAATGCGCAGCCACTATTAAAAATGCAAAACTAGAGGGCTAATCGCGTGATAATAACGCGAGCCACCGGATTATCCCAACGCTGCAGCGCACTCAGGCAGGAATTAGCATCGCCATCTTGTTTGCTAACAATGCCTGGGTGCAGCGTCACCTGATTCCCCGTGTCGCTGCGCTGAGCATTAAATCCTTCACCGGAACAGGCAGGCCCAGGAATCGTCGCTGCGGACTCATCATTATTTTCCGTACCGGCATCAAATGACAAAGCATCTCGGCTGATACTCGCCCCAACAGCGAGCTGCCCGAGCGCAAAATTATCCACCCCGGCAAAGCCGTCATTCGTGTTGCCCAACATCGATAAATAACTGAATTTCAGCCCGTTCAAAGTCGCGCTCGGCACTTCAACCGTTATGTCAATTTCCTGCTCATGCCCCGGCATAATGCCAGTGGCTCCCTTATCAGCTAAAAACACGCCGGTGTGGGTTTTAGCATCGGCAATAAAATCCGCAGCGTTGCCAGACTCGGCAATTTTTTCCACCCCAACACTTGCCTCAGCCCCAACGTTGAAGGCTGAAAAGGCGTCGGTATGCATAACAAAAGCTGGCGGCGACAGCGGTTGCCCGGCGGTTAAATTAATTATTTTTAACTTGTAGCGGGCTGTAACCATGCTCGCTCCACTGGACGATGAGCTAGAACTCGACGAGGAACTGCTGGAGCTTGACGAAGAACTACTGGAGCTAGAGGAACTTGACGAGCTTGATGAACTGCTGGATTTATGAGGTTTGTCGCCATTGCATCCACCTAAAACCAGGGCTGTAATAAGCGCGAACATAAGGGGTAAGGCTTTCATAGGATGCTCCTTATTCCACGGTTACGGTGATGCGACCGATAGGGTTCAGCCAGCGTTGGGTGGCAGGATTTAAATCACTACTACCGCCAACCATTGATGTATCACCGATTACACCTCGGTGAATATGCACAAAACCTTCGATGCTCGCGCCGACAATACCCGTGCCGCCAGTGCCCACTTTGGCCTCAAGCGGCGGGGGAACCGGTAGGCCCGGCACTCCCGGCGCACCGCCACCGCGAATTTCGTCATTGGCCTCAGTGCCTGCGTCATAGGCATTTACCATATAGGTATAGGTGCCGGGCACCGTGGGTAGCGCAAGCTTATGCAGGGCAACAAAGCCGTCATTGCTCGGCACTATCATGCCGATGATGCTCAACTGCCGGTGCTGTTCATCCGGCATGCCCAAATCCACCATCACCTTGGCCCCAGGGGCTAAAAGGCCATCGGCCGGGTTTTGTATGGGCATTGCACCTGCGGCAGTAAGCTGCGTTATAAACCCGCTATTGTCGGCCCCTTCGGCGAGTTTTTGTAAATTGGCCGACGCAGGCATGCCCGCTTGAAATAAGGACACATCACTACCATGAGTTGCCACCAACAGCGGCGCAAAATAAATTCCCTGGGTAAGATTTTGAATTTCTACTTTATAAGAAGCTGCGAAGGCAGAAGCGCTGAACAGACAAGCGCCAGCACAGAGTAAGCTGAAAGGAATTTTCATAATATAAGTCCTGTGTGAGTTGGATAACGCCCACACAGAATGCCCCTGCAAGAGGCTCAATTCCTCACAGAAGTATCACAAGACTATGGTGTTTTTATCGCGGCCTTTTAAAGTGGGCTTTTGAATTTAAGTGTTTCCTGCAGTACGCGGCTTGTATCAGGTTCAAAAAGCGCCTTGTTAGATTTTCATTTTTTAATTGTCACTATTCGGGCCAAAGCCATTTTTTGATTTTTTTCCAAGCTTATTCAGCACACGATACGTTATAGCTTTCGGCTAATAATTGAGCTACAAAATCTCAGCGCCGCCACCAATTTTCGAAATTGATTTTGCTGACACCATAACCAATACACAGCAGCGCACCTAAAACGAAAAGTATTCGCCAATAAGAGTCTCGATATAGCTCAACGCCACTTTTTTCAATGTGTACACACTCGCGGGTGAACCGAGTTGACTTAACCGTTACACGCTCATTCGGCCTAAAATTGACTGTATCCTCATCGGCTAAATCCACAGAGCATTTAAAATCGTCTTTAAAGATAATAATGTAGTTGCCAGAAAGCTTCCTACTTTTGCGCTGGAGTTCACTGATTTCTCGATCAGCTTCTACAGTGGGCAATAAAGCATCAATCAATATCAAAACGCCCACGAAAAAAAATATCACTTTGAAAATTTTAATACCCATTACAGGCTACCTAAATATTATTGTGGGTTTGGGCATCTTAAGTATTTTTTATAAGGCTTCGAATACTTATTTAGCGGGGCCAAAACCTCTAAGGTGGATTTGAGGTAAAGCGACAATCCGCCATTTCGCAGCCTCTATCACGCAATTCCAAATATTATTGGTTTCTGCTAGCCCGATAGAATGCTGCTTCGCGAACCTCCCTACGACTGATCCAGCTTACGGGTTACGGCGACTTGTTAATTTTTAGCTGTTGTACTACTTGGCTAAATTCTTTCAGCCCAGAACAAAGCAAAGCTGAAAACTCAGCATGCTTAACTATTTGTTGGCAATCCATACCACTACCCAATAAAGGCACAGAGACACAGGAACTCTCGACAATTACGCCCGACATTGTTTTAACAATTTCACGCAAAGAATCCAGTGCAATGTTAGCTCGTGGAGAAGTATTTATAAGCATAATTGGCTTATTCACAAATTCAAAACCACTTACCAGCCAGTCTAACGAATTTTTCAATACGCCACTTATACCATGTGCATATTCAGGGCTGGCAATAATTAAACCGTCAGCTTGAGCAATTAGCCTACGCAACTCTTCAAGAACAGGAATTTGCTCGCCTTCACGGTCTGGATTAAATAAAGGGATTTCACCGAGCTTGCTAAAGACAGCAATATCAGTATGGTTAGGCGCCAAAATTCTCAAAGCATTTAGTGCCGCAGTGTTGTATGAAGCTTTCCTTAAGCTTCCAGAAATAGCTAAAAAATTTATGCTCTCGATAATTTCCATTAGTGAACCCGCGTTAATTTAACGAGATTGAAAATCGTTAAATCAATCCTTATTTTGAAAAAATCCGTAGGATGGATTTGAGAGAAGCGACAATCCATCATTTCGCAGCACAGACCTCCTAAATAGCAATTCTCCGCTGCGAGCTCGACGGTGGGTTGCTTCGCGAACTCACTCTACAATTGATACATCTTATGAATTTGTATGCTACACACCAACGCCAGCAGCTACGCCGCCTAACATTAAAAAATATATGTACAATAAAAATGAGATAGTATTCGCTACAACTGAGTTTGTTTTGAAAATAAAGCTGTTGACTACAAACCAAGCTATAGCAATACCAAAATAATAAGAATATTTTATGACTTCGAATAGCGCAGGATAATTGTTTGATTCAAAAATATTTCCTTCGTATGCAAAATAAGTGGGCGCAAAAACCGTTGCACTAAAGAATGCGCAAACGACTATAAATTTTAAAACATTGATCATCATTTTAATTTTTGACTCATTTAACGCTTTGCACACACCAAACTGGATTGGTTTTGGTTTAAAATCGAGCGTCAACTCGTAAGGTCGATCAAATTTAATTTTAAAGAAACCCGCAGGGTGGATTCAGACCAAAGCGACAATCCACCATAGCGCAGCCCTAACCTCGCAATTCAAAATAGTGATCCTCGGCTGAGGGCTCAATGGTGGGTAGCTGCGCGAACCCACGCTAACTATTGACCCAAGTTAAATTATTCAACAACTACAACACCTGTTTTAAAGCGCATACAAAAAGCTTCTGGACTTGTGTAGTGATTAGGATTTAAAGACACTATTAAGCGAGAGTTGCTACTAAACTCAATTTCAAGATTCCCTTCCTTTGTAAATATAACGGAGGTAACTTTGCTACCAACTAATGATTCGAGCTCGCCAAGAATGTCAATTAGATTATACACAGACAAAGAACCGACACTAAATTGAAATCCCGCATTCCCAGCTTCTATTTCATAGGCTAGTAACTGAGAGCCAATTAGTTCAGACATCGTTGACATGTGAGCTCCTTTTTATGATTGGCGTGAGGATATCACGTCTAATTAGATGACCAAATTTACTATATCACTACACTGCTAAGTGCTTGACTAAGGTATGCCCATATCCCACAGCTGCTCGTTACTAAGATACTTAGTTTTCCCGTCCGAGCCGACTTGCAGGCCTAGGCAATATGTTTTCGCCTGTAGGGGTTTTTCCATCTCTAGCAAAAACACAAATAGCTTAGAGTTTTCGTACGATTCTAACCAGATTCTCTGCTCGAACACCTCATTATTAATCACAACCTTTGTGATAGAGGATTCAGCCTCAAAGGAAGCAGGGTTTAATTCTGCTCTTATTTTTTCAAGCTTATTGTAGATTTCGGCTTCGTTCATTTGGCGCTTAACGCCTCAAACAGCGGCGCAGCTCTGCTGCGTCCGAGCGCTTTGACTTGGTAGCTCCTATTGATTCACGAGTCATAATTTTTTAACACCTGATGCTACCAAAAAATTCATTGGTGACCCCTTAGAAAAGTAATCAAGCACATAGTTTCTCTCACCGGCAGGCAGTGACCGTGAACCAATAGCAGATGACCACGACAACCAATCTGACTGCCCAGTTCTCAAAAGCTCGTCGCGAATTTCTTTCAGCCCAAAACCTTGATCGGGAATTTCAAGAATTTTTGCTCTAGCAATTTTAAATTCACTTGTTAGTTCGTATATTTTGATTAGGCACTCACCATAGAGATCGGTGCCGCAAAGAAAGTCTTCCAATGTTGCCCCCAACCAAAAAAGTTGATACTCCAATAAAACGATGTCAGAGTGAAGAAAAGCGTGAATTATTTTGGTTAGTGAGGCTTTATCAGCAATCTCAGAACTAAGAGAGTACATGTGTTTTATTATATTAGGGAACTTTTCGAGCAATATTGGAAAAACCTCTAGCAATCGATCACTATGAGAGCGAAGAAAAGTCAATATTAAATCTGCATCAGATTCCTCTAATTCATCATCTCTTAACAAGATCATTAGCCCATCTATTTGCTCCTGACTTAAACCATTTTCAATTTCAACTTCTGTCTCAATGACAGCCACCCCAGAGGCTGTTGGAAACTCTTCATAATCCGTGATTATTTCTTTAAGCGATTGTTTAATACTGGTTAATGTCGCCTCAATGTTACCAACTTTGTTGTCGTAATAGGTTTTTGAGGGATTTACATTTAGTGCAAACTTTCCGAGCAATTGCTGTATGCGAATAAAATCCTGCTTTAGCACATTGGGATCATTATCAAAGAGTGTAAAGTCATCCATAAATCTTACAATTCTTGAAGATTTCAAAAGCCCTGACAGATCAACAAACTTTAAAAATTCATTCCCAATCATTTTACATGGATATATTCCATGAGGTAGAAAGTCGACACTCCTTCCTGAGTTTGTTTCTCTGAAAAATTTACCAAGAGCATTGCTATCAACACCAGTAACACCTGATTTAGATGCAAACCAGTGCGACAAATCATGGTGATATAGGCTGTTAAAATAGGAAGCAATATCAAACTGTATATTGTGTGAGAACTCACCTGCCCCTTCGACAAGGTGAAGTTTGTATTCGGAATATGATATATGTACGGGAATATGATTTCCCTCATGAAATCTGTACCCATAGCTACGCCGCTTATCACTCACTTGAGGCCTGAAGATCTTTCTATTTCTGTAAACCAGATCATAGATGAAGTACTCAGAAACTGGGTCAAGTTTAACTGTGCGCCTTAGATGGCCTTTTGGTTTTGTTGCGTAAACCTTGTGCTGAGAAAGAAAGTTGTCACCTTCGTGCTGATCACTCAATACCTTGCTGTCGATATAATCTTTTATCTCGTTCCCAATAACTTCCGCCAATATCAAGTTGGTCTTAAGCGGGAACAGCGTTGAGCCGAAGTCCTTTTTAATAAATTCAAGAGTACTTGTCATAAGTATTTATTTCTACGCTCTAAGGAAACTAACAGTTTCTTATGCGACGCTTGCCGTCTATCAAAAAATTTTCTCGCCATCTATTAAACCCTTCTTCCTTCCGTTTTTATATCAAAAATGATTTGAAATTATAGACTTGCGAGAAATATATCAAGGAGCGTCTGCACCCTTTTCTTTAATGACACAGCGAGGCACCGCTTCCACAATGACATGAATGTGCCGTGCATCACAACTTTAGCTGGCATTCTCTCACCGCCAACCTCCATCACACACGGCAATGGTTACGGGTTACGAACAAATAGATGGAAATCTCAGCCGTTATACTTGAAACAAATGAATTCAACAAGTGCTGCATCGATAGACAAACCTGCAACAATTAACAAAAAGCCACCATGAGCCAAATCGCCATTTTTAATTGATGTTCGCACAAACATGTACACGCACTTATTCACCCTATATAAAACCCAAGACTTTTAAACCCGTGAATTCAATGCTTGATCTAACTGCTCCAATGCCATATTTAATTGCTCTTTAGGCAAGGCGATATTTAAGCGCATAAAGCCGCTTCCCTCAGCGCCAAAGCTAATGCCCGGATTTAACCCTAGACCGGCTTTATGAATAAAAAAATCCCGCAGGGCGCTATCGTTTAAGCCTAGTTTTTTACAGTCCAGCCATAATAAATAGGTTGCTTCTACTTCTGTAAACGTAATTGGCCAGCTGCGCTCACTTATATAGTCGGCGACTAGTGTTTGATTACTCGCCAAATAATGCATAAGTGCGTCCAGCCAGTTATCGTTATTGCGATAGGCGGCGGTAAATGCGCTCATGCTTAAGGGGTTAAAATTACCGGCGTGTAATAAATCAAACGCCTGCGTAAGTTTTTTGCGCAGGTGGAAATTAGGGGTAATTAAAGCGGACAGGCCCATGCCGGGAATATTAAAGGTTTTGCTCGGTGCTACGGCTGTTATTGTATTGGAGGCGACAAAGTCCCCCAACTCTGGATCGTCTAAGAAGCTCAGCAACATCGTATGCCGATAGCCGGGCATAATTAAATCTTGGTGAATTTCGTCAGAAAATACGTATAGATTATGCCGCTTTGCTACGCGCAATAATTCGCGCAATTCATCCGGCTGCCACACTCTGCCCACTGGGTTATGCGGTGAGCAGAGGATTAATAATTTAGCATGCTGGGCTTTTAGTTCTAAATCGGCGAAATTAATAGAGTAGCGGCCGTTGTTTTGCTGCAGAGGGTTTTGCAGTAGCGGACGCGAAGTATTTTTCGCCACGTAAAAAAAGGGCGGGTATACGGGCGGTTGAATTAATAGGGCTTCATCTGGATTTAACAGGCCTAAAGCGGCGGCGTGTAGTGAAGGCACAACACCTGGGGCAAAACTTATCCAGTCTGCTTGCACACTGCAGCTGTGCCTGCGGTCTAACCAAGCAATTAATACGTCGGTCATTTCCTGAGGATATTGGGTATAGCCGTAAATTGGGTGATTGGCGCGCTCGATCAGTGCTTGGGTAACGGATGCCGGGCAGGCGAAATCCATATCCGCAACCCATAAAGGCATTACATCGTCACGACCGAAGACGCGTTGGCGACCTGCGTATTTTTCGCTGCTGCTGTGGGTGCGGTCGATGATTAAATCAAAATCCACCTGTGTGCCTCTCTGACGGGTAATTATTAAGTTTAGGGCGGGTTGTTGAGCTATAGGTAATTTGTGGAGATAAGGTTTTAACCCCCTCCCCCTCCCCCTTGATAAGGGGAGGGGCGGAAATTCCTTGGCGGTAGGTTGGTTGTTTTTTAAGTTTTCAGTTTTTATATCTGCACTGCTTTCTATTTCCCGTTTCCTATTTCCTATTTCCTATTTCCTTCTTCGGATTTTCGTTTTATCGATTTTTTTAACTATTTACTTCGCAATCAACTGCACATACAACACCAAAACCAACCCTACTGATATTAATTAATGCGCTCCCATAGGGTAACTTCGGACACGCTGTGTTGGTATTTGCGTTTGGTTTCGCGGATTACAAAGGGAATTGCCTCAGGGCCAGCTATTTGGCGGAAGTGTTTACCGAGCAGTTGGCGCAGGCCGTCGAGGGTGGAGAAATTTTCTCCGTCGCGTTTATAGCCGCCAATCCATTCTTCTTTCGGTGTGTGCTCTTCAAGCCAGGTGTACGGAGAGGCAATTAATAATAGGCCGCCTATATTTAAACGTTGGTGTACGTTATTGAGAAATTTACTGGGTTTATATAAACGGTCAATTAAATTAGCTGCCAGGATAAAATCAAAACCGGTAAATTCCGCGCGCAGGTTACAGGCGTCGCCTTGGAAAAACGCGACCTTATCTTTTACTTCGGCTAGGCCTAATTGTTCTAGGCTGCGCGATTTGTAGCTGACTAATTCGCCTTCTTCCACAAGCGTGTAGCGCAGCAAACCCTGCTCGGCCAATTGCACGCCCTGATTAATAAAACGCGCAGAAAAATCAATGCCGGTGACGGATGCAAAGTCACGGGCTAATTCAAAACTTGCCCGCCCTGATGCGCAGCCTAAATCTAAAGCGCTATTGCGCGGTTTATTAGCTAAAAAAGGCCGCACCCAATTAACCAGCGCGGCGGGGAAATTCGCTACAGAAAAATAATCATCGCCGTAGTGGAATTCAGCATATTCCGACATAAGTTTGTCGGTTTCATAATGGGATTGGGGCACGTGTTCGACCTCTTCACCAACAATATAACGAAAACCTGCGTGCTGAAAAAAATGCCGCCTGAAGGCGTAGCGGGCAGATTTTAATGTTTCGTTGCCGCAGGCGATAAATGAACCGCCTTTTATTAAATTATGGCGGTTATCAAATGTTGGGGCGGTAAAATCATCGTATAGCGGATGCACCTCAAAACCATCGAACGGATAAATGGGTGTTTGTGTCCACTGCCAAACATTACCGATGACATCGTAAAAATCCCCGTGGGCAAATTGATTGACCGGGCACGCCGAAGCGTAATAATCCAAATGCGTATTGCCATTTGCAGGCTCGCGGCCTATTTCTTTGCAACCGCTAAATTCATATAAGCGATACCATTCGTCTTCAGTGGGCAAGCGTACGTTTTGCCCGCTGGCTTCACTTTTCCAACGGCAAAATGCTTGCGCTTCCAAACAATTAACTTCCGCCGGCCAATTCCATGGCATCAGAATTTCTTCTGTTAGGGTGCGCAGCAAAAATTGGCCGTTATTAAAGCGCCAAAATGTCGGTAATTTAGCGCCGGTATAATCCAACCAGCCCTGCCCTTCTTCATCCCAAAAACGCGCATCGCTATAGCCGCCTGCGTCGATAAATAATTTATATTCGCCGTTGCTAACTAAATAGCGCGCGGCAGAAAATTCTTTAACCTGCATTTGGTGGCTGCCATATTCGTTATCCCAGCCGTAAAAATCTCCATCCTCACTTTTACCTAAATTAATCGCGCCGCCTGTTACCGGCAATAAACAATTACTCGGTGCAGGCCCGGCTTGTTGACATCTCGGCCAGCGTGGCTGATTAACTACATAGCGCAATTGATGTTGGCGAATTAATACTGAGGATGTTTCTAAATGGATACGCTCATGCTCGATACCCATAATGATGGCCCACCAGGGGCTCTGCCAATTAATCGGTGCGGTTAATGGCAACGAATCAATGAGCGTTAATATTAATTCGCGCACGTGGCGGCGATAGGCTTTTACTTCGGCCACCTTAGGCCACACATGGGAATCTACACCTAAATCATCCCAGCTCATTTCATCCACGCCCACGGCAAATAAGGATTCAAAACGGGGATTAATACGCGTTTCAATTAAACGCGCCAGCACTAATTTATTAATAAAAAATGTGGCTGTGTGGCCTAAATAAAATAGTAACGGGTGGCGCAGAGGGATGGGTTTTTCGTAATAGGCTTCATCCTCGCGCAGGCAGGAAAATAAATCGTCGTATACATCGAACGTGTTGCAAAAATAGTCGCGCAGAGACTGACGCAAAATACTCAGATTACTCTCACGCAAATTCGGTGTGCGCAGCAGGCGCCAGGGTGAGGAGAGCTTTACGGCGGTTGGCGGCTGAGCGTTGGGTTGTTCAGTGGTTAGCACTAGGCGTCACCCCTTATTGGTATAAATTAGCAACTAGGATACACAGCCGAGGTTGCGGCGGCTGCATTTATGAGTGAGCCTATACGATCAGCTGGTGAATTTTGATCAGTCTCGCCTCTACAGACGCACATTTAGCCGGTGCAGCTTATGGCGCCTGTGCATTTAACTGCGCAGATTCTACCATCGCTCGCTCGCAGCTCGTTTTAGCGATAGGCGTTTTTTAGGGTGCGTTTGCGGTTAAATCAAAACGCTGAGGTTTTATAACAGCTAAGAGTGCACATATTGCCATGGGCTAACTCATACCAGCAGTAATGTGCCCAGCCCCAAAAAGGCCACGAATCCCACAATATCAGTGACGGTGGTGAGGATCACCGAGCCGGAGAGCGCAGGGTCGATGCGCATGCGATCAAGCAGTATCGGCAGAATAACTCCGAACAGAGCCGCTGTAATTATGTTGACGACAACCGCAATGCCAATGACGAGCCCAAGTAACAAGCTGCCAAACCACAGCCAGGCCACGTATCCGATAACCAGTGCCCAGAGCACGCCGTTAATCGCCCCCACTCTAAGCTCTTTATCAAACAGCGCGCCTAAGTTGGACTTATGCACTTGCCCTAACGCCAGCCCACGTACAACCAGCGTGAGAGTCTGGCTGCCGGCGATGCCACCCATGGAGGCCACGACCGGCATCAAGACCGCAAGAGCCACCACCTTTTCGATACTGTGGCCGAATAAGCCGATAAACCAGGACGCCACAAGGGCGGTCAGCAGGTTAATGCCAAGCCACAGGGCACGCGTGCGGGCGGAGCGTTTGGCGGGGGCGAATAAATCTGCATCTTCGGCGAGACCCGCCAAAGCCATGCGCTGCCGCTCGGCCTGTTCGTGCAGCAGCTCAACGGCCGTACTCATATCCACCCGGCCCAACAGCACGCCTTCATTATTAAGCACAGGCAGGGCGTTATAGCCGCTGCTCGCCACCAGTTCAGCGGCCTCGTACATATTGGCCTCGGCATCGAGGCTGGGAAAACTCTCCTCCTGCAGTTCACCCACACTGGTATGAGGTAGAACGGTCAACAACTGAGTAATACGCACACAGCCCACCCAGCGGCCGGTGCGGTTCACTAAATACAAAACCTCTGTGTGCTTAGGTGCTTGACGGCGTAATAGCCGCAGGGCTTCTGCCACACGCATGTTTTGCGAGACGACCAGAACATGATTATTCATCCAGCGGCCAATTTGATGTTCGGCATAGCGCTGGGCTACTTCGTAATACTGACGCTGGCGCAGATCCATGCGGCTTAAGGCCAGATCAATTGTCGACTCCGGCAGGCTCTCGGCTAGCTCCAATAAGTCTTCGGCTTCTAAGTCTTCAAACAGGCTCGGCAATTCGTCGCTCGGCAGGTTGCGCAGCAGCAATAAACGCGCTTCGCCACGCAGTGCTACCAAAACATCTAGCCGCAACTCTTGCGCTATGTGATGCCAGGCAATAACGCGCTTGGCTAGTGGCAGAGACTCTAAACTCAGCGCTAGCTCATCAGGCGTGAAGGGTTTGAGCGCTTCTTGCAGTAGCCGCTGAATGTCCGGGCCCGGGTTTTCTATGAGCTCATCGATAAGTGGGCTGATGGGGTCAGACATGGGATTCCCTCGGTGTCTCTGGGAAGGTGACGGCGACGCTTGCTCATCCCCGCTCGTATATCTTAAGGAGGTATCTGAACTGCCTTTACGGTTAGCGAGTAACCCTAAGCATAGAAGTAAATAAACTAAAAAACTTGGCCTTAGGGAATTAATAACCGGGTGATCGCTGCGTGCGGTTAGATCGCACCCGCAGAGCGGATTTCCCTTAAGATGCCCAGCCATTGATTTACCCTCGGAGTTTCTTTGTCCGCGCCACATCTATCTTCTCGCCAGCTGTTACTTCTCGCTCTGCCCGTTGCCGTGCAAATGTTAATGCAATCAGCTTTGGGTATTGTGGATGTCATTATGGTGTCGCCACTAGGGGCAACAGCACTAGCAGCTGTTGGCCTGGCTGCGAAATTGCACTTTCTCACTCTGGTTCTGCAAAGCGGTATTGCCACCGGTTGCAGCGTGCTAATTGCGCAGTATTTAGGCGCTAAGGACATGGATAATTGCCGCAGTATCCTCGCCGCTGCCCTTTGGGTAGGGCTGGGGTTTAGCTTGCCGTTTACCCTTGCCTGCGCATTCTGGGCCGATGAATGGATGCCACTGATTAACCCGGATGCCGAAGTATGTCGGCTCGCCGCTCAATTCATGACCGTTACCGCACTCGCCTTGTTGTTCACACAATTGATTGTTATCTATGAGGGCGCGCTGCGAGCACAAAGCCAAACGGGTTTGCCAATGCTTGCTGCAGCGGTTTCTATAGCCACCAATTGCGTACTCAATTACGGATTGATTTTTGGTGAATGGGGCCTTCCTAAGCTTGGTGTACTGGGCGCGGCCTGGGGCACGATGCTCGCCCGCAGTGTGCAGTTAATATTGATCATGGGCTGGGTTTATTTGCGCCCGAGCGGCTTTGATTTGCACTTTCGTCAGCTACTGCACGCCTGTCACCCGCAGCGCCTAAGCGCATTTCTAAAATTTAGTGCTCCTTTGATGGCCAATTACACCCTGTGGGGCTTTGGCAATACCTGCTACCACGCGCTGACCGGTTTTGCAGGCACGCACGCACTGGCAGCGATGGCCGTCATGGTGCCGATTGAGAGCAGCGTATTTGCGTTGTTTGTCGGCCTTGCCAGTGCCAGCGCGGTACTGGTAGGCCGCTCGTTAGGTGGCGATGATTTTGCCCGCGCCTGGTATCTGCACCAATACTTCGACAAGCTGACGCTGGGCCTTTTAATACTGATCTGCACAGCACTTTGGTTGTTTCGCGCGCCGCTGTTAACGCTATTTGCCCCTAGCCCGGAAGTCGCCGAGGTGCTTATGCACACGATCGGGCTGTTCTGCATTTTGGTGTGGATCAAAATTTTTAATATGATTCGCATCATCGGCATACTGCGCGCCGGTGGGGACAATCACTTTTGCCTAGTTACCGATACATTGGTGATGTGGGGCGTAGGCCTGCCGGTATTTGCGCTGTGCGTGTTTATCTGGCCGCAGAGCTTTTTGGTGCTTTATTGCCTGATGTTCCTCGAAGACGCGTTAAAGTTTTTACCCGTCTGGCACCGCATTTACCGCCGTCGCTGGCTGCATAACCTCACTACCGCGAAGAGGGCCTAATGACTAATAACGAACAGCGATCTCGGGACCCTTTAGATGGCGTCACCCTTGCCCAACTGCTTACGCGACTTGAGGCCCATTATGGTTGGGCTGCGCTTGGAGCATTGATTGATATCCGCTGTTTTAAGCAAGACCCGAGTATCAGCAGCAGCCTGAAGTTTTTGCGCCGCACTCCTTGGGCCCGGGCAAAGGTAGAAGATCTTTACCGCAGACTGATCATTAGCGGCCAGCTCTCAAATGAAGATTAAGGTTAAATCACAGACATAAAAAAGCCGACAATGAGTCGGCTCGTTTGTAAATTCAATTTGTTAATTAAAGGAACGGCAATTCTCAGCGATGACGGCAATAGGAGCTGGACACTCGACTCATGCGACGAGTTACTCCATTGCGCGTGACGCGGTAACAGTAGCCTCGTTCGTCGCGCAAATATTCCCGGTTGTTGTTCCAAAAACTCTCCCCTGCGTCGTCGTCAAAGCGTCCTAATCTATCGTCCAGTCCGCGTCGCTGCTCACGCAACTGGCGGCGCTGCTGCTCTATTTCACGGCGACGGCGATCGTATTCGTACAGGTTCATACCGTAATTACCGCGTTGACGCTTAAGGTCGCGCTCCTGACGATCCAAATCACCTAATTTACGATCCAAATCCCGGCGCTCGCGATTGATCTCTTCTACGCGTCGCGACGCGAAGCCCGGCTCACGCCAGTCATTGCCATAACCGTTGTTGTAGCCGCTGTTATATCCGTCGTTGCGCCCATTGTCCCACTGGCGGCGGCGAGCTTCCTCTAAACGGCGTTTCTCCTCCGCCTGACGTCGCGCCCATTCTTGCTGCTGACGATTTTGTTCATCCCAACGACGGCGCTGCTCATCCTGTTGGCGCCATGCATCCTGGTTGCGGCGTTGTTCTTCCTGGCGACGGCGGTCGTCCTCTTGGCGGCGGCGATCTTCTAATTGTCGGCGGCGCTCCTCTTCCTGTCTGCGCTGCTGATCATTTTGCTGTTGCATGCGGCGCGCTTCTTCCTGACGACGTTGCTCTTCCTGCTGGCGACGCTGTTGGTCATTCTGCTGCCACTGTTGCTGGTTATTGTGCTGCTGCTGTTGCCGTTGTTGCTCGAACTGTCGACGGCGTTCCTCGTCTTGGCGACGCTGCTCGTCCGTCTGCTGCCTGCGGCGCTCGTCTTCCTGGCGACGCTGTTCCTCTTGCTGACGGCGCTGCTGATCGTTCTGCTGTTGCGATTGGTTATTTTGATTTTGTTGCTGCTGGCGGTTGCGCTCTTGTTGTTCGCGCTCGCGGTTGAGCTGGTCGGGATCATTCCAAGATGCGGCTTGAGCGGTGGATAAATTTGCTGTCCAACTAACAGCAAGTAAAGATGCGATGCAAACAACTGAAGACAGCCGACGCATGGTCATACAAACCTCAACGGTGATGAAAGGTGAATTAAACATAGAGCGTTCAAAATGAATTAGCTGTGAACGCTAATAGAAGTTTGATTACTGCGGGGACGAACATTATTACGAAGCTTGAACAAACGAGCAACGCCAAACCTGCGTGCAAAGAAATTTCCCAACCCGTGGGATTTAGCATCGCATGAAAACTCAGCATTTTGTGATAGGTAGCTAACGCATTGCCAAGACTTAAAGTAAAAAACCAAGAAGACTAAAATTTAGTTAATTCACTGACCCTGGACGCACCCATATGACCTATTTATTTAAATTCATGCTGGCAACAAGCCTTTTGGTGTTATCAGCCTGCGGCCAGAGTGCCGCTCCCACGCAAGGCGTACTCACCAGTGGCCAAAAGAAGGTATTAACTGATGCCAAAGGTGTCGAGAAGGAACTGCTGGACGCCGATCAAGCGCAGCGCAAGGAATTGGATAAGGCTGCGCAATAAACCCCAGATCCCCTTGCGCCTGTGAAAAGGCCTCTCCGCTATTTAACATTCGCAGGCTACGACCATTCGCCAGGCTACGGCCGTCAGGGTGCTCACGAAACCATCGCCGCCAAAGCTCGTCAGCGACCGCTTTAACTAAATAAATAAACTGCCTAAATAAAATAAGCTTGCTGACAACACAATTGTGGCCGGCAGCGTAAATACCCAAGCCAACAAAATGGTTTTGACCGTGCTTAGCTGCAGACCGGTGCGATTGGCCACCATTGTGCCCGCCACTGCGGAAGATAATACGTGGGTGGTAGAGACCGGCATGCCGGTAACGCTAGCCACGCCTATGGCGGTGGCGGCGGTGATTTGAGCGGCCATGCCTTGGGAATAGGTCATATGACTTTTGCCAATTTTTTCGCCGACGGTAAACACGATACGCCGCCATCCAGTCATAGTGCCAAGCCCCAGCGCCAGGGCAACTGCCACAATTACCCACAGGGGTGCGTACTCGGTTGTAGCGGTTAAATCCTTGCGTAGCTTGGCAAGGTCTGAGGTTTCCTTGCCGGTAAACCCGTCAAGTTTGGCAATTTTCTTAGTGCTGTCGTCAATACACAGCAGCCATTGGCGCAGCTTGCGACGCTCTTCAATGGGTAAATCGCCGTAATGACTGACGCCTTGTAGCGTGGTTTTAAGCGCGCCGATTACCTGCTGAGTATTTTGCGTCGTACATTTAAATGGCTCTGGCAGTTTCTCGGTCGCGGGCAGTGATAAGTCCACTGTGCCGCTAAGCTGGCTAGGGTGATCGCGGTAAAAATGTTCTAAGTGATCGGCCGCGTCATAGGTGCGCTCGATTTCATATTTGCTGCTGTCGAGATTCAACACAAATTGCGCGGGCGCCAGGCCGATTAACACCAGCATAATGAGGCCTATACCTTTTTGGCCGTCGTTGGAGCCGTGCACAAAACTCACGCCCATGGCCGAAGCTACAAGGGTAACGCGCGTCCAAAATGGTGGGTGCTTTTTACCGTCTATCAGTGCGCGCTCTTGCGGAGTTTTGTGTATTTTCGGGCCGTTAAATATTTTTTTTAGTAGTAATAACAGGCTCGCCGCTACGCCAAAGCCAATTAGAGGGGAAATGAGTAGCGCGAGCATAATATCCATGGCCTTTTTCATATTTACCCCCTCGCTAATGGGGATATCGGAAAGCAAGGCATTGGCCAAACACACGCCTAATAAAGAGCCGATGAGTGTGTGTGAGCTGGACGTAGGAATACCGAAATACCAAGTGCCCAGGTTCCACACTATGGCGGCCGTCAATAGGGAAAACACTAAAACCATGCCGTGCACGGAAGTGATATTCAGCAACATATCCACTGGCAATAAGTGGACTATGGCGTAGGCAACCCCGAGGCCGCCGAGCAATACGCCAAAAAAGTTAAACACCCCGGAGGCCACGACCGCCACATGTGGCGACATAGCCTTGGTATAAATGACCGTAGCCACTGCATTGGCTGTATCGTGAAAGCCATTAATAAATTCATAAGCCAAAACAAACGCGAGCGCTAGAAAAAGCGCTGTGCCCATAAAAAAACTCAGTCCGGTAAACATTTCTAACATAGGGTGTTCGCTTATTAAATGAATATGGATTCGAAACGCCGCCGCTACAGGCACAGGTAAACAGTTAGTCGCTGGTCGAAACCCTGCGGCGCAACTGTCGATACCGTGCAGCGTACTAAATATTTGACGGAGGGCTATCGATTGCAGAGCGTATAAGCTGTCTGTGAAGCCGAAAGCGTCGGGCGCGCGCATTCTAACGCAACTGTGCAGCAGTTAAACCGCACGGATTAGGTTATTCCGCGCTAACCCTCGCCTGCATGAGAAAACCCAGAGTAACCGGTTCGCAACAACCTGGCGGCTGAACATTGTTAGCCTGTGTTTTGGCCACCAACTCACTGGGAAGAAAAACTACTCCAAGGGCAATCCTTCGCCCACTGATCTCTATCTATTGATACTTATTTTGAAGCTTAAACCGAACCCGGCGGACAAGCGCCCATGGTCCCGCCGCTGTTGCCCGAAGGTAATTGACCATTGAGCTGCTGTTTAATTAGCGTGGTTTTCTCTTCAACAAATTTCACCAACCCTGCAGCTGGCCCATAAATACCAGCGCCTCTGCCACCGGCAATATTGCTATTAGAAGGCAGCCCTTGTTCAAGCGACAATTTAAATTCGTCGTACGTGAAAAATTTAGTTGGGTCGTTTTTCACATAGGCGTCGATTAAATTCGCCAACGTATTAACTTTTGTGCGAATCGCCGCGGGATTGTAAAAATTATCCATTAAGCGTGCGAGCTCTGCGTGGTAGCGCGTGCGCAACTCAGGATTTTTTAATACCACATCTAACAGAGGACGCACGGCATTGGCATCGTGTACGGGGTTATCTATAACGTGGGTTACGATACGGCAGGGATGCGTTAAGGTCGAACCAGCTGAACTGCCACCACCGCCACCAAACCCACCACCAAATCCGCCGCCTCCGCCACCGATATTAATTGCAGGCCCATTGCCCCACAATCCAAAGCCAAGGTTGTAATCCCAGGGTAAATAAGTGAATTGATTTTTACTGCGGCGCTCGTAGAGATAAAAATTATTGGCAGTAGCACCTAAAGGATTATCCATATTGCCCAACAACACACTGGCGGCCAAATATTTAATCGTTAAATCTACATCCACACGCGATTGCGCAAGGGTTGTGTTGCCACTATTAATATCTTGAATAAATTTAACTAAAGCCGCACCTTCTTGCGACGTGCCTTCTGTTGCGGAATTATTTTTTAGCGGCAGGCCAGTTTTATAGTTAGTGAAGCTTGCGCCGTTTAGGGTTAACCGTTGCAATAATTCACCTTTATGCAAATCACCTTGGTCGTCTTTATCTTCCGGGAAATTTTTCTCCAAAAATTCTGTATCTATGGCTTCAACCATTTGATACAAGCCAAGGTGTTCACCCGCTACGTACAAGTCGATAAAAGAAATTTCCGGCGATGGCATTCCCGCTGCGCGCATTAAATCGTAAGCCAATAAATCGCGCATAAACGATGGATCAGAAAAACTTTGGCTAAACACCAATTTTTTCATGCCCATAAATTTTTGGTCGGCATATTGGTTCATATCTACTTTAAAGCCGAAACGCTTCGAGCCTGCAGGTACAGAATTTAACGAACCCTGTCCTTTCAAACGAAAACCTACGTTTGCGATTTTGGCACCATTAAGTTCAAAATCCGCCGGGTAATAAACTTCTTTTTTATTTTTTACCATCGTATTAAATGTGGCGCTGTCGATGTTTACACGCACAGTAAATACTTTGTCACGCGTGAACAGTACATAGGCTACGTTTTCATAACCGGGCGTAGGATAGAGCTCCTGCCACGCTGATGCACCGGTAAGGCGGCCAAAACTGCGGCCATTTTTACTTTGGCTGTCTGTCCAGGCCACATAATCCACTTCTTGATTATTGCGAAATAGCGACAGGGAATCGGTGCGGCCCAACCCGAACGTAACATGGGCTGTACCATCAGTGGGCGCAGCACCTGCCGCTACCACAACAACGCGCCCGCCAGCTGGAACCGAAATATTCGGCAATACCTCCAGCGGATTTGAATCATCGGTTAAACTAAATTCAGCTAAATTAACTGCAGCGTTGCTGTCGTTTACTAGCTCCAGCCAATCAGCACCAGCCTGAAAATTCGGCCGATCAGATTGCGCGACAACTTCACTTATCCGCAGCGGTGAATTACCGCTGGGCTTGCCGCGCACAATAGTTGGCGTAGTAGTGGATGCTAGTGCGTTGGCCGCACCGGGTGTGGGTTTTAACGTTTGCGCCGTGCCGTTAAAAACGCCATAACTACTCGCCTCCGGCGCGGTGCCATCGGCCCAGTTTAAGCTGCTAATTAAAGCACCATTTTCATAAAGATAAACCGCGTCAGCACCACCGAGTTTAAATTTGATGGAAGGTGCAGGAGGATTAGCGTCTTTATCATCAACGGCTGCAATTACCACATATTGACCTGCTACCAAGGTAATAGACGGCAGCGGCAATTTGTCACTTGCGCTATCGGCTAGCGTGTAATTATTTAAATTAATGCTAGTTGCGCCCGCATTATATAATTCCACCCAATCATTGCCGGCCAAATAATCTGCACTGGCCGATTTAGCAACTATTTCATTTATTATCAACCCATTTATCGCCGCGCCGCCACTTGAAGAACTGGAGGACGACGAAGGTTTAGAGGAGGAACTTGCACTGGATGAACTCGAACTAGACGAGCTAGTACTAGAAGAGCTAGAACTCGACGAGCTACCAGTACCTGTACACGCAGCCAATGCCCCGGTAGCAAGTGCCAGGCTGATTAATTTAAACTTATTATTCATATATAATTTCTCTTTTTCGTTGCGCTTTGTCGTGTCTGTTATCGCCTGCTTTTACAGTGCTCGTTATTTTTTTATTTTTATGAGTTTTCGATTTTCATTGCCCACGCAACACGATTTCTGTATTGCATTTTTGTCGTGCGCATAGGCGCTTTTATGCTCGAAATACAGGCGCGGCGAATCTGCCATTAAGGGTTTAACAGCGCAGCCAACAAGTAGATATAATTTCTATTTAATTCGCCTTAAAAAGGCTCTAACACCTGACCGAAACTATCATCTGAATTTAATTTAAGATGTAAAGCGCTCGCAATTAAAATGTGCTTTAAAAAAATAAATGACAAAAGCTGCTAGCTAATCAAATAACGGTTAGCCGCCAAAACGGTAAAGCACCTGCATACTGATCGCAGCGCCGTCCGTAATGCCATCATCATTCGGCACTTCAAGGCATTCCCCACGGCGGGTATCAAGCGTTAAACGCCAGTCGTCACCGGGGTACCAATTAACACCCAGCGTGTGTATTTTTGCAGAACTTTTAGCACGTTTTTTACTGAGCATGCCAGCTTCACCGACGACTTTTAGATTTTCAGTACGGGCAAATATTTCCCACGCGCCCCATTTTTTATTTCTAGATTTGAGGCGGCCAAACACGGCCTGATCTTCATCGTAATTACGCGCTTCACCGGTAAGGCTATAAGCGAGTTGAATATAATTGCCATCTGCCTGGCGAGTAATCGGTTTGGCATTATTACTATTATTATCGCCAAGCTTGCGGGTTAAACGCTCAGCCTGCAGGGAAACTGGCCCATACAAGTAGGCAAACTCTAACACTGCAGTTTTATCTGAATTAAAAACACCAGAGTCAACTTTTTTTGCTAATTGCGTGCGGTTACCATCCGGATGGCGCTCCACCGCATACACGCCTAAATTGGTACGAATCCGCCCTTCGGTATTAACGTCGTAAGCATCTGCATAGGAATAACCCAAATGCAGCAAGTGTCTTTTCTTATGCACGGGTTTTAATACAGCGCGCAATGTATTTTGCGTAAGATCTTCACGCTCAAAATGTCCCAAGCTCAACCGAGTTAAAAGCGAGTGATGACTTGCACTAAAACCATAACCATCCTCCGCTTCGCCAGCATTTGGTGATAATTCCCAAATACTCGATCGCTCAACACCTAAACTCCAGGTGGAACTTGAACTCATTTCCAAACCAAAATCCGCATCGTGGCGGCCCAGTTTCAAATAGGTCTGTCCAGTAGGTGCAAAGCCTAAAAAAAACGTTTTTACAGTCCATTTATGCTCTGAATTAATTTTACCTGCCCACTCATAATCCAGTCGCTGCCCAATGGCGCCACTTAAGGCCAAATCGGCTCTACGCAAATAAGTGTCGCTACGATCACCACCATTTTGCGTGTAAATACCGTCAAATTCCTCATGACGCAGGCGTATTTTACCGTCTACTTTGTAGGAGAAATAATCATTAGCCCCACTGAAAATATTATATGACTGCTGCGGTTTAGCCAAAACGCTCGCAGAGAAAACACTACACACAGCCAATAGAAAAAACTTAATTGGCAAATTCATAGGAGCCAAATTCCCAAAGTTCTGCTGGAGGCAACTCTTTCTGCAAAGCTCGCTCAGGCACCCAAGGCGGATGAATGCCAAGACGTCGCAGTGAAGGCAAAAACTTATTGCGTTTTTCTACTTGATTCGTAACACACAAACCCAGGCAATATTTAGAGCATTTATTAGAAGGGTGTTGGTGTAAGCGGCGTAAAATAGCATCGGCTTTGCCATTGGCATTGGCTGATTTAGTCTCGACAATAAATAGATTCGATGGCAAAGGATAACTCTTGCCGTCTTTATAAAAAACCAAATTGCTATCAAGCGTTAAGCGCTCAGAGCCTTCTTTTGCTACAAACGTCATGCGCTGATAACGCATGTGAAGCGTCGGTGAAAGGTCTTTTAAAATCTGCTTATTGTATTTTTCCTGCTGTACGTCAGTGACAAATTGCAAACCCTGCGGCGTGATATTACCGTGGTGATCAGGGTGGTAGGCCATGCGTTTTTTAACAGTAACACCGCGAATATCTTTAAGTTTAATTTCCAAAAAACATTGTTGGCTATCAAGATAATTGCGCGTGCGCACTTTTAGTCTTTGCCTGCGGCCGCGATGATGATCGTAGTAAGAACTTAATTCGGCATCATCAAAATAGCAGGTCTCGTAGGCAAACGCGCGCCGGTTATTAATTTGCAACACGTCGTACATTTTTTCCCACTGATACAGCGCTTTTGTCACCACATCTAACGTGGCGATATATTTATTGTCCAGGCGAGTTAGCATAGCCGCCTTAGCATTGAGCTCATCTAAACCAATGCTGGAAAATCGCTCGATAATAGGCAGATTAATTGGATTTGTAGTTGACATGCACTATAGCCAAATCGTTAATAAAATCGAGTGTTTTAATTTGGTAGGACAATACTGGAACAGATAACCGATCGGATAAATCTCGACACATGCGCTCAGGATCTGACAATGCATAACTGTCAATTTTATCCAGCGTAATTCGCAATGTATTAACCGGCGGCAATACCTTAGGGTGATCCAACAGAAAAACACTAATTAACACTGTTAGCGCCGTGACAGTTGCCGTGGTAATACTGACCCCGTCGAGTGCAAAAATCACCGCAATTGACACGGCTCCAAAAAAATAGGTGATTTCGATTTTGGAGATCTGCTCAGAACGCAGAGTGAACAGCGCAAGAATTGCGAACAGACCAAAACCTGCCGACACGCTGAACTCTATACCCGATAAAATAGACAGTACAGAAAAAATAAAAACGTTGAACAAGGTGGCTGCTACAACGAGCTCTTTATCGCCATAACGACGATAATAAATACCCAGCGTAATACAGAGCGCGACCGCCAAATCCAGACAAAATCTAATCCCCAGCTCAAGGTGATCAGAAATAATGGTATGCATAATGGCCATAGTGGCTCCGGTTAAAACTCTTTCACAACCAGCACCAGGCGCCAGAGTTGATAGGGAAAATAGGTATCGCACTTTGCCATAACGCTGCGGGGATTCAGCTAGCCAATGTGTGCACGAAAGTTGACTTTATTAATATTTTTACGCAGCCAAAAGGGATCGTAATAAACCGCATATTTCGAGCAAGGATTTTGCTGGCCACTAAACTGCCTTTAAACCAAAACCTGTTACTCAGAAAAATGTAAGCCGATATTAATTGGGTGATTCCAGATTTTAATCATCGGTAAAACAATCACTGAATTTTTATGCGGCCATGCAGAGCCGCCGGCTAACGCTTGTAATATTATTGCAATAAAAATGCTGTAGTGGCAACGATTAAATCACATATATACAAGCGTATAACCGCTGTGCATATTTTTTCTCGTGGATATATACAATAAATCTCGAATTTAGCGGTATTTGCTGCGTTAAATTGAGCATACGCGACTGCACTTTTTACGATCCTGTAAAGATTTGTGCTGCTAGCACCTTCCTTAAAAAATACAAGCATGTGCGACAAGTCACATTAAACATGCACATAGTCCACACTCTTCTTATGGAACTTCTGAAAAATCAGCACTTTAAATCTTATAGTTAGACCAAGCCACAGTTGGCAGAGCAGAATTTTTTGTAAAAAAATAGGCAGATTCAATTTTCATCCGCTCAAATAAGAAAATCGTAGCGCTTCAATACCCTGTAAACTCAGTGGTTTTAAATGTGTTTTCTAAACACGCACCTCTTAAATACGCGCCTCCTAAACACAGCACGCTAATTACAAACAAATGCCTTTTGATTTGAGATGGCATTCGCATTTTAAGAGCTAGAAAATAAAAATCTGTAAAATTTGATACCGATATTAGCAGTGATCAGCCACTGCTTTTTGTGGTGGGATATTGCACATGTCGCAACGGGCTGTGCGGTATGGTATCCGCACTGGTTAGTAATTTTTGGTTCGCTTGTTTGCTCAAGCGTAGATAACATCCTTGTTGTCTATCGCGTTATTTAAGGGTTTGAAGCTTTAAAGCTCGGGCTTTGTGTCCAGCCCCATTCACCTGTGCCATTAGGCTTGCGACCATAGCTTTGATCTTTCTCCGCAGAGGGAAAGGTCACCTGATCGACAATTGTTCCATCGGCTTTAACTAAAAGTACCGACTCTCCACTGGCGCCCAGTTTAAAATTCGCATGCAAGCCTGTTGTTAGAGTTTTTTCATCAGCCCATACTGCTAAAGTGCCGCGCGCCGGTACGAGCGTTTCGGCCGGGAATATCCAGCGTTTTAAATTAGTATCCTCGTCGGTTAAATACCAACCGGCAACAGAGACATTTTGATCGGAATTATTGTAAAGCTCGATCCAATCGCCGTAATCACCGGCTTCATCAGTTGCTGTTTTGCTGTTAGATGGCATTAATTCATTTAACACTATAACGCTTGCGGCGGGTGCTCCCGCTAAAACCTGGTAAATATACACATCGTGTTCAGCGCCTTTAGGGCTATAAGCTACCGAATTCGCGATATTATTTGCCACGGCCTCCACGTAATAACGCACGAAAGTCGCTTTGGCTTGCGCTGGAATTTGCGCCTGGTATTCGCCATTAGCGGCGAGGTGCATGGGAGTTTTTTTGAAGTTACCCATTAATCCGATACCGTAATATAGGTTCACCGCATTCACTCCCTCGGCAATTGATACACTGGCCGATATATCCACCGCCTGTTGATCCGTAGGTCGAGTTGACGCGCGGCCAGCTACGGAATCGATCACTTTGCTGATGTTAATTATCGGTGCCTTAACATCGGCATGGTTTTGCAGTGTTTGGTAACGCGTGGAAATAGTACTTTTTAGCGTCTCCACTGCAGTTTGAAACTGTGCATACGAATACTGCCGCACAATCGAGCTTACAGAGAGAGCCGGGCTGATTAAATTTTTATATTGCTCAAGCTTTGCTAAAGATACTGTTGGGTTTAATGATTCCTCCAAAATCGTCCGGTAATGCGCAAGGTAGCGTTGGCGTAGTGCAGGAATATTTAATAATTTACTAATGAGCGGGAAATTAGCATCGTTGAGTTTATACAGAGGAACCCAAGTTGCGTTAAAGGCGGCATGAAATGCAGAATTACCGTCATATTCCATGGGTACTATGCGCCCGGTTGCTACATCATAATAAACGTAATAATCCATACCGCCTTTATTAATATAGCCATCGTCATCCATAAAAATATTTTCACTGGCAATAAACCACAGAGCCGCATCTATATCCATATATTGGCTCAATTCTTCAATGAGATATTCTTGAGTTACCACCCCCATTGTGTGCGCTGCATTGGCAAGGTCTTGCCAGGGATCTGTGACTGAGCTGTGTTTTAGCGTGTAGTCATTGGTGTATGCCGTGCCGTTTTCGCCCAAATCGTTCAACGTCGATCTGCCTGCGCCAAAAATGCCGCCAGTTCCACCGCCTCCGGGCGTAAAAGTGCCACCGCCGGGTTTTTCAGCGCGCCAGCGCGTGGCTTCTTTATCCAAAAACCATTCTTTAGCGTGATCTTTATTTAATTTTTGCACGTTAGCGTAAACACCAAAATCTTCGCCGTTGACAATTAGGCGAACAAAATTGGCTTTTGCCGACGGAATATTTTTGCGTGTGAGATTGTTGTATAGCACCTCACGCATAGAAGATTCATCTTCGAAGCCATTATTTAATTTAATGGAGTTGTAATTATTTAAATCCTGTCCGTCGATCTTCCATTCAAGATCTATATCGAATGATTTTTTGCGATTCGCACGTTGGTAACTCGTCAAACCACGAAAGCGCACACCCACCTGCTCAAGGGTTTTGTCTTTGTAACGCAATGTGGCGGCAATAGGCGTTTTACTGCTGTAATTATTAGTTAATTGGGTCCAGTAATCGGCCTGGGGGAAATCTAAATACACAGTTTCAAGCAGGTCGTCTTGATAAAACTTTGAGCTGTAAAACCCGCCCTGCTCAAGTAACTCGCCATCTGTACTGATACGCATTTCTTTGGGTAAATCAACGTTAACATCTACCCCAACACTTGCACCGGAAGAACTGCTTGACGACGAAGAACTAGAACTACTAGAGGAGCTACTTGAGGTGTTACCGCTGGACGAACTACTTGATGACGTGCTTGAGGAATTGTTGCTAGAAGATGAGCTGCTAGACGAAGAGCTTGAGCTTGAATTGGATCCGCTGCAGCCTGCCAATAGCCCAGCGAGAATGGCCAGCGCCAGAGTTAAGGTTTTCATTTTTTTTACCTGTAAATGATGTGCTAAAAGCTTCCCAATGCAAATTTGCAACAGGGTATGAATTGGAATTTCCAGTCAGTGTCAGCTGTGGGTAACACTTGAAGCTTGCGCAAACTCTAACGGGATAATGATCGACGCTGAGCAATACCGGTGTCCGGTTTAGACGATCTGCCAGATGCTCGCTCATTGGTATCGCCGTATAGGCGCTCTACAAGCGGGATCTAACAGTGATGGGGGATAGTTACCATTTGACCAGGATATTATTTATCAGCCAAATGTGAGAATTAATCACCCATATGTGGATTTATACCTTGGATCAACAAGAAAAGACGTGAGCTAGTCAAGATTTTGTACTATTTAGCGCACTTATAATATGTAAAGAAATTAATCGCAAGGCCGCCAAGAGCCGAGAAATTTTCAATGCGAAGTTATGCAAATTACCCCGCCCCTATTCGATAAGTAATCTAAAACTTCTGGATAATGCAGGAAGAATTTCTCGCCCAGCCGATTCCACCCAAAGCGGTAGTGAACAGGTATTGCTCAAAGATTAGTATTTTTTGGTGCTTAAGCTGCGCCAAGGAAAAATAAAATCTCCAAAAACGCCGATTTAATAAATAGCTTTAAATCAAAGCCTAGATAAAAAGCGCTTAGATAAAAGGCCGGTACATATAGAGCTTGGTAAATGTAGCGGCGGCAAAGATGGGCATTTTACTGGCCTCGCATGGCAACTTTATAGCTGCTAAAAATAGAACCAGTGCGAAGGCGCTTAAGTAAGCGGATGCAGTTGAGCGCTTAATTTTTAGCAAGCTGTAACAGCTTGTAAAGCTCACTTACAAACCACCCGGTGTGCAGCAACAGTTTATATTCCCGCAATCAATACACTAGCGAGGCAAGCGATACCTTCTTTGCGGCCGGTAAAGCCTAGTTGTTCAGTGGTTGTGGCCTTGACGTTGACTGCGCCCAGGTTAGCCGCCAAATCCTCAGCGATTAAGGGCAGCATACGCGGTATGTAATGAGCCATTTTGGGAGCCTGGGCAATTATTGTCATATCCGCGTTGACCACTTTAAATCCTTTAGCGCGCACCTTGGCTACAACCATGCGCAGTAGAGCGCGGCTATCGGCGTTGGCGTACGTGGGATCTGAATCGGGAAAGTGGCGGCCAATATCGCCTAAAGCCGCCGCACCTAATAAAGCATCACACAGAGCGTGTAGCAATACATCGCCGTCGGAATGGGCGATTAGCCCTTGACTATAGGGAATTACCACACCGCCCAGCACAATTTTGTCGCCGGGGCCAAAGGCGTGTACGTCAAAGCCTTGGCCGATACGTATATTCATAGTCCTAACTCCTCATGGCGTTGCAGTATGAACTCTGCAAGAGCCAAATCCTCAGGCAGAGTCACTTTAATATTATCGCGCCGGTCGGCTATTAATAGAGGTTGCACCCCCATTAACTCCATAGCGGAGGCTTCATCCGTGACTAGTTGGCCGCGAGCAATCGCCTGCTGCAAAGCAGTCTTTAATTCGCCTATGCGGAACATTTGCGGGGTGTGAGCTTGCCAAATATGGCTGCGATCCAACGTATTGAGTGATTGTGCAGGTTGGTGAATTGTCGAGCGCTTAAGCGTGTCGCTCACTGGGCAGGCCAAAAGCCCGCCTTGATTTTCAGATAATACCGTTTGAATCAGAAGGTTTAAGCGCTCAGTAGTCACGCAGGGGCGCGCCGCATCGTGCACCAAAACGAAATCATCCACCTCCGCTTCGTTGGCCAGCAAATAATCTAGCCCCGCCAGTACTGAAGCCGCTCGCGTTGCGCCGCCATCACAGCGCTGCACTGGCAGATTAAGCGCAACAAATTGTCGGTCCGCAGAAGCGACCACGATGATGCCGCTTATATCGATGCGTGAGGTGAATTTGCTGAGAGTAATTTCTAGCAGGGTTTTGCCTTTCAATGGCAAATATTGTTTGGGCTGATTCGACTGCATGCGACTGCCGGTGCCCGCTGCCGGTATTAGCCCCCACAGGCGTGGACGGAACAATCGGCTCATTGCGACTTGTGGTTATCTTTAAGGAACAGAAAAAACGTCTCGCCTTCTTTTACCATGCCCATGTCCGTACGCGCCCGCTCCTCTAATGTATCCACGCCTTCTTTCAGCGATTCAACTTCCGCGCGTAAAACTCGGTTGCGCTCACGCAGGGCAGCGTTTTCGCGCTCTTGCCGAGCTATTTCTTTATTCAGTCGCGCCACGTCCACATAGCCGCCTTCAGCTGTCCACAGGCGATACTGGAGATAGCCGAGCACCACTAACAGTGTGATAAGCAAATAACGCATGAAATAAGCCGGAACAAGAAAGCAGAGGAACGTAGAAAACAGACCAAATAAAAAGCCCCAGATAATCTGGGGCTCTTGTTTACAGCTTATTTAAATTCGGCGCGACCACGGTAGGCAGCCTTTGCACCCAACTCAGCTTCAATACGCAACAAACGATTGTATTTGGCTACGCGATCAGAGCGCGAAAGCGAACCAGTTTTGATCTGGCCTGCAGCAGTAGCTACTGCCAAATCGGCGATTGTAGTGTCTTCGGTTTCGCCGGAACGGTGAGAAATCACCGCAGTGTAGCCTGCATCTTGAGCCATTTTGATGGCGTCCAAGGTTTCGCTCAGCGAGCCGATTTGATTAAATTTAATCAGAATCGAGTTAGCAATAGATTTGTCGATGCCCTCTTTGAGAATTTTGGTGTTAGTAACAAACAGATCGTCACCCACCAATTGAATTTGGCTGCCGATTTTATCGGTAAGCACTTTCCAACCGTCCCAGTCGCTCTCATCCATACCATCTTCAATGGACAAAATAGGATAGCGAGCAGCTAAGTCAGCCAGGTAATCAGCAAACTCGGCGGAGCTGAACGTCTTGCCATCGCCATCTAAGTGGTAGCGGCCTTCTTTGTAAAATTCGCTCGCGGCGCAGTCTAAAGCCAGCGTTACATCGGTGCCCAGTTTGTAACCAGCGGCAGCTACGGCTTCAGCAATGGCTTGCAACGCAGCTTCGTTCGACGGCAAGTTGGGTGCAAATCCACCTTCATCACCCACAGCAGTGTTAAGGCCACGGCTGGAAAGCACTTTTTTCAGGCTGTGGAATATTTCCGCACCTATGCGCAAGGCTTCAGTGAAGGTTTTCGCGGCCACAGGCTGAATCATGAACTCTTGAATGTCCACATTGTTATCAGCGTGCTCACCGCCATTGATGATATTCATCATAGGCACGGGCATGCTGTAGCGACCAGGGGTGCCGTTGATGTCGGCAATGTGTGCATACAAAGGCACTTTTTTGCTGATGGCAGCGGCTTTGGCGGCGGCCAGTGACACAGCCAAAATCGCGTTGGCGCCGAGTTTGGATTTATTTTCGGTAGCGTCAGCGGCCAACATGATGTTGTCCAATTCGCGCTGGTTTACTGCATCTTTACCTAATAACAGCGGCTTAATCGTATCGTTGATATTGGCGACGGCCTTTAACACGCCTTTGCCGAGGTAACGGCTTTTATCGCCGTCACGTAGTTCGAGGGCTTCGCGCGAACCTGTGGAAGCACCGGAAGGTGCGCAGGCGCTGCCAACGGCGCCGCACGAGAGGACTACTTCCGCCATTACGGTGGGATTACCGCGTGAATCCATTACTTCAAAACCGGTTACGTTAACTATTGTGCTCATGAGGTCTCCGTTGTTCGTTCTGTCGAGTGAAAGGGGATTTGCATATTTTTAACTTAGCGAATATCCAAAACTGGCAAGGATTTCACCAAATCGTCGATGGCTTTTATCTGCGCTAAAAAAGGTTCTAGCTGCGCCAGGGGTAAAGCGCTGGGGCCGTCGCAACGGGCGTTTTCCGGGTCCGGATGGGCCTCCAAAAATAAACCGGCGAGGCCCACGGCCATACCGGCGCGCGCCAACTCGGCCACCTGGTGGCGCCGCCCACCGGAGGCGGCGCCCATGGGGTCGCGGCATTGCAATGAGTGAGTTACATCAAAAATAACCGGTAAATTGCCAGTGCTCTCGCGCATCGTGCGAAAACCCAACATATCCACAACTAGGTTGTCGTAGCCCATGCAAGAGCCACGCTCACATAAAAGAATTTTGTCATTACCGCATTCGCGAAATTTTTCGACTATGTTGCCCATTTGGCCCGGGCTTAAAAACTGCGGTTTTTTAACGTTGATTACCGCTCCGGTGGCCGCCATCGCTGCTACCAAATCCGTTTGGCGGGCCAAAAATGCGGGCAGCTGGATGACATCACATACCTCGGCCACCGCAGCAGCTTGGTGCGGTTCGTGGACATCGGTAATCACTGGTACACCAAAAGTGCGCTTAATCTCATCAAAAATCTTCAGTCCCTCATCTAATCCAGGGCCGCGAAAGGAATGAATTGACGAGCGGTTGGCTTTATCAAAAGAAGCCTTAAATACGTAGGGAATGCCGAGCTTTTGCGTGACTTTCACGTAATGTTCTGCCAGGGCGAGCGCCATGTCTCGCGATTCCAAAACATTCATACCGCCGAACAATACCATCGGCAAATTGTTGGCAACTGGGATGTTGGCGACATTAATTACGGGGGCGGAAGTACTCATTGTTGCGCCTCTTTGTGAGCCACAGCCGCTTGGATGTAGCTGGTAAAAAGCGGATGACCATCGCGAGGTGTAGAGGTGAATTCAGGGTGGAACTGACAGGCTACAAACCAAGGGTGATCGGGCAATTCCACCACTTCAACCAACGTATCATCGGCCGACCAACCGCCGATCGACAGGCCCGCTTGACGCAGTGCGTCCAGGTAGCGGTTGTTAACTTCGTAGCGGTGGCGGTGGCGTTCGCGAATTAGATCTGAACCGTAAATGGCACGGGCTTTAGAGCCTTTGACCAACCGACATTCCTGCGCGCCTAAGCGCATAGTGCCGCCTAAATCGGACGACTCATCACGAGTTTCAACCGAACCTTCCGCCGTAATCCACTCGGTAATTAGGCCGATAACTGGATGAGAGGACTTGGGATCGAACTCGGTGGAGTTAGCATCAGACCAGCCCAATACATTGCGGGCAAATTCGATGACGACCGATTGCATGCCCAAGCAAATTCCCAGGTATGGAATTTTATTTTCGCGGGCATGGCGTACAGCCATAAGCTTGCCCTCCAATCCTCGCTCACCGAAGCCGCCGGGCACCAAAATGGCATCGGCGCCAGCTAACAGGCCTAATCCCTGCTCTTCCAAATCTTCGGCATTGATAAATTTGAAATCGACCTTCGTAAACGTGCGAATGCCTGCGTGGGAGAGCGCTTCAATTAAGGACTTATAAGCATCGAGCAAATCCATATATTTGCCCACCATGGCCACGGTAACGGCTTTAGTCGGATGTAATTTGCCCTCAATAACGCGATCCCACTCTGCTAAATCCGCCTCCGGCGCTTCGATGCCGAAGTGTTTCAAAAGAATGGCGTCAAGCTTATGAGACTGCAGCAAACGAGGAATACGGTAAATTGTATCGCAGTCCGGCAGCGGTACCACGCAGTCAAAAGTTACGTTGGTAAACAGCGCAATTTTACGGCGGGAATCTTCTTCTACGGCGATTTCAGAGCGGCATAATAAAAAATCTGGCTGCAAGCCGATCGTGCGCAATTCTTTTACCGAGTGCTGTGTCGGCTTAGTTTTGGTTTCGCCAGCGGTGGCGATATAAGGTACTAGCGTCAGGTGGATCAACTGGGCATTGGTTGGGCCCATGTCTACTTTTAACTGCCGAATCGCTTCCAAAAACGGCTGAGATTCAATGTCACCGACGGTGCCGCCCACTTCCACCAAGGCAACATCGTAGCCTTCACCACCTTCGAGAATACGGCGTTTGATTTCGTCGGTGATATGCGGAATCACCTGTACTGTGCCACCTAAATAATCGCCCCGGCGCTCTTTGCGCAATACGGTTTCATAGACGCGGCCAGTGGTGAAGTTATTGCGGCGGGTCATACGCGTGCGTAAAAACCGCTCGTAGTGGCCGAGATCCAAATCGGTTTCAGCGCCGTCATCGGTGACATATACCTCGCCGTGCTGAAAGGGGCTCATTGTGCCTGGATCAACGTTGATGTATGGGTCAAGCTTCATGATGGTAACTTTCAGGCCGCGCGCTTCTAACACAGCTGCCAGTGACGCTGACGCAATACCTTTACCCAGTGAGGACACAACCCCACCGGTTACAAACACAAAACGAGTCATGAAACGCTTAAAACCTTGAGTTTAAACATGCGCGCCAAGGCGCTGGACATTGCAGCGGGACAAAACATATAGCTGATAGCTGGGCGCAAGCCCCTGCAATAAGGCACGCAGGCAATAATTGCCTGCCAGGACGGGGCGGCAGACTAGCAGATTAGGGCTTTAGCCTCAATCGCTGCGAGCGGCAATGATCAGATCAGTGCGGTGATGACAACAGAGTTTTTAACCAATTGTTCGCACAGACGAACTTTTCGCAAAACCTGTGTTATGCTTTGAACACCTGCCTTTGACTGAGCTTGTACTCCCTCAAAGCCTTCGCATGCTCTGCACCCTCTCGCAGACACTCCACCCCCCTTCTAAAAAACTCTCGCGATGGTTTTGCTCTGGTGTTTTCGCTGGCAGTGTTTCCCCTATTTGAATTGCGGCCTACAGGCTGCCGCAAGTCCTTTGAGACGACATGATGACTGCGTTTGCCCATCTCGGCCTAGCCGATGATTTGTTGCGTGCTATTGAAGATAAAGGCTACACCGCCCCCTCACCCATTCAAGAACGTGCCATACCGGCCATCTTAGAAGGTCGCGATGTAATGGCTGCCGCCCAAACGGGCACCGGCAAAACAGCGGGTTTTACCCTGCCCTTATTGCAACTTTTACGACCGGGCAAAAGCGCCGCCAGCAACCGCTGCCGCGCCCTGGTTCTAACTCCCACACGTGAACTGGCCGCCCAAGTCGGTGAAAGCGTCGCCACTTACGGCCAACATATGGGTATGCGCTCAGCGGTGGTATACGGCGGGGTAAAAATTAACCCGCAAATGATGGCTCTACGCAAAGGTGCTGATGTTTTAGTAGCCACGCCAGGCCGGCTGATGGATCTACACCAACAAAATGCCGTTAATTTTAACGACGTAGAAATTCTGGTGCTGGATGAAGCCGATCGCATGCTAGACATGGGATTTATTCACGACATCAAAAAAATTCTCGCCCTGTTGCCGGCTAAACGGCAGAACCTTTTGTTCTCAGCTACGTTTTCCGATGAAATTCGCCAGCTGGCCATGGGCATTTTAAATGATCCGATTGAGATCAATATCAGCCCGAAAAACTCCACAGCTGAGACAGTGGATCAGTGGATTCACCCGGTGGACAAAACTCGCAAAGCTGAGCTATTAAGCCACCTGATTACCAGCCGCGATTGGCGCCAAGCCCTGGTGTTTACCCGCACGAAACACGGCGCTAACAAGCTTGCAGCGTTTTTAAATAAAGAAGAAATTCGCTCCAGCGCTATTCACGGCAATAAAAGCCAATCGGCTCGCTTGAAAGCTTTGGAAGATTTTAAACGTGGCCGTGTGAATATTCTGGTTGCCACGGATATAGCCGCCCGCGGATTGGACATTGTTGAGCTGCCGCAAGTGGTGAATTTTGATTTGCCCAACGTGCCCGAGGACTATGTTCACCGCATTGGCCGCACCGGTCGCGCAGGCAGCAAAGGCCGCGCAATCTCACTTGTGAGCGCTGATGAATTCCACCAGCTGTGGGATATTGAAAAACTTATCGACCGCAAACTCACCCGCGATACGATTAAGGGCTTTGAACCAGAACACGCCGTTCCCGACAGCAAGGGCCTTAAAGGCGCACCTGCAGTGAGCAAACCGAAGGTTAAACCGCAGGGTCGCCGCCCGGATGCGGGCCCCAAGATTCCTCGCGCGCCTAAAGCTCCTACCGCAGTCAAACTTGAACCTACAACCTTAGATGCAAGGCTTGCCTCCGATAGTGGCGACGGCTCGGCTCCCGCGCGCAAGCGTTTAAGCCGCAATATGCCCGTAGCTGCCCAAGCAGCTCCCGCCGCTGAAGTTGCCCAACCCTCACAACCACCGCGCGAGAAACGCCCAGCCTATGAAGGCGGTGAACGTGGACCTAGACCTAATCACTCCAAACCTGGATTTAAAAAACCGCCACATAAGCCGTATGAAGGCAAGCCTAAATCCGCTGAAAATACGGACAGAAAGCCTTACGGCGGCAGCTCCGACACTCGCAGCTGGCAGAATAAACCCAAACCTGGCGCAGGCGGTAAGCCTGCGTATGCAGGGAAAAGACCCAATAACCCGCGCCCTGCTTATGTGGGTGTGTACCAGCGCCCAGCCGACGGAGATTATCGTACGGAAGAAAAGCTACAGTCGTTTGGCAACCGTGCCGACATCCCGCTGGATAAGCTCAAAGCCCTCGACGATAAACCGCAAAAACGTCATCACAGCAATTCACCGCGCAGCGGCGGCGGCTATAACAATGGCCAGCCAAAACCTTATTCAGGCGGCTACAAGGGTAAATCTCCACAAGGAGGCGGTTATCAGGGTGCTCAAAAGCCCTATAACACCCCCTCGTCTAAACCTGCCTACGCCAATGGCTCCGGCAGTTACGTAAGCCCGGGTAGCGCCTCAGACAATCCCGGGCCTAAACCCTACCGGTCAAATAATGGCGGCGGCTATAAGGGTTACAAAAAACCCAACCCAAGCGGGGATGAAACCTAATCCTTAAACGCAGACAGCGATGCCTGACTCGATAAGTGCCGAAAATAAGCTGCATTTATCCTAAGTAGGTCAGCGTGTTCTGCAACCTATGGCGCGGCGAGGCAAGTTAAGTAGTTTTTAAGAGGATTCCTAAAAAGCGCTGGACACATCTGCGCCCGCCCCTTATAAGGCAAGCCCCGGATTTATCCGGGGACTTTTCGCTCCGTAGTCATACTGGATTTCTCGCATATGTTGCAGCTCAGGCTTGCGTTTACACTGCGATCAAGTCTGTGGCATCCAATCAGTTTTACCCATCCAAGCGGCATCATCGCTTGATTTTGGCGCCTGGCGCCGTTTTGTTATGCGCGTTCGGCGCGAGGAGTCACCCGTGAAAATTGCAGATAACTGCGTTGTATCTATCCACTACACCCTAACCGATGACGACGGCAACATAATTGATTCCTCTGCCGGCTCAGAGCCGATGAATTACATTCAAGGTCTCGGCCACATTATCGTAGGCCTTGAGCGCGCGCTCGAAGGTAAATCCGCCGGTGAAACATTAAAAGTTGTTGTGCAGCCGGAAGAGGCCTATGGCCCTATCGACCCTGATTTAATTCAAACCCTGCCTCGCGAAGCCTTTAGCGGCATTGATAACATTGAAGTCGGCATGGAATTTCAAGCTCAATCGGACGACAGCCACATTCAGTACGTCGTAGTAAAAGACGTTACTGATGAAGAGGTAACGGTCGATTCCAACCACGCTCTGGCCGGTAAGGTGTTGCATTTTGATGTGAGCATCGAAAACGTTCGCGAAGCGGATGAAGAAGAAATCGCCCACGGCCACGTACACTAAGCACGTTAAACATCCCGGTACATGAGCTGCACGATCACCGAGGCTTTATACAACGGCCGCGCCGTTCCTTCCGATACGGCGCGGCTGGATGTTGAGCTATTGCTGTGCCACTGCCTGGACAAACCTCGCAGCTACCTGCGCGCTTGGCCGGAACGGCTACTTACAGAACAACAACATCAGCAATTCAAACAATTGCTAGCCCGCCGTTTAAACGGCGAACCCATTGCCTACATTCTGGGCGAGCGAGAATTTTGGTCGCTGCCGCTTAAAGTCAGCCCGGCAACACTAATTCCAAGACCTGAGACCGAGCTGCTGGTGGAAACCGCCCTTGAGATCAGAACTGAGTACACGCTTGATATTCAGCCCAACTGTAGGGTATTAGACCTAGGCACGGGCACTGGCGCCATTGCCTTAGCCCTAGCGCGCGAGCGTCCCCATTGGCAGATCACAGCGACAGATATTTCCGCCGCAGCGCTGACACTTGCCCGTCATAACAGCGATCAATTGAACCTGGCGATAGAGCTGTTGGAGTCCAACTGGTTTAGTGCTGTGACTGGCCAATTTCAGCTGATCCTCAGTAACCCGCCCTATATCTGCGCTACAGACCCGCATTTACAAGAAGGGGATGTGCGCTTTGAACCTGCCAGCGCCTTAGTGGCAGAACATAGCGGTCTGCAGGATTTATTGTTGATTATCGACCAGGCGCCAAATTTTTTAATCCCCGGCGGCTGGCTGCTGCTCGAGCACGGTTGGCAGCAGGCCGATGCAGTGGTCGCAGCGCTAACCGCACGGGGTTTTAAACACGCCCATTGCCGCGCGGATCTAAACCAGCAACCGCGCATGAGCCTTGCTCAATGGCAGGTGCAGACTAATGACTGAACTCTCAGATGCTGAACTGCTGCGCTACAGTCGTCATATTCTGCTGCCGCAGGTAGACATCGCGGGTCAGCAGGCTTTAAAAGCCGCACGCGTATTGATTATCGGCCTAGGAGGATTAGGCTCTCCGGTGGCGCTTTATCTTGCCGCTGCAGGCGTTGGGCAATTGATCCTCGCCGATCACGATCAGGTTGAGCTTTCCAATTTGCAACGCCAGGTGCTGCATACGCAGAGCAGTCTCGGCCTGAACAAAGCACTCTCAGCCCAGCAGCATGTTCACGCATTAAATCCCCACTGCCAAACCCATACTCTTGAGGACTACCTAAGCGATGAGCAGCTGGCGCTTTGGGTGCCGCAGGTAGATGTTGTGGTGGACTGCAGCGATAACTTTAGTACGCGCCAAGCGGTGAACCGCGCCTGTGTTCAAGCGCAAAAGCCGTTGGTTAGCGGTGCAGCTATTGGATTTAGCGGACAAATTGCCGTGTTTAACTTAAGTGTGCAGTCGCCCTGCTATAGCTGCCTCTACCCTGAACTGCCAGATACCCAACTCTCCTGCAGCGAAAACGGCGTTATAGCTCCGTTGGTAGGGGTGATTGGCAGTTATCAAGCACTTGAAGTAGTAAAAATTATTATTGGTTGCGGCGAGCCTTTAGACGCACAGCTACAGCTATTTGATGGCTTGACCGGCCAATGGCGACAAATAAAACTCCCTAAAGACGCCGGTTGCCCTGTCTGCGCTCAACGCTAAATATTTTAGATTGACGCCATTAGTTTAAGAGTTTTTTCTTGTATTTAATGGCAGCAAATTATTAATTATTCATCGTTATAACCTGCTCCTTCATTAATAAATCTAGGTCTTATATGAATATAAGTTCTCTTGTGCGCAACCGTTACGCCACCAAAGCATTCTCAGCGGATAAAAACATTCCGCAGCATCAACTTACTCAGCTTTACGATTTATTGCGGTTTGCTCCTTCCAGCACAAATTCCCAACCTTGGCACTTTGTATTAGCACAGACGCCAGAAGGCAAAGCGCGTGTAGCCACAGCTGCGCATGGCAGCTATGCAAGTAACGCCAGCAAAATTAATCGTTCAAGCCTATGCGTTGTATTTTGCGCTAAAACACAATTAAACGATGAATACCTAGAACAAGTGTTACAACAAGAGGAACATGACGGTCGTTTTGCTGCGGACCCAGCATTTAAAATCAGCGTCAATAACGGGCGCAAAATGTATGCGGATTTACACCGCAAAGAGCTTAATGACGCACAGCATTGGATGGAAAAACAACTTTATTTAAACGTGGGATTTTTTCTGTTAGGCGCCGCCGCGCTCGGCCTTGATGCAGTGCCAATTGAAGGGATTGACCCAGTTGTATTAAATCGCGAATTAGATTTAACCGCTCAGGGTTTAACTGCGGTTGTATTAGTTGCCGTAGGTTATCGCGCTGACAACGACTTTAATGCAAAATTACCTAAATCACGTTTCGCAGCCGAACAACTGATGACATTTTTATAATTGCGTAAAAATTCAACGGTGCACTGCAGAGCAGTATAAAGGCGTTATTTTTGAAAGACGTTTAACTGTTCATCACAACTGCAGTTAAGCCGCGAACTAATTCAAGGGTTGGAATTTGCGAATTCACAATTAATCGGAATACTGTCAAACAGTTTCATCGCGCTTACGCCTGCGCATACGGGCAATGGTTAATTGGGTTTCGACCATTAATTTACATTTTACCAAAGACACCATTTGCCAATTTTTAGGTGCCGATGGCCAACCTAAATCATCTATGCGCGCAACGCTTTGACCTACCGGCATATGCAGGCTCAGCCACTGGGCCATCTGATCCCAAACATTATCCTCAACGGGCGCTTCATCTCGGCTGAGCTTGGTCATCTGGCTCGCCAATTTAGGCTGGCGAACTAAAGGGCCGCTGCTGGCAAGATACGGCCAGGATGCCGTAGCGCCCGCGCATTGCAACGTAATTTGCGCATCATCCGACCATTCCCCGACGATCGTTGCCGTACAACAAGCAGGTGGCATTTCCATTTGCACGGATTTGCGCTGTACGGAAAACCCTTGCTGCTGTGGAATTATTTCAAATATTCCCAAGCTGTTAATTACCGCAAGGCTGTGCGGATGTTGCTCTTGCCATCGCGCTAATGCCCGCCGTAAAAACCCTATCCAATGGAGTAATTGCTGCTGTTTTTCCTGGGTTTCCAACTGCAAGCGCAGCATGGCGCCTTTATCGTCGCAAATAAATAACACAATGCCTTGCGGTGAAACACAATAAAATAATTGCGTCACACCCGGCTGTACATGTTGGCAAATGACGCCTAATGGCTGCTGTGGCAAACAATAGGTATCGAGCACTAATGGGCAAAATACATCTTGCTCTACGGATAAAAAATTCCATAAATCCCGTTCATTATAAATATGCAGCGCTAATAGATCATCGTTTTGCCACTGCATACAACAGTGCTTGCCGCCTAATGAAAACAAAAATCGCCGCTGCCGCATATCAGAGCGACTATAACAAGCGAATAATCCCCGCATCAGCATACGCAAACGCTGGCTACAAGCGGTACTCAAATTACTTGCAACGGTTTCGCACTGCATCCATTGCCAACCGGTTTCATTTAATTCGCGCCAGCTCCAGCGTAAATAATCAATTAACGCCTCCTCACCGGCAAATGAAATACAGCCCCACTCACCCCAACTATTGCGTGTAAAACAATCCAATCGTTGAATTAAATTTATTTGATTGGGGCCATAATTTAATACATCAAAAGGGCCTCCTCCCGCTGCTGGAGCAAAATCGCCACTGCTGTTATGCCAGTTAATAATAACTAACAGCGCGTTAACGCGGGCCGCTTGTTTAAAGGCACTAAGCGGCGTGTCGCACTGGTGTTGCGCCACCCAGTTATGCACCAATAGCCGAGCCCTTTCAGAACCTGCATCCTGCTCCTGGGGCCAAACGATTTTTGAGTGCGCGGAAATTACGCCGTTTACGCTACTCCACAATAATAATTCTTGCAGGCTGGTAGCAGTATATAAGTCTTCGCCAAGGCTACTATCAATTAACGACCACTTTTGCGAGCTAATTTTTTTAAACCAAACCTGAGGGGTAGTTAACTGCTGTTTAATGCCGGGATTAATTAATAATTGTTTACCTGGTTTGGCACCAAATGCTGCGGTTAATTTATTGCTGAGCAGTAAAAAATCCTCTCCGCACAACTCATTAGTAAGGCCGCTATGCCGCGCCGCCATATTGAGTTCCAAAAATGAGCGCATAAGTGTCGCAACTAATGCGTCGTTTTCCACCATGACATCTTTTAAATCCCAATGCATGCGCTCATCTAAATTGGCGATGTGTGCAGAACTCCATCCCCAATGACGACACAAGCGTTCAAGGACAACACGCTGCCAGGATTTGCCAGTTAAATTCAATTTTTTGGAAATACCGCGATTGACTTTAAAATAAAAACTACGGCGCACCACTTCCAGCCGAATTGTGTCGCAACGCCGCAGCAAATAATCTTCTAAATATTGGTATAGCGCTATGTACGGGTCCAGCTCATTTAAGTCATCACGGCCATCGTGAATTTTTTGTTTATGTAACAAACTTAACGGAGAAAATTCCGCCTGCACATTCACATAGGCTTCTAGTAAAACCAGTTTAAGCACGGATTTATACGGCGCTTCAATAGCTTTATACAGTTGCCAAAGCCCCGCACCAACAAATTCGCCAGCGGCAAAATGGGCGGAGGATCCAAAATCTATATAGTCGTGATCACTGACAAAATGATTGCGCAATAACACCGCTACATAACGGTGATATTCACCTCTGCGCTCCACCGCTGCGGGCACTAGCCACCAAATAGGCAAGCGCCCGGCAAGCCAAATACTGGTGCGGTAAAATTCATCCAGCAGCAATATACGCTGCAGCTCGCCGCTGGACTCCTCGGAAATAGGCAGTAACTCACCTTGTAAAAATGCCTGGTGATTCATTAAAAAAAAGTGCACTTCAAGGCCGAGCGTCAACGCCCACTGACTAATTAACTGTGCTTTTTGCTCGAGTTTTGCCCGCTCACTAGAGGTTAATTTGGGGTGGTAACACAGCCAAATATCAAAATCGCTACGCGGGGTTTGGGCAATTGTGCCGAGACTGCCCATTAAAAATAAACTGAGGATTTTTGCCTCATGGCGGGAAAAACGTTGGGGTGCAAAGCCACGGCTTAAACTGCGCGCACCGGCAATAGAGTCTTTATCCCAATTAAATCCAACTACGCCCGTAGGTGTGGTCTTGTCCACAAAACCTGGAAATGAAGGATGGTTGACTTGCAACAACACAGGTAACAGGCGTAAAAATTGCTGTTGGTTAAGTGTCAGTCCTTCTTTTACACGCTGCAGCCTAAGACCATTTAGCGCTAAAAATCGCGCTCGCAATTCCTGCAGACGAGTGCGGTCCATTGGCTCAATTACAGGCTCGATATATTTTTGGCGGTTTATCATACGCTGTGTCTAAAACACCTCAGAAACGCCGAAACTATTTTGTTTAATCCTTAAAGATTCATAAAGGATTGGATTTGAGCACAATGGTTATAACCACACCCTAATCTTCAGCTCAACTTCCCAAATAGTAGACGCTAGACACAGTTTAATTACGGTTAGAAAAAAATAGTCTTAACCGTGCAGGTTTAGATTAAAAAAGTACGCATGCCTTATAAGTTGCTGCACGCCTTAGCGAATTGCGCTTATTTATGACGTTTTTTGTAATTATTTTGCCGTTTGATATATTAATTACACAGTTTATTTTCAATTTTCCATCAAAAAATGTATTAGTCGTTTTATATCCATAGAGTTCTCCAGGGTATCCGCCAGCCGGTTAATACTTTGCTCTTGCACTTGCGCATAATCAATTGCTACTGCCTCTTGTAAACCTGCCCAACGCAATAAAGCCTGTTGCGCACTGGCCTGATTAAAAATCCCATGTATATAGGTCGCCAAGAGGCTGTGCGTTGTATCCATACAGCCATCGTATCGGTTACCACAGGCAAAAAGCGGTGTATCAAGCGCAGGCCCAAAACTAACACCGGCATGAATTTCATATCCTTCCACTAAGCAATTTTCCAAAAGATTGTGAACGCCTATTGCGCTGACGGATGTCACTATTTTTTGCGCTTGAATTTCGGTTTGGTAATCAAGCAAACCCAATCCATCGCTCGCGCCTGCAGGCCCCTCGACGCCGTGCGGATCACTAATACTCGTGCCTAACATTTGCATGCCGCCACAAATTCCCATTAATTTTCCGCCTAGGCGCAGATGGCGATTAAGTTTTTCCTGCCAACCAAACTGTTTTAAATGAGCCAGATCCGCACGTACATTTTTGCTGCCGGGCAAAATAATTAAATCAGCCGAGCAACTGGATGTATCTAATGCCACAAATTGCAGATTAACATCGGGATGCAAGCGCAAAGGATCAAAATCAGTGTGGTTACTTAAATGCGGTAATACGGGTACTATCACCTGTAGTTGCTGCGAACTCTTATTAACTTGCTGATTATTAATGGCGTCTTCTGCTTCCAAATGTAATAAGTGTAAATAAGGAATTACCCCTAATACCGGCCGCCCAGTGATATTTTCCAGCCAGTCAATACCTGGTTGTAATAATGCAGGATCTCCGCGAAAGCGATTAATTACAAAGCCCACAACACGCGCTTGTTCTTCTTGCGACAACAGCATTAATGTACCGAGCAAATGCGCAAACACACCACCTCGGTCTATATCAGCAATTAAAATAACGGGGCAATCCACCGCTTGAGCAAAACCCATATTGGCTATATCGCCGCGGCGCAAATTAATTTCCGCTGGGCTGCCAGCTCCTTCCACGATAATATATTGATGCGCAGCCGCTAGCTGTGTAATCGAGTCTATCACCACATCTTTTGCGTGCTTTTTATAATTGTGGTATTGCGCGGCTTCCATATTGGATAATGCGCGCCCCTGCACAATTACCTGAGCGCCGGTATCGCTGTTGGGTTTAAGTAAAATAGGATTCATATGCACGGATGGGGCGACACAGGCAGCTTGCGCCTGCACAGCTTGAGCGCGACCTATTTCACCGCCATCGGCAGTAACGGCAGAATTTAATGCCATATTTTGCGGTTTAAACGGTGCCACGTTAAAACCTTGGCGGTGTAACACGCGGCACAAGCCTGCCACCAAAGTAGATTTACCCGCATCTGATGTGGTGCCTTGTACCATTAAACAGCGGTACGGATTATTAAAATGGCTACGAGGTTTATTAATGAACATAAATAAAAATTTGCACCGATTATACGTTTTGACAGGATTAGTTTTGGGGCTTGCACTGTACGTGCAATCAAGCATAGCCGCTACAGCCGATGAGACAGTGAGCGCAATTGACGTGCGCGGCAAAACGCTTATTTTACCGCATAAGGCACAGCGAGTTATTAGCCTTGCGCCAAGCATTACGGAATTATTATTCTCCGCTGCCGCCGCCGATACTTTAGTGGGCGCTGTGGATTTTAGCGATTACCCGCTGGCTGCAAAAAATATCCCGCGCGTAGGTTCCTATGCAAGTTTTGATTATGAAGCGATTGTAAAACTCAAACCCGATTTAATTATCGGCTGGCAGAGCGGAAATCCAACCGAAAAAATTGCTCATCTAGAACAATTGGGCCTGAAAGTTTATTTAATTGAACCGCGACGGCTTACTGATTTAATTCAGAGTGTGCAGAACCTTGCAATACTTGCAGGCAATACCAGCCAAGCACAACACAGTATTGAAGCATTTAATCAAGTGGTAAAGCCCTTGCAAGCGCAGATTAAAAATACACCTGCAATACGGGTTTTTTATCAAATATGGCATCAGCCTTTAATGACACTTAATAAACAACATTTATTTAATGAAATGCTTGAGGTGTGTGGCGGCACAAATGTATTCGGCGATCTTGCCCCGCTCGCCCCTAAAATTGATGTTGAAGCGGTATTAAAAGCTGACCCAGATGTCATTATTGCCAGCGGCATGGATGCACAGCGCCCGGAATGGCTGGATCAATGGCAACACTGGCCGCAAATTAAAGCTGTTAAAAAAGGCAATTTATTTTTTATTCCGCCGGATTTACTGCAACGGCAAAGTTTGCGTGCCGCAGAGGGTATGAGCCAGCTGTGCACCGCAATTAATAAGGCCAAACCTTAACATCGCTTGTTTAACATCGTCCTCGCTAAACTTCGCAAGAATGTAGATGGCTTGGATTTGCCAATGCGGCACTTACCGACGCGAGAGTAGCCACGCCGTTGGAAATCTTTGCAAACTGCCTTGTTTGCTCAGCGTCGTTCAATTTTTGAAGCTTCCTTAGCCATTAGTTTGATCTACATCAGGCAAACCCTAACCTCGCCGATAAAAACTGAATAAACCTGCTAGGCTTAGCCATTACTGAGCGAACAAAACGCTCTTATTACACTATTTTTATAAATTAAAATATGCACCGAATTTCAAGCTTATATATGGCACACCGTCTTTAGCCTTCGCTGCTGCGTTAAATTGAATTTGGATTTTGCTTAATATTTTTGACGAGAACTTCCTATGAGCCTATTTGAACGTATTGGTGGCGCCGCCGCAGTAGATGCCGCTGTGGATATTTTTTATCGCAAAGTTCTTAGCGATGATCGCATCAGCCAATTTTTTGAAAGCGTCGATATGGAGCAGCAAGCGGCTAAACAAAAAGCTTTTTTAACGATGGTATTTGGCGGGCCGAATCATTACAGCGGGCAGGATATGCGCAAAGCCCACGCCGGTATGCATTTAACTCAGATGCATTTTAATGCCGTAATAGAAAATTTAGCCGAGACCCTGAAAGAGTTAGGTGTGGCCCCCGGTGAAATTACTGAAATTGCCGCATTAGCAGGCAGTGTTAAGGCCGACGTGCTCAACCAATAACATGGTCGAAGTAGAATTTAATCAACAGCTGTATGAGCTGGAAGACGGCGCAAACCTTTTAACGGCGTTGGAGCAACAGGGCGTTAAATTGCCCAATAGTTGCCGCGCTGGCGTCTGCCAAGCCTGTCTGGTGCAGGTGATAGAGGGCGCAATTCCCCACCGCGCTCAGGAAGGGCTCACAACTCACCAAAAAGCCCAAGGCCTTGCCATGGCATGCGTTTGCTCGCTTACAGGAGCGTTGCGCGCGCAAACACCGCAAGAACCTGCCGAGCGTTTTGTTAGTGAAATTCTGCAGAGGCGCTGGTTAAAAGGCGATATCGTGCAGCTGTGTATAAACAAACCCTTCGAGTACCAAGCGGGCCAATACGCGCGTCTGTTTTCACACCCAACTAACCCCGGCGCCCCAACTGAATTGGGCCGCTGCTATTCAATGGCAAGCCTCCCGGATGAAACACATTTAGAGTTTCATATTCGCGTCATTCCCAGCGGCCTGATGAGCACGCACCTCGCTCAGCTGCCGCTGGGCGCCAAACTGCTCGTACAAGGGCCGATGGGTAACTGTTTTTATCAAGCGCGCTCGTTGGATCAACCACTTTTATTGGCCGCTATAGGCACAGGCATGGCGCCGATTTTAGGGGTCGCCCGTAGCGCGCTGCGCGCAGGTCATCGCGGGCCTATTTATTGTGTTATGGGTGCGAAAGAAGAAACCGGCCTCTATCCACTGCCCGGGCTACACCAGGTAGCAGCTGCGCCCAATGTCAGCCTTTTTTATATAGTCCAGCAGGCGGGCACATACAGCGACACATATGAAATTGGCGACATATACGCAAAAATCCGCACGCTTGTGCCCAGTATGAAAGGCATGCAAGCTTATGTCTGCGGTGCACCAAGTTTCGTTAAAAAGCTAAAAAAACAATGTTTTTTAGCTGGCGCCAACTTGAAAGATATTTTCTCCGACGCGTTTTTACCCAGTTAAAATTAGTCCCAGCGCTAATAAAAACATTCTCAATTTCATCTAATACGATTTTTTGTTGCTCACAGGCTGCGGCCTTTGTAGGCTTAGCGGCTTTGCCGTGGGTATTTACCGCTGGTTTTAGTCACTAGCTTTTCTTTCCTGGAGCCGCACATGCATCGCCAATTCCCCACCACTCGGATGCGCCGCAACCGTTTTGCCGAATTTTCCCGCCGCTTAGTGCGCGAAACCGAACTGAGCGCCGGTGATTTTATTTACCCGATGTTTCTGATTGAAGGCACAAATACCCGCGAAGCAATTACCTCAATGCCGGGCATCGAGCGTTTTACGCTAGATTTATTGGCTAAAGAGGTAGAGCAATTACTGGAATTACGCATCCCAGCCATCGCGTTATTTCCCAAAATTAGCCAACATAAAAAAACTTTAGATGGCGCCGAAGCATTTAACCCCGAAGGCTTAATCCCCACGGCCGTACGTTATCTAAAAGAACATTACCCAGAAATAGGCCTAATTTGCGATGGTGCCTTAGACCCGTACACAACGCACGGCCAGGACGGCATTATTGATGACACAGGCTATGTATTAAATGACGAAACCGTAGCAGCGCTTGAACAACAAGCCTGGATTTGCGCACAGAGCGGCGCCGATGTAATTGCGCCTTCGGACATGATGGACGGCCGCGTCGGCGCCATTCGCAAACAATTAGATGCCAAGGGTTTTATTAATACACAAATAATGGCCTACAGCGCGAAATATGCATCGAGCTATTACGGACCCTTTCGCGATGCAGTTGGCTCTGCTGGTAATTTAGGTAAAAGCAATAAATACAATTACCAAATGGACCCAGGTAATTCCGATGAAGCCATGCAAGAAATTGCCTTGGATCTACAAGAAGGCGCCGATATGGTCATGGTAAAACCCGCCATGCCGTATTTAGACATAGTGCGGCGCGTAAAAGAAACTTTCGGTGTGCCTACTTTTGCCTACCAGGTCAGCGGCGAATATACGATGCATAAACTCGCTATTGATCACGGTTATTTGGCTGAGGCGGTAATGTTGGAATCTTTATTATGTATAAAACGTGCAGGGGCGAATGGGATTTTGACTTATTTTGCTAAGGATGCGGCTCGGGCTTTGAAGGTGTAAATTCAGAATTATTTCTATTACATCTTAGCTTTTAAAAACAGGGTTTGTTAGCCAAAGGCGCCACCAATCTTTTGAATGAAATAAATGCTAATGCGGTTACAAGCCCGCTATTAATGTGAAATTTAGGACGTGCAAAATGAATACTGATGATTACTGGGAGGCAAACGATTGCCTTGATAGAAAGCAAGAAGCTCTTGATGTAATCACATTCCTTCAGTCGATGCACGGACAGGGTTTTTCAAGTGGCGATCATCAACAAAGTAAGAAACACTTCACTCTAAACGTTACAGCCGAATGGGGTGCAGGAAAAACGTTTTTTCTAAAGGGGCTACTTCATGATCTAAAAAAACTTGGCCACACTGTAGTATATTTTGACGCTTGGAAAAACGATCTTAGCAATGATCCTATAGCCTCATTTATTGCGCAGATTTCTGATGGCCTTTTAAAGCAATTGCCGCCCAGATCCAAATACAAATCTAGCCTTAAAAAGTCCGCCATCTCTTTACTTAAAGCGACTGCAAAAGTAGTAGCGTCAGCTGCTGTAAAAAAAACCACTGGGTATGCCATAAGCGAGCTCACTGCAGAGTCCGACATAAAAATAGACAAAGAAAAGTGCGGTGAAACCACTTCCAAATACATTGAAAAAATTATTGATGAGCATCTGAAACAACCAAAAGCCATTGAAGCATTTAAAAAATCAATAGGATCGATTAGTAGTGATCTTTTCAACGACCCGGCCCGAAAAGCTCCTATATTTATCATCATAGATGAGCTAGATCGCTGCCGCCCTACATATGCCGTTCAACTGCTAGAAAATGTCAAACACATATTTGAGACGAATGGAATCTATATCATTTTTGGCACCCACAAAGATGAGCTTATGCATACAATTAGGAAAGTATACGGGCAAGGATTTAACGCAGAAAAATACTTGCGTAGATTTTTTGACATGCAATTCGCCCTTATGGTGCCCCACAAAACCCTATGCAGCAACTTATTTGACGGAAAAGACGCCCCCTTTCTTAAAACCAACATTGTAAAACCAAATCAGACAGATCTTACACACACAATTATGTCGAATAACATTTGAAAAAATAATGCTATCTTTAGATATAACCCCTAGAGAACAAGAACGAATTTTCTCTCTCTTATCCAATTCCGCAAACCTAATAAATAACCCATCACAAAATTTTCATTTTTATCCGTTATTGATAATATGCACATCAGCGATAGAATTTGAAAATAACTTTTTGAACACCATCAAAAAAAATCAGCAGAGCTTAGATACAGCTGATTTGCATTCTGTGTTAAGAGAGTTAATAGACACCACCAATGCGAAAAACAAGGCGATTATAGGCAACATGAAAATGTCCGATTTAAACAGCATTTATACGGATTTGATAAATGGCCGCCATCACTTAACTGCTACAAACGATGCAAGTCATTGGTATGCAGAGCATCAACGTAGCACTCAGAGAATCCCTGGCATTCAATCAGCCACCGCAGAACCTTTTAAAATGCAGAAACATATAGATCTGATATTGCGCTCAAATAGATTTATAAAATCCTAATAAGCGCGTATCTCCTGCAGTTAGTTAAACTGTTACCCCAACTGACAAATTGCCGCGAGCAATTAAATACCTAAGGACTCTTGCATGAAATGCGGATTTTTTCTTCTCATCACAACTGTGGCTTTAACAATCCTAAACCTGCCCTGTTTTGCCTCCGGTGACAGCGTAGAAAGAAAGCTGTTAGCCCATGAACCAGACGCGGAATTAACGCAGATGGGCGTGACACGGCTTATCTGCACCCTTGGAATGACACGCGTATTAATCTGATGCTGCTATTGCAGGATCAGGGCCGGCTAATTAAACCAGCGGAGCATCAGCCTGCTTTTGACGACGAATTTGCACCGATCAGTCTGGGTTACTACACTCGCGATGCAACGCCACAAGAACTGGATAAAAGTGAAATACAGGCTCAATTACAGCACCTGAAAGTTCCTGCTGAGATTATTGGGCAAGCATTTACACGATTAAATAACTGGCAGGAAGGTCGCTTTGTTTCTGATTCATGGCTTAGTTTGCAGCAATTTTTAATGCAACTGGAATCCGCAGGCCTTACTGAAGAGGAATTACATATTTTAGCGCAGGCGCGCTTAAAGCTGGCGGGCTCCTGCCCGGATAGTAAATTCGAGCCGATTGAAGCTGGCTTAATCAGCACTACAGTACAAGAATTTGCACTCTATCTAAAAGCCGCCGCCGCTTTTTACGCAGGTAATTTTAATGAGGCTGTAGAGGGATTTAAATCACTTAGCCAGATTAAAACGGCTTGGGTTGGTCAAATTGCGCTTTGTATGATGGGACGCGTCTATTTAAATTTAGCGCAACAAGGCGCCACTGATAGCTGGGGCTTATTTGCCAAAGATGCTATTAATACCGCGCAACTCACCAACGCAAGCCTCGCCTTTAACGCTTATCTCACACTATATCCCCAGGGAATTTACGCTGCATCCGCAAAAGGATTAGCGCGCAAAATTACTTGGCTGGGGCAAAATCAGGCTGATTTAATAGCCGTGTATGGCAGCACGCATTATTAGACCCCAAAGCGAATTCCGCCGATGCACTGGTAAACGAAATAGACAACCGCTATTGGTTTTACTCAGGCAGCCCTGCCGCACCGGTGGCAATTTTCACTCGCGAACCCAACTGGAAAATCCCAGAGTTTGCCGCGGTGGAGGTATTAGCCCGCCAAAGAACCACTAATAACGAAGAGAATAAAAGTACCGCATCTTATGCTGTCGCACCGGAAGTAATTAAATCCTCTTTAGCTGAATTTAAAAAATCGGGGCAGGAAAAATTGGGGCAATATTTATTACTAAGCCACCAGTTTTTTGTGCAGCGCAACTACACAGCGGTTTTGCAAACAACTGCGGATATGCAAGTGACAGAGAAACTTAGTAATGTCGACTTCAGCTATATGTATTTGCGCGGCCTGGCGCTTGAAAAAACCCAACAAAAAGATAAGGCTTACACCGTTTGGCAAGCTTTGGCGAGTAAAACTCACACCAACAGCATGCGCACCCAAAGCCAAATTGCGTTAATAATAAATCTGGCGGAAAACGATAAATTGCGGGAGGCTTTTACCGAAAACTCACTGATTACTTTTGCGCCCATTCGCAAACCGGCCATTATCTATTCGGCCAATGCCCAAGTACTCGAATATATTATGCAGGGTAAACACACCTCAACTGAGGAAAAGCATGCCGCCTTATTTCAACTGGTGCGCAAAAATCTACAGTATCAGCAATATTCCGAAGCCTTGCGAATAATTAAACTCTACCCGTTGAAAAATTATAATCTTAGCGAAATTTACCTGGAGGATCATGCGCAGAACCCGAGTAAAACACCGCTCATTAATGATTTGCAACAATATGTAGACGACCCAAAAAATACCCTAGCGCTGGTAAATTTGGCTGGCCGCTATGAAACCTTTCATCTTACGGATATGAATTTTGGCGAGCCAAAAGACGGGCAAGTCGGCAACTACAAAGCCAAATGGGCCGGTGAATTTAAGTCGCCACTCAAGATATTTCAGCAGGTCATGCAGGATTCCACTACGTCTGAAGAGGCTCGAGCCAAGGCTATTAGCGGAGCCATTAATTGTTTTCGACGCATAGGTGCAAACCGCTGCGACAGCCAGGACATTCCCCTTACGCAACGAAAAATCTGGTTTGCCACGCTTAAAAAAACCTACGGGAAAACCACATGGGCGCAAGCACAAAAATTATATTGGTAGCTATTTTCACGGCTTTTGGCGCCGCTAGTTATTGGTATGGCCAAGCGCAATTAACAGTAAAAAATATCAACGTAGTATTAAACGACTATCAAGATTTTTGGCTCTGGCCTGGCAATAAAATTCCTGCCGCCGTCACACTCATTAATAATCTTTATATTTTACAAGGCGAGTTTTTAGGGAATAAAGACCACCCGGATCTGCGCCTTACCGGAATTTTACCCAGCAGGCTTATGGCCAAAAAAATCTGGTTGGTATTTCGCGTCGAAAGAGCTGTATGGGATGGTGCAATTGCCGTAGCGGTAAATCACCGCATTAATGCGTGGGAAAATCAGGGCAATAACGTAGCCGGAATTCAAATCGACTTTGACGCCAGAAGTTCTGCGCTTGCCGATTACGGTAATTTTTTACGCGAAGTACGGCAACAATTGCCAGTCGAATATCAATTGAGCGTTACTGGACTTTTGGATTGGTCCGCTGGCGCTTACGATTCTGGCCTGGCAAATATTAGCCAAAGTGTCGATGAGGTAATATTTCAAACGTACCAAGGGCGAATTACGATTCCCGATTACAACCGCTATCTGCAGAGCCTAACACGCTTAAACCAACCCTTTAAAATTGGCCTGGTGGAAAATGGCGACTGGCAGCCTGCGTTGGCGCATATCAAAGCCCTGCAAAATAACCCGTATTTTTTAGGCTTTGTCGTGTTCCTTCATAACCCCAACCGGCTAGAACCTACCAAATAGACCTGATATTTCACCCGTTTTGGGTTCGGTATATTTTTTCTATTTTCTAAAAAACGGCGAAAAACATCAGAGGCGACACTCTGGCTAGGTAATTTTCCAAAAAAACAGACGACTTCATGAATTCAGCAGATGTAGCAATACAGCTGTTAGCCGTGATGGTGCTCATGCCCTATAGGCACATCCGATTCTTGCGAATGTTTATGGTCGTGATGTTTATGCGCTAAAGCCCCATAGCCCGTCCAGATTCCAAACAGAATATAAAAAATTCCCAACAACGGTTTAAGCAGAGGTTTTTGTAGCCAGATTGTTAATTGACTAGCCATTAATCCGCCGATTAATACAGCGGGGCTTGTACCCAAACCAAACGCCAGCATACCGAGGGCGGAGGCAAGCGCTGGTGGCACTTCACTAACAGCGGTAGAGGCGGTAGACACAAATGCAATAGCGGAATATACAAGCCCACAGGGCAGCGCGCCCCAAAGCAAGCCAAAGCCTAGGGCTTTAAAACCGGTATCTATAGGTAAACAGCGCTTGCGTATGGGTTCGAGCTTGCGCCAAAGGCCTGCGCCCAAGGCTTCCAAACGCGTAAGCAGATTCCACCAGCCCGCCAGATAACAACCAGTAAGTATCAACATAACTGCTGCCAACATGCGCGGCCAGAGACCGAGCGACATGGCTTGCATTAGCCCGCCCGCCGCCAAACCGATGAGCCCATAAGAAACTACGCGCCCAACGCTCGTTAATACGATGAGGCGTTGGCGGGCAGCATGGGCCGGAATACCAAAACCCAAAGCGGCGGTTAAACCGCCACACATACCTAAACAATGTAAGGAGCCGAATAAACCCATACCTAGGCTCGCCGCCAGAAGCGCTAACACGCCTAAGGCTCCTTAGTCGTTTCGGGAGGTTCGGCGGGTTTAGGTGGTGGCAGATCGTCCTGGTCGAACAAAATACGCTGCCCTTCCAAGTCTAAATCATCGTATTGCCCACTGTGCACGGCCCAGATATACAGGCCGATTGCCAGAGCGACAAACAGGAACGAAATGGGTATTAAAAAATACATGCTTTCCAAGGAATACTCCTAGGTGAAGAGCAAGACGGTGACTTTTAATTACCAGTCTTAAAAGAGGGAATAAATAAATTGGGGGCGAATTAAATAAATTAAATCGCTTTTCACAGGCAGAAAAATTTAACGTTGCAAAGGCTTACACCAGAATCAAATTATCCCGGTGAATAAGCTCATCATAATCTTTATACCCCAATAGATCGGCAATTAGGCTACTGGGTTTGCCGGCGATTTTGCGCGCTTCATCTGCATGATAATTCACTAAACCGCGGGCGATCTCGCGGCCGTCCGGGGCGCGGCAGCTCACCAAATCGCCCCTGGTAAAGTGTCCCTGCACTTGCTTCACACCTACGGGTAACAGGCTTTTGCCGCTAGTAGTGAGTACCTGCACAGCACCGCTATCTAATACCAGTGTGCCACGCACCTGCAATTGCCCAGCCAGCCACTGCTTGCGGGCGGCCATCGGCTCTTCCTGTGCATAGAGCAGTGTGCCTATGTCTTCGCCCTGCATTACGCGACTAAGCACATCAGGAATTCTACCGCCGACAATTATCGTATTGGCACCGGAGCGAGCAGCTAACCGCGCTGCACGCAGCTTGGTCGCCATGCCGCCACGGCCCAGCAAACCACCACCGCCCGCCATTGCATCTAGGCTGTTGTCGGACGCGGCGCGCTCGCTGAGAATAACGGCATCAGGATGTTTGCGCGGATCTGCGTTATACATGCCGAGCTGGTCGGTAAGAAGTATCAGTGTGTCCGCTTCGATTAAGTTTGCAACCAATGCGCCCAATGTATCGTTATCGCCAAAGCGGATTTCATCGGTAACCACTGTGTCATTTTCATTTACTACTGGCACTACTTTTAAGCCAGTAAGAGTACGTAACGTAGAGCGAGCATTGAGGTAGCGCTCACGGCTGGAAAGGTCATCGTGGTCGAGCAGAATTTGTGCGGTGGCTATGCCGAAGGCACTGAAGGCCTCTTCATAGGTTTGAATTAAACCCATTTGGCCTACGGCAGCGGCGGCTTGTAATTCGTGGATGCTGCTAGGGCGCTCTTTCCAACCTAAGCGCGTCATGCCAGCGGCCACCGCGCCGGAAGAAACTAAAACCAACTCTTGGCCCGCATTTACGATCGCAGCCATCTGCGCCACCCAGCCTGCAATGGCAGCCTTATCCAGCCCGCGGCCTTCATTGGTTAGCAAAGCGCTACCAATTTTCACCACCAATCGCGGGCTCTGGCCTATATGCGCGCGGCGGTTTTGGGCGTTGGGGTCTGGATTCATCGTTAGCCTCTAGTTAACCGTTAAGGAGCGTACTCAAATTCAACGTCGTAATCGTCTTCGTTCCAATCATCGTCATCTAGGTCATCGCTTAAATCATCGCCCTCACCTGCCTTTTGCGCGCGGCGTTTTTCAAAGTGGCGTTCGCGCAGAATTTTAATATGCTCGCGCGCTTCTTTTTGCATGACTAACTGGCGTTGTTTTTCCGCTTCAGCGAGCTCAGCGCTCTCGCGCTCGGATTCCCACTGCAGCTCTAAATGCGTTAAAAGGTGTTCACAGAGCACTTCTGTACCCAGGCGGTTGGCGGCGGAGACCACATAGACTGGACCTTTCCAGCCTAACCCATCAACCACCGTTTGTTTGATGGCTTCCGCTTCTTCCGCGTCGACTAAATCGGCTTTATTTAATACTAACCAACGCTCACGCTCGGCAAGAGTTGGGCTGAATTTTTCCAGCTCATTGATAATTGACTGGGCGTTTTCCAGTGGATCCGTGCCGTCGATCGGGTACATATCCACTAGGTGCAACAGAATACGGCAGCGAGTTAAGTGTTTTAAAAACCGGATACCAAGCCCAGCCCCTTCAGATGCGCCTTCAATCAAACCAGGGATATCGGCAATTACAAAGCTGCGGTGACGGTTTACCTTAACCACACCGAGACTTGGTATCAGCGTAGTAAACGGGTAGTCCGCGACCTTCGGTTGAGCTGAGGATACGGCACGTATAAACGTTGATTTGCCCGCATTAGGCAGACCCAACATGCCCACATCGGCGAGCACTTTAAGCTCAAGCCGCAATGTGCGCTCTTCGCCAGGGCTACCGGGAGTGGTTTGGCGGGGTGTGCGATTTACGCTGGAGCGAAACCGCGTATTACCCAGTCCGTGCCAGCCGCCCTGCGCCACTAACAAACGATCGCCTGCTTCGGTTAAATCACCGATGACTTCTCCAGTATCTTCATCAATAACAGAAGTTCCTACCGGTACACGCAGCACCAGGTCATCACCTTTTTTGCCCGTGCAATTGGTGCCGCGCCCGGCTTCGCCATCTTCCGCTTGAAAGGTACGGGCGAATCTGTAATCGATAAGCGTGTTTAAGCCTTCGTCAGCTTCTAGAAACACCGATCCGCCATCACCACCGTCGCCGCCATTTGGGCCACCTTTGGTAATGAATTTTTCTCGCAGGAACGATAAACAGCCTTTGCCGCCACGCCCAGCTTTGACGTGTATCGGTGCTTCATCGACGAATTTCATACTGGCTACCTTGCCGCATCTTTAGGCGGCACTTAAATTGATTCACCTTGGCGGCGCAGTAAAATCCTGCGCCCAAAACAAAAAAGCCCCGTCGCCAAGGAGACAGGGCTTCGCACCAATGACTTGGTGATTTTAACTTAGGCAGTAGCCTCAATGATGCTCACTACGCGGCGGTTTTTAGCGCCTTTAACTGCGAAACTTACGTAGCCAGTTTTGGTAGCGAAGATAGTGTGGTCTTTGCCGATGCCAACGTTCTCACCCGGGTGATATTGGGTGCCGCGTTGACGAATGATGATGCTGCCAGCGTTGATCAGTTGGCTGCCAAAGGCTTTAACACCTAAGCGTTTACTTTCGGAGTCGCGACCATTGCGGGTACTACCGCCTGCTTTCTTGTGGGCCATGATTCAAATCCTCTATTAACCGGTAATGCCGGTGATTTTAACTTCGGTGTACCACTGACGGTGGCCCTGACGCTTCATCGAATGCTTACGGCGCTTAAACTTGATGATGGTCACTTTATCGGCGCGGCCGTGGCTAATCACTTCGGCTTTTACCGTGGCACCCGGCACAACGGGGGCGCCAATTTTAACGTCGCTGCCATTTACAACCATCAACACTTGGTCGAAGTTGAAGCTGGCACCGGTTTCAATTTCGAGTTTTTCTAAGCGAAGGGTTTCACCTTCAACCACGCGGTGTTGTTTACCGCCAGATACAATAACTGCGTACATGTTTTATGCTCCAGAGCATGTGGACGTCGCGAAGCACTCTTAAGAGTTTTAAGCCCACCCAACCACTGGATGAACTACAAAGCTTGCGCCGTTTAACGATTTTGGCAGGCACGTACCGCAAAAGGGACGCAAAGCCAAACCAAAGGGCCGCGGATTCTACTCAATCGCACCGATACACGCAAGCAGATTGCAGCAGGCTGCCAAGCAAATCACAGCGTCTAAAAATCTGTAATTAGAGCCGAAACCCGGCAACCATTGCGTGTAAATCCTTCGCCGTCTGCTCCAGCCCTTGCGTAACCGCGCCGGTTTTACGCGCATGGGCATGGGCGTTCTCGGCTAGGGAGGCCATGCTAACTACGTTGCGATTGATTTCATCAGCGGCGTGACTTTGCTCCTGGGAGGCTGCGGCGATCTGATGGGTCATATCGCGGATCAAACCAATGGCGCCAGAAATATCACTTAACGTACGGCCTGCGTTTTCTGCCTGGGCCACTGAGTCGCGTGTTTTACTGGTACTTTGCAGCATGGCGTGAGCCGCCGCTGAAGCGCCATCTTGCAAGGCTTTAATAATGTGTTGAATTTCTTCGGTGGATTCTTGTGTGCGTTTAGCCAGAGCTCGCACTTCGTCTGCTACTACAGCAAAGCCGCGCCCCTGTTCGCCTGCGCGGGCAGCTTCAATAGCAGCATTAAGTGCTAGCAAATTCGTCTGCTCAGCAATACCTTTAATTACGTCTAACACCGCGCCAACACTGGTGGACTCTTCTTTCAGCTGATTCATCTGCACGGAGGTCTGCGCCACTTCATCCGCCACACGGGTGATAGCAGTAATGGCGCTGCACATGATGTGATTGCCCTCGTGCAAACTCGTCTCAGCGCGCACCGTAGCATCCGCCGCTTGGGAGGCATTTTTTGCCACCTCGCTTACCGTGGCTACCATTTCATTAATGGCGGCAGCAATTTGCCCAGCATAGCCCTCGGTTTTTTCCGTATCCCGATCCAACCCCTGGGAGGACTGATTAAGCTGTTCATTTACCTGTGTTAACACCGTAGCCGTGCTGCGCACACCACCGATCATACTGCAAAGAGCTCCGCGTAATTTTTCAACATTGGCGAATAACGCGCCCAGTTCATCTTGGCGTGTTGTGTCTAACCGCTGCGAATAGTCGCCGCCCGCCAAACGCTGCATATGCTCTATTACTAGAGCTAATGGGTTAAGCAGCTGCGATTTCAAACTGAATATCATTGCAAATACCACAAGGGCACTCAGAGCAAGCTCCACTATGAGGGTGCGACCGTATATTGAGCTTGCTGAATGGCTCAGCATTGCTGTGTCCTTTTTCATAGATTCATTAAGCGTGGCGGCCAGAGCTTCAATTTTGTCCGATAACTCGCGATCAATGCCCTTGACGGCCGCATCTCCCGCCTTTGGATCGGACCCGGCCTGCTCGAATGCGCGACGACCTTCTTCATACTTGGGCAACAATGCCGTGTGCAGCACACTCAAATTACGCAAATCCTTAGTAAGCGGATCATCGCCCAAAAGTTTGACCACTTCTTCAACCTTAGCCTCAAACTTTTTATGCTGCTCATTTACGGCCTGCCAGTATTTTTGCGCATCGACAGCGCTGCTACCGCGCAATAACAGATTTTTCCACTCTTGAACTTGCACTTTAAACACCAGATTTAATTGGTCAACGCTGTCGTTGGCGCGCTGCTTATGTTCGAGCAAGTATTCAAAATCTTTAACAACCGCCTTGTGCTCTACACTGCCCCAAATAGCAACCAAGGCCAGCACCAAGCAGCCCGCCACTACAAGCCCAATTAACTTACCTTGAATTGAATTCCAGCCCATCTCGCCGTCTCTCCGCTTGACCATATCGTTGGCAACATCCTGTCAGTGTAGACACCCTTCAAGTTTCTTGCCGGGGGCTACCAAGCGGGGATTTTTGCATGGCTTGTTCAATGGCTTGACACTCCTAAACCCGAGGCCTAGCATCCAGCCCTTCCTTTTTTGACCGAAGCCCCATGTTGCCTTTTCATCACGCCGTCGCCAGTGACTTCGAACTCGTTAACGCCTGCATCATCCGCCAACTGTATTCGGAGGTGGGTCTCGTTGAGAACATCGGCCATTATCTAATCGAAGCAGGTGGCAAGCGCTTGCGCCCACTGCTGGTTTTACTCGTCGCCAAGACGCTTGGCTACGAGGGCGGCCGCCATATTGATCTGGCTACTATTATCGAATTTATCCACACCGCCACGTTGCTGCACGACGACGTCGTGGATGTTTCCAGTTTGCGCCGCGGCCGCTTGACGGCGAACGCCCAATGGGGCAACGCACCCGCCGTATTAGTAGGGGATTTTCTCTATTCGCGTGCTTTTCAGATGCTTGTAGAACTAGGCAGCATGGAGATTATGGGTATTCTCTCCAATACCACAAACATCATCTCCGAAGGTGAAGTACAGCAGCTGGTAAACGCCAAAAACCCCGATGTCAGTGAAGAAAATTATCAGCGCGTCATCCATAAAAAAACCGCTGCTCTGTTTGAAGCTGCCTGTGAGGCAGGCGCTGTAATAGCTGGCGCAGATGCCCAGGTGCGCCAAGCTGCGCATATGTTCGGCCAGCATTTAGGCATGGCCTTTCAACTCATTGACGACGCCCTGGACTATTCCGGCGATGCCGCAGCCCTAGGCAAAAACCTTGGCGATGACTTAGCCGAAGGTAAGCCAACGCTGCCGCTGATACACGCAATGCGCACTGGCAGTGAAAGCGAGCGCGAGATAATCCGCAAGGCGATTAAAGCGGGCAGTGGTGAGCAGCTGGAGGAAATCCTCGCAATTATCCAGCGCACTGGCGCCCTCATCTACACACAAGAGCGCGCGCAATACCACGCCGCTACCGCGCAACAGTATTTAGACCAACTTCCCCACAACCCTTACGCCCAAGCCCTGGCTGACCTCACACGCTTTTCAGTCGCGCGCAATTATTAATTGGGTCATCACACGAGGCATTGCCCATGACACGCCAAACACTCGAAGCTCGCTACACCACCTGGACCGAACTCACCGCTAAGCGGGACTATTGGCGCACGCAATCCATAGCGACACACTTCGCCCTGGATGCCAAGCGTGCGGAGCATTTGCGAGTTTCTGCTGCGGGTTTGGATTTGGACTTCAGCAAGAATTTTCTCGATGGCGCAACGCTTAATCTCCTTATCGACACCGCTCGCCAAGCGGGCCTACCCAACGCTATCCGCAGCTTGCTCTCAGGCGAACATGTCAACAACACCGAAGACCGCCCCGCCCTGCACACCGCGCTGCGCAATATGGGCCCTGCCATAACCCCCGAACACGAAGAAGTCGCCGCGACAATCGCGCGCATGGAAATTCTGGTGAAACAAGTGCACGGAGGCCTATGGCTGGGCTACTCCGGCAAAAGCATTAAACACGTGGTAAATATCGGCATCGGCGGCTCGGATCTCGGCCCACGCATGGTCACTAAAGCCCTCACCCCTTATCACACAGGGCACGTGCAGGTGCACTTTGTGGCCAATATCGACGGCGCAGAACTTACTGATTTATGCAAACTGCTCGAAGCAGACCGTACGTTGTTTATAGTCGCATCCAAATCCTTTTCCACGCAGGAGACCTTGGAAAATTCCCTAAGCGCTCGTGCCTGGATACTATCCAAAGGTTGCCCCGAGGCAGACCTGCATAAACACTTTGTAGCCATTTCATCCCGCGTGGATAAGGCCGTGGCCTTCGGCATAGCCGCTGAAAATGTCTACCCTATTTGGGATTGGGTCGGTGGGCGCTACAGCCTCTGGAGCGCCATCGGCCTGCCAATTGCTTTTGCTATCGGCATGGATAACTTCAATGCTCTGCGCGGCGGCGCCTACGTCATGGACCAACACTTCGCCAGCGCCCCACTTGAGCAAAACCTGCCCGTGCTTATGGGCCTATTAATGTTCTGGTACAGCCAATTTTTCAATGCTTCGACCCAAGCCGTATTGCCCTATGCTTATCACCTGCAGCTGCTGCCCAATTATTTGCAGCAGCTAGAAATGGAAAGCAACGGCAAATGTGTCAGCAAAGAAGGTGTAAGCCTCGCCTACCCTACCGGCGCTATCGTGTGGGGCACCGAAGGCACGAACGGTCAGCACTCGTTCCACCAGTTATTGCATCAGGGCACAAGCTTCATTCCCGTTGACTTTATCACCTGCCTAAAAACCCACTCGCCGCTGCAACACCAAAACCGTTTATTAGTCGCCAACTGCATCGCTCAAAGCCAAGCCCTACTCACAGGCCGCCAGCTGGATGCAACTACCGAAGATGTTAAAAAACAAAACGTTCCAACGGAAAACCAAGCCCTGCTCGCCAGCCATAAAGTGCATCCGGGCAACCGGCCTAGCAACACCCTGGTAATGGAAAAACTCACACCTGCCACGCTCGGTGCTTTAATTGCGGCTTATGAACACAAGGTGTTTACGCTGGGCGTTCTGTTGAACATTAACTCGTTTGATCAGTGGGGGGTTGAGTTAGGTAAATTACTGGGCACGCAGATTGATGCGGCTTTGGTTTCAGGTGATGTGCCTGAAGGGTGGGATGGGTCTACAGCTTGGTTGGTTGGGCGGTTTGTTAACAGCAATTTGAGTTGATGCCTTGTATATAAACCCAAATCAATAACTTTCCAATCATCTTGTTGGAGCCACAATGTCAAACCTAACCGTTAGCCTTTTCAAGGACAGCTTTGATCCCTTTGTGGCGCTTCTGGACGAGCACAAGATCGAGTACAAAATACGCGAGATTCCACTCGGCACCTTTATGGCGTCCGCCGATACGATAGAAATAATACAGGGAGTCGTTGGCAACGCGGCAATGTGGGGCGCAATCGCCACTGTGGTAGTGGCCTTCATTAAAGCCCTCCGGTACGAAAGGTAATTATCACAACTAAAGAGAATACGATTATTCACGCGGAGGGATTTACCACAAAGGAACTGGAAAGCGTCTTAATGCAAGCGAAGAATCTAACTGCAATTGACCCCACAAAGAGCAAATCCGAAGATGGACCTGCTTCTTAAAACAGTACAACACTATCCACCGACTAATCAGAGCTGTACGGGAAAAACATTAAATCAAGATTGAGTGCTAGCAATAGATAGGAGAAAACATGGAAACCCAGCATAAAAGCGAAAAGGAATTTTTTATCAAGAAAAGGGAACTTGGCGAGCTGTTCGACTCGACTTATTCACTTGACGTCAATTTATGGAGAGGCCAGAAAACAGAACAACGGGCACACCTCCGTTATACCCGATTCTAAAAGCATTCAAATTATCCAATGGCAAGATACGCAAAGCCGACATTGACACCTATATCAAAAATGGTGAGCTTTGGGTTAAATGCACTTCCGTGCGGCGTGTCGTTATTTGACTTAATGGGTGTACCGGTAAAGCACTGGGATTATTACAGAATTCCCAAAGGCGTCAAAATCCCCCAGGGCCTAGTAATTACCAAGGATACCTTCAATAAAATTTATGGCGCAACGCACTATTCAATTCGCCCACATTGGGACATGCCAGTAGCAAGTTTTGCATGCTTCTGGATTAATTAACTAAAGAGCTTATTTACGAGAGTTAGAATTATGGAAATTTCGCTGTCGCAACTATCTATGCTCATAGAGCTGACAGAACGGAAAATAAAGCAGCTTAAACACGTCATCGATGACCCATCCTCATCCGAGGACGAGATCGATAACTGTGGTGAGCTGTCCATGCAATATCTGTCACTTTCTTCAACCCTGGCAGAGCTGTACAAAGATCAATGGTCACCCAGTTCAGACTTACCAAATTACGAAGATCTGATCAATGAAATTCATAAAAATCACCCGTAAATGGATGATTCGTAGGTTGGGTAGAGCGCAGCGAAACCCAACAAGCACAAAGTCAATCCTGCGCACAACGCTAAAATAACGACTAAAGTTAACCTGCTGAAAATTAAATTGTACTGATTAATAATGCTCACCACAGCAAGAACCCAGTTATGTTGGGTTTCGCTACACTCTACCCAACCTACGCCAGATACGAGGCGACAATGAAAAAAATACTCTCTACTTTGTTAGCACTGTGCGCCATTTTTTACAGGCCAGAAATCCTCTGCGCGGAACACCTCGCTAATTCACAATTTGCGTTAAAAAAAACTGGCACTACAGCAAACACCTCAATCGATACAGTATTTAAAAACCACCAGAGCGATGTACAAGTCGCCGCAAGCGGCACGGTTATAAAGTTATTGGCAGATGATAATGATGGCAGCCGGCATCAAAAATTTCTTGTCCGCCTATCGTCCGGCTTAACGCTATTAATCGCCCACAATATAGATTTAGCTCCGCGCGTTAATAATCTAAAGGTGAGTGACGCAATCGAGTTTTTTGGGGAGTATGAATGGAATGAAAAAGGCGGTGTTATTCATTGGACGCACCAAGACCCAAGAGGCGTTCATCCGGCCGGTTGGTTAAAACATAAAGGGCAAAAATATCAGTAAGCGAACAATTAATTCCGAGCACTCATCTGAGTGCTTAGTCTTGCTATTAACTTCGCTCAAAACCAATCCAGCTGCCGCGATAACCACGCGACCACCGCGCCCAAAATGGATACTAAACTCCAAAGCCCCAAGTGAATTAAGCCCACTAAATTAAGGCTATTAGCCCAAAACACCACCGGGGCCACCAAAGCTGGCAGCGCGTAAATACAAATAACCGCCGCCAATAACCCCCCCACCACGGACAACCCAACACCAAAGTTGGAAGCCTTATTTAATTGCGGCAAGCGCTGCATTACCGCCTCGCTAAAACCTGCGTCGGCGATATAAGGCGTGGCGTTGCGTAATTGCTGCGTTAATACCCGATCAAAATTATCCTGTAGCTTTTTATCGTTTGCCATGCTGTTAGTTCCAGTCCGATAACAATTGTTTTAAACGCATTTTGCCGCGGTTGATATGGGTTTTTAAACTGCCTAAGGGAATTTTCATTACGCTTGCGGCCTCAGCATGGGATAAATCTTCCTCAAAACACAGCCTGATAGCAATTTGTTGCGGTTCACTAAGCTTATCGATAGCGTTTTGAATAGAGCTAATTTTTACTGTTTCTGTCACTTCGCATCGATCATCGATGGGCTCATCAATACTATCGATATCGCACCAATCTAAACTCTTTTTGCGCCATTTACTGGCTGCCGCATTAAATGCAATACGGTACAACCATACTGAAAATTTAGCGTCTGCCTGGAACGCCGCCAACGCCCCATACGCTTTAATAAATACTTCCTGCGCTAAATCATCAGCTAAAGCAGCATCTCCATTACATAAGCGTCTACACCAGGTACGAACTTGGGATTGATAGCGCAATACCAAGTGCGAAAACGCGCGCTGGTCGCGTTTTTTTACCACCTGGGTAATTAAGTCCTCATCGGATAAAAACATTGTTTACTTCCCAGAGCGATCACTTGCCTGGTGTGTTAATTTCCAGCTGATTAATTGTGCGCAACCTAAGCCGATAAAAATCAAACCAAACGTGCCCGCCTGTAAGCCATTAACAGCCCAGAGAAAAACCGTAATACCTATCCCCAAACCCAGAAAATTAAGCCCACGGTTTAATGTTTTTGCAGGTGTTTGGTCCGTACCTAAATCATCAAAAAATAACAGGCTGGCAGGCACTTCTTTACCGGCATCAATTAATTTTCCGACACATTCGCGGCGAAATTCAGCCTTGAGTTTTTGTGAGCGGTAGTGCTGCAGTATCAGTGTAATCAAAATAAGCACGGGGCCACCAAAGATCAACAACAGGGCCACTACAGGCACAGTTGAATCTTTACTGGGATCATCTTCTGAACCCAACTCTCGAATCATCCGTTGTAGTACCTGCTCGTCGCTGCTGCTAGCCTGCCCAGCATGAGCGCTGCCGCTCACTGCAGCAGCGGCGGTTACCGGAGATTCTTCGGCGCGGCTAAGCAGCGGCGTGGTCATGAAAATACAGATGATTAAACAGGCGAGCGTGTGGCCTAACGTGTCGGTAAAACGATTCAGATTCATGGATATGCCTCATCTATGTTTTTGTGTACCGGTAAGACGCCGCAAGCAATCACTTTGGATTCAAACGAATCCACTTTTTGTTTGAGTAGGGCTTAAGGAACCTCTGTCTGGGGCGTTTCCCGCAAATGTGCCGCTAAAGGGCGCTAATTTAGTAACTATCCGCTGCGACTTATGTTCAAGCAAAACGAGATTTAGAAAGAAATATCTAAAAAGAAAATCCGCAGTGAACAGCGAGCAGAAGACTTATTAAAATAGAATTAATTTTGCAATTCAGATCAGGCTGCAGACATAATAGAAATTATCGCCAATGAATGCGTTGGACCATGACCGTCTGAATATATCCACAGATCGCCGCAATGTGACCACTATAAAATTATTTGATTAGTGGTTGCCACCAGCGACTAAATTCACGAGGGATTTTTAAATCTACTGGCTCGCCCATTATTGGAGTACACAAGGCTATATGCTCTGCTTCTGCTAACGCAGCGATACGCTCAAACGGTTCGTACCAAGCGTGTAATGCTAAATCGAAAGTGCCGTTATGAATTGGTAGCAACCAACGGCCGCGCAAATCTTTGTGTGCTTGCAGAGTTTCCTCCGGTTGCATATGCACATAGGCCCAACTGCGGTTGTAAGCGCCGGTTTCTAACAGCGTTATATCAAAGGGGCCAAAGCGCTCACCAATAACTTTAAAACCCGGAAAATAACCGGTGTCACCGCTAAAAAATATCCGCGTATCATTATCGATAATAACCCAGGATGCCCAAAGCGTTGCGTTACCATCAAATAAATGCCGTCCGGAAAAATGTTGTGCAGGTGTTGCGGTAAATCGAATGCCTGCTATTTCACATCCCTGCCACCATTCAAATTGACGAATCTTTTGCTCATCAATTCCCCATTTAATTAATGTATCGCCAACGCCTGTGGTGGTTAAAAACGTCTGCGTTTTTTCTGCAAGCGCACACACTGCTGCGCGATCTAAATGATCGTAATGGTTGTGCGATAAAATTACCGCTTCAATAGGCGGTAATTCTTCTAATGAAATCGGCGGCGGGTGAAAGCGCTTAGGTCCAGCCCATTTAAACGGTGATGCGCGCAATGCAAACACTGGGTCAGTCAACCAAAATTTTCCACGCAATTTTAATAAAATACTGGAGTGTCCTAGCCGATACAAACTACCATCCGGCGCCGCTAATAATTGCTCACAGGTTATTGCCTGAACAGGAATTTTTACTTTAGGCACAGCGTTAGTGGATTTGCGAAACAGCAGCTGCCAAAAAATTCTCAACCCATTTAATAGTGAAGATTTAGGTTTTGGCGCGCCATTTAAGAATTTGCGTTTAGTTTTATTACGCTCGCAGAGCCACTGCGGCCTTGATGCGGTTTTAACACAGACTAAACAGGGCATGACAGGCTCCGAGCATGAGGGGCATGACTAGTGTGGTAATGGATTTTCCTAAATTGATCGTCCTATATGGGGTGAGTTTTCATCCACACAAGCGGCAAGCGTATTTCATTGCCAGCCTGCTCACACATCCATTCTAAAACTTCGCAAAAATTAGGCTTTTAAAGGCAATTGTTAAAATGTGTAATAGCGTGCGGTTATGCATAGATAAAAGCTACGCATTTAGGCATTGTGGTCCGCCCCGCTCAACTGCAGAGGAACTATTATGAAACGATTAAGCATACCAACTTTCCTACGCGCCCTTGGAGTATTAGGCTTTGCATCTGTGCTCAGCGCTTGCAACGGCGAAAATGCACCAACTAACAACGCTTACGAAAAAGCCGGGCATTTTACTCAGGTGCGTACTTATATTAGTGACCAGCCCGGCGGTGGCCGCTGCATCACCGTTGATGGTTGTTTTGCGCAGATGACATTTTCCCCGGACGGCAGCGGTACAATTATTTTTAGCGATATAGCCAACCGGGTGAGTTATTCGATAAAAAAAGATACGCTGACCACTACCCTTGAAGGGCAAGGCGATATCCCTAAAACATTAAAATTCGACATTATAGATAAAGCACAAAGTTTAGTGCGGCAGGACACAGGGACGGTATTTAATTTAAAAGTTTCAACATTGGCCGTCTATAAACAAACCGGCGGCTTAGCGTGCGAACCTGACACAGGCATAAGCATTAGCGAATCAGAAAAATCCCTTACAGATGCAAAAATTTCGGTTGAATCCAGTTATTGCGGCTATCTGGCGAACATAATAAAACCCGCAGTTTGCGGCATTCCGACCGATAAGGTATATGTGCATTTAATTGGACAAGATCAATTAGCTGCTGCAGCAAAAGTCGGGTTTAATTTGGCCAATGTAGACACTGCAAGCACAGTTACCCAAATGCCCTGCGCGACCAAATAAAAAATTCGCTTTAAGAAGCGAATTTAGGCGCACCAACGATCCGCTCCTCTGGTGCGCCTAAATAGGACGTTCAAGCCAAAAGATCGGTACCGCTCGCAACACAACCGGTTATCATTTTAATCACCCTGAACGACTAAAATGATAACAAGCGCCAACGATTAACCTATTTTATTTCTCCGCGCCAGTCACTTACAAACCACCAAATTATTCAATTTTCTAATGTGATCTTTTCACTCATAAAATGAATTATAAACGTGCAATTTAGTAACATATGCACTGTTTAGCCGCGTCAGATGTGACAGTTCCAGACGGCTTCCGAGCATATGTAACCAATCGAAACCCTCCTGTTATAACCAAAAAAGCCCCAGCAACAACCATTCAGGCGAAATCTTGCCGAAAATTCGCTTTTTTAGACCGAAAGGAAATCAATCATCATTTAAGCTCCGGATGGAATGAGACGTGCTTCTCACTTTTTGCCCGCATCAAAAGTGCTAGGCACTTCTTTCCCGACCTTAAGCAGAAGGAAACACCTATGAAACACCCAGCAGCAAGCCCGTTAACCACTTTGGTACAAACACTTAATGACGGTATCGCAGTTTATAAATCGGCTATTGCCAAGCTTGAGCACGATGACTGCAAAGAGTTATTCAGTGATTTAATTGCCTGCCGCGAGTTTGCCTTAGATTATTTACAGCCCTATGTTGTTTTTCAAACTGGCTCACCGGAACTCGGTCACGGATTCGGCACCGTCATTCATCACACCTACTCTCAAGTGCAAGATAATGCCAACGAAGATCACGATATCAGCTTGTTAAAACAACTTGAGCAAGTAGAAGATGAAACCTTAAAAGCGATGGAAATTACCGCTAAGACTTCGTCCAATGTATTTGTCAGCAGTATTATTCGCGACCTAATGCCGAGAATGCGCGCATGTCGAGCACGGGTGTTGGGCCTTGAAGCAAAGTTCGCAGCTTAATTACGGCCGGGAAAATTACAGCACCGAAGCTTTTCCTTAAGGAACCTCTGAAAAATGTAGGGCAAAGCGCTGGCGAGGCGCCCCCGGCGAGGCGAATTTACCAAAAAAGCGAATGACTGCATGGATGCAGGAGGTAACTCAGGAGCAGTTATAGAGTTTACACGTAGTAAATGAGCATTCTTTTGGTAACGACGCCCGCGCGAGTGAGGTAAATGGTCAGAGGTTGGCGTAAGCCTTATTGTCGTGCACTAAACAAATCCTTGTCGTTCGAGCTGAGCTTTAATTAATTTTTTTAAAAATTAATTAAAGCTCTTAGTAAAAATATATATTTCTCTATGGCTCTCGCTTAAATTTAACTGCACCAAAATCCCTCGGTTAAAATATTTACACTGTAAAAAATCCGCTTACCGAAGAGCACTGTAAACTTTGCGAAACCGCGCTATTCGCAGATTTAAAATCCTCTCGCTAAAACCTAATTATCGACAGCCTATTGCGCATAGTCTAAATATTTATTTATAAATTCCAAACGATCAAGAAATTCCATAAATTTACAAAAAGTAAATTAGCAGCTCTCAAACATTGGCATTGAAAAGTGGATTTAATCTGCCAAATACTCCTCTTCTCCACTAAACAGCACGATCTGCCTCCTAACTAAGCACTCACGTAAAATAAGTCCCCCCTGCCTTTTATTTAATGCAAAATAATATTGCCCTTTTTCTCATCGAGAAAATAAGCGGATATAGAAGCCACCTTTGATGCGCCATCGTCCTCTCAAAGTTCCAGGCAACGAGCAAACATAACAAGGCCTAGAGGAGTAAGGTGAACGCTCTAGCGCGTGTTAACTCTGCGGTTGGTGTGCATTCAAAAGCCATTATGTGCCTTAGTCGCAAGCGCGCCTGGGTGTATGTGCTTAATAATGCTCTATACCTCGAAATCCCTTTGATCGGTACCACCTCATGAATATTGCCAACGCGAAACACGCCAAAAACTCGGATGTTTCTGTTTCTCGCCGCAGTTTTGTCCTTGGCGCTTCGACCACCCTTGCGCTCACTAGTCTGCCCAGTCCCTCGCCTATGATGGCAGAGGCTGCGGCAAGCGTGCCGGTGCTGTCCGGTAACTTTTTCGAACTACGTATTGGTTATCAAAAGGTTAATTTTACCGGCACTGAGCGCATCGCTACGACAGTTAATGGCCTGCTACCTGGCCCCACTTTGCGCTGGAAAGAAGGCGAGCGCGTGACAATTCGCGTGACCAATACTCTCAAAGAAGACAGCTCCATTCACTGGCACGGCATAATTTTACCGTCGTCGATGGATGGCTCGCCCGGTTTTGATTCCGAAGCCATAAAACCCGGTGCAACCTTTGAATATCAATTTGATGTTCAACAAAGCGGCACCTATTGGTACCACAGCCACTCAGGCCTGCAAGAACAAACCGGGCTGCTCGGTTCGATTATTATTGATCCGAAGGATGCCGATCCGGTGGCCTATGACCGGCAGATGGTCGTGCTTCTGTCCGACTGGTCCGACCAGGCACCGCAGGCTATCTACAACAAACTTAAAAAACACAGCGATTATTATAATTTTCGTGAGCGGACACTGGCTGATACCTGGCGGGATATTAAAGTCCAAGGCCTTGCAGGTAGCTGGAGCGCGCGCAGTATGTGGAACCGCATGCGCATGAGCGAGCGGGATATCGCCGATGTCACCGGCTACACCTACACCTATTTAATGAACGGTGTTACACCGGATCGAGGCTGGCTCGGCCTGTTTAAACCTGGGGAGAAGCTGCGTTTACGGATTATCAACGGCGCCGCTATGAGCATTTTTGACGTGCGCATTCCGGGCCTAAAAATGACTGTGGTGGCAGCAGATGGCCAGAATATTCAGCCGGTAACTATTGATGAATTTCGCATTGCCCCCGCCGAAGTCTACGACGTTATCGTCACGCCCACAGATTTGCGCGCCTACACGCTCTTTGCACAGACGATAGACCGTTCTGGGTACGCGCGCGGAACGCTCAGCTGTGATGCGAGCCTGCGAGCGGAAGTGCCTGCCATGGACCCTGCGCCGGTACTATCACACCGGGACATGGGTATGGGCACGATGGATCATTCGGGTCACGGCATGGCCACACAAGGCGCGAATGATTCGGGCCATGACATGAGTAACATGGATATGAAGGGCATGGACCACTCCGGACATGACATGGACATGAAGGAGATGGATCATTCAGCCCACAATATGAGCAAAATGGACATGAAAGGTATGGATCATTCCGATCATGACATGAGCAAAATGAGTATAAAGACAAAAGATCGCAACCAAAAAAACCCACTGGCTAAAGCCGGCTTTGGCAATAATCTGGGCACCTCTAACACAGCTATGATTGCTCACCAGACGAGCGAGTTTGGCCCGCATGTGGATATGCGCACAATGAGTCCGCAAAGCGGCCTTGCCGATCCGGGCATTGGCCTGCGCGATCATCAGCAACTGTACGGTCGCCGCGTGCTGCGTTATGAGGATCTTCGCAGCCTTCACCCTACGCGCGACAAGCGCGAGCCTAGCCGAGAAATAGAGCTGCACCTGACCGGCAATATGCACCGCTATATGTGGTCAATTAATGGCATTAATTTTATGGACGCGGCGCCGCTGCAGTTCACCTACGGTGAGCGTGTGCGCATTAAATTAGTTAACGACACCATGATGACGCACCCCATCCACCTCCACGGCATGTGGAGCGAACTGGAAACCGGCGACGCGGATTTTATTCCACGCAAACACACCGTAATTGTGCAACCAGGTTCCACGATCAGCTATTTACTTACCGCTGACGCCAAAGGCCGCTGGGCCTACCATTGCCATTTGCTATACCACATGCTCGGCATGATGCGCATGGTTCAAGTGATATAGGAGACAGTGATGCAAACCAAGCTTGTAACATCTGCGGTGATCAGCATCTTATTAGTCCTGACGCTGGCTCATTCGCCTTTAAGCGCAGCCGCCGAACACATGCACGATCACGGCGATAACCCACTTCTAGGCTACATTTTGGTCGACCATTTGGAGGCCTATAAAGATGACGAGAACACCGTCTATGCGTTGGACGCACAGGGTTGGGTAGGTAAAGACCTGGAAAAATTCTGGCTAAAAACAGACGTTTCCTACAGCGATGGCAAAACTCAAGAGGCTGAAATCCAAGCCTTATACAGCCGCGCCCTTTTGCCATTCTGGGATATGCAGATGGGCGTGCGCCACGATGCCCGCCCTGCGCCAAGCCGAGATTGGCTAGTGTTAGGCGTGCAGGGTTTAGCGCCTTATTGGTTTGATATCAATACAGCTTTGTTTATCGGTCAGTCAGCTGATGTGGCAGCGCGCGTGCAGATGGAATATGAGCTTTTATTGACACAACAATTAATTCTCACCCCCGATGTTACGGCGGATTTTTACGGCCAAAACGATGCTGAAACCGGCACCGGTGCAGGCTTATCCGAAGTTAATGCCGGCATGCGTCTGCGCTATGAAATTAAGCGAGAGTTTGCGCCTTTTCTAGGTGTGAATTGGACACGAGCATTCGGCAACACCGCCGATTTTTTACAGAGCCATGAAGAAGCGGTTAGCGATACCCAATGGGTTATCGGAATTCACGCTTGGTTTTGATCGATAATTTGTCGATGGCATTGACCAAAAAATTGCACATTACATTAATTGCATGCGCGTGCGAAATGCCATTAGGCTTCAAGATTTCTCCGGATCCAAATGTCCGCGTGGAATCAAATAAGCGAATAGCGTACGCAACTGCGCTGCAGATAATTGTTCCAACTTGCGAATATTATTTTGAGGAATATCGTCCGCGTCGTCATAACGCGCTAATAAATTTTCTAATTGCTCCTCTCTTAAAATATGCAAAAGCGGAAACGGCGCTCGATTGGTAAAGTTTGATACCGCATCCGCCGTAGCATCAGCAAAACAATAGTCCGGATGAAAACTTGCGACCTGGTAAATACCTTCATAATTGTTTTGCCATAACCAATCTTCTACATCATGGATAAAATCGTTGTAGAGCAGAAAATCATCCAACGCACTGGTTAGTACCAGAATCGTGGTTTCAATTTCCGTGTTGGCGGATAAATACTCAAGCTCCTGCTGCAAGCTATTTAAAATAGCTGCACTCTGCTCATGCGGCACTGTAACAATACGCACGGCATTAGCCAGAAAAGGCTTGCGTGCAAACGGGCATAAATTCAGCCCTATAACTACTTCTTGCAACCATTGCATTACTGCAGCTTGCGGATCTTCAGGGTACATAACTTCTCCTGGTATTAAAGCAATTAAAACAAGGCAACAGCAAAAGCGCGCATGTGGAATTAGTACGGCCATTATCGCTTGCCGCGTACAACCATTTCACACTAAATCCTTTAGGTGTATGAAATCCCCAAGCGACCCAAGACCTAAATACATCCTGCCGCTATAATCGCCGCTTTTTTCTGAGGATTGATTGATGAGTATTTCTAAAGACCAGGTTGTAAGCGTTCATTACCGCGTAAGCGAAGCGGGTGGGCCAGAGCTTGAGCACAACTTTGACACCATGCCCATGGTCTATCTGCACGGCCACAACAACCTAATGCCCGCACTGGAAAAGGCCCTCGACGGCAAAAACGTCGGCGATATAGTGGAAGTTACCCTTCCAGCTGCTGAAGCCTACGGCCCTTATATCGAAGGCGCAACACAACGGGTGCCGATAAAAAAGCTGCTCGATAAACCCAAACGCCTGCTGGTCGGTGGCCTAGTGCAGGTCAATACAGATAAGGGCGTTGCCAGCGCGCGCGTGCTAAAAGTGGGTAAATTTAATGTGGACGTGGACCTAAATCACCCATTTGCGGGCAAAGACCTGGCGTTCCACGTCGAGATAAAAGACGTACGCGCTGCCACTGAAGAAGAAGTAGCCCACGGCCACGCTCACGGCGATGGCGGCCATCGCCATTAATTCATAAAGCCACCACAAGCGGGGGCGATTGCTCCGCTCTCGCTAATTTCATTCAGCTCTTCCCCTGTTAACCGTTCTCGCTTTTCTCTTCTTAATTCTTTGCTGCTCCTCATGCGTCTTTATATAGCCGATCCAAATCAGATGCGGCTTTTTAATTAATGATTTTTTACGACCAATGGGCTGCGCCAAAATAGCCCCGTCCAGACATCAGGCGTACACATTACGCGCAGCTAAAAGCCGAAATTTAGGGGCCTGTCAGTGTACAAGCATGTTTCACGGCAAAATGTTATGCACAATCCCTGTGCGGCGGCACTTATAGTCGAGTCAAGCGTTTTTTTTCTTGGATTTTTTGTATTTAGGGGCTAGACATTTATATGTTATTGATTTTATTGTATTTTTTTGTTAGGTTAAAAAACAACCAACGAACCCTAACCCACGGCTTTTCAGCCTTTAAACCTGTTTCTCAAATGCTATCCACCAAGTTATCCACAGATTCTGTGGACAGACTTACTTCGCAAAGCTAAATACTAATGCAGTAGAAACTGAGCCTAAAAAGCAAGTACTGAAGCAGCATTTTTCTGCCTATTTCAGCGCTAATATTTATTGCTTTTTGCCAAACAGCTAGTTGCTTAGCCGATGCAGACATCTTCCAACTGGTGTTTAACATCTCAACGAAAAGCCTACTCTGCTGGACCTTGCCTGGGTTAGCTTACGGATAAGCAAATTGCTGCGCGCCTAGAGCGCTTTGGGTTTAAGGCTGGTAGACTCGCGGCTTTTTTTGGAGCCCAAACATGTCGTCTGACAACATTGAAAATCAAATAAGTTATGGCATTGGTCGGCAGATGGGCGATCAATTGCGCGGCAATAACATTCCCGGCATTGAAGCTGCCGCCGTATGCGAAGGTCTGTGTGATGCTCTAGCCGGTAAACCCAGCCGCTTAAGCCCCGAGCAATTACAAGCGGCCTTCGCCGTATTGAACGATCGGTTACAGGAACACCAAGCTCGCGAAGTTAAACAACAAGCCACTGCAGGCGAACAGTTTTTAGCGCAAAACCGCACGCGTCCAGAAGTAACTACGCTTGCATCGGGCCTGCAGTATGAAGTTATCCATACCGGAGAGGGCGCTAAACCTTCAGCTACCAATACAGTAAGCACCCATTATCACGGCACTCTGATCGACGGCACCGTATTCGACAGCTCCGTTGAGCGCGGCGTGCCTGCGGAATTTCCAGTTAACCGCGTCATTGCCGGTTGGACCGAAGCATTACAACTAATGAGTGTCGGCTCCAAATGGCGCCTTTTTATCCCTTATCAGCTTGCCTACGGTGAGCGCGGCGCAGGCGGCGCTATTGCTCCCTTTGCGGCGTTGATTTTCGAAGTAGAACTACTGGCCATCGTTAAGTAAAAGGCACTATCCACATGTGGTTTAAAAACCTGCGTATTTACACTCTTACAAGCCCACTGACAATAAAGCCCGAGGCATTTGGAGAGGCTTTGGAAGCACAGGCTTTTAAACCCTGTGGCAACCTGGACCCGATGCGCTACGGCTTTGTCCCACCGCTGGGCCGCCAGGGCGTCGAATTGGTACATGTTACTGACGGCAACTTGATGGTATGCGCTAAAAAGCAGGAAAAAATTGTCCCAGGTGGTGTAGTTAAAGACGCTTTAGAGGAAAAGATCAGCGAAATTAAAACTCAGGGCCGCAGCGTCGGACGTAAGGAGCGTCAAGAACTAAAGGATGAAATCCTCTTCTCCCTGCTGCCGCGTGCATTTAGCCGCACACGGTTGGATTTCGCTTATTTTGATATGAAAAAACAATGGCTAGTCGTCAATTCAGCGTCGGCCAAACGTGCGGAGGAACTCATCAATGCTCTGCGCCAGGCGCTCGGCACTCTGCCCTGCGTACCTCTCGCCTGCGAAATTAACCCGGTCATGCAAATGAGCCAGTGGCTGCAGCAAGGTCATGCCGATGCGCCTTTTGTATTCGGTGAAGAGTGCGAGCTGAACGCTCCGAAAGATGGCCGTATAGTACGTGTGAAAAAACAAGATTTAAGCGCCGATGAAATCCGCAACCACCTAAGTGTAGGGCTGCGCGTACAAAAAATGGCTTTGCATTGGAAGGAGGCTATTTCATTTGTGCTGGATGAACAGTTGGCCATCAAACGCGTGAAGTTTAACGATGTACTCAGCGAGCAGGCGGACGACCGCCGCGCTGAATCGGCAGCCGAAGAATTCGACGCTTCATTTGCCATAATGGCGCTGGCGGTGCGAGATTTTACCGCTGAATTATTAAAAGCTTTAGGCGGAGAAGCGCAGGCGGATCCGAGCTAAACATCGATAAATCTCTTTCCAAGCAGCTGAAATTCAATTTTTAATGCGAGCATATTATGTCTATTAAATACATCGGTGTTTTATATTTATTTCTGACCACTGAGCTGTGCTGCGCAGAAGACGGCAAACTCCAAGCGCAAACCTTCAGCAATCTCTACAGTTCTGTGTGTTTAAAAAACATTCATGACTTGGGAAAATTAAAGGCACAACTAAAAGGCGAAACGCAAATGCCTGCTGAAGATACGCGTAAATTGTTAAGGGGAGCAGAGGGTAATGCTTGGATAGTGCCCGACGACTCTGGCGCATTTATTTTGGCCCTTCAAGAAAAAAGCCGCATCTGCACAGTCATTGCCCATCATGCAGATGCAAAATCGGTTGAAGAGGCATTTTTAAAATTGGTAAATAGCCCCATCGCGCCACTGGAAACCAAAAAAATCAACGATAAATTCGACAAAACCACTGCTAATGGCAAAGCACACACTAGCACCTACGAGTGGCAGGCTCACAATGGAAAACATAAGCTTGTTTTTGTGTTAAGCACATCTACGTTCGAAAAAGCAGAAATGCAGGCCATTGGCAGTATTTCCATTGTCACTGAAGGCCAATAAAGCCTCGCATCTAGGCTGACGAAAATAAAATAACGGCGTCGCTTGCGAAAAATAGGCGTACGAAATAATTTTAATGCGAATTAAATTAGCGCCTATTTGTTAGCCAGGGAATAAAACATCTAGCCGGCTCTGTTTTATGTAAATTTAACAACTAGGTAATTGCGTGCAATATTTATCGAGTAAAGCTCGTAACTCATCACTAAATAAACGCAATAAACAGAATTTATAAAACTTACAGTTTGGCTAAGTTCTGGCTTTTATAACGCTGATATAAAATCCCCACGCGCTTTACATAGGCCTGGGTCTCCGCAAACGGCGGAATACCTTGGTATTTGGTGACATTGGCAAGCCCAGCGTTATACGCCGCTGTAGCTAGTTGCACATCGCCTTTTAATTCGCCCAATAAATAAGATAGGTAGCGGGCGCCACCCATAATATTTTGGCCGGCTTCATAGGAATTACTTACACCCATATCTCGTGCGGTGCCGGGCATCAATTGCATTAACCCCACTGCCCCCTTGCCGGAGCGAGCCATAGGATTAAAGCCGCTTTCCGCGTGAATCACTGCTCGCACTAGAGCCGGGTCCACGGCGTAAACTTCAGAAGCTACGCGAATATGATCGCCAAAATCAGCATGTAAACGAGTTGTGTACCAATCAACGGACGAGTTGACGTTGCAAGCAAAACAACCGTAGGTGAGAACCTCGTAGGCGGCATCGGCAGGTGCCGCATCGGAAAACGACGCAATGCCTTTTTTATCGCGGTATTTAAAAACCTTAATACTTGAACCGGCGGATTTAAAACCTGACCCGATTGTAGAGGTACGGCTGCCCGCACTAATTACAGCCCTGCCACCGCCGGATGCCGTATCGGCCTGGGCCAAACTTGAGATGAGAACGCTAAATAAAATAGGGGCTAGGGATTTCACGTTGGATTCTCTTATTGTTCTGCCACCAAATGTCCCACTACCAAAATGGTCTGCATCGAATGAGTCTAGGGCAGGAGTGCAGCCCAAACAAGCGTGCGAACCATGCTAAAAACCATTAAGTTGAGAAATTAGTACTAGGCGCGCTCCCTATTGTGAACCTGCGCATGAGAAAACCCGTTAGAAGCTCTGATAGCGCGTAGGATCGACCACACCTGCATCCAAAAAGCCTTTGTGGCGCAAACGACAAGAATCGCAACGCCTACAGGCTAAACCCTGCTCATCCGCCTGATAGCAAGAAATACTCTGCGCATAGTCCACCCCAAGTGCCATGCCGCGTTGGATAATCTGGGCTTTGCTCATATGCAGCAGCGGAGTTTGAATAGCAATCGGATGGCCTTCCACGCCAGCTCTAGTGGCCAACTGAGCTAAGCGTGCAAATGCGTCGATAAACTCAGGTCTGCAGTCTGGGTAACCAGAATAGTCCACAGCATTAACGCCGATAAAAATCGCTTCGGCCTCTAAAACTTCCGCCCAGCCAAGGGCGATGGATAAAAAAATCGTATTGCGCGCCGGTACATAAGTGACCGGAATACCTTCTGGAGCATCCTCTGGTACATCAATATTGGCATCAGTTAAAGCTGAGCCACCGATGGTGCGCAGATCCAGATGCACCTGTTTATGAGCTTCAACTCCCAATGCTTTCGCACAGCGCTCAGCGGCGAACAGCTCCGCACGATGGCGCTGACCATAATCAAAACTCAGTGAATAACAGGCATAACCTTCAGCCTTTGCCATAGCCAATACGGTGGTGGAGTCCAGCCCACCGGACACTAAAATGACGGCTTTTTTTTTCATAACTCACCTAGACGTCTAAACACCGGGAACCTCGCCCCAGAGCTGTTTGTGTAATTGCAATTGAAAGCGCACGGGCAAGCGGTCTCGCAGTATCCATTCAGCCAAATCCCGCGCGCTAATTTGCCCAAAACTGGGGGAAAACCACACGGCGGCGACCAATCCGTGCAGCGCATACTGCGCGGTAGTAAAACTTGCCCATTGGAAATCGGCGTAATCGGTAATAACAAATTTAATTTGATCGCGCGGTTTGAGCAGCGCGATATTCTCTAAGCGGTTCTTACTCAACTCGCCAGAACCTGGGGTTTTCAAATCCATAACAATCGAAACCCGCCCATCGACGCCGCTAATATCCATGGCCCCGGAAGTCTCTAGAGACACGTCATAACCCATATCACACAGCCGCGTTAGTAACAGCAAACAATTAGGCTGTGCCAAAGGCTCGCCGCCGGTGACACAGACATAAGTAGGATTATAAGAAGCGACTTGCTCTAACAAAGTGCTAATACTTATGCGTTCCCCGCCGAAGAACGCGTATTCTGAGTCGCAATACCCGCAGCGCAGCGGGCAACCGGTCAGGCGAATAAATACCGTAGGCAAACCCGCCGTCAACGCCTCACCTTGCAGCGAATAGAAAACCTCGGTGATACGCAGGCTTTCATCTGTCATAAACCCAACCTCTGTAAACCACTGCAGGCAAAAATTAGCACAAGAGCTCACCTAAATCTGAAACTGACTGTGCGGAAAAGCTATGCCAAGCAGTTGGCTAGCGCATTAATCGAGCAGCTGCACCATGGCAATATGCTCGATACCCGCATCAAAAAAAACATCACCGACAGGCACAAAACCCTCGCGCTGATAAAACGGCACCGCATGCAGCTGGGCGTCCAAGTCCAAGCGCTTAAGCGAGAGCTCCGCAGCACGCTTAATCATCTGCTGCACAAGCAACCGCCCCAACCCCTTTCGACGCCAGGATTGCTTAACCGCCATCCGCGTAAGCTTGCCCTTATCCGCTGCAGGTAACAATAAGCGTCCATAAGCGATCAACTGTGCCTCGTGCCATAGGCAAAAATGCCGCGCGCAAGCATCAGCATCATCCCATTCAAGCTCTGCAGTAACCTGCTGCTCAACAATAAAAACTTCATGTCGCAGCTGCTCAATCGCCTGACGAGCTTCAGGCCAAACAGATTCAACTATTCTCGGTATCATGCAGCCAACCGGCCTCTTGCATCTGCACAATTAACTCTTGATCGTCTTCGAGAAATTGCTCAGGCACAATTATTTGATGCGAGCAAATGGCTTTAGCCAGCGCTTGCGAACATTCCGCCATTTCACCATTGACGAATAGTAGAGCCGTATCGCCCTGCACTATATAAGCGGCCCGACAGCCTGGATTGAGACACACACCTTCCGGCGGCTCAACGCTCGGCGGCGACTGACGTTTAACTTCTGTGGCGAAGCGCCCAAACCACTGGGTAAGCAAATCATCATCGGTAAGCAGGGTTTGCAACTGCTGTTTAAGCTTCTCAAGCACCCAAGGCTTAATCTCCCCTGGGTCTTGCTGCAGTGACATTTCCGGGTCGCTAAAACGCTGGTCTGAGGATAACTCTTCGGCCACAAATTGGCTGAAACCTAATAATAGCTCGCTGTGGCTTGGCGCCCTAAATCCAATCGAATAGGTAACGCAATCATCGCTTTGAGAAATACCCCAATGCGCGAAATTAGGCGGCAGATAAAGCATATCGCCCGCTTCTAAAACCCACTGCTCCTGCATCGCAAACTCCTGCAGAATTTTCATATCCGTATCCTCGCGCAACGGGCTGGTCTCATCGACATGGCCACCCAATTGCCAAAGCCGCGAGCCCTGTCCCTGCAGCAAAAATACGTCGTAATAATCAAAGTGCGGCCCTACTCCACCTCCGGTTGCAGCGTAGCTCACCATCACATCATCCAATCGCCAATTGGGGATAAACCGAAATCGATTCAATAACTCCTCAACAGCGGGGAAAATTTGATCTACCGCTTGAACCAAAACGCTCCAGTGCGAACTGGGCAAAGTGGTAAATCGCTCATCATGCAAAGGGCCGTGTTCAAGCTGCCAATCGCTTAACAATGGGTTAGCAGGATTGGGGGTCTCAACCACAAGACGCGACTCAACTTCCTCCTCAAGCGCAAGCCCTGCAATTTCTTCAGGCGATAACGGCGAGATAAATCCTGGCAGCGCTTGGCGTATAAGCAACGGCTTTTTCTGCCAGTAGTCAGCCAAAAACTGCTCAATGGAAAGCGTACCTAAATGTGTTAGAGGTGTTGTCATAATCGCCGCGCAAAAGTCGCCATTGTGCCGCATTTGGCCCGACCGTCCCAGCGCAACATGAATAAGCTGCGATTTTTTCTTGCCAGGGCTCCTGGCGCTATGGCAGAATCCTGCTCCCTCAAATTTGGGATGGCGGATGCGCGGTTAGTACCTCGTGCAAATGTAAAGAGCCCCATCACAGCGTTCTGAGGTGTTAATAGCGAGCGGTCGTGGCGGAATTGGTAGACGCACTGGGTTTAGGTTCCAGCGCCTTTGGTGTGAGAGTTCGAGTCTCTCCGACCGCACCACTATAAACACCTCCCTCTTGATTCATCCCATTACATACATAATTAATGACGAGGCACATCATGCAAGTTTCGCTTGAAACAACATCAAGTCTGGAGCGCCGCCTGACCGTAGGAGTCCCTGCGGATGTGGTTGATGGCGAAGTAAACCGCCGTCTAGAAGATGCAGCCAGAAGTGCACGCATCAATGGCTTTCGCAAAGGCAAAGTACCTATGAGTGTCGTGCGTCAGCGCTACGGTCAAGGCATTCGCCAAGAAGTGTTAGGCGATGTTATTAATCGCTCATTAGACGACGCTTTTCGCAAAGAGAATTTGCGCCCAGCAGGCCGGCCGCAAATCGAGCCTAAACAATTAAATGCCGGCAAAGACGTTGAGTTCGTTGCCGTCTTTGAAGTTTACCCAACTATCGAGTTACAAGAATTAGCCGGTCAGCCCGTCACGCGCTATTCCGCTGAAATCAGCGAAAAAGACGTCGACGATATGATTGAAATCTTGCGCAAAAGCCAAGCGAAGTGGGAGCCGGTAAGCCGCCCCGCCGTCACCGGTGATCGCGTCAATATTGATTTTGTCGGTACGCAGGAAGGCGTCGCGTTTGACGGTGGCAGCGCTCAGGGTCACAGCCTCCAGCTCGGCTCAAATAGCATGATTCCAGGGTTTGAAGATGCAATTGTTGGTATGTCCGCTGGCGATTCAAAAGATTGTGCATTGACATTCCCTGAGGACTATCACGTTGAGAGCCTCAAAGGAGCCAACGTTAACTTTGCTATCACGCTTAACACCGTTTCGGCAGAACAATTGCCAGAAGTTGACGAGACATTTTTCGCGGCGTTCGGCATCAACGACGGCGGTCTTGAACGCTTTCGTGCAGATGTCAAAAACAACATGGAGAACGAAAAGAACAAAGCGTCCAAAAATCGCCTAAAAGCCGATGTATTCTCAGCGCTGCTTGCGATAAACCCAGTGGAAGTACCCAAGAGTTTAGTGCTCGAAGAAATCGACGCACTGCGCAAACAAGCACTGCAACAATACGGACAGCTAGACACTTCAAAGTTTGACGTGCGCGCGCTCATGCCAGACGATTTATTCCGTGAACAAGCTCAGCGCCGCACCTCGCTTGGCATGCTGATCTCAGAAATTATCGTTAAACACAGCATCAAACCTGACGGCGCCCGCGTGCGCAGCCTAGTGGAAAGCTTTGCCGCCTCGTATGAAGATCCACAAGGCGTCATCGAATACTATTACGCAACGCCCAACCTGCTTGCCAGTGTTGAATCTGCCGCTATTGAAGATCAAGTTGTGGATTTATTAATCGACAGCATGCAAGTTAACGACGTAGTTGTGCCTTATCAAGAGCTAATACGTCCAGCGGAACAATAATCTCGCTCTACGGCGGAGCTTTCAAATATTGCCTTCTAATATTGATAGCTCTGCCATCAAAACACCCTTGTTTGTAAGCCTTAAAACAAAACCCAGCCTTCGAAAGTAAGCTACTTAAACGAATGCTTTTGCTATGCAACGCGACATACCATAGACAAATTAAGTCTTCATGATAGCGCGGGAGTTTTTCTGGAATATCTTTGTTTCTCGGGTTAAGCTTGGATGTGCTCAGCCATCCCACACCAGCCGATAGCAGACTGTAAACCTTAAGACAGAACCAAGGATATCCTTGATATGCGTGATTTTCCCTTACCATCTTCGTCAGTACAAATGCCTCAATCAGCTCTAGTTCCTATCGTTATTGAGCAAACGGCACGCGGCGAACGCTCGTTCGATATTTATTCTCGCCTTTTAAAAGAGCGTGTGATTTTTTTAGTGGGCCCCGTAGAAGATTACATGGCCAATTTAGTTGTGGCGCAATTGCTGTTTCTAGAAGCTGAAAATCCAGATAAAGATATCCATTTATATATTAATTCCCCCGGTGGCTCTGTGACGGCGGGCATGTCCATCTATGACACCATGCAGTTTATCAAGCCAGATGTCAGCACAATGTGTATTGGGCAAGCTTGCAGCATGGGTGCATTTCTGCTCAATGCTGGCGCCAAGGGTAAGCGTTTTATTCTTCCTAATGCCCGCACCATGATCCACCAACCATCCGGTGGCGCTCAAGGCCAGGCTTCTGACATTCACATTCAAGCGCAAGAAATTCTCAAAATTCGTGAGCGCCTAAATACGTTAATGGCCTTGCATGCTGGCCGCACGGTGGAAGAAGTCGCCCGGGATACCGAGCGAGATAATTTCATGAGCGCTGAAGAATCTAAAAATTACGGATTGATAGACGAAGTGTTGTTGAGTCGTGATGCACTTGGCAAAGATCCGAAAAAATAGACCTAATTACAGTTCAAGTTGAATTTGAACGCACGAAATGGGTTTAAAAGAACGATTTGATCACTATATAGATCCGACTATTTAAACCCGATTTTTTAATTTGGCGGAGAGGTTTAATGACCGACCACAACAGTGATACCGAAGATAACGGCAAATTGCTGTATTGCTCATTTTGTGGCAAAAGTCAGCATGAAGTACGGAAGCTTATTGCTGGACCGTCCGTATTCATCTGCGATGAATGTGTCGATCTTTGCAATGACATTATTCGCGAAGAAGTGCACGAAAACGCCAGCGAAGCTAGCAGCGATCGGTTGCCGACGCCGAAAGAGATTTCCTCTACGCTCGACGAATACGTCATCGGGCAAACGGCTGCCAAAAAAGTCTTAGCAGTAGCGGTCTATAACCACTACAAACGCTTACGCTTAGGCGGCAAGAAAAAGGGTAAAGACGATGTTGAACTTGGTAAAAGCAACATTCTCCTCGTCGGCCCCACCGGTAGCGGTAAAACCCTATTGGCTGAAACTCTAGCTCGACTATTAAACGTACCCTTCACTATCGCCGATGCTACAACGCTTACAGAAGCAGGATATGTCGGTGAGGATGTTGAAAATATCATTCAGAAACTGCTGCAAAAATGCGATTACGATGTTGAAAAAGCCCAACAGGGTATAGTGTACATCGACGAAATCGACAAAATTTCGCGCAAATCGGACAACCCGTCAATCACCCGCGATGTCTCGGGAGAAGGCGTGCAGCAAGCTCTGCTCAAATTGATTGAAGGCACAATCGCTTCGGTGCCTCCACAAGGTGGGCGCAAGCATCCACAGCAAGAATTTTTACAGGTCGATACAAGCAACATCCTATTTATTTGCGGTGGTGCTTTTGCAGGCTTGGATAAAATTATTCGCGACCGCTCGGAAAAAGGCGGTATTGGATTCTCAGCCGTTGTTAAGAGTAAAGATGCAGCAAAAAATATCGGTGATTCGCTGAAAAGCCTGGAAACTGAGGACCTGGTACGTTATGGGTTAATTCCAGAGTTTGTCGGTCGCCTACCGGTGGTTGCAACTTTAGAAGAGCTAGATAAAGCAGCCTTGGTTGCCATTTTAAGTGAGCCTAAAAACTCGCTGGTAAAACAGTACAAAAAATTGTTTGAAATGGAAGGCGTAGAAATTGATTTTCGCGAAGATGCCCTGCGCGCTGTTGCGGAAAAAGCCATGGAGCGCAAAACCGGTGCTCGCGGCCTGCGCTCTATTATGGAATCCGTGTTATTAGACACTATGTATCGAATTCCCTCTGAATCAGGCATTGCTAAAGTCGTAGTAGACGAAACCGTTATTAAAGGCGAATCCGTTCCTCTACTGGTTTATGAAAATGCGGCAGTACCTTCAAAAAGAGCAGCTGAGGAGTAATTCTCACGTCAACTACATGATGATGCTAAAACAGGCCCGACGGGGCCTTTTTTACGCCCGACAAAATTTTATCGGCGGCAATTCTTTCGAATAAAAATACTCAAACCCACAAAAAACTCTAAACCATTAAAAACAATTTGGCTTGATTCGTCCTTCAAGTTGTAGCCCCCATTTACCAAAGAAGCTCTGAAAATTACCTTACTTGCTCTGGCGTTAATTTTTCCAAAAATTTACTAAATATAAACTCCGCTTTTTTTTGGAGAATTTGCCTAGCCAGTGCTTCGCTGCCTACATTTTTCAAAGCTTCCTTAAGCAAAAATACAATGTTGAAAATCCGCTCGGCTTAAGGTGTTAGGCTAACTAGAGAAAATTTGTTATACAACTTGACGAGCTGACTAAGCGCAGTGCACTGCTCGCTACTTCGATAACTTCAGCTTGGAATCTACCGGGCACCGCCTGCAGCTTAATCACCTACGCAAAACGATGACTGGATTAAATATTTGCTGGACTAGCTCGCAGTTCCGTAGCTAGGTTCCGGCGTAGATCGGCAAACTGCACCTATAATTAGCCAACCAACGTTTTATAAGCGCGCGAGCAAACCAAACAAATAAGGACAGGAGTTTATAAAATAGCAATTCACTGACTAAATTGAGATTAGTGCCGACCACGCTGGCAACCCTCGGCCGGGAGAACATAAGGTGTCATTAAAATTCAAATTCTTCTTTATGATGGCGGTAATATTGGGGCTAAATGCACTAGCCTATTTTTATATTGGTGAAAAACTGCATCGTCAAGAACTGCGCGCTCAAGCCCAAACAGTAGTTGCAAATGTCGAAGCATTTGGCTCCTGGGTTGCTAATTCGGGACGCGTTTGGATAAAAGCAAATAATTCGGACAGTTATTTAAGCCGCGAGGAATACCACCTAGGTGACGGCGACCTGGCACAACGGGTGGTTTTTTTCAGTAAAAATCCCGCACTTGCCCAACGCGAATTTGCCGATGTTGTAATGCACTCTACATCGCCAACTAAATTTCGCATGACATCTGAAAATGTAATGAACCCGAACAACGCGCCTGACGGTTTTGAAATGCGCGCTCTGCAAGCAATTAACAAAGGGCATTTAACAGAGTTTACCGGCGTTTATGATGGGGCTTACCGCTATGCCAAGCCGATTTACCATTCAGCTAATTGCATTAAATGTCACGGCGATACCGCCAATGCTCCAGAAGATGTGCTCAAACGCTATGGCAGCAAAAACGGGTTTGGCTTTAAAGAAGGTGATTTAGCAGGAATAATTAGCGTTTCAATTCCTGCTCGTCCTCTCTGGGAAGATATAGATAAATTAATTGGCCCATTGGAAATGTGTTTAATTGCCAGCACGCTAATTTTGTGTTTGCTCTGCGTACATTTCTGGATAACAAAACCGCTAAGCAAGCTTAATCGCGCTACTCAAGAATTATCCCTAAGCACCGGGTTTTTTAATAATTCACCGCCCTCTTCCTATCAGCCCCGCGATGAAGTTCAAGCATTAAATCAATCGGTAAAACGTTTGGGGGGGGCAACTCAACTCGCGCTAAAAAAATGGCGGGAAACAAAAAAAAATCTTTGAAATAATTATTATCACTGCAAACATTTGCGATTTTCACGCATACCCCTATTTTCAAAAACCGCTTACAAACAGCAGGCTCGCGGGTTCCCCATATGCAATCGACGGGTAATCGGTCAATGCTAATGGCAGATGTGCACACAAAATAGTCTGCCTGCCAATTACTCAAAACTCCTTCGACTATGCACCTGGCTTTCGACCATTTTCTCCCAGGAGCGAAAATAATAAAGGTTTAGTGTACCCTGAAGCTTTTTTCACTAGCCCTTTATCTGTTGCGATACGTCATGATTCAGCTGCAAAACCTTGGCCTCCAGCTAGGCACCAAAACTCTTTTAAACAACGCGAATCTCACTATTTTCCCCGGCCAAAAATGGGGCTTGATTGGTGTCAATGGCAGCGGAAAATCGAGCCTATTTAAACTTCTGCTCGGTCAACTACACGCCGACAGCGGTGAGGTTAAAATTCCTAAAGACTGGCGCTTAGCGCACATGGCTCAGGAAGTGGCGAGTTCGGACCGCACTGCTCTGGACTTTATTCTCGATGGCGATCACGAATACCGGCAGATAGAAAACGCCATCGCCAGCTGTGACGACGGTGCGCAATTAGCGGGTCTCTACCAGCAATTCGAAACTATCGACGGATATACAGCCGCTGCCCGTGCAGCGCGATTATTATCGGGCCTCGGCTTTAAATCTGGCGACGAACAGCGCAGCGTGAGTGATTTTTCCGGCGGTTGGCGGATACGCTTGAATTTGGCGCAAGCGCTTATGTGCCGCAGCGATTTATTGCTACTGGACGAGCCTACGAATCACCTGGATCTAGACGCTACTTTTTGGCTAGAAGCCTGGCTGCAAGCATTTAAAGGCACACTGCTAATTATTTCCCATGACCGGGATTTTTTAGACAATTGCATTGGCGCCATCGCAAGTTTTGAGGGGCAGCAATTAATTAGTTATAGTGGCAATTATTCTGCATTTGAACGTCAAAAGGCTGATCGCTTAGCTCAACAGAACATTGCGTTTTCAAAACAACAAGAACGCATGTCAGAAATCGAAGATTTCGTGCGGCGTTTTCGTGCGAAAGCGAGCAAAGCTAAACAAGCGCAAAGCCGCTTAAAAGAGTTGGAGCGCATGGAAAAATTAGCCCCTGCGCATATTGATTCTGTATTTAGTTTTCGCTTTCCAAATCCGGAGCGAGAAATCCAAACACTTTTATCCTTGGCCGATGCCTCATTAGGCTATCAGCAGCCCGTAGTGACGAAGGTTCAAGCGTCGCTTTTTGGTACGAGCCGCATCGGCCTGCTTGGGCATAATGGTGCGGGCAAATCCACACTGCTGAAATCTTTGGCCAGAGCCTTGCCATTATTAGCCGGAGAGAGAACTGAAAGCCCGCATTTACGTATTGGTTATTTTGCCCAACATCAACTTGAAGCACTGGATATTCACGCCAGTGCCGCGCTGCATTTACAGCGTTTGTCGCCGAAAGCGAGCGAGCAGAGTATTCGCAATTTTTTAGGTGGTTTTGGATTTATTGGTGAGCGGGCGCTAGAGAATATCGAGCATTTTTCAGGTGGTGAAAAAGCCCGTTTAGCTCTGGCAATTGTCGCTTGGCAAAAACCCAATTTATTATTACTTGATGAGCCAACAAACCATTTGGATTTGGAGGTAAGGCAAGCATTAAACGACGCGCTTTCAACATTTGAAGGCGCTATTGTAGTGGTTTCACACGATCGTCACTTATTGCGCAACACGTTAGATGAGTTTTGGTTAGTTGCTGACGGTAAAGTTGCAGCTTTTGAAGGCGATTTAGAAGATTACCACCAGTGGCTAATCACCGAGCGAAAATCTGCTGCTGAGGATTCGCCGCAATTAAAACTCGATGCAACGGAGCCCACCAAAAAAGAAAATCGGCAGAGTGCTGCGGCCCGTCGCGAACAATTAAAGCCTATTACCCAAGCGATCCGCAGCATGGAGAAAAAAATGGATCAGCTGCAAAAACAAATAGAAGAGAAGGAAACCGCGCTAGCAGAACCGACGCTTTATCAAACAGATCCTCAAAAAGCGCAACGCTTAGCGCAGGAGGTACAAAGATATCGTGAGGAATTAATTGGATGCGAAGAATCTTGGCTGGGCCACCAAGACGATCTGGAGCGATTGAGCGCTCAGGATTAATAACATGGAAGTGCGTGTAGCAAAATCGAAATGAATATTTAAACCATTTAACTGCAATTTTCTTTATCTTGCGTTGCCTTTATGGCCGAGTTTTTTGCGTTAGGTTTTAGAATTTAAATGTGCGCGGAAAATATCGCTGCGTACTTAGAGATCCATTCTTGCGCTGCTTCATCGGGAGACATATTACGGTCTAAATACTGTTTATTATCCAAGCGATAATGTTCAATCTGGCATAGCTGCTCAGCCATCCGGATGGCAAACGCATCCTCGGGATTTATCTTTACACATACCCAATTGCCATTGTTTTCTGGCTGGACGCGAACTACGCTGCCTCGGCCGACAAAACGACTATTATCGAGCTCAATTCCCAATACCACTGAATCTTGCACTTTGGGCTTCTCTGCGGTCCAGAAACAAATGCCGGCCTCTTTTTCTTCAGCAGGCTTCGCATTTTCACAGGCTTCAAATGCCGCTGATTTATTCTCGCCTAGCGGCGAATCACTGGAAGTGGTCGATAATAACGTGACCGGGATTTCCTTAGGGTGCTGAATAAACCCACCGCGAAATACCGGTTCGAAATGATAAAAAGATTTTAACCAGGCGTAATAACCGCCTATCCAGGGATGCCATACCTCGGCACTATTAAAAATATTAGCTAACATCCAGATAACCCCAACAGCGACTTGCACTGTCTACCACTGATATTTTATGTATAGCTAATTTTGTGCCGCAATGCGCGCATTTCAAGATGGTGCGACAAACGGTAGGTGCTAAAGCAACTTTTTAACGGGCCCATAGGACAAGCGGTGCACAGGAGAGATACCTAACCTGGCTAAGGCTTCGATATGGGACTTAGTGGGGTATCCCTTATGCTCTGCGAACCCATAACCGGGGTAGGCTTGGTCCAGAACCAACAGCTCACGATCGCGTGTTACCTTGGCTAATATGGACGCAGCGCTAATTTGTTCGACACTGCCGTCGCCCCCAATAATGGCGCGAGAGTTATAAGTCCATTTAGGTAGGCGGTTACCATCTACAAGTACTTCGTCCGGAACTAGGCCAAGTCCATCAACGGCGCGGTGCATAGCCAGTAAACTGGCGTTAAGAATATTGATTTGATCAATTTCTGACGGACTGGAGCGTGCAACCGCGTAGGCGCGAGCCTTGTCAATTATTTCGGCAAACAGCTGTTCACGGCGTTTTTCACTCAGTTTTTTAGAATCGGCCAAGCCGCGAATGGGTTTAGAGGGATCCAAAATTACGGCAGCCGCCACCACGTCCCCGGCCAATGGGCCACGCCCGGCTTCATCTACACCGGCAATTAACATCATATAACGGACGTCTCGATTAAATTCTGAATGGCATTGGCCGCTTGTTGATTTGCGTCGCGGCGCAAACTCAAATGCAAGCGCAAAAAAGCTTCTTTCTGCCGCTCATAGGAACTGGAATCGTACAGTAATTCACCAACTGCCTGACATAATTTGTCAGTGGTTGCCGCATCTTGTATGAACTCAGGCACAATTTTTTCACCGGCGAGCAAGTTAGGCAGCCCAATCATGTCAACTTTGACCAATCGTTTGTATATCCAATAACTTAGCGGTGCGACTTTATAGGCGATCACCATAGGCTTTTTTAATAACATGGCCTCAAGGCTCGTTGTGCCTGAAGCCATCAATACTGCATCGGACGCCGCCATCAGTTGCTGGGAATTGCCAAGATGCAATTGCACTTTAAGATCCCCAAGGGCAAGCAATTCCTGAAGCTGTTCCATACGTTTGGTGTTAGCAGCCGGACACAACACAATCAATTCTGGGTTAGCAGCCACCAACTGTCTCGCCACATCAAAAAACACCGGCCCTAAACGCTCGACCTCCGCCTGCCGGCTGCCCGGCAGAACAGCCAACACCCGAGCTTCAGGAGCAATACCTAAAGCGTGTCGTGCAATAAGGGTTTGATCATCTATAGGGATGCTATCGGCCAGCGGATGCCCAACGCAGACAGATTTAATTTGGTGACTGTCGTAAATAGCATTTTCAAACGGAAAGAGCGTCAACATTAAATCGACGGCGGCTTTAATTTTTTTAATGCGCCCTTGCCGCCAAGCCCAAACTGACGGACTCACATAATGCGCAACTCTAATGCCCTGATTGCGCAGAATCATCTCTAAATGCAAATTAAAATCCGGGGAATCAATACCGATAAAAATATCCGGTAGTTTTTGCACAAAATAATCAGCCAGGGTTTTGCGCATACGCAACAGTTCAGGCAGACGCTTTAGAGGTTCGGCAAAGCCCATAACCGCTAGGCGATCCTGAGGGAAAAAACTTTTAAACCCCTCGTCAATCATGCGGGTTCCGCCGATGCCTTCGAAAATTGCATCGGGATAGCGACGTTTTAAATAGATGATTAAACCGGCACCGAGAATATCGCCCGACTCTTCTCCCGCCACCATGCCGATACGCATGGGCTTGGCGGCAATATTAACGGACGATACCACGCGAGGAGTTCTCAAGGGATTGAATAAACGGGCCTAGTTGCGCGCATTCAGATAATAGCGGCTGCAGCTCTAGCAACGCGTCATCCAACGTAAGGCCTCGGCGATAGACAGTTTTGAAGGCTTTATTTAACACTGCAATATCCTCTTTGCTAAAACCGCGGCGTTTTAAGCCTTCCATGTTAATGCTGCGGGCCTGAGCGGGCGCGCCGGTTACCATTACATAAGCGGGAATATCTTTGCCCACTGCGCTGCCCATGCCTGTGAACGCATGTTGACCCACGTGGCAAAATTGATGTACGAGGGTGTAACCGCCTAGAATTGCCCAATCGTTTACAACCACATGACCTGCTAAAGCGGCGTTATTTACCAGAATACAATTATTACCTACGACGCTGTCGTGGCCGACATGCACATAGGCCATTAACAAGTTGTTATTGCCGATTAGCGTATCGCCACGATCTTGCACCGTGCCGCGATGGATAGTGACTCCCTCGCGGAAAATATTATTGTCACCGATTGTAAGTGTTGTGGGCTCGCCGCGATATTTAAGATCCGGAGTATCCTCGCCTAACGTACTGAATTGAAATACTCGATTATTCTGCCCGATGAGCGTTGGGCCTTTTATCACTACGTGGGATTCAATCCGGCATCCAGCGCCTATTTCAACTTCGGGGCCGATAAACGTCCATGGGCCAATAGATACCCCCTCGGCTATGCGAGCGGTGGGATCGATAATGGCGGTGGGATGTATCAAGCCTATGCCTCAATTTAATTATTGGTAACGGTGCGATCAGCACACATGATAGTTGCAGATGCGGCCAAGTGCCCATCAACTTTTGCTTTGCATTCAAATTTCCAGATGCCGCGTTTTTCACCGAGGATTTTGGCTTCTAAATAAAGTTGATCGCCGGGCACTACTTGACGCTTAAACCGCACATCGTCGGCACCCGCATAAAGATAAATTGAGCCATCTTCGGGTGTTTTATCCATAGTTTTAAATCCTAGTACACCGCAAGCCTGGGCCATAGCTTCTAAAATTAATACGCCTGGAAAAACCGGAAAATTTGGAAAATGCCCTTCAAAAATACCTTCATTTATTGTGATATTTTTATAGGCCACAATGGACTCGCCAATTGTTAACTCCACCACGCGATCAATAAACAAAAACGGATAGCGGTGAGGTAAATATTTGCGAATCTCTAAAATGTCCATCATAGGAACTGCCTCTGCCAATCAAATTTTTACGTTATTAGGGTGCTCTAATGCTTTGATGCGCTCGACCCAAGAATCCAATTGGGAAAAACGTACCGCATTACGTCGCCATTCTTTTACTTCTTGCAGCGGTACCCCGGATGAGTAGTGACCAGCCTCAGAAATAGATTTGGTTACCACGCTTGCACCGTTAAAGTGAACATGATCAGCGATTTCCACATGGCCGCTAATTGCGACAAACCCGCCCATCGTGCAATGCGCACCGATGACTGCGGAACCTGCAATACCCACGCAACCTGCTATTGCAGTCTGCGCGCCAATTTTTACGTTATGGGCAATATGTACCTGGTTATCAATAATGACCCCCGCGGCTATTTCGGTAGCTTCCAACGCACCGCGATCAATACTGGTATTCGCGCCGATTTCTACATCGTCACCTACCACTACCCCGCCTAACTGATGGATTTTCTGCCAACCATTAGCGCTGGGCGCAAAACCAAAACCATCTGAGCCAATTGTCGTATTCGCATGTATACGCACGCGTTTACCTATCGACACATCGTGATAAATCACTACATGGGGAAATAGATAACTCCCCTCGCCTATACTGCTGCGCGCGCCTACATGTACGCCTGACGCCAATTGCACGCCACTGCCAATCTGAGCATCTGCGCCTATAAAACAAAAGGGGCCAATGGCTACATCCTCGGCCAGCACTGCACTAGGATCCACACAGGCCATCGGATGAACTCCTCGAGCAATACTCGGGCATAGTTCGAATAACGTGCTTACCTTCGCGTAGGCAACATAGGGCTCTTTGATTTCAATGCCATTGGCAATACGATCAGCCAACTCCGGCCCGACAATATAGGCGCTGGCCTGAGCATTAGATAGCAACTTAGCAAGTGCAGGCTTAGCCACAAACGACAAGTCACCGGTACCTGCTGTATCAAGCGGCGCAATCCGGCTAATACTTAGAGTGCCATCGCCAATGCAGCGCCCACCTAAATAATCAGCTAAAGCCTGAAGCGTAAATGCTGTGGGCACGCTCATGTTATTTAGCTTTGTTAAGTTTTTCGGTCACTTTAGTTGTAATGTCCGCTGCAGGGTCCGCCCAAAAAGCTGCCTGACTTTTAACAATTACATCAATTTTTTCTGCGGCGACAATTTCATCGATCGCTCCTTTTAATTTAGGCTGCATGTCCTGCATGATGCCCATTACCACTTTTTGCTGTTCACCTTGAATTTTCTTAACCGCTTCTTGGTAATCATCATTTAATGTTTTTAACTTCTTTTTAGTTTCTTGTTTTTTATCGGCAGGCCAGGTTTCGCTTTTAGCTTTTTCATCTTTTGCCAGCGTTTCAAATTCCGCTTTTAACGATTCCGCTTTTGCCACTAAAGCTGCGTAATCAGCGCGAGATTGCAGCGCTTTTTCAGCTTTTTTTGCCGTTTCAGTTTGCAACACTGCCCCTTCTATATTCAGCACGGCAACCTTTCCGGCCAGAGCACAAGGTGCAGCCAACAATAATGCAGCAAGAGAAATTACTTTTGTAATACGCATAAAAAACTCCAAAATAGTAAAGAAATAAATTTAAAAGCCCGCACCCAATGAGAATTGGAACACTTCGGTGCGATCAGTTTCATTTTTGTGGATGGGCCTGGAAACACTAAACGTAAGTGGACCAAAACCGGATAACCAGCTTAATCCCAAGCCATAGGATGAACTTAATTTGCTTAAATCCACATTTGAACAATTTTCTTGTAAATCTCCGCAATGGGTATCAAAAACATTACCCGCATCGACAAATAGAGCTGTTTGAAATGAACGCTGATCTTCGATAAACGGCAAGGGAAAAAGCAATTCAGTACTAAATTCAATCAACACATTACCGCCATAGGCACGTGTACCGCCCGTAGCTAAAGCCTGCATTTCCAGCTTGCCCTGCTCACCTAATGCGCCACAGGTGGAGGCCAATTCGTTATCACATAGGATATAAGAGGAGCCGACAGTCGCAAAAGGTGATGAGTTTACAGAGTTAAAATCATTATCCACTGCTACAAACGAAGTGGGCGCGCGCAAATAATTTAAACTCGGTGAGGATTGCGGCCCCAGCGTATAACGGCGAAATCCGCGCACTGAACCGAAGCCACCGGCGAAAAAATTATTAAAGAACGGATAGCGATCCATATCACCATAACCGTCGCCATAGCCCAAATCCGCTTTAAACCGCAGCGTTAAATCTTCTGTAAGCGGTTGAAAATATTGGCCGTTAAATTCCAATTTATAATATTGTAAATCAGTGGAAGGCAAACCGACCTTTAAAGTTAAGGACTCTTGATTTCCCCGTGTAGCTAAAATACCTCTGTTCAACGTGCTGCGCATCCAGCTAGCACTGACATTTAATGAGTTATAGACATCACCATATAAATCGATAAATCCGGGCTCTGATGCATGTAAATTTTGTGGCGCAACTAATCCATCAACGTAGGAATAATCCTCATACAGGCCGTCATCGTCGGGGTCATTATCACTAAGTTTGGATAAATTACTGCTTTTTATATAGGTATAAGGGGCTTTGCTCAAATCAAGCTCAACCGGTGAGCGAATAATTTCCTGCCCCGCATAACCTTGCAGCTGAACTTCAGTATGGTCAAAACCCAACCCGAAATTAAGTCGCTGAATTTCCGAGATCGGATAGCCGAAATTTACACTGAGGCCATAATTATTCGTTGTATAGTCCGCGACGTTTGAATAACCATAATCGCGCTTGCTGTAAAACAAAGATATACCGCGACTTACACCATCTGCAGTGAAATAGGGGTCATTGTAGTTAAGGCTATATTGTGTAACATATTTATTGTAACTGACCGCAACACCTAGTTCTTTGCCGGTTCCCAGCCAGTTTTTCTCTTCTAACCCGGCCTGAAAAATTGCCCCTGTGCCCTGCCCGTATCCAATACTGCCATTAATCGAACCGGACGGTTGCTCCTCCACTTTATATTCAACATCTACTAAATCGGCTGAACCGGGTACTTCTTTGTTTTCAACTTCTACTGTTTTGAAAAAACCTAAGCGCTCTAAACGAACTTTACCCTGTTCAATCTTTGCTTTAATCGCCGAGGCCGATTCCATCTGCCGCATTTCTCGCCGCAAAACTTCGTCAGTGGTGCGCGTATTACCTTTAAAATTAACCCTACGCACATACACGCGCTGGCCAGGATTAATAAAAAAGTCGATATCAACGGTTTTATTTTCTTCGTTGCGCTGCGGGATACCTTCGACTTTGGCATTGGTATAACCTGCGTTGCCTAATAAAGTAGTAACGTATTCGGCCGTAGTGGTCATGAGATTTTGCGAGAAAATATCACCCTGCGCCAACAACAGAACCATTTTGATCGAGGATTCCGGCAAAATTGGATCACCCGCCAGCGATACCTTATTTACTTTGTAGATATCTCCTTCATGTAAATTTAGCGTAATAAAAACGCTTTTTTTATCTGGACTTAACGCAACTTGTGAAGAGACAACTTTAAAATCTAGGTAGCCGCGGTCCAAATAATAAGATTCGAGTTTTTCGATATCGCCTTTAAGCTTTTCTTTAGCGTAATGATTATTACCGTTTAAAAAAGAAAACCACCCCTTTGCTTTCAAATCAAACAGATCTTTTAATTTGTCATCATCAAACGTGTTATTGCCTACAAACTGAATATTTACAATCCCTGAAACCTTACTTTCATCAATTTTTATATCCAGTTTAATTTGGTTATTCGGCTGCTCAACAACTTTGGCTTCAACCTTAGCGCCGTAGCGCCCTTGCGCTACATATTGGCGCTCGAGTTCATGGACGAGAGCATCTAACGTGTCTTTCTGGAAAATTTGCCCGACCGCAATACCCTGGTCTTTAAGTACTTTATTAAGCTGCTCGGTTTTAATGGCTTTATTGCCATCAAGCTTAACTTCACTAATTGCCGGCCGCTCTTTTACCGTAACAATTAATACACCGCCCTCGTGAAGCACCTGAATGTCCGAGAAAAAACCCGTGGCGAATAACGAGCTGATCGCTGTGCTAATCGAATCTTCGTCTGCGGTATCGCCCACTTGCAGAGGTAGCGCCGCGAACACCGGGCTTGCGGATACCCGCTGTAATCCCTCAACGCGAATATCGCTAATCCGAAAACTATCGGCCCAAGCAAAAGAAGGTATTACAGCGGCTAAAGACAAAATAGCAAAGCCGTGTTTAATGGAATTTTTGGGTTTCACAGAGGTAAAAATCTTTGTTAATGTTTTTGTTTGACAGCCTAATTATCAGGCTGCTGATGTGCGTTTTAAGCAGTTTTTATAGAGGATTAACACATGAGAGTTACAGCCGCAGGATGTCGTTATAAAACGCAACTATCATCACGCAGCCCAAAAGTGCGAGCCCAATTTGAGCACTATAGAGCTTGAGTTTTTCGGATACAGGTGACCCCTTCACCGCCTCAAGCAAGCAATACACTATATGCCCTCCATCTAACACGGGGATGGGCAATAAGTTCAGTACCGCTAAATACACACTTAACTGTGCTAAAAAGCCGAGATAATACACATATCCAGCCCGGGCTGAATCGCCCGCCACTTTAGCAATGCCTATCGGACCACTCAAGTTTTTCGTGGATATTTCACCCACAACTAGCTTTTTGATTGAGAGCAATACGAGGCTTGCCTGGCTATAACTCTTTTCAAAGCCATAGACAATTGCCCCGCCCACGGAAAATGTCCGTGTACGTTTGAGGCGCTCAGGGATGGGAGCGAGCTGCGGGTAGATTCCGATACGGCCGATCACCTGGCCTTCGTGCTCTTCAGCATCCGGGGTGACAACGACATCCTGTAACAACCCATCGCGCTCTAAGCGCACCGTTAAAGGCTTATTAGCGCTTTGTTTGATGATCTCAACCCACTGTTTCCAGGAGGCTATTGGCTCGCCGTTAAGGCTGAGCAATTTGTCGTTTTTGTGCAAACCGGCGCGCTCTGCAGCGCCCTTAGGCATGACTTGCCCTACAACGGGTAAAACATGACGGCGGTAAAGTTCAAAGCCTAAGTCGTCAAACGGATCGGGCTCATGGGTGCCCTGCAACCATTTAGTTAAAGGGATAACGTGGGTGTTTTCAACGCCCTGCACATTGCGAGTAGTGAGCACAAGTTCGCCGCTCTCCCCTAAGCGGCGCAACAATTGCTCCATAACCGCTTCTTGGGTTGTAGTAGCAATGGCATCTACGGCGATGATTTCCTGCCCTTGGGAAAGCCCAGCCTGGCTCGCTGCCGACTGAGGTTTAACCTCAAACACTTCAGGTGCCAAGGCTTGAATGCCACCCATGCCTAATATTGCAAAAACAACCATTGCAAGAAGCAAATTAGCCGCAGGGCCTGCAGCTAAAATGGCCATGCGTGCCCAAGGACTTTTTTGACTGTAACTGAGGTGCCGCTCGCTGGCATCGACAGGTCCTTCAGCTTCGTCGAGCATTTTGACGTAACCGCCCAAAGGAATTGGGGCTAGGCAGAATTCAGTGCCTTTTTTGTCGTGAAAGCTCACTAGAGGTTTACCCATACCGATGGAAAACCGCAGTACTCGCACCCCGCATAGACGCGCCACGCTGAAATGGCCGTACTCGTGCACGCCCACCAATACTATAAGCACGAGCACAAACATTAGTAGGGTGTAGAAAAACTCAAATATCGGCATAGCCGGCTAACACCTCATCTGGGATAAATGCCGAAGTGCTCCGGCTCGGGCGCTCTGGTCGGCGGCATAGACTTCATCTAGCTCGCTCGGTTCAGTGTTTTGCCAGGACTGCATGACGTTATCCACTAATTCGCTGATTTGAATAAAGTTGATTTGGCCCTGCAGAAAAGCCTCCACAGCGATTTCGTTGGCCGCATTTAACGCTGCTGGCGCTAAGCCACCATCGCGCATGGCAGCCTTTGCAAGCGCTAAAGCTGGATAGCGCCGTTCGCAGAGTGCGACAAATTCCAACGCACCGAGGGCGAGAAAATCCAACCCGCGAACTCCTGAATCAATCCGCTGCGGCCAGGCCAGGCAATGAGCGATTGGCGTGCGCATATCTGGCTGGCCCATTTGCGCCAGCACCGAGCCGTCTAAATATTCCACCATCGAGTGGATAATGCTCTGTGGATGCAACAACAGATCTATTTCGTTTGGATGCGCGTTAAATAGCCAGCAAGCCTCAATAAACTCCAGCCCTTTATTCATCATCGTGGCTGAATCGACGGAAATTTTGCGCCCCATGGCCCAGTTTGGATGTTTACAGGCTTGGTCTGCAGTTACAAATGGCAGTTGCTCGATAGGCATTTGGCGAAACGGCCCGCCGGATCCAGTCAGTAAAATACGCTTCACCCCTGCGTCCGCCAGGCTGTTACAACCGACTGGAAGACATTGAAATATCGCGTTGTGCTCGGAATCCACCGGTAAAATTTGCGCGTTGCATTGCGCCGCCGTTTGCATAAAAAGGCCGCCGGCCATCACTAGAGCTTCTTTATTGGCAAGCAGTAATCGTTTGCCCGCGCGCACCGCCGCCATCGTAGGCTTAAGTCCTGCGCCTCCAACAATAGCGGCCACCACTGTATCTACGGCCGCATCGCTTGCTGCGCAGCAAAGTCCCGCCTCACCTACTAAGATTTCAGTCTGACACTGTGCGGCCGTCAAAGCGGCCTTGAGCACTTCCGCCGCTGCAGGACTTGGCACCACAGCAAACCGCGGCGCAAAACGCACACATTGGCTAATTAATTTATCTATTTGCTGATGGGCCGTCAGCGCAAAAATTTCAAAGCGCTCAGGGTGTAAAGCCAACACCTCAAGTGTGTTAACTCCGATGGAACCGGTAGAACCGAGAACCGTTATGCGCTGCGGACGAGAAAATAGTGTTAAATCGTCTCTCACGCGCCTGATACCTGCACGTAACATAAAGCAAATACAGGAGCGGCCGCAGTAAGTCCATCAATGCGATCTAAAAAGCCGCCGTGGCCCGGCAACAATGTGCCCGAATCCTTAACGCCCGCTTGCCGCTTCAACATGCTCTCAAGCAGATCCCCCAATACAGAGATCATGGCCGCTGGCATGACTAAAAGTGCACTGGCCGGCAACGAAAGTGTTGGGCTTATAGCTGCGACTACAAACGCCAATAACAGCGCTCCAGCCCAGCCGCCTAGTACGCCTTCCCAGGATTTTCCCGGCGATACCGCAGGGGCAAGCTTGTGTTTACCGAAAGCTCGGCCAGCAAAATAAGCTCCGCTATCGGCAGTAGCGACTATACACAGCAGCAACACAACCCAGCTAATACCCTGTTCCTGCTGGCGTAAAAACCAAAACGCCAGCAATGTAGGTACAAGTGCCCCTATCCCCAATAAACTGCGTACAGATCGGTTAGCCCAGATGTCAGTAAGACGTGGATAGCGGCTCACCCACAGAAGGGCACCACCCCAAACCACTAATGCGCCTAACCAGAAAAATGTGAGTGCCTGGTGTAATTGTGTATAAATCAACCCTGCTCCGCCCACCGTGGCGGCCACAAACAATACCTGCCCCAGACGCGGCAACTGCGCTAATGCCGCCCACTCCCAAGCTGCCAGCGCACACACCGCCGCCATACACAGGATGAAAGCCTGGGCGGGTGCAGCAAACAGAACTGCAAGTAATACGCCGCTAAGCACTAGTGCAGTTAGCACCCGCTGTCTAAGCATGCGGGCCTCCAGTGTGCATAGCATCGATTTGTTCGGAGGTGTAACCAAAGCGGCGCTGGCGCTGGTAAAAATCATCGATGGCAGCGTTCAAAGCCGCAGCGTCAAACTCGGGCCACAAAAGTGAGGAGAAATACAGCTCTGCATAGGCCGCTTGCCAGAGCAAAAAATTGCTTATGCGCAATTCGCCACCGGTGCGAATGAGCAAATCAAGTGGTGGCAAACTTGCGGTAGACATATAGCGATCAAGAATCTCTTCGGTGAGGTCAGAATTGGGAATTTCGCCCCACCCCATAGCCGCCTGGGCTTTGTTAGCCGCCTGAGCAATATCCCACCGACCGCCGTAATCAGCAGCGATAACCAACGTATCACTGCCGCCACTGGCAATCGTTTCAGCTTCATCGATAGCTGCCAACAGAGTTTTATTGAAGCGGGCGCGATTGCCGATGACCCGCAAATTCACGCCTTCTTCTTTCAGCTCGCGAGCTTCCTTTTTTAAGTAGGTAAAAAACAAGCCCATTAAGGCTTCAACTTCAACCGGAGGGCGGCGCCAATTTTCCGAGCTAAACGCAAATAGCGTTAACGTGCTGACACCGCGCGCTCGCGCCGCCGCCAAAACATCGCGAATACGCTCGACCCCCGCTTTGTGGCCAGCAATACCTTGCCGCCCCTCGCGTTTAGCCCAGCGATTATTGCCATCCATAATGATGCCAATATGTTGAAGAACATCCCGACTCAATTACTACCTGCCTTACCCGGTCTTTCGACACGCCATTAGTGTTTGCAAGGGTAACAAAATGCTATCCCTGCGCCTGTTAACGGCGCCTTTAAATAATGCTCAAAGGGCCAGTGTTAAAATTCGGCTTGAGAAAATAAAAAGCCTTTTGCCGCTAAAAATAAGCAAAAGGCTGCAGGTGTGGGTTAAATTTCTATCAGTTCTTTTTCTTTCACTGCGAAGGCTGCATCAACCTCAGCAACGTATTTATCCGTGAGCTTTTGAATATCGTCCTGGGCGCGACGCTCGTCATCTTCGCTAATGGCTTTATCTTTGAGTAAATCTTTAAAACTGCCGTTGGCGTCGCGGCGAATATTGCGAATAGCAACCTTGGCCGCCTCAGCTTCACCTTTAGCTTGTTTGATATAACCCTTACGAGTCTCCTGCGTGAGCGCAGGCATTGGCAGGCGAATTAATTCCCCCATTGTGGAAGGATTTAATCCCAAATCAGATTTTAAAATCGCCTTTTCTATTGCTGGCACCATGGCCCTTTCCCAAGGGCTAATGGAGAGCGTGCGCGCATCCAAAACCGATACGTTAGCCACTTGCGACAAAGGCATTTCACTACCGTAATAAGAGACATAAACCGTATCTAATAAACTAGGGTGCGCACGGCCCGTGCGGATTTTATTAAACGTTACGCTTAAACCTTCTACTGTTTTTTTCATGCGCTCGGCGGCGTCTTTTTTAATTTCATCAATCATAATTTAGGCCTCTTCAATTAATGTACCTTCATCTTGCCCCACTACGATGTTTAGTAGAGCACCGACTTTATCCATTTTAAACACACGCACCGGCATTTTATGTTCCTGGCAGAGGCAAATGGCGGTTAAGTCCATTACGCCTAAGCGCTCAGCCAAAGCCTGGTCGTAGCTCAACCGGTCATAGCGGGTTGCCGTGGGATCTTTCATCGGATCTGCAGTGTAAACACCATCTACCTTCGTAGCTTTTAAAACAATTTCCGCTTCCACTTCAATACCGCGCAAACAAGCGGCTGAATCCGTCGTAAAAAACGGGTTGCCGGTGCCGGCGGAAAAGATAACCACTTCGCCGTTTTCAAGTAAGCGAATCGCGCGGCGACGATCGTAATGCTCAACGACACCGCTCATGGGAATGGCCGACATAACCGTACAGGCAATATTCGAGCGCTCCAACGCATCGCGCAACGCTAGTGAGTTCATCACCGTAGCGAGCATACCCATATGATCTCCAGTGACACGGTCCAAACCCGCTTTATTCAAAGCAGCGCCACGAAATAAATTGCCGCCGCCGACAACCAAGCCAACTTGTACACCAATACCCACTAACTGGCCTATTTCCAGGGCCATTTTATCTAGCACCTTAGGGTCGATACCAAACCCCTCGTCGCCCACTAATTGCTCACCGCTCAGTTTCAACAAAATACGTTTGTATTTGCGATCACGCATAGTTGCCATGGAAGACTCCTCTTAAAGTATCGAACATTTTTAGCAAGCTTCCGATTACTCAGCGGCTTGCTAAAAACGTTAATGCACAATAAAAACCTCAATAATAAAAAGGCGGGAACCAACCCGCCTTTTTAATTTGGTTCACTCTCCCGGATTAACCCTTAGAGGCCTGAACCTGTGCTGCAACTTCCGCGGCGAAATCGGTGGTTTCTTTCTCGATACCTTCACCCACTTCAAAGCGCACGAAACGTACAACTTTGGCGCCGGCTTTTTTCACCAGATTGCCAACGGTAACTTCGGGATCCTTAACAAAAGGCTGCTCAACCAAGCTCACTTCTTTTAAGAATTTGCTGATACGACCGCCAATCATTTTTTCCACAATCTCAGAAGGCTTACCAGCCATATCCGGTTGTGCGCGGATAATTTCTTTTTCTTTTTCGATTATTTCAGCAGCCATATCATCTGGATTAACCACTTGCGGGCTAGAAGCCGCTACATGCATGGCGATATCTTTAGCTAATTCTGGAGTGCCACCGGCAAGCTCCACCAATACTGCAATACGGTTATTACTGTGTACATAGGCGCCTACCACACTGCCTGCGCCGCCCACTATGGTTGCGCGGCGCACAGAAATATTCTCACCTACTTTTTGCACCAGTGCTTCGCGAGCGGCTTCTAACTCGCCGTCCATTAAAGCTGCGATATCGGTTTGTTTGCCGTCAAAAGCTTTGGTTAACACATTGTTAGCGAAGTTTAAAAAGTTTTCATCGCGGGCTACGAAATCGGTTTCGCTGTTTATCTCCAACACCAAACCACTGCTGTTATCAGCGGCAACTTTAATAGCTACTATGCCTTCGGCTGCAGTGCGACCTGCTTTTTTCGCAGCTTTTAAGCCGCTGACTTTACGTAAATTTTCAATGGCTAATTCAATATCACCCGCACTGGTTTCCAGGGCTTTTTTACATTCCATCATGCCAAGGCCGGTGCGCTCGCGCAGCTCTTTAACCATATTGGTTGAAATACTCATGACTACTGTCCTCTAAAATTCTTAATTAATTCGCCTAGCTTTAAAACTGAGCCAACAAATAAAAGGCCGTACTCTTTAGCAAAAAGGGGGCATGCCCCCTTTTTTATCGCCTAATTATTGTCAGCGAGGTATTAGGCTTGATCGGCTGGTTCGTCAGTTACTTCGACGAATTCATTTTTGCCAGCAATACCTTCAATGCACGCATCGGCCATAGCGGCCACGTACAGTTTGATAGCGCGGATGGCGTCGTCGTTGCCTGGGATAATAATGTCGATGCCATCTGGGTTGCTGTTGGTATCGACGATGCCGATGACTTTAATGCCCAGTTTATTGGCTTCTTGTACAGCGATGCGCTCGTGGTCAACGTCGATAACAAACAACGCGTCAGGCAGGCCGCCCATATCTTTAATACCGCCAATAGAAGACTCAAGCTTCACCATGTCGCGAGCGCGCATCAGGGCTTCTTTTTTGGTCAGTTTATCAAAGGTGCCATCTTTGCTTTGGGTTTCTAAATCGCGCAGACGGCGAATGGAAGCGCGGATAGTTTTGTAGTTAGTGAGCATGCCACCTAACCAGCGCTGACTAACGAACGGCATGCCAGCACGGCGAGCTTGTTCAGCAATGGTTTTTTGCGCGGCGCGTTTGGTGCCGACAAAGAGAATTTTTTTCTTTTGTGCGGCCATTTGTTTAACAGTTTCTAAAGCACTGTTAAAGGCGGGCACAGTTTGTTCAAGGTTAATGATGTGGATTTTGCTGCGAGCACCGAAGATGAATTTGCCCATCTTAGGGTTCCAGTAGCGGGTTTGGTGGCCGAAGTGAACACCGGCTTGAAGCATTTCACGCATGGAAACGGTTGGCATGATAAAAGTACCTTAAAAAGTATTTGGGTTAAGCCTCCACAAACCCCACCGCTCAACCCGCAAGGGGCACCCAGAACGTGTGTGACGGAATGTGTGTGACATAATGGATTACCTGCCCGATTGGCAGGGCGCGCTTTATACCACAGCACCCCTTAAATTTAAAGGCCTGAGGGTTTGATGGAGTACGTTTACCTCGCTCTTTTGAGCTTTGCCGCAGGCAGTTTATTACCCGTCCCGTCCGAAGCGCTGCTCATTCCGTTGCTGCACACAAGCCTTTTACCCTGGGCATTGGTAGCAACAGCAAGCTGCGCCAACACCCTCGGCGCCCTCACCAATACCTATTTGGGTCGTTATTTGCGCGCCTTCGCTCAAAGGCGTTGGTTTTATTTTACCGACGCACAAATCTTGCGCTCTGAAGGCTATTTTCGACGCTATGGCATCGGCTGTCTGCTGTTTACCTGGCTGCCGTTTGTGGGCGATTTGTTGGCATTAGCAGCGGGGCTAATGCGCGTTCCATGGGCGACAGCGATCATACTGATTGCCCTTGGCAAAACCCTGCGTTACTGCTTTGTGGCTTATTTCGTTCTAAATTAAATTCAGAACCCGTTTAACCTGCAGGCTTCAGGTTTAATTTTGCAGGCAATATGCCTAGACTGCAGCGCTTAGCCTAACATTGAGCACCTCCATGAGCTTATCTTCGTCTCCTGAACGCCAAGTGCTGAGCGTAAGCCAACTTAATGGCCAGGTGCGTCAACTTTTGGAAGCCTTGCCGCTGCTCTGGGTGGAAGGTGAGCTGAGCAATCTCTCCCGCCCTTCATCAGGCCATTGGTACTTCACCCTCAAAGATTCCAACGCGCAGATCCGCTGCGCCATGTTCAAAAACCGCAATCAGGGCGTGCGCAGCGTCGTAAAAGATGGCGATAAGGTTCTCGTGCGCGCGAAGGTGAGCCTTTACGAGGGGCGCGGCGACTATCAGTTAATCGTGGAGCACATGGAGCCTGCGGGACTTGGCGATCTGCAACAACAGTTCGAGGCGCTAAAAGCACGCTTAAACGCGGAAGGCTTGTTCGACGAACAGCACAAGCAAGAGCTGCCCTATTTACCTTCTCGCATTGCCGTGATCACTTCAGCCACCGGAGCTGCCGTACGCGATGTCATCCATGTGCTGCATAAGCGCATGCCCTATTGCGACGTTTTAGTAATTCCCGTGGCCGTACAGGGCAGTGGAGCCCGGGAGCAAATTGCTAATGCAATTCACAAGGTGAACGCACAGGCACTTGCAGATGTGATTATTCTCGGCCGTGGTGGTGGCAGCTTGGAAGATCTTTGGGCGTTCAATGAAGAAGTTGTGGCGCGCGCTATTTTTGCTAGCCAGATTCCAATTATCAGTGCGGTGGGCCATGAAACCGACATCACGATCAGCGATTTTATCGCCGATGTGCGCGCTCCCACGCCTTCAGCGGCCGCAGCCCTTGCCGTACCTGATTGCGTTGAATTACTCAGCTATGTGCAGGGCCTGACCATAACGCTAACACAACGTACGCACCAGGAAATTAAATCGGCGCGGCAACAGCTTTTGCTCGCCACAAGCCGCTTGCAAAACCCGCGCAGGCAATTGCAAATGCGCCAACAGCACATCGACCTGTTAGTTATGCGACTGCAAAAAGCCATGCGCCAGCTGCTGCATGCAAGCGCTCAACGCCATCAGCAGGTACAGCATCAGCTGTTACAACAATCCCCCAATAACCGACTAGCTCTGCAAGCTCAACATCGGCAAGCTCTGCAAGTACGGCTTGAACGCGCAGTTTTAGCCGCTTTACGAAGCAGACAGCAACAGTTGCAGCAGGCGGCCATGTTGCTTACCAACCTAAGCCCGATGCCGACACTTGAGCGCGGCTATAGCATCTGCCTGAATGCCGAAGGCAAGCTTATCCGCAGACAGCAGGATATTCCTCAGCACCGGCCTTTTCGCTTACGGCTAACTGATGGCGAAACTTGGGTAGCCAAAGCTCCACCGCCAGAAAAAAATCTGCGCGTGGAAGGCGAATAATCGCATTGATGATGCACACAGGCTGCGAACCCGCATGCTCGCAGCCGCGGTATCAGTAACTCAACCATTGGTCGCAATCCTGCCACTGCCTTTGATGCAACTGCATTCTTCAACTTAACTTCATAGACACCGCCAGCACGTAACGGATTTCACTCCCTGGGGACACCATGCACAAGCTCATCGCCATATTCGACCAATTGAAAGTTGATAAAAAACTATCGATATTTTTCGGCTCGTTACTCGGCGTGTTATTAATTCAATCAGGCTTGAGCCTGGGCTTACTCAATAGCGTCGGCAGCCACGGACTAACAGCCGCCAGAGAATTAGCGCCGCAAACGGAAGGTGCAATTTTGATGGAATATTTAGTGGCCGAAGCACATCGCACTACGGAAGAAGCCATGAACGACGTGCCCGGCGCCGACAAAGCAACCGCTGAATCCCTTCGCACCGCCCGCTGGTACGTTAATGCCTTATTAAAAGGCGGCAACCGCGATGGACTAGAAATAATCCCCACGCACAACCCCGCTGTCATAGAGAAATTTGAGGAAATAGGCCGGCAAATTGAGCGCTTTGAGCGCGTCGGCCTGCTGCGGATGGAGCATGCAAAAAATAAACAGAGTGCTGGCGGCGAGTCGGACGCGCAATTTGATGAGAGTTTTGAGCGTTTAATTAAAAGCCTTGATGAGTGGCAGCTGCACGCAGGTAAAGCACTTACAACCGATGCCGCCGTAGCTATTGGCGATATGAAATATTACATAACCGCAGCGCATTTATACCTTGAAGAATTGCTCAGCGGCGATGACACCAATGCACTAGAGGGCGTACAAGAGCGTTTAAAAATCGCACTTGAGCGCATCGGAGTGCTGAGCAAAGCAAATATTGCCGACACAGCTGCGCTTAAGAAAAATCTTAAAGATTTTTCAGCCTTAGCCACGACACGCTATCAGAATCAAAAAAACCACAACGATAAAACCGCCGAGCTGGAAAACACCTTTAACGAGGCCTATGCAAGTTACATCCTCAACGCAAAACAAGCCCAAGCGCTAACCGAACAGGGCATCACTGAGAATTTAAATAGCCTTAAAGGGCAGACTCGCGCGGCAGTTTGGGTTACCTGCGGCAGCTTGGTGTTTGGGATAGTGCTGGTGTTGTTGGCCGGATTTCTTGGCCGCAAAACAATTTCTGGCCCACTAAAGCAGGTAGAACAGCAGGTGAGTAATCTCGCCTCTGGGCTGCGCGATTTAATTTCTCCAGTCGACGGCCAGGCTCGCCACGATGAAATTGGCGGCGTTGCCAAAGCGGCGGATCGGTTTAGAAAATCTATTATCGACAAACAAATCGCAGACACAAAAGCCGCAGAAGAAAGGCGCAACATAGAAGCTAAGTTAGCCCAAGAAGAAAACCTGCGCGCAGATGAAACCCGTCAACGCGAGGAACAAAGCCGCCGCCAAGCCCTCGCCCAACAAGAAGCTGAAACAGCAGCCCGTCTGCGTGCAGAGCGAGAAGACTATGCCCGCATAGAACAAGCCCGCGCAGAAGACGAAGCGCGTCTAAAATCGGAGCAAAAAGCCGAAGCCGATCGCCAAACCCGCGCCGCCGCTGAGCGTCAAACGGCACGGGAGCGAGAAGAAGCCGCGCGTCTGGCCACCGAGGAAGCGCTCGCCAGCAGCGTCAATCAATTCGCCAGCGCCATAGCGCAGGGCCGCTTATCCGAGCGTGTTAGTAGCTCAGGCGGCACAAGCGCACGAGCGCGCATGGAGCAGAGCCTTAATACGATGGCATCCACATTAGAGACCGTACTAAATGATTTAGCTAAGGGCACAACTGCCCTGGCACAAGGCAATTTATCTCAATCCCTCAACACACCTTTCTTGGGTGTGTTTGAGCAGGTACGGCAGGATTTTAATAACAGCTGCAAAAACTTATCTGCACTTGTCACTAACATTCACCACAGCGCAGAAGCGGTTGCCTCCGGCAGCAGCGAAATTAGCGCCAGCAACGAAAATCTAAGCCAGCGCGTTGAGGAGCAGGCCTCGGCTATCGAGCAGATTGCTCGCACCGTGGATGAATTAGTCGATCAAGTTAAACACGCGACACAAAACGCCGATCACACCAGCCAAGTTGCGGTTGCAGCCAATAAAAAAGCCAGCGATGGCAATATTATTTTGCAAAACACTATTCAAGCGATGGGGCAAATTGAAATCTCCTCGCGCAAAATAGGCGAAATTATTGGCGTCATCGACGAAATCGCTTTTCAAACTAATTTACTGGCATTAAATGCAGCGGTGGAAGCTGCCCGCGCAGGAGAGCAAGGTCGCGGCTTTGCTGTCGTCGCAGGAGAAGTGCGCAACCTCGCCCAGCGTTCAGCCGATTCGGCCCGACAAATTAAAACGTTAATTGGCGATAGCTTAGAAAAAGTCAGCAACGGCTCATTTTTGGTTACGCAAACTGCCAAATCAATTGAAGAGCTGAGCGGGTTAATTCAATCCTCGCAAAATGCCACTTCGAAAATTTCCCAAAGTGCTCGCCAGCAATACATAGGCATCGAAGAAATTCGCCGCAGCATCGCGCAAATAGAAACCATCACGCAACAAAATGCCGCTTTAATTGAAGAGGCCACGGCCACAAGCGGAGCATTAGCGGATGAATCGCGCGAATTAAGATCTATGTTTAATCAATTTAAATTAGCGGGGAATTAAACTCGACGGCAAGTTTTTCACAGGTTTCCTAGCTATATTTCCGCCGCCACTTCAATTCTCGCTTACCGGTGCAACAGTTGCATCCCACACAGACGCCCCACTACAACTGCGTTAAACTCACCCCATATAAATAATCCTTGAGGTGACTTATGCGGTGGGACAATGAGCGGCGCAGTGACAATGTAGAAGATCAGCGTTTATCCTCCTCACAATCGCGCGGCGCCTTAGGTGCTGCGCCTGTTTTGCTGCGCTTATTGCCGTTTTTAATCCAGAATCGCTGGGGCCGCGGCCTTCTCATCCTGGGCGCAGCCGTCTATTTCGGCGCGAAAATGTTAGGCATTGATATCGCGCCCATGTTGCTCGGCTCAAGCACTGAACCTGCTCAACCCGCTCAACAAGAAGTCACGCAAGATCCATTAGCAGATTTTGTGTCGGTGATTCTTGCGAGTACAGAGGACACCTGGCAGGGATTATTTCAAAAATCTGGTCAGCAGTATCAGCCACCTAAATTAGTATTATTTCGCAATGCAGTGCAATCCGCCTGCGGGTATGCCGAGGCTGCTATGGGGCCGTTTTATTGCCCTGGGGATCAAAAACTCTATATTGATTTGAGTTTTTACCAAATTATGAAAACCCGTCTAGGCGCACCGGGCGATTTTGCACAGGCTTACGTAATAGCCCACGAAGTAGGTCACCACGTGCAATATCTGCTGGGCATTAATGCCAAGGTGGAAAAATTATCCGCCGGATTATCCGAAGTTGAACGCAATCGATTATCGGTAAAACAAGAATTACAGGCGGATTGTTTTGCCGGCATCTGGGGTTTTTACGCTAAACAGCGCGGTAATTTTTTGGAAACCGGCGATTTAGAAGAGGCGCTCACCGCCGCCAGCGCCATAGGTGATGACCGCTTACAATCTTCGGCAGGCCGCACTGTACGCCCAGAATCCTTTACCCATGGCAGCGCTAAAGAGCGTGTAGCTTGGTTTAATAAAGGCTTTAACGAGGGTTCTGTGGGGAGTTGCAATACGTTTAACGTACAGTAGGGTTTTTTAGTATTAATGCGCCAATACTATGAAGAGCATTTTTAATGATCGCTTTTATAAATAGAACTTGGCGCTTTTTGTAGCCTGCAAACTAAGCAGCGCATTAGGCAAAACACGGTAACTGCAAACTAAATTTTTTAACATGTCTCAGTTTAAATTTGCCGGTGAGGATTTTACGAAATCGCTATCCGCGGCATCTAAAATGAATTTGACTATGTCGGGTAATTTCCTCTCTTCAACAATGCGGTACTGCACTGAAGCGTCAGCGCAAATACAAATCATTAGCATTTTAATTATCCAATTTAACCTATTAAGAAATTTTTTGCAGAAATTGTTTTTTTAAATGCTGCTTAGTGTTTAGACTTGCATAAACCCACAATTTTTAGGTTTATTCATGCGAATTACACTTTCGCTAACTCTACTGGCCAGTTTTCTACTGGCCGGTTGCAGTCAGCTGGGCGTTAAAGCCTACGAGCGCGGCCTGTTGGCTAAAGAATCTATGTTGCTCACCTCCGATCCCATCGAAGCAGGGCTCGATGAACATATTTATTTCAGCAAAGAAGCCAGCAGCGGTGGCCGCGGTTTTGGTGGAGGTGGCTGCGGATGCAACTAACTAAAACTCGTTCCATTGCACAAGCGCTTGCCGGTGCCACCTGCACACTACTCGGCACGCTCATCCACGCAGGCACACCCGGCAGCTGGGATGTAGATACGGCAATTTTGTATTACGGCGAAGATGGCGGGCGCGTACAAGCGTTAGAGCCCGTCATAGGTATTACCGGTTATTTTGCCGATGACGCCCAGCTCAATGCCAAATTGACTATAGATACACTCACCGGCGCTTCACCTAATGGCGCAACTCCCTCAAGCCAACCGCAAACATTCACCCGCCCTAGCGGTAAGGGCGGCTATACAATCGAGCCAAATACAGCGCCGCTGGATGACACGTTTAAAGATACTCGCGCTGCGGTCAACGTCGCCTGGGCTGCCCCAATCAACAATGATTGGCGCTATAGCAGCGGCATTAATATCTCAGCAGAACACGATTATTTTAGTGGCGGATTAAGCGGCACAATTACGCGCTATTTAAATGAGAAAAACACTGAATTAACTCTCGGTGTTGCCGCCTCCAGCGATACGATTAAGCCTGAAGGCGGCAAGCCCAAAGCCCTAAGCCGTATACCCGATTCTCGCGTCGCCAATTTTCAACAAGTGTACGACGCTTCGCGCACCGAAGATGGTGACTCCAAAACCCTTCTCGATGGGTTAATTGGCATCACTCAAGTCATAAATAATCGCACGATCATGCAATTAAATTACTCGCTGAGCACAAGCAGCGGTTATTTAACTGACCCCTATAAAATACTCAGCGTAATTGACCACAACAGCGGGGAGAATTATTTAGACGGTGCTAGCAGAGCCATTTATATTTACGAACAAAGGCCGGATTCTCGCACTAAACACGCCCTGTTTTGGCAGACAAAATACATGTTAAAAAATGGCGATGTGCTGGATGGATCTTATCGGCTAATGAGTGACGACTGGGGCATTACATCCAATACCATCGATTTAAAATACCACTGGCAATTGGACCATGCTTATCTAGAGCCTCACCTGCGTTATTACACGCAATCAGCAGCGGATTTTTACCGCCGCTTTGTATGGGATACGGATTATAACAACGGCGCACAAACTCTCATCTTGAGCAATGCCAGCGCGGACTATCGCCTCGGCGATTTAACCGGCACCACACTGGGAATTAAATACGCGCGACAATTTAATCAGCAGGAATTTTCCGTCCGAGCGGAATATTTTGTACAAAGTAATTCAGGCGAACAAGGTTTTGGAGCGCTAACTCAGCAGGATTTGTATCCCGACACCAAAGCCGTAATGTTCACGCTGGGATATTCGTTTTAGCGGACAGTACCGCAGTTGCTCGGCATTTTTAGCCGGCAACTAGCTATACATCCTCGCGAATTTAGCTGCACGCGAGCAAATTAGTGATTATTTTCGCCTCCAGCCCTAAAATCCTAAAACCTCAATTAAACTCGCTACGAGTTTAATTGAGGTTTTAGGATGATCACACTGACACTCGCCCCCGCTCACAACCCACTGCAACATGCCGCCCCGTGCCTAACACAGCAAGCCGATGGGCTTTGGCGACTAACCTTTAACGCCATGGCAAGCCCCTGCGAAGTCTTATTCGACGCCCCTGCATTGCCGGTTCAAACGCTTGTCGTATTGTGTGAAAACCTGGTGAAAGAAACCTGGCGTATTGAATTTAAATTCAGCCGCTATCAAATCGATAACATTATTTTTAAGCTCAATAATGCACAAGGAGCGCCTGTTTGTCTGGATAGCGAAGCTCAACAGCTAATTGAATTTGCCGATACGTGTTTTCAGTTAAGCGGCGGCTTATTCGATATTACCTCCGGTATATTGCGCAGACTTTGGAGCTTTAAACCGGGCCAAACCATTCCCAGTCAATCGCAAATTGATGCGCTTTTACCCTTAATTGGCTGGCAGAAATGCTCCTGGCAAGCGCCCTATTTACAGCTGCCAGCCGGAGCTGAACTAGACCTAGGCGGTATCGGCAAAGAATACGCCGCAGATAAAGCCTTACTATTACTCACGCAAGCATCCGAAGGCCAGAGCGCCGCATTTTTGGTAAATTTCGGCGGCGATATAGCCGCCTGCGGCCCGCGCTCCCTGGGAGCCCCTTGGCAGGTAGGTCTAGCCCAGGGCAATAACACCCTGCAAATTCCTTTAGTAGCAGGGGGCATCGCTACCAGCGGCGACAGCCATCGCTTTATGTGGCATGAGGGGGTAAAACTCAGCCATATTTTAAATCCCAAAACCGGCTGGCCTATCACCGGCGGCCCCGCCACAGCTACTGTATTCGCGCAAAACTGCACGCAAGCGGGCATGCTGGCAACCTTTGCGCTACTGCATGGCGCTGGTGCCGAAGAATTTTTAAAACAACAAAATTGTACGTATATCCTCACATAACCATAATTGGCCGGTTTTAACCCGTTAAACATCAAAAAGTGCCGCCGATGCCCAACCAAATCCTCGCCGATAGAGGGCTGCAGGCTGGCAGATACGAGCTAGGCTTAAATGGTGCTTTTGCGATGGGGATTTAGGCTGTGGTATTTTTCCAGTCTTAACCCGGTTAACCTAATAACCAACTCCTCGGCACGCGCGCAATCAAGGCTGCGAAGATGAAACCTTCGAAGCAGTAGTATTTAGCTGAGATTTTTAGGGTTAGGTGGCGCCGCGCCCTGCCGCGTGCCAGGGGTAAATAACAAGAATAATTGAGGATGTCATGCCATGCGCTTAATTAAGTGGAGCTTAGTTCTAGGCATATTTGCCGGTATTTTCTGGGCGGCGGTGCCTTGGGGACTGCGTTGGTATATCAATCAACAGTTGGCAGGCTTAGGCCTGGAAAGCCGCTTAAGAGATCTTTCAGTCGACTATGTTGCAGGGGAATTCACGCTGCGGTCTTGGGAAATACGTCGTCAAGGCAATCTATTTTTACGCGTTGAACAGCTGCAGTTAGCACCGGATTTTGCCGCTTGGCGAGAAGGCCGCTTGGTTGTCCGTAAACTCGCAGCTAAGAGCCTGCGCATTAACTGGCAAGCATCAGACAAAGGCTTAACTCTAGGCGGATTTCCTGCTGCCCAATGGCAGAATCTGTTGAAATTAGAACGCGGAGCACAATTGAATGACGTTACCTTGGATAATGCCCAGCTTTGTCAAAGCGCTCAGAATAATGACCACTGCTGGGTCATAGGTACAGGCCAGGCCCATGATCTGGTCTGGCGCTGGGATCGAGCCGGTTGGCAATTGGCCAGCCGCTCAACAATGGTGTTAAGCCAAACCCATCTGCAAAATGAACGCGCTAATCTGGCAGTATTTTTAGTAGAAGCATCCCAGATACGGGATTTTGTCTTTAGCGACGATTGGTCTCGTATTGCACAATGGCAGATTACCGGGTTGCATTTGGTCGAACGTAGCCTTGATGAACAGAAAAACGTTGAGAACGCCTATCAAACACAAGCCAGCTCAGTCCTTATCAACGATCTGGGCTATAAAACTGGTCTGTCCACGCAGCTGCATTTAGGCCAGCTGGACATCACGCGTCTGCGCCAAACGCTGCATCAAAATCGCGACCAGGTCATGCTCGCCACCGCACAATTGCGGCAATTTTTACCTATGGCGGAGCAGTTCTTTAATCCGAATATTCCGCTCACTCTGGCCATAGACAAAACGCATATTTTTGATGGCGCCGTGGCCTGGAGAGACGACAGCGTGACGCCTGCTGTAACCGAATCTTTAGTTGGATTAAACGGTGAGCTCGGCAGCCTCAACAGCTTGAAGCCGAATGAGCCGACCAGCGTTACACTCGTTACAAAGCTCGGCCAGCGCAGTGAATTTCAATTGCGCGGGCAGATAAAGCCTTTCCAAAGCCCTATCTCCTTTGACCTACAGGGCGATATGCGCAGCATCAAATTGCCCAACTACGCCAGTTATTTTGCCAACCTCTATCAAGAGAGCCCAAAAAGTGGCGAGCTTGACGGCACCTTTACAGTTAGCGCAGCAGCAAACCAATTCAAGCTGGATGGTCGTATCACACTTACTGAGCTGCGCACAGTTGGCGATGGTAATTTAACTCGTCAAGGACAGGACATTACGCTCGGCCGCGCGTTCGAGCGTCTGCGCGGGGAAAGCCAACACGTGGAAGTGGACTGGCATTTCGCCGCTGACCTCACCAAAGAGCGCGACCCGATTAAAACCGCGCTCGCTAAGAGCTTTAAAACTACGCTGCTGAGGATGTCGCAAAACGATTGGCGCTCTGCAGGCGTTAATAACCTGGCAGGCTTAGGGGCGAATCCAGAGGGTCCATTGAGCTTTGACCCATTCCGCTATAGTCCCAACGAGCGAGATTTATCCCTAGACCAAGAGCGCCGCTTGAAAGAACTTGCTGCCCTGATCGCACGTCGTCCCAAAGAAAAGCTAAAACTGTGTGCCATTGCCACAGCCGTTGAATGGTCTGCCCTCTACCACCACGGTGCACCCATAGCGCCAGGAACGCTGGTAGCGGATGATCAACTTCAGTATCTGATTGACCTTTCGGCCGCACGGGTGCGCAGTATTAAAGTGCAGTTGGGGGAGCTGGGTATTGGCAGCCAACGGTTTATCAGCTGCGAGCCCAAGGTCGAAATGGGCGCGAGAATTATGTCGTACGTGAATGTAGAGATGCTGTAGAGATTTAGCCGATAAGGACATCTCAAAATCCAATGGAGGGCTTAGGTTTAAAAGTAGTGGTAACTAATGTTCGGGTGGCTCACTTTTATCCACTCGACGGGACATCCACCATTCTTCTAAACCGATGAGCAGCAGCGCCAATAGCAACGGCAGAAGATAGTACAAGCCGCGAAATACCAATAGAGCGGCTGTCAACGCCTCTGGCCCCACGTCTTTTCCAATTCCCAACAGCATCAACGCTTCAAAAACCCCCAATCCACCGGGTACATGACTCAACACTCCAAGAGTGATAGCAATTGCAAAAAACACTATAAACAGCTCGAAACTCACGGCTCCAGCTGGCAATAAAATCCACAGCGCAAAGCCTGAAGCCGCTATGTCCAAACAGGAAACCACCAACTGCAGGGTTAAAAACCTATGCCCCGGATGTAACGGCAAGGTTTTCCCAAATAAAATTAAGCCCTGTAATTTATGCCCGAGAACGCCCCACAGACCAAGAGTGGTGAGAAATAACACTGCCAGTATCTTTAATAACAGTGCCGGCAGGTGAATAACCTCCTCAACCTTATCGCTCTGCCATAGAATACCCATGGCCCCGAGCACTCCAATACCCAAGCCGAAACTTAGCGCATTAATAACAATAGCCCGCGTTACCTGCCCCGCGCTTGCTCCTTCCGCCATATAGTGCCGCATACGCAGCGCACCACCGGTCAACATGCCAGCGCCGAGGCTATTGCCAAGTGCATAAGCCATAAAGGCAGTTTTAGCAGTTTTTTTGGCAGAGATTTTTGCGCCGACTAAACGCAGGCTACCAAAGTCGTAGCCCATCAGAGCGATATAACTAATCACCGTGGCCAGCAGTGCCAATACCAACGCCTGCGGAGGGGTATTCTGCACTGAGATCCAGACTTGGTGCAGATCGAGTTTTTTTAGCAGCTTAGCAACCCCCTCATAAACCAGGGCGGCCAGAGCGATCGCTATTAGGGGATAGAGCCAGTGCCGAGTCGCCTTAAGCCAACACTGCAAGGATTCCAGTATTTTCATCGAGACCTGCGCATAAACCATTTCACAAAGGCGCAATGCCTAAAAAAAAGCCCTCGATAAAGAGGGCTTTGGAGATATGGCGCACCCGGAGAGATTCGAACTCCCGACCAAGTGGTTCGAAGCCACCTACTCTATCCAGCTGAGCTACGGGTGCGTGAGGGGGCGAAGTATGGAGGGAAAATCCGATTTGGGCAAAACTTTTTTACGAACAAAACCAACCCTCTATGCGCTGCGATGCCTAATATAGAGGCCTTTATTCCGCAATTCCCGCTATCACAAGGCAAACAGCCACAATGCCACGACTTCTCGCCTCAACAATACGGGCTCGCGATTATTAAGTTTACTCAAAGCCAGGATGGCTATTAACACCCGGTGCTTTCTAATACAGAAAATACTAGGGATTTACGTTGCACTCACGACAAAGAGTCGGGAAAAGATATCCGCGGAATTAAACCCGCAAAGACAATAATTAGGAGAGAAACTTCGTGCGGGAATCAAACAGAATAGGTTTTGAGTTGGCTTAAAGTCGTGCGCTCAAACTCGTTTAAACTTAATAAATTAAAACTCTACCATTTTTGCAAGACAAAATTACCAACGCTGGTATTTACAGCAATAAGTTTATTAACCCGGCCCAAATTTCCGACCGGGTTAATTGGCTTCAACTTAAATTAAAAGAAGATTTAAGATAGCTCATAGCAATCTAAAATATCTCGCACCAAACCGCTACGCACTATATCCGCACGTTCAAACTCATGCACATAAACATTTTGCAGCCGCCCTAAACGAAATACCGCATCTTCCAATCCATTTGGGCCCTTAATATCACTCTGTTGAATATCCCCATTAATAACGACTCGACAATCTTCGCCGATGCGAGTTAAAAACATCTTCATCTGCGCAGGAGAAGTATTTTGCGCTTCGTCGAGAATTACAAATGTTTTGCTATTAAAGGTTTTACCCCGCATAAACGCTAAGGGTGCAGCAACGATTCTTCCATGCCGCAGGCAATAGTCAACCGTTCCGGCACCTAAACGCTCGTTCAAAATATCGCGAAAGGCATCGATATAAACGGAAAACTTTTGATCCAAATCGCCAGGTAAAAATCCTAAACTCTCACCTGACTCCACCGCTGGGCGAGTTAAAATAATCCGTTCAATACGGCCTGATTCCAGCGCTTCAGCCGCTAAAGCGCCAGCGCAATAGCTTTTGCCGGTACCAGCTGGACCGATGCCGAACGTGAGCATATTGTTATTGATGGCGTTGATATAGCGTTGCTGGGAGGGAGTTCGAGCGCGGAAGGGTTGTGTAGAGCGAGGGGGAGAGTAAGCTGTTTCAATTTGCTGAGAGCGGGATCTAATTTCAACTATGTTATCGTCGACTCTGCTGCGTTTGCGTAATGATTTAGGATGTATGGTTTCGTAACTCGGATCACCGTGATACGTGGAATGGTGGCGTCCGGCATGCGATTTTTTACCCATAAATTCATGTCCCCTAGAGGTGAATGTGGTAGATGTAATAGCAAAACGTGCGTCGATTTAAGCTGAGCTGTCAGCCTAAATGAAAAACCTTTTTTACCTCCCCTTCGCATGACTTAAGTTAAAGTGATAAAGCTGACGAAAAATCCTACCCAATTTCTGTTGCACTCATATTGCAGGCACTGCAGGCTCAAAACTAAATTTAAATATATTGCACCACATCACAGGAGCAAATCACATTGCGTCACAGTAAACAAATTGAGACTTTGGCAAACATTCCAATCAAACCAGCGGCAGACTGCGCAAAGTGAAAAAGGTAGTTTGTCCTTATAATAACGAGAGCCAATCAAACCTACCGTTTGCTGCCACACATAAGCCGCCCCCTAATAAACCATCTCCTTCCTAATGATATTAGGTGGTTTCATTAGCAGTTGTCCAATAAATTGCTCAACTATTTTTCAGCCAGAAAAGTCCTTTCAAAGTTATAACGGCCTACGCGCATTCGTGCCAAGAAAACCCACTTATGTGCGCATTTGCATGAGAGTGGTTCAACGTCGCGATTGGCTGGGCATTATATATAGGGCCAATATAATCGTATCCAGATTGCATTGGGGCGACTTAGGGTAAACGCAGAAAACAACCGTTCAAGCTGAACAGTGATGATATTCGCCTGACGACGACATAAGGAGCGCGCAATTTAGACAGCTGAATATCCGGGCACAAATAAATATGCGCATAAACAATTAGGAGGGAGGGAGAGTAAACCGAAAAAATATTAAAGGAGTTTCAATATAGGGTTTAATTGCGCCAGAACCCAGAACGTCCAGGCCATCCGACGCAACGGAGAAAACAACAAAAATTAACAATGCAGAAAGAAAAAAATATTTAAGCGCTTTTTAGCATAACAAACAATTTATCCTTAATATGCAGTCGCTGCCTTTTTAACGTTCAATATGAGTATTGGATGACACCTCAGCACCTTCTTCAATCCTGTGAATCTCCTTATCAGCCTTATGATACTCATGGAATAATTTGCAAAATGCGCGTCACTTAATTTAAGGCGATGAATAATATCTTTATGCTCGGGCAACTCAATGGCGAGGCTGTGATTTTTCAATTATATTACACTCCTACAGGATGGTTACTTACATTGTGCAAATAAACCCAGCCAGCACCGTTGATATACATCAACGTTCACAAGTGTTTTTCTCCTAGTAAAAATTTTTAGCCGCCGCAGGCTATCGCGGCATTAATGGCAGACAAAAAAATCAAGCAGCGCCGTGGCATTTTTTATATTTTTTGCCTTCCCCACACCAACAATCGGCATTGCGCTGCCATTTCATCGGCGGCAATAAATCCCCATCAACATAAAGCCAACGCTCTTCATATACAAACCGAGAGCGCTCATGCAACTGCGCAATTTCATTGTGCTGAGTAAAAAAAGCCACGAACTGAACCGTGCTGCCCTCCGCCGCAAGTACATGTAATTTTAACCAGCGTGTATTCGCTTGGCTCATGATTAACTGCTGTAATTCATCTGCCTGATGGCGGCTGGGGTGCAAGGTTGCCAGTAAAAATTCAAGCCGCCCCAACGCAAAAGCACTATAGCGAGCGCGCATTAATTGCTCAGGCGTCGCAGGCGCGGCTCCCTCCCAAAAGCGCACACAACAGACGGATAATAATTGCCGGCTACCACACGGGCAGAGCGGTTCTGAGTCGGACACGGTAGAATCCCCCAAACTAAATACGACTAATAATTTCAACACTCACCAATAGTGCCATGCTTAATCACTCTTACCATAGCCTACGCCAACACCGCCTCGATCGTGCCACCAAACCATTTAATGCACGCGGTGCGCGCCTTATCCGCTGTGAGCATTGCTTATTAGCGCAAAATCACTGCATTTGCAGCTATTGCTCGCCTATGGAAAGCTGCGTGGACTGGGTTGTGTTAATGCACGAAGACGAAGTGCTCAAACCTACTAATACGGGCAGATTATTGGCCGATGTATTTCCTTCCACTCTGGTATTTGAATGGGCGCGACTACATCCACCGGAAGGGCTGGCGCACGTATTGTCTGATCCGCAGCGTTTGATTGTTTTGGTGTTTCCCAGCGATGAAGCTTATACCCCTGTCCACGCACAACACAGAGCACAACTGGGCAATAGACGGCTTACGCTTATTTTGCTAGACGGCACCTGGAAACAAGCGCGCAAAATGTTTAACCGCACACCCTGGCTTAAGGATATTCCCACCGTTGCTGTACCGACACAATCGACGCAATACGCGTTACGCAAAGCAGCTCATGACGGCTGCCTATCCACCGCTGAGGCGGCAATAGGAGTATTGGATACGTTAGACCCCGGTTCCGCCTACGCCCTGTTAACCTTTTTTAACCAATTTAATCAGGCTTATGTGCTCAGCCGTGGAATGCGGGAGCTTGATGTAGGAATGCGCAGACCCAATAGTCCAGGATTAACCGCCTAGACATTTAGATAATTTACTGCAGGTAGAGTAGTGATCAAACAGGGATATACTTTCTCGTAGCTTTAACATCAATTCCCCCCAGGTCCTTAGCGACTTGTTAGTAACGCTAAGTAAGTCCATCCAAAATGCCAAATACTTTGCCTTTTATTAAGGCGTAAAGGCTTATACTCGCTCCACGATATAAAATTCTCTCCATGGAGACGAGGCATGACTCATCTAGTTGCAAAAACCATCGCTCTGACTGCCTTGAGCGTTGCTTTAACCGCCTGCGGTAGTGGCAAAGACGCTAGCAGCGCTAAATTAAACAATGATTCACAGATTGTGGATCAGCGCGCTGTAGGCATTACAGAAGACAACCTGGAAACAGTGTTGGGAACAGCGCTTGAAGTGACGGCCCAAGCAGGCCCTGGTAGCACTGATGCCAACCAACCTCACCCCCTTTATATGGAAGGCAACCTAGGCGATGGCCTTGCCAACATGGCAAATGCTCAAGCCAACAGCACGATTCCTGACAGTGCTACGGGAATAGACTTTCAAGCCAGTAAAGCAATTTGTAACCAAGGCGGCACTGCCAGCGGCACAGTGGGCTTAGACACAGCCAACTTGGGTGCCAATGGTGTTACGGACTTCTTAAAGTTGTATGTTGATTTCAGCTTCAGCGAATGTAAAACCGCGCAGTTCTGGCTTAACGGTAAAGCTACCGTATCCCTTTCTTCGCAATCAGGCATTCTCTCCAACAACAATGACAGCACCCTGCTACTTAAATTGGGCGCTGACCTGAAACGCTTTTATGTTGCTCAGCCAACTAAAAATGGCAAAGAAATAGGCCGCAGTTTGGATATTACTGGCAAGGTGGAATTTTCTATTTCCAACCCTGAGCGCAAGTATCTTCGAGCCGAATTAAACGGCGTGCCGGGCTCTTCCTTGATCTTCCAAGAAAAAGGCAAAGCTGATCAAGTGGTACAGCTCAATGAATTTGAGTCCTATCTGCAATCAAGCATGGTCGATGCCGCTTACACGATCGGTGTTAAAGGCAGTATGTTGAGCCTGGGTAAGGCCACAGCAAATAGCAAAAGCCTGCCAACTTCTCGCTTGAAAATTTACACAGAAAAAACCATTACTGGCCAAGGCTTTGCCGTCCCAAACGGCGGTGTGTTAGTGGTTGAAAGCGAAAAAGAGATCGCCCGTTTTGAAATCCTCAACCAGGTTGACCTTAAGTACACCCTGGATAAAGGTAAAGACGGTACGATCGACAAACAAGTTGATACAACTTGGACCGACTTTATCGAGCAGAACACCGGTCTTAAACTCGACTAATAATTATTAGTGACACAAAAAAAGCCATCCTCGGATGGCTTTTTGCGTTTTAGGGTCGGGTTACAAATTATTACCAAAAATGCCATTACAGAAGCCGGGTGTCGGCTGCATTCTACCTACCTGCCTTTTTATCGAGCATGTTGTGTGAGTAATTTAGTTGTACGTTTCCTTATCATTGGGTGTTTTCTGCTACAGGCTGCGCTTGTAGACGCAGCTGGCCCCACCAGTAAATTATGCCAAGCGCCCTGCTCTTCAAATGGAAACTGGGAATTAAGTGTGGGGCTTGGACTTGGATTGAGCACGAACCCGCTCAAAGGCGGTAGCGACATTCCTCTTCTAGTGCGCCCTAAACTGAGTTATTACGGCGAGCGGTTTTTTCTCGACAATCTCGAAGCTGGCTTTACGCTCTGGGAAAATCCGTCACAACAAATAAATTTATTGGTTTTACCAAGCTTAGAGCAGCTTTATTTTCGTCGCTGGCAATACGCCGCCAGTCGTCTGCCTCTGCATCCAGACTTCTCAGGTGGCGACGGACCTACAACAGCAGAGCCGCAACCGGCCACACCTAAACTACATTACCGCCACACCAGCGCGTTGAGTGGATTTGAATACACGTTCAGTCAGCAAGGATTTGAATTTAATTTTCAGTTGCTGGATGAGATTTCTGGATACCATTCCGGCCGAGAAATGCGCCTAGCGGTAAGTCGCGATTTCCTTGACCATTGGCGTATCAGTTTTGGCGCTAATTTCCAGAGCCGAGATTACATCAACTATTATTACGGCGTTTATTCGCAAGAAGCCACGCAGACATTACCGGTTTACTTAGCTGATCGCGGCGGCTGGTCTAAACTGGTTCGGGTTGAATATTTAAAACCTATCAATCAACATTTTGCCCTTAAGGCGAGCTCGGCAATCAAGGTTTTTTCTTCAGAAATCGCGGCAAGCCCTTTGATGGAAGAATCACGCGTTTACAGCATATTTTTAGGAGGTGTTTATTATTTTTAAACGCCTTTTTATTCGGCTTGGTATTGCATCCATTTCAGTATTTGGCTTTTCTCAATGGGCCTCAAGTCAAAGCCGAGAAATTGAATTAATCCTTACACCAAGGCTGTGTGTGCTCGGAGAGAGCGAGCAAGAATGCAGTGGAGCCGTGACGCTACACTGGCAGTCGCCTGTGACGCTGTCAGCGTGCCTGTTCCAAGAGGGCCAAGCGCAGCCCCTACGATGCTGGCAACAGGCCCAATCTGGTGACCATATTCTCTCACCGCGTGCGAGCAGGACTGTGCGGTTTTTTCTCGCCTCCGACACCGGCAGCGTGCTGGCCGACGGCCACTTCCAAGTTCTCCAACAGCAAAATGTCCACCGCAAGCGACGCAACCCTTGGAGCTTTTATTAATGACAGTTGATGACCCATGCCAAATTTTATTGGTGGAAGACGATTTGCGGTTGGCGAATTTAATTGCAGAATATTTAACTAGCCAAGGGTTTAAAGTTCACAAGGAAACCTCTGGCCTTAAGGTTGCGCGCCTTACAGCCGATATTTGCCCGGATTTAATTATTTTAGATATAAGTTTACCGGGCAAAAACGGCTTGGAAATATGCCAGGACATTCGCGGCGATTATCAAGGTCCGATTATGTTTTTGACCGCACGAACGGAAAATGCTGAGCAAATAAAGGGGCTGGAGTCCGGTGCCGACGACTACGTATTAAAGCCTGTGGAACCCCAATTACTCTTAGCGCGTATCAATGCATTATTGCGGCGCTATCGCAACGACAACACAGCTTTGCAGCAAGAATTAACTCTCGGCGCACTGACAATTAATTTAAAATTGCGCACAGCAACCCGCGCAGGTGAACAATTAAATTTGTCTAGCCATGAATTTGATTTACTGCTGACGTTTGCCAAACATGCAGGCCAAGTGCTCAGCCGAGAATATTTATTTAGCCGAGTTTATTCGCGACCCTATGACGGCCTGGATCGTACAATTGATGTGCGCATTTCTCAGTTGCGCAAAAAACTCGGTGAAACACCTGATGCGCCCCATACAATCAAAACTATTTGGGGGCGCGGCTATTTATTAGTAGCCGATGCGCTATAAACCAAAATGGGCCGCGTATTTTTTTCACTGTATGGCCTGATTTTAGCGACCTTAGTTGGCGCAGGTTTTATTTTAGACCAACTCGTTGGCTCAGCTGATGACGATGCATTATCGCCAGCGGAACTAATTCTAGCCGATTTTGCCGCCACGCATACCGAGCAACTGCCCTACATTACCCCCGATGGCACCAGCGTTGAAATTCTCAGCGACGCTGATTTAACTAATAATCAAACGCTGAGCGAATTAAAACAAAAAAAATCGCTAATTATTTCCAGTTTAGATCCCGCTTCAGGCATTCATTATCGCGATGTATTTCACTATCGCTCTGAGCCGGCCATTATTCACATCCGCTATCCGGTGCCGCACCCACAAGAGCCCTGGCAATATCGTGCCATTTTATTAGTTGTGTATTTATTTATTGGCTTAGCCGTATTTAGCTGGCTGTGGCCATTAATGCGCGATTTACGCCGCTTAGCCTTACAGACTCAACAATTAGATTTTGCCGAAGTATTTTGTGGATTAACACTGAAGAAAAATTCCCCTTTATTCGGCCTTTCAGAAGCGTTTTGCTGTATGAGTCAACGCTTGCACTCAGTTTTAACTTCCTATAAAGAAATGACCTACGCCGTTTCCCATGAATTGCGCACTCCGCTTGCACGTATGAAATTTGCGCTTGCGATGGCGCAGGATCAAATGGCGGGATATTCGGTGCCACAAAATGTTCAAGAGCAATGGCAAAGCTTGTGGCTGGACGTCAATGAAATGGATGCATTGGTAAACCAGCTATTAAATTACGCAAGTTTCGAACAAGAAAATCGTCAGCTGTATATGCAGACGGAAAATATAAAGGATTTTCTATCTGATTTAGTGCAGCGCGCCCGCAAGGCAAATCCAGATTTAATCGTTACGCTCGAATGCACGCAGTGTGCAACTCAAGTAGCTGCGGACTGGCAACTTATGGAGCGCGTCATGGTTAATTTATTGGAAAATGCTGCGCGCTTTGCGGAGTCAACTATTCAGGTACGCGCCAGCACACCTGGCGAACAGGTCGTTATTACGGTCTGTGACGATGGCCCCGGCGTGCCGCGTGCTGAACATAGCCGCGTATTTGAATCATTTGTGCGCTTAAATAATACGCAAAACTCCAGCAAACGCGGTTTCGGTTTGGGCCTTGCAATTGTTAAGCGTTTAATGCGCTGGCACAGCGGAGATATTCACCTAAGCGACTCCCCATTGGGAGGCGCCTGCTTTACGCTACATTGGCCACGCGATAACACAAATGCAGATAAAAACACCTTTAAAATCGGATAAAGCGCTTGAATTAACGCTAAAAAATTAACTGCGACGTTTAAGAATCTGGATAGAGCTCATCGGCAATTTGATCAGTCGCGCGCACCAGTGCGTCTACTATGCTCGGCTCCATAGAAGAATGGCCGGCGTCGCGAATAATTTGTAATTCAGATCCCGGCCAAGCTTGGTGTAACGCAAAAGCGTTATCCAGCGGGCAGACCACATCGTAACGGCCGTGCACAATAATGCCGCGAATGTTTTTTAATTTATGAGCATTTTCAATAATTTGGTTGGGGGCAATAAATGCATTATTTACAAAATAATGCGCTTCAATGCGGGCAAGTGACAAAGCTCTGTGCGGATCGGCAAAAAAATGCACAATTTCCGGGTTAGGTCGCAACGTGGCACATCGCCCCTCCCAAGTGGACCAAGCCTTAGCGCAGGACATTTTGGCTAATTCATTGGCCCCTGTGAGGCGCTCATAATAAGCCTCCATTAAATTATTGCGCTCAGCTTCGGGAATATGTGAAACAAAATCCTCCCAATAATCCGGAAATATTCGATCTGCACCGGATTGATAAAACCACTGTAAATCTGTGGCGCGACAGAGAAATATACCGCGCAAAATCATCGCCATCACACGTTCAGGAAAAGCCTGGGCGTAGAGTAGACCAAGGGTTGAACCCCAGGAACCACCAAAAAGCACCCAACGCTCAATATTGAGGTGTTCGCGCAGGGCCTCTATATCGCTGATTAAATCCGCTGTGGTGTTATTTTGTAATTCGGCATGCGGTGTGGAACGGCCACTGCCTCGCTGATCAAACAGCACAATGCGGTAGCGCGCAGGATCAAAAAAACGCCGATCAATATGGCTGCTACCCGCACCGGGCCCGCCGTGAATAAATAATACTGGCACTCCGTCAGGGTTGCCGCTGACTTCCCAATAAAGACTATGGATTGCGTCCACTGCGAGCTCGCCTGTCACATCTACACGCAACTCAGAATAGAGGGTTTTCATTCGTTTTCTCTCCAAAAGACAGTAAGGCAGCATCCACCCTATCACAACCTCCAATGAGGCAGTACATGCTGAATTAATGATAGAAGCTCCTGCGGCCTAAGACGAACCCCACGCAAGGATTAATCAAGCTTCGCTTACACTTTACACAGCTACTGGTCTTTAGTTCACATCTTCAATGCCGATGCCGCTCGACAAAAAGTCCTTCATGCAGGACTTAAAAGGATTCTCAGAGCCGAAGTTCTCTGCGGTGGCGAAACGACTATTTACCTCTTACAAATGCAGAGCGTTTAGTATCTTTGTACAGCAGAAGTAATCCTCTCTGGATTTTTAAAATCATTTATCTGCATTTCATCGGATATAGCCTGCAGAGTGCGCAACGCTAAATCGAGCAAAGGGCTAGTAGTTTCATCACGTGAGTGTACGCGCTGGCAGCGGTTCGCCACGACAGCTGCATGCAAGTAAATATGATGTTTGCGAAATAGCGCATTTAGACTTAATCAGAGCGTCTTGACTAATCAAAAATAACACTTAATAACATATCAAATGGTGAGTTTGTTAATATGCCGCGGCTTAAATAACCGCGGCCATTTTGGTCCGCTTTAGTTAACACAGATAAGAGAGTCACTCAAGTGAAAACCAAGTTTAAATTGATGCCTGGCGCTTTAATCGGCGTATTAATTAGCCAAAGCGGATTCGCCGCCGATAACTCGCGGGAAATAGAAGAAGTTGTGGTTACTGCAACTAAACGCGCAACCAATTTACAAGATACACCCCTGGCAATTTCCGCCTTTACGCAAGAAACTCTGTCGGAAAACCACGTAGTTAATTTAAATGATTTACAAGGTATGGTGCCAAGTTTACATATAGCGCAAAACGGTACGCAAAATACACCGATGGTATATATGCGCGGCGTTGGCTCGTCAGATCAAACCGAAAATGGCGACCCGGCAGTCGCATTTCACATCGACGGTATTTATTCTGCCCGCTCCCAGGGTGCAACTGCATTAATGTACGATTTAGAATCCAGCGAAATTTTGCGCGGCCCGCAAGGCACGCTATTCGGCCGCAATTCCACTGGCGGCGTAATTAATTTACACACTGCAAAACCTCAGGATGAATTTGCCGCGAGCCTTGAGCACACGCTAGGCAGCTACGATCGAGCAGCTACTCGCGCCATGGTCAATATTCCACTCTCCGATATTTGGGCCGTGCGTTTTGCTGCAGCTACCGATAATTCCGACGGCGTAGTGGATTTTGCACCTAGCTCAAATTTAGGTGAAAAATACGGTTCTACTGATTTAACGTCCTATCGATTTACGTCCTTATTAAAACCTACCGAAGCGGTGCAATGGCAGTTAACGTTTGAGAATTTTAATGATAAAGGTGCAGGCCAGATTCCAACCTTAAGCGGCGGCAGTGATCGCTCGGCTTATATTCAAATACCGGGGACGAATGATTATGACGTTAACTCTGTGCGTACACGTTTGGATTATTCGTTTGAGAGCGGCATAACGCTAAGTTATTTAGGCGGCTACACAAAATCTACACGCGAATCCCGCTGGGATCGCAGCTGGCTGCCGGGTAATTACGAATGGGGCGGCTGTATTGAATGTAATCACGATGCCACTCAGCATGAAATACAAATAAAAAATAGTGACGACGCCGACTGGAAATGGATGCTAGGTTTATTTAATTTCACCGAAAATAATTTAACCCATTTCGACATAGTGCATCCCAACCGGGACACGCGCCCCACTGGCAACAGCAACCCAATTTATTGGGAAACCTACCGTCAGCCGGATCGCGGCTTAGAATCCAACAGCGTTTTTGGTCAGACCACATACAGTTTTACCGACGCGCTGCGTGGCACGTTGGGCGCGCGCTACACCGAAGATAAGCGCTGGGATCGCGGTGGCCGCAATATTAAATGCCCAGCGGACCCCAATTTGGCTGCGCCAGGCATTGCAGATAACCGCACTTTAGCCGCTACAGGCCAATGTTGGGCGGATAATTTCAATGACACCTCACCGGATTGGAATAAGGTTACCGGCATGGGGCGCGTTGAATTTGATCTGAATGCTGATGATTTAATTTATAGCTCTGTGGCTACTGGATTTAAATCCGGCACAATTCAAGATGGCGCAGGTTACACTGGCACCACTGCAATGACCGCGGCCGATTTGGCCGCTGTTATTGCCACGAATAATAATGAAGCAGCGGGCACGCAGGCATATATTAATCCTGAGGAAAATATTAATTACGAGCTGGGCTTCAAAGGCTTATTTTTAGATCAGCGCTTACAAATATTTGCTTCATTATTTTCCACTCGCTATACGGATTTACAAGTTACCAGCAATATCACTACGGCCACAGGTGCGGATTTATTGCGTAAAACCAACGCGGGCAAAGCAACAATTAACGGTGCTGAATTAGAAGCTAATTGGCTGGTCGGTGATCAAGGCCATTTTGAAGGCTCTTTGGCGATTCTCGATGCCACGTATGATGAGTTTTACACCGTAGATTCATCCTTCGGTGTAGACGGCACAGCGTTTAATCCTAGTGCTAATAATGCCAAGTTTCCTACGTTATTAAATTTCAGTGGCAACACTTTAGTACAGGCGCCCGAACTTGCGTTCACATTAAGCTATCGGCAGGACTTTGATTTAACCGGCGGTGCCGTATTAACTCCGCGTCTGCGTGCGAGCTATTCCTCTGAAGTATGGTTTGACCCTGCTAATCGCGGTGACCGCCCGGCAGGCTTTAAAAATCTACCTTACGCAGCCGATATTGATCGCCAAGACGCCTATTTAAAATGGGATACAAGCCTACAATTTAAGCCTGCATCGGATGATTATTTACTCGAAGCATTCATCGATAATATTACCGATGAAGAAATTAAAAATGACCAAGGCCGTTGGAATAGTCGTGCTGAACCGAATTTTATGTGGGCACAGGGCAGAACGTTTGGCCTGCGGGTAAAAGTTGATTTTAAATAACTAACGGATCGCGCCAATAAGTGTTAAATACACGGGCTTTAAAGAGCCGTGTATTTAATTCAGTTTAGAAACCTTTTGGTTTCGGCATCTTATATTAAACTGTACTAGCTCAGACTTAATCTGACAGTTACCGGTTTTTAAAAGGTGCCTGTCAGTTTACATTTGAGCTAAATTTTTCTCAGCCCAAATTAGTTTTCCATCCAGTAAAGTGGCTAAAGGTGTTCGGCCACAGCAC
>DATDJI010000026.1:0-15747 GCA_036520615.1 Cellvibrionaceae bacterium | reverse complement strand
TCTTGCTTTCATCGGATGGCGTATAGAGGATGCTCCGTTACCCTTAGGTTATTATCTTGATCCCATTTTGCTATATTTTTTTGTCCGGGTTACTGCTAGGGTTATTTGTTAATTCAACTCGCTATGATCAATTTAACACTGTGTTAAGTCGCGTTGGGCCTGGCTTTTACACTTGCGCTTTAGCAGTTGTGTTAGCGCTCGCTATTACCGTGATTGTGACGATTCAAGCAGATAGGGTTGAGTTTGTAAAATTTATCTTCGCGCTGTTTTTTATCGTTCTGTGCCTTAGGCAGATCCCAGAACGCGAGCTTGCTGTCAAATCCTTTAAGGTCAGGGTGATAAAACTGCTTCTATTGTTGGGTGCGGCGTCTTACTCTCTTTATTTTACGCATATCTTTTTGTTAGGTATTGCCGCGCGCATAGCTAAGATGGTGCATTTTCACCTTCCTTTTCTTCTTTATTTTTCAATACTGGCCATTGTCGCAGCGATACTTGCAGTTTTGGTTTACTGGAGTTTTGAAAAGCCTAGCCAGGTAATACTAAAACGACTGTTCAACCTCCGCCACGAACCTAAGCAACAGAAGTAAATTTGAACACGCGTATCACCAATTCAGTAGTTTAGATTTTTCTGGTCGAAATTTTTTACAACCTGTTACTTTGAGCTTATATCAGAGATATTTATTTAGTTCTTTCATCGTAAAATTAGCTGCACAACACTTATCTTTTGTATAAAATGCGCCTGTCTGCAGGTTTTACACATTTTTGGGAGTGTGCGCTCACAATAAGTGCAAGAAAAACTCAAGGACTCTCAAGATTTTACCCTCGGATAAAGTTTCCCCCCCGGATAGATGAATTTATAGCTGATTGTTTTAAACCTAGTGTCCAGCCGCGCAATGGCAGCGACCTTACTAACAAGTGTGGAGTATTCTCCACCGCCAAATACCGGCAGGGCTGGTTAGCTATCGCACGGAGAGTGTTACTCGCATGCAGTAGAGTGCGCTCCCGCGGCTACACCCTTATAGAATTACGTTTAGTACCTGCAACAACTACGCTATAAAGCTGTGCTCAAATTATAGTCAATTTTACCAGGCCATATGTATTTATCCGCAATGAACCTTATCGCAATCAAACCTTATCAACTTAGCATCTTTTTACAAAATATTTGCTCAATGCTGTGTTTAATAAAAGCCGCGCATCAAGGTTGAATTATTAGCTGCTCAGCAACGGAAAGTCTGTCGGCGCTTAAGCGTGAAATATTAACTCGTAACTAATAGTCACCAGCCTGCATCATCGATGTTACCCAAATAGAACCAGAGAATGAACGCACTGATTTTTAGCAACACAATTACTGTAATCCATGGCATTAATTAAAAATATTGCCCTTATGGGTACGTCTACCGCCATGCGGTTGGGCTGTGGCTTATTAAGTTTTGTCGTTATGGCTCGACTTTTAGGGCCGGACCAATTTGGTCTATTGATGTTATGTTTTTCCGCGGCGGGTTTGCTTGCTTTGCTGTCGAATTATGGTTTTGCGCCATACCTACTGCGCGAAATAGGTGCAAAGCCAGATGCAGCCGTCACATTAATGAGCGAGGTACTCACGGCTAAAATTATCTTAAGCCTTGCGGTAAGCATTATTGGCGTTGGCAGTATTCTTCTGCTCAACCCCACAACCTATTTAGTATTTTTATTGTTATTAGCAGCACAAATTGCTGACTCATTAACTGAATTATTTAATATCGGTTACCGCGCCACTAATCGATATGGAGCCGAAACTCAGTTAGCCAGCATGGCAGCAGTTATACAATTATGCTTAGTCGTGGTTGCGTGTGTATGGCTTGCAACCCCTATCGCTGCCGCCATGGCTTTTCTTATTTCACGTTTAATTGTATTGGGTATCACTTGGCGCAGTCAGCTTAATTATTATAGCCAGCTAAAAATTGCTTCTTGGCGATTAGGCTGGTTGCAAATAAAACGAACTCACACGTTTGCGAGTGATTTTGCGCTGCAGAGTCTATTTGGTCAAATAGATAGCATAGTACTAAATCATTTTCTCGGTCCTGCGAGCGTTGGAATCTACCAGGCTGGCATGAGAATTTTCCTCTCAGGAACTCAAGCCGCTAATGTATTAAGTAGTGTGTTTATTCCCCATATCGCGAGCACTTCCACAAAGCAGGCAGCTAGATTAGAGTACGGAAAGCTTATTCTTTCCTTTAACGCAATTGGCGCATGTGGTTGTCTAGGATTTTATATTCTCAAACTCATTTCCGCTGAAAATATTTTTGGTGCCGAGTTCTCTGAATTGAATGACATTTTTCCCTATTTCGGTCTTCTTTTTTTAGCTCGATTTATGGCAGCGTCAATTGGCTGTATTTTGACAATTAACGGTTCTCAAGCAATTCGTGCAACTTGCACTGGACTGCAACTATGCTTGCTTGCTTTGCTAGTGCTGTTAAACGGAATTACGTCAATTAAAGATTGGATCGTATTGTTGATAATTACAAATTTCACCTTGGCAGGGCTTTACGCAATTGCTCCAACAATTTGTAAGTCGTACAAAATAAAAAAGGGGATAATCTAGTTATGTCATTAACAAAGCTTATGCTCAAATTCAAATACCGTAAGGAAGCAAAAAATGAAATGGAGAGCGAATGGTTGAGAACGTATTTCAAGGAACATCACGATATATCCGTTGGATTGTATTCATATGGCTGCTTCGACACAGAAAGGTTTTCCCGCGGAATGACGATTGGCCGATATTGTTCATTTTCCAGAACCTGTGTTTTTTTAAATGGAAATCATGGGTTAAGCTTTCTTAGCCTTCACCCATATTTATACAATAAATCTTTAGGGTTAGTTGAAAGCGAAACCATAAATCGTACAAAGTTCGAGGTGGCCGATGACGTTTGGGTTGGCCATAACGCCATAATTTTACCGTCCGTTTCTAAAATAGGTAGGGGAGCGGTTGTGGCGGCAGGCGCAGTTGTTACAACGGATGTTAATCCTTATGAAATAGTTGCTGGTGTTCCGGCGAAAGTAATACGCAAACGCTTCGAAGAAAATATTTTAAAAAAAATTGAAGAAAGTCATTGGTGGAAATGGGAGAAAGATAAGCTGGCCAATGAAATAAAAACAAATCCAAATTTTATATATAATCCATCACAATTTTTAGACGATATCAAATAGTGTACGTATTATGAACGCAATTGAATCTACGGTTCGAGCAGGTCTATGCGCAGGCTGCGGGCTTTGCCAAGCTATAGCTCCTAACGGCGCAGTTACAATGCAATTGTCGTCTCAAGGATTTCTTCGCCCTAAAGTAACCGGAATTATAACCAGCGACGTGGAAAAAAGTTTTAATCGTGTTTGTCCAGGTATTGTAGTTGCCCATGAATCGACCAGTAAAAATTATCACCCAACCTGGGGGCCAATAGAATTGGTGCATGTTGGTTATGCAACGGATCAAACTACTCGGCATATGGGTTCATCGGGTGGCGTAATATCTGCCCTGTGCATTTTTTTATTAAAATCGAATCAGGTAGATTTTGTTGCGCAAATTGCCGTGGATAAACAAAATCCTCTAGCCAATAAACTGCAAATTTCACGAACTGCGACTGACGTAATAACTGCTGCAGGCTCTCGTTATGCGCCTTCATCTCCTCTTGCGCATTTAAATGAATTATTGGCTACAGGCGAGCATTTCGCTTTTGTTGGTAAGCCTTGCGATGCCGCAGCCCTGCGCGCCTATTTACGAGACAACCCGCAATATAAACCTCAAATCCCCATCATTTTATCTTTTATGTGCGCGGGCATTCCCAGCCAAAATGCGACATTGGATGTAATCAAAAAGATGGGGGCTGATCCGACGCAAATTGAATCATTCCGTTATAGAGGTGATGGATGGCCAGGTATGGCCCGTGCGATCCAGGCCGATGGTCAAAACTATGAAATGGATTACAACAGTTCCTGGGGTAATATTCTTGGCAAACAATTGCAATACCGCTGCAAAATTTGTGCAGATGGCACAGGTGAATTTGCGGATGTTGTTTGCGCTGATGCTTGGTATGGCAAAGATGGTTACCCCGATTTTGCAGAACGTGATGGGCGCAGCTTAATTATTTCAAGAACTGCTGCAGGCAACCAATTATTAAATGCCGCAACCTCCTCAAATGCTATTGTGATGGAACCCATTTCTGTCGGTGAAATTGATGCTATGCAGCCCTATCAAGTTAACCGCCGGCAGCTAGCTGCCGCAAGAGGCGTAGCCACACGTTTGGCAGTAGGTAATACCACTCGTTTTAAAGGATTAAAATTAGTGCGGCAAATATTTAGCAGCGGATTTATTTACACTTTGCGCAATGCCTGGGGAACCTTTAGGCGCGCCAAAGGCGAACCATAACAAAGAGAATTTTTATGCATAATAAACAACATGTCACAATTGGTTTGTTGTGGCATTCACTGGGCTCAGGAAACTTAGGCGTCGGTGCCTTAACTGAATCCAATATTGCAATAGTGGGCGATGCTGCCGAAAAGCTTGGGCTCAAGGTAAATTTTTTAATTCTTGGCACAAGTGAAAAAGGTATTCCAGATCTTGAAAAGGAATTGGTACAAGCTGGCCACAGTATTGAATGCCATCGCATTCGTATTTTCCGCCAACCGTTCCGCGACCTAATACAAAGATGCGACTTTGTGTTAGATATTGGGGAAGGGGACAGTTTTGCCGATATATATGGCTTTAAGCGGTTCTTTTATCACTGGGTGGCAAAAAATATAGTCTGTTTTTTTAATAAAAAACTTGTTTTGTCTCCTCAGACAATCGGGCCATTTAATGGTGCCGGAGCTCGGTTGATGGCCAAGCAAATAATGAAGCGATGTTTCAGGGTTTTCTCTCGTGACCATTTATCCTCTTCATATTTGTCGTCAATTGGAATACGAGGCAACGTTAGCGAAGCAATCGATGTAGCATTTTGCTTACCTTTTACGAAGACCACCAATAATACAGAATCGATTCGCGTAGGTATTAACGTATCAGGATTACTATTTAATGGTGGCTACACAGGTAATAATCAGTTCGGTTTGACTGTTGATTATCCTCAACTCATTAGAAACCTGGTGCAAATTTTTACTCAAACACCAGGAGTGGAGGTTTTTCTCATTGGGCATGTTCTCGAACCTAACATGCCGGTGGAAGACGATCTACATTCGTGCGAACTTTTAGCCAAGGAATATCCAAGCGTAACAGTGGCGCCGGCTTTCAATCGACCATCGGATGCGAAGAGTTATATATCATCTATGGACTTTTTCATGGGGGCTCGTATGCACGCATGTATTGCAGCCTATTCATCAGGTGTACCTGTGATCCCTATGGCATATAGCCGTAAGTTTAACGGCCTGTTTGGGTCTCTAAACTACACGTCCATCGCTGACTGTAAAGCGCATAACGCGACTGAAATTGTCGAAATTATACAAAATGGCTTTGCACAACGCACTCAATTAGCCGACCAGATACGCCAATCTGAAATGCTGATTTTAAATAAATTAGACGTATATAGATCCACTATTTATGACATGCTAAAGACAGTGGCTGCAGAGAGATAATGTCTGTTTGTACATTATAGCAATTGAAATAATTTAAATTTATTGCCAATCGTGAAAGTGCTTCTCTGATGTAAATCGAGAAGCACTCAACGGCGAAGGATCCGGATTGTTATCATTCATTTATAATATGGTTCACTTGTAAATGGTACATGATTAACAGCAATGCCTTGGTAATTGTAATCTCAAAAAATGTTAGATATTTACTTATGTAATTTGATCGCAGCTCCAGCACCATTCACAGCTGCCTATAGCTCTTAGCAAGCGCCTGCCATATATAAATAGAAATTAGAACAAAAAACGCTAGCTAAAAAATAAGGAGATGTACTTTAAATTTTTGTACCAAATGGTCATCAAAAATGAGCTTATATATTTTGTCACGATGTGTTCGCCAGCGAATACAACAAATTATTTTAGGAGATATTTTTTGTCTGACTACAAAATGCAAACCGCTATTATTTTATTGAATTTCAATGGTTGGCAAGACACGATTGCTTGTATTGATAGTATTAGTTTTGTTAGGGATGACATTGTATCGGTAATTGTTGTCGACAACTGTTCAACAAATGACTCATACGAGCAGATCAATCGTTATATTGGCGATAATTACGCACGGCTGAATTATTCTCAATATCTAACTGCCGATTACAACGAGTTTGCTGCTACGGATAAGCTTGAGCATCCTTTTATATGCTTGGTTAAATCGGGCTGCAATGGCGGGTTTGCTTATGGTAATAATGTAGGCATTAAGGTTGCTAGGAGCCTATATAAGTTTGAGTATTTTTGGATGCTTAATTCCGACACTCTGTTAAAGTCGGATGCACTCACCCCAATGCTTAATAAAATTAATACGGATAAAAGTATTGGTATAGTAGGATCTGTATTGATCTATATGGACCCACAAAATACCATACAGGCTCTAGGTGGTGTTCACTTTCACTGTCATCTAGCTCGTGGCGATCAAATAGCTAACGGCGTCAACATATCCGAAATAGGTCGTTTTAATGATTCAAATATCAATCTTGATTATATCGCTGGTGCGTCTATGTTGGTCAGAGCCTCATTTCTCGATTCTGTAGGCCTGATGAGTGAAGACTACTTCTTATATTATGAAGAATTAGATTGGGCATTTAGAGCAAAAAGAAAAGGCTATTCATTAGCCGTGGCTTTGGATAGCCATGTATTGCATAAAGAGGGCGCATCTATTGGTACGTCGTCAAAGCAAACGCGGTCACTTTTATCTGAGTATTATCTCTCGCGAAATATTTTGATTTGTTACAAGTTGTTTATTCCTGTGTATTTGCCAATAGCCGTAGTTAGAAATATCGTCAATTGTATTAAATTGATTAAAACTAAAGACTTCGGCAGAATTAAAGTAATAATCCGCGCGACCGCAGATGGCTTGATGGGGCGCAGTTGTGATAGGCAAGTACACTTATCAACGAAGAAAAATTAGCCCAACTGAATGTTTTTGGGAAAAGGTTTCCCCGCAAACAATTTGTTTTATGCTTGATTAAATTAAGCCAAAAAGTCCTCATTTAGGCTTTCCTTTATTGAACAACTACAATTGAATTCCTTAAGGTAAAGTTTTTTAAAACGCTCAATATGCCATGCAGCTTTAGATGCGTATTTTCTCTACGCCAACTCAACAACCTAACGCTCGGTTATAGCACATGGTTGCTCTGTCATGCACAAAAAAGCTGAATATCAGTGCAAAGCGCCTATGATTGTTGGGTATTTAGTTATAAAACTTCGGCAAGAGAACGGCGCGGTTGCTATAAGCAACAAGAATACTAGTCGCTTCAATTTTTCTCGTACAAATCTTCTCGAAATGAAAGCTAGATCTGTTAGTGGGTATGTAAAACAATGTCACAGATGCGCGTCTCTTTGGTATCATGTCTGCTTTACTCCGTTTTTATCAGGTTGAGCCAGTAGATGCCAAACTAGGGAACGACTTGGCCGGCGTTAACTAGCCGATGTCAGTAATAGGTATGCCCCGGCTTAAGTAATGTATATTTTATGCGTTTATCTGCATGTGTATTTTGAGGAGTCTCCATGACAATTTTAGTAACCGGCGGCGCCGGGTTTATCGGTAGTAATTTTGTATTGGATTGGTTGGCGGAAGCCGATGAGCCTGTAGTCAATTTGGATTTATTGACCTACGCCGGTAATTTGCAAAATCTCGCCAGTGTGCAAGCGAATAGCCGTCATATTTTTGTACAGGGTGATATAGGCGACACCCAGTTGGTGAGCGGATTATTAACCGAACATCAACCCCGCGCTATTTTGAATTTTGCAGCTGAGTCTCATGTGGATCGCTCAATTTTAGGGCCGGAAGATTTTATTCAAACCAACGTAATGGGTACATTTCGCCTGCTAGAGGCGGTGCGTAATTATTGGGGTAATTTACCCACCGATAAAAAAGCTCAATTTCGCTTTTTACATGTATCTACGGATGAAGTGTACGGCTCGCTGGATAAAACGGCTCCTGCATTTACTGAATCTCACCGCTATGAACCTAATAGCCCTTATTCTGCTAGTAAAGCCGCCAGCGATCATTTAGTGCGCGCTTATCATCACACCTATGGCCTGCCGGTATTAACCACGAATTGTTCGAATAATTACGGCCCCTTTCACTTCCCGGAAAAACTTATCCCGCTGTGCATACAAAATGCATTAGCTGGCAAGCCTTTGCCAATTTACGGCGACGGGCAACAAATACGTGATTGGCTATATGTGAAAGACCATTGCAGTGCCATACGACGCGTGTTGGCCGATGGTAAGCTTGGGGAAACGTATAATGTAGGTGGCTGGAATGAAAAGCCCAATTTAGATGTGGTGCGAACGCTATGTACAATTTTGGATGAATTAAGCCCCCGTGCCGACGGCAAATCGTACGAAACTCAAATCACCTTTGTCACTGACCGCCCCGGCCATGACCGCCGCTACGCAATTGACGCAACTAAACTAGAGCGCGAATTAGGCTGGAAACCTGCGGAAACATTTGAAACAGGCATTTATAAAACCGTGCAATGGTATTTGGCTAATCAAGAATGGGCAGAGGCGGTAACATCGGGCAGCTACCGCGAATGGGTAGGTAAAAATTACGCGTCCCGTTAAATAAAATTTCAATATTTTGGCAATATATTTTTGTTAATAAACTGGATAGAACAGGGGCCGAAGGAGTGGATAATACGCAAACTGAGTTTGAAAAAGCCTAGGTGAGGGCGTGAAAAGGGAGTTTCCGGAGGTGCCCGTAAATGAATAATTTGCATTCCGTTAACTCCATTAAACGTAGGGATTGATTATGAAATTTAAATATTCAGTTTTGCTCAGCGCGGCGATTTGCATCAGCACGCCTGCAACTGCTAATACCCTATTCACCACTTTAGACAATGTTAACGCTACAACCGACACCTATTTTCTTAATTTTACCAATGGCACGTTCGGTGCTGTTGTAGATAAAGGCGATGGGGAAGGGGAGTTATTGCGCGCTTTTTGGGATAACAATCAATTAGTATTTCCTACCGTTGGATTTCTAACCTACGAGCCGAGCCCAACTACCAACGGTAGCCTTATTTCATTTGCTACAAATAATCACCGGCAAACACTTAATGATTTATATTTTCGCGATACGGGCAATTTTATAATTGAGCCGCAATTTGGCTACCAAATTGATAGCATTGATTATCAGATCAATTTCTCTGGTGGTAATAATGGCTTGGATTCAGGAATTTATTTAAACGGCGGCGTCAATAGTAGTGATGTACATGCTCAGTGGGCTGCAGGCTCCTTTGTTCACAGTATAGTACCAGGTCAATTGACCCAAATAGAAAACCAACATGTACAAACCACACTGACATTCTCACTGCCCAATCTTGGTGAGGTGAGTATGCAAAATGATGCAACCACTGCAGAATTACCCAGCGCAGTAGATGGCAGTACACAAGAAGTTTTTGGTAATAGCAGTATCTCGATCAATCAACACGTATTTCGTCAGTCTGATGGCACGGATAGTTTTATTGGCGGTGTACAGCAGGTGTTTTTAAGTACACTGGTGGCCGAAGGCAATGTTTCGGGTATCGGGAGTTTTTCCGGTGCGTTGGGTATTGAGTCTATTCGCATGCAGGTTAATACCTCACGAATTGTTGACTCGGTAATTTCAGTGCCTTGGCCGAGTATGTTGTGGTTGTGGGTGTTGGGTTTACCTATTACTGCATTATTAGCAGGGTACAAAAAAAGCCATGTGTGCGGGCCTAAACATACAAAACTCACTCCTAACTTGTATTAAAAAAGGGGGGTGTAAAAATCTCGGGCGGGATTGTATTTTTATTTTGTGCGACGGAAATTTAAAAAAAATTGTGCATGATTTTAAATTTAGGGAAGTTCTGAAAAATGTAGGCGGGAAAGCGCTGGCTCGGCGCGCCCGGCTAGGCAAATTTTCCAAAAAAAAGCGCACGACTGCATAGATGCGAGAGGTACGACCCCACGGAAGGGGAGGTAGAGTTTCATCTGGAATGAAATCGAAAGCAACGCACCGAGTTTCATTAGTAAATGAGCATTTTTTGGAAAATTTAACCACGCCAGAGCGAGTAACGAAATTTTTCAGAGCTTCCCGAGGTAAATCAAGCTGATTTAACCAAAACAGAAGACCGCAATTAATTTTCACAAGCTTCTAACTATTTTATATTTAATTATTCATTAATTTACTAAGATCCCAACATGACACGTATTTTACTCACCGGAAAAAACGGCCAGGTCGGCTTTGAATTGCAGCGTGCACTGGCGCCTTTGGGCGAGGTGTTAGCGCTGGATCGCAAAGGTTTTGATCTGCACAATGAATCACAGATGCGCGATGTAATTCGTCAGTTTGCGCCCACCATTATTGTGAACCCCGGAGCCTATACGGCTGTGGATAAAGCTCAATCCGAGCCGGAATTGGCCATTGCTATTAACGGCCATGCGCCAGGTGTAATTGGAGAGGAGGCAGCAAAACTTAACGCATTAGTTGTGCATTATTCTACCGATTATGTATACGACGGCCACAAATCCTCACCCTATAACGAAGATGACACACCCGACCCACAAAGTGTGTACGGCAAAAGTAAATTAGCGGGTGAGCAAGCGCTGCAAAATTCCAAGGCCGCACATTTAATTTTCCGCACCAGCTGGGTCGTCGGTGCAGTTGGAAATAATTTTGCTAAAACTATGTTGCGTCTTGCAACAGAACGCGATGGCTTGCGTGTCGTGGCGGATCAATTCGGTGCCCCTACGTCCGCTGCGTTAATCGCCGATGTTACCGCTCAGGTATTAAGCCAATATATTAACAAGGGCGCCAAAGAATTCCCGCAGGGGGTTTATCACCTGGCTGCAGGCGGGGAAACCACTTGGCATGCCTATGCTAAATGGGTAATTGCCCGTGCGGTGGCGGCAGGGCGTGAATTAAAAACTCAGCCGGAGGAAGTAGAAGCTATTTCCACCAGCGCATACCCATTACCGGCGGCACGGCCATTAAATTCACGATTAAATACAGACCGCTTAACGCGGGATTTTGGTTTGCATATGCCGCCCTGGCAACAGGGTTTAGAGCATATTATGCGTTTAATATTGCTTTAAGGGGGCACACATGCGCAAAGGTATAATTCTCGCCGGAGGCTCCGGCACTCGTTTGTATCCAGTTACTTTAGCTGTTTCAAAACAACTATTGCCTATTCACGATAAGCCTATGATTTATTATCCGCTTAGCACATTAATGCTGGCGGGAATTCGCGATATTTTGATTATTTCCACACCACAAGATACTCCGCGTTTTAGCCAATTATTAGGTGACGGCAGTCAGTGGGGCATTAATTTAACCTACGCTGTCCAGCCAAGCCCAGATGGCTTAGCGCAAGCATTTATTATTGGCCGCGAATTTATCGGTGCAGACACTTCTGCACTTGTTTTGGGTGATAATATTTTTTACGGCCATGAATTTGCCGATGATTTAACAAAAGCTGCAACAGATCAGTCCGGTGCACGGGTGTTTGCCTACCATGTGCACGACCCCGAGCGCTACGGCGTGGTGGAGTTTGACTCAACTGGCCGAGCCATTAGTTTGGAAGAAAAACCCAAACAGCCTAAATCCCATTACGCGGTAACCGGTTTATATTTTTACGATAATCAAGTAATTGATATCGCCAAGGACCTAGCGCCAAGCCCGCGCGGTGAATTAGAAATTACGGACGTTAACCGCATTTATTTAGAGCGCAATCAATTGACTGTGCAGGTAATGGGAAGAGGCCACGCCTGGCTTGATACTGGCACGCACGAATCCTTGCTAGATGCCGGGCAATTTATTGCAACAATTGAAAAGCGTCAGGGTTTAAAAATTGCTTGCTTAGAAGAAATCGCCTTTCTGAAAAACTGGATTAATGCCAGCCAATTAGAAACATTAGCGCAGCCCTTAAGTAAAAATCCTTACGGGCAATATTTATTAGGTTTATTAAAAAAGGTTTAACGCATGAATGTTATATCTACTGCCATTGCCGATGTGAAGATTATTGAACCTAAAGTATTTGGCGATGCACGCGGTTTTTTTTATGAGAGTTTTAACGCCCGTGCCTTTGCCGAAGGCACCGGAGTCGATGTTCAATTTGTGCAGGATAATCATTCTAAAAGCGCGCGCCATGTATTACGCGGTTTGCATTATCAGCTTCAACAAGCCCAGGGCAAATTAGTGCGAGTAGTGCAGGGTGAAGTATGGGATGTAGCCGTGGATATTCGCCGCAATTCGCCAACATTTGGCCAGTGGGTAGGCGAGATTTTATCCGCTGAAAACAACCGGCAGTTATGGGTGCCTGCAGGCTTCGCCCACGGTTTTGTAGTATTGTCGGAAACGGCAGAATTTCTCTATAAAACAACTGATTATTATGCGCCCGCTTATGAACGCTGCATCGCCTGGGATGACCCTGATTTGGCCATTCAATGGCCGATCAAAGAGCCGCCGAGCCTATCGACCAAAGATGCGCAGGGCGTTGCTTTTAAAGCTGCAGATTATTTTGTTTAAATAAATCGGCTATGGCAAGGAAGCCTAAGCGCGCAATAGCGAAATAAATTAAAGATAGGGCGGTTGCGTCCTATTTATCGTTTAGAAATCGCAGCTTGGAATTTTAGGACCCCGCGCACTTGCAAAAATATTATTCAGCACCACACTAGGCGCACGACTATTCGGTACAACCTAGGGTGAGCCCATGCAAAATTTTACCTTCCATAACCCAACCCGCATTCTGTTCGGCGAGGGCCAAATTGCCAACATGGCAGCCCATATACCCGCCGGGGCACGCATACTTGTCACCTATGGTGGCGGTTCCATTAAACAAAACGGTGTTTACGATCAAGTCGTCAAGGCATTAGAAGGGCGCACTTGGTTTGAATTCGGCGGCATCGAAGTTAACCCCCATTTTGAAACCTTAATGCAGGCAACCGCGCTGGTAAAAGAAAAAGATATTAACTTTTTACTCGCCGTAGGCGGCGGCAGCGTAGTAGATGGCACAAAGCTAATTGCAGCTGCCATCTACTTTGAAGGCGACCCTTGGGACATACTCGCTAAAAGTGCAACCTTTACAAAAGCCATGCCCCTTGCATGTGTACTTACACTGCCCGCCACCGGCACCGAGAGCAACGGCAATTCCGTAATTACCAAAGCCGCCACTCAAGAAAAACTCGCGTTCGGCAGCCCATTGGTTTACCCGGTTTTCGCCGTATTAGACCCTGCAACAACGTTTAGCCTACCCGCTAAACAAATTGCCAACGGGGTTGTAGACGCATTCGTGCACACAATTGAGCAGTATTTGACGTACCCAGTTGATGCCAAAGTGCAAGATCGCGCTGCGGAAGGATTATTAATGACGCTCATAGAAGAAGGCCCTAAAGCCTTGCATGAGCCAAACAATTACGCGGTACGTGCAAATGTAATGTGGGCCGCTACTCAAGCGCTAAACGGTTTGATTGGTGTGGGTGTGCCGCAAGACTGGGCTACGCATATGATTGGACATGAAATTACTGCGTTGCATGGTCTGGACCACGCGCAAACGCTTGCAATCGTGTTGCCTTCGTTAATGAATGTTCAACGCAAGCAGAAATCTGCCAAAATTCAGCAATTCGGCCGCCGCGTATTCGGCCTTGAAGGCGATGAAGCGCAGTTGATTGATCGCACAATTGGCGCAACGGCAGAATTTTTCGAAAAAATGGGCCTGCCTACACGCCTGAGCGCCTACAAGATTCCCGAAACATCCATTGCGACTTTAGTGGACAACCTAATAAAACACGGTGGTACGAGCCTGGGCGAACATAAAGATATTACTACAGAAGTTAGCCGTAAAATTCTGCAAGGTGCGTTTTAATCTTTCACCCAATACATAATTACGCAATCCCGGCCCGCTTTCAATTAAGCGTTTCCGGGATTTTTTCATTTTAATTATCACTGCAAACTATAGAATAGTGAAACTGCTTCAAATAAAAAAATAAATAACTGAAAAGGTAAATATGCGAAGCAAATGCAGGAAAACCTCTAGGCGCTGCGCAGGCGGCTAGAGGTTTTTTGTAAAACTAATAGTACTTACGCCGCTTGGGTTTCCTCCTGTTGATGTTCGACCAAAGTGCTATTGCTGACACTCTGAACATTGTTAATAGAAATTGTTTTAGGCTTCATGGCTTCAGGTATTTGTTTAACCAGCTGAATCGCCAATAAACCATTATTTAATTGCGCGCCAGTGACTTCGACATGGTCAGCCAAATTAAATTTGCGCTCAAAACTTCGAGCCGCAATGCCTTGATATAAAAATTTGCGACCATTCGAACTGTCGTCCTGTTTTTTACCGCGCACACTTAATAAACCGCGCTCCACCTGAATATCCAACTCGCTTAGTTCAAACCCCGCCACGGCTAGTGTAATGGCGTAACGATTCTCCCCAGTGACTTCAATATTGTAAGGCGGGTAGCTGGCGGTGTTTTCAGCACGTAGCGCGCTATCTAGCAGCGAGCCTAATCGATCGAACCCTATAGTGCTGCGATAAAGTGGTGATAAATCAATTGAGTTCATAAATACTATCCTCCGCTCCGAAGCGATAATGAATATCAGCAAATTATGTATGCTCGGCCAATCTTCGAGAGACTTGGCGGGCAAATCAAAAATTAGGGACGTGCTGGAAGATTTCAAGAGCGGAAATTTAAAAATTTTTAAAGAAATTTGTATATCGCAGATATAAATAGAATCCAAAAAAGTTCAATGGGTGATGCGGACGGGAAAACGCAGTTGTTGAACACTTTTAAATAGAAAGAGAAATAATAAGAGATATTTCTATGAAAGGTGCTGACGGTTGCATAGAGCTTTGTTTCCAAATTAGCAATGCCAAAAGCCGTTGATAATTTAATACCAAGGGTAGTAGCATCAAATAAGCTCGAATCGACTTCAAATGCCCACCAATCCGTAAAATACTGCGAATTGGGTGCTGCAAATGTGTTTGTGTAATTAAAATGTGCCGGACTGGGTTGGGAACCTAGGTCGGTTGTTAGGGCTTGACTAGTTGCGGTAAAAAAAGAGCTGGCAATCAAAAAACTAAAAAGCCATTTTTTTAGGTGAAGCATGGTCTTCATTGTATCACTCCTGGCAGGATGCTAATTATGAAATTACTCCCTGGCAAACATATTTCCTTGTCTTATGCGGCTGAGAACAGGCAAGACTTTAATATGCTATACCTACAGTGTGAAAATGGCATGTCGTTTGGGTGACACTTTTATGAGTAAATAAATGCGAATTTTCATTTAACTGTCACATCCATCAATTAGAATTCTATAGGTATTCATAATTTTCTCGGGTCCTAGCTTTAAATTTTTATTCTGCTTTTATAGCTCAGTGCTACGTATACAATAACTTGTACTAGCTCAGACTTAATCTGTACTAGCTCAGACTTAATCTGACAGTTACCGGTTTTTAAAAGGTGCCTGTCAGTTTACATTTGAGCTAAATTTTTTGTACTAGTCGCGACCTAATCTGACACTTCGACTTGAAAGAAGAGAGTTACCGGTTTTGAATATGGGTGTCGAATCCTAAACAAAACCAAAAGGTAACTCTCATGCTACAGACTACCAATCCCATCATTAAACATAAAG
>DATDJI010000025.1:0-6948 GCA_036520615.1 Cellvibrionaceae bacterium | reverse complement strand
TTCTCCATACGTAGTTCTTTATTTTCTTTGCGTAAGCGTTTTAACTCGTCACGCTCATTCTCCACCAGCGCTTTCCCCGAAATTTGTAGTTCGTGAAGCTCTTTCCACTTGTACAGCATATTGGCCCCTATACCCAATGATTTCGCGGCCTCTGGAACTGAATAGCCTTGCTCAAGCACCAGGGCTACCGCCTCGTCTTTGAACTCTTTGGGATATTGTTTGTAACTGCGTTTCTGAGTCATATGGCACCTCAATGGTTGACGTTTTATTGTCTCTCATTAAAGTGTCCGGGGGTATTAGACCATCACAGGCCCTTGAAGCGTTCGCAAATGAAAACATCCCTGACGACTTTGAATATCATACCCACAGAAAAAGCAAAATCATTTTAGAAGTTCTAGACAAAAAGGAATTGAAAGATACATATCGCTGGATGAAAAAATATCACAAGTTCTACCTCTAATAAAAAACGTTAGATCTCCAAAATTATCGAGCTGCCGGCAAAGTTATTTACCAATCAGAAAAGTACGAGATAGAATTATCCACGTCAAACCAGAAGATACGAGATCCTCCGGCCCCGAAACTCCAACGCTGCGGCACCATCTTTTCAAAATCAACGCCCCTCACATTCAAATAAAATCCGTGATAGATTTTTTGTAAAAAAAACAACATCTGCACCTCAGTGGCACGCCAAATACACCGAAATTGATAATCAGAATAATCATTAAATGGGGCTTACGTAAGCACAGAAGCAAATTTCGGAAAATAAAAGCAGCGTATAAAATTTAATCCATACGGCAGCCATTGGGGTAAATTCAAATATAAGGACAATTGATTATGCTTACCAACATGGCTTCATTTTTTCGCTAAAAAAACAGAACCTGATAGGTTTTAATTAGACGTTGATATCAGTTCCCTAGCTGCTCTAGCTCACGTAGACCGTGCTAAACTTCTGGCTCAATCCTAGGAAACCTCACCATGAATCTGCGATATCTGCACACCATCCTGTTAATCAGTTTAATAACCACCTGCCTAGGCTGCGCAAGCCAACAAACTGGCCGCAAGAGCAGCGTCATGGATTATCTATATCCGAAAAATACCCCAGCTAAAATTACTCCCTCAATTCCCACACTAAAGCTGCCGATTAAATTAGGTATTGCGTTTGTGCCTGAGCAATCGCAAACACACAATGGTGGCAGTTTTTGGGGAAACCAGGATGGCGGTAGTGGGTTAACTGAACTTAAAAAAACGCAGATTTTAAGTTCAGTAGCGCAGCATTTTAAAAAATATTCGTTTATTGGTGAAATACAGGAAATCCCTTCGACTTATCTCACGCCCGGCGGCAGCTTTGCTAATTTGGAACAAATTAAAACCATGTATGGCATTGATGTCATCGCTCTAACATCTTACGATCAAGTGCAATTTACCGATAGCGGTTATTTATCCCTGACCTATTGGACATTAGTTGGAGCCTATGTGGTTTCAGGTGAGAAAAATGACACTAATACGCTTATGGATACGGTCGTATACGACATCGCAAGTAAAAAAATGCTCTTTCGCGCGCCGGGTACGAGCATGGTAAAAGGCCGCGCAACGCCTGTTAATTTAGGCGAAGAGCTGCGCGCGGACAGCGTAAAGGGGTTCGATATTGCTAAAGATAAAATGATTGAGAACCTCGATATACAATTACAACTCTTCCGTGAAAAAGCCAAACGCAATCCTGCCGATGTGAAAATAGAATCAGCCACTAGCGCCGGGGGAAGCATTGATAATTTAATGCTTTGCGCATTGGCGACGCTATTCGCCTGGCGCCGCAAAATTTAATTACACTGCACAATAAGGTCGCTGACAGAGAACTTACCAAAACTCTGTCGCGACGAATTAATTGCCTTAGTGAATGGGTTAGAACTGTTCAACACCGCAATTTTATGGCATGTTTCACCTCCGCTGCGCAGGCTTCCCCGCCCCAGCACGCCCACCCCCAGGCGGCAAGGAATAGCCCTTAGTGTGCTTTACGTACACCAGGTGGCTCTTAAATTCTTTGTGAGCCCTAAACATGTCCGACATAGCCGATTTCCTGCGCAATTTACTCGACACCCCTCAAGCTACGCCTATTTTTGAGCCACAATTTCAAACCTATGACGGCTTTTGCCGTTACCTAACTGGCTATTTCGGCGGCGGCAACGGCGTAGATGTACATGCGCTGCTGAAAAACACACCGAGCAAAACTTTTAAAGCGGATTATTTTCAAGCGCTTTTTATTGCCTGCTGGATTTATAAGCCCATGGAAAAAGGCACGTATTTTTTGCGTATGACAAATGCCGAAGCGGATAACGTAAAAAAAGCTTTTGAGGCGCTTCCCCAGCGAAAAAGCAGCCATTTAAATGGCAAAGGCCGCTCCGCTCATAGCGGATTTGCATTTTTAAAGGGTTATGAGGAATTACTTGTACAGTGGGTGACTACCAATGAGCGCATCTATTTAATGCTTAAATGTGAAGGTCATACGACAGGCATTGGCGGCATAGTACCGCATTTAAAAAGCTGGAATCATAAACGCAAACATGGCGTGGGTTTAATGGCGAACCCGGCATTAAATACGCTGACCAATGAAAACAATTCTCCTATTATTGACCGCGGCGCAGAAAATTTTAGTAAAGACTACGAAGCTTTTTTAACTCAATTAGGCAAGGTGCGCGGCGTCAAAAAACTCGATAAAGCCACTACATCTGTACGCGATATGCTAGTGACGCTTACCGGTGAAAACAAATGGAAAAACGCCACCAACTTGGATGTGCAAACTAAATTAAATACGCTCGTCAACGGAGGCAACTCTGTAAACGGCGTAGACCTATCGCCAGGCACCAAACAACAATTTGCAAAATTCGCGCAATTAATCGGTTGGGAAAATCGCCCAAGCAAAGTGTACGATCGCTATTTTGAAGAAGTGCACGTAAATCCAGAACAATTGAGCAATGCCATTAAGGATTTTTTTGCTGTGGATTTACCCGTCTCAAGCGTTGCGCAAAGTAAGCGCCGCTCTGAGATGTTACATTTTGCCTAAATTATTCACACTAAAACTCTCAACACTCACACCAGCGCAGGCAGTAGCATGTCGCGCTAATTCAGCCTGCCGGCAATTCACCAGGCGTACTTAGGAGCCTTAAATGGAAGAAACAATTGAAAAACTGCGTGCCAGCGCGCAGAACGTACCGGTTCCTCTGGATTTACCCGATGAGGATCAATTGTTAGATATCGAGGAAGCTCTCGTTACCTCATTACCTAAAAGTCTGCGGGCTTTTTTATTAACCGTCAGCGATTTGGTAATCGGCACCCTTGAGCCGGTCACCGCAGCAGACCCGCACTCGCATACTTATTTGGCCGATGTAGCAGCTGAGGCCTGGGAACAAGGTGTGCCGCGTCACCTATTGCCTTTTTGCCAGTCCGGCGGCTGCTACTACTGCATTAATTTAGAAGACGCCGTATTGGTATGGACCCCAACTAGCGGCGAATCGGACGTTGAATGGGAGGATATATGGCATTGGGCCGAAGCCGTTTGGTTGCCCTCCGGGCAGAGGGCGTAAACAGAATTATTCGGTTGCCGCTCAAGCTTTTAATTCTTGCTCTAGCCTATTAAAAAGCCTTTTTAAATAAGACAAAGGGAAAATCCTGAAACGGTAATTTCGTGGAATTAACCACAGCCCATTTATTTTCAGTGGGCTGTTAATTTCTAAAAAATGCCGATGTAAATATTCATCAATACCTAAGATTTAATAAAGAATTTTTAGTTAAAAGGTTAAAAGCTCGCCCGGCCTTTTACAGGAATTGTCGCTTCCCCCAGTAGGTTGAGCACCGTATTGCCTGCAGGCGGCCTGCTCTGGAACAGTATTTTAGTTACCCCATTAAAAGTGGCATAACATTCATAAGCAGGAAAGCTATCAATCATTCCTTCAAAATCAACAACGATTTTTCCAGAATTTGTAGTCCCGTGCCGGGTAAGAATGAGGGAACCGGTGTAATCGATGTCTGCAGCCATGCCAACTAATGGATCACCGGCTGACGCACTCAAACGTCTATAAAAATGGTACGACGTCATGGCCGGATTGGCGTCATAACTACATCTAGTCATTTTAGCTGTATCAAAACCGGTTTGAGCTCCAGTTTTAATATTCACTTCAGTGGTTCCAGAGCTTTCGTGAGCCTGTTTAATCACCGTCATTGTTGTTGTCTCAATTTCGATCAAGGATCGCATACGAGAACTGGCCGTTGGCAGCAGAGAAAAAGTTCGCTGGTCGGTTAGATAATGCGGGTTTCCGTTAACTTTCGACCAATTCCCCGGCCAAGAAAAGGCCTCCCAAGGCAAGGGTACCGCCGTTTTTCCCGCATGAATGCCTTTGGTTACCGCAACCGTGTACCCGGGTACACTGCCAGGAATAAATGAGCTAAGCCAAAATACTAGTTTTGCCATGGGAATTACTCTTGTTGGAGGATGCGCGCAATCAAGCTAGGACCTAGCGAACTCTACCGCGTTGGTGATTTTAATAGCAACCAACATATTAAATTTGTTATGGATTGAGAATTGGTAGAAATTTCATTGCCATGTGCATCTCAAGTACAGCCTAGAGATTAACTTCGTTTGAACGGACTACAACACTAATGAGACTTGTCATGCATTTAAATTTATACCAAATACAACCGTATCAAGCGAAAAAAACTCCGCTGATAAAAATCATTTACAAATCCTGTTGCGTCCTTGCAAACCATTTTTTGCACGCCACTTCAATAAGATGGCTTATTACACAAATATACTTTTGGCATTATCGACAGTTTTTTAGACACAGCGGAAAATCGTGACATACAATAAAATTTGCTTTTTCACTTACATCGCAAGCAATTTTCCACAACACAAAATTTCCACACATTCAATATTTGCAGCCATTTAACAATAGAGCGAATGCGTCAGCGAATATATTACTCGTGCAAATTAAACCCTAATTTCCTGGCAATTTTTTCCAGCAAATTAGGTATATTATAAAAATCCGTAGTGCCAACCACTGCACCGCAACTGGCACACTGAATAAACATTATTTTGAATTTCGAGTCCTTCACGTTATCCGACTCAACCATTTCAAAACTAGTATTCGAACATTTTGCACATGTAGATTTAGCCATAAGTAATACTCCAACGAGCTTTCGCAGTGCGACACTCTTTAATAATTATTGATATTCTCCATCGAAAACGTCCTGTGCGATGAGACTTGGCATTCGCGATATTCAAATAAAATAAACAATGCGTCGTAAACGATGACACGGCAATTTACCGGTAAATATTGCCCTCAACACCCTAGCACAGATAATCCAACCGATACACGTAAAGCATATACGGCCCGGCTCTTCCTGGGAGAGCAACACACACGGGCAAAAAAAAAGCCCCTCCTGAGCGAACAGGCGGGGCTTTTACGAGCGAACAAATAATTACTTTTTAAGTGCTGCTTTCTTTTCTTTCTCTTTAGCGATAACCGCTTCAGCTACGTTGTTCGGACATGGAGAGTAGTGTGAGAACTCCATGGAGAACTGGCCGCGGCCTGAGGTCATAGTACGCAAAGTACTGATGTAACCGAACATATCCGCCAAAGGTACATTGGCTTTAATGCGCACACCGGTGATGTTGGCTTCTTGGCTAGTGATCATACCGCGGCGACGGTTTAAGTCACCAATAACATCACCTACGTGATCTTCAGGGCTATACACATCCACTTTCATAATGGGCTCAAGCAACTGAGGGCCAGCTTTAGGCATAGATTGACGGAATGCACCCTTAGCTGCAATTTCAAACGCAATAGCCGAGGAGTCGACGGCGTGGAAGCCACCGTCGAACAGGTCGATTTCTACGTCTAACACCGGGAAGCCCGCCAACGGACCGGTAGCCATCATTGACTTAAAGCCTTTTTCGATAGCTGGGTAGAATTCTTTAGGAACGCTACCGCCGACTACTGAGGTTACAAACTTAAAGCCAGTGTTAGGCTCACCCGGGCGAATGCGGTAGTCGATTTTACCGTATTGACCTGAACCACCTGATTGCTTCTTATGGGTGTAGCTGTCTTCGATTTCGCGAGTGATGGTTTCGCGGTAGGCAACTTGTGGCTGACCTACAACCAACTCAACACCATAGGTACGCTTTAATACGTCCACTTTAATATCAAGGTGCAATTCACCCATACCTTTTAGGATGGTTTCACCGGAATCCTGGTCGGTTTCAACGCGGAACGTTGGGTCTTCCGCCACCATTTTGCCGATAGCAATACCCATTTTCTCAGTTGAACCCTTGTCTTTCGGCGCTACGGCAATAGAGATTACCGGCTCCGGAAACACCATGGCCTCAAGCGTACATTCGTGTTTTGGGTCACACAGCGTGTGGCCGGTTTGCACGTTTTTCATGCCTACGATGGCGATAATGTCCCCCGCTTCAGCGCTGCTTAACTCGTTGCGCTCATTCGCCTGCATCTCCACCATGCGGCCGACACGTTCGGTTTTGCCGGTGAAGGAGTTCATTATGTTGTCGCCTTTGGCTAATTTACCGGAGTAAATGCGCACAAAGGTCAGGGCGCCGAACCGGTCGTCCATAATTTTGAACGCCAAAGCGCGGAATGGCTCATCGGCAGAAACTATGGCGAATTTACCGTTGGGTTGACCTTCTTCATCAGTTAAAGGCTGTGGGTTTACTTCGTGTGGTGCGGGCAAATAATCGATAACCGCATCCAACAACAGCTGCATACCCTTGTTTTTAAAGGCCGAACCGCAGTAGGTGGGGAAGAACGCTAATTCCAACGTACCTTTACGGATGCAACGCTTAATGTCTTCAATAGAGGGCTGCTCGCCTTCCATATAGGCCATCATGATTTCGTCGTCCATCTCAACAGCGGTCTCTACCATTTGATCGCGGTAGGTTTCAAC
>DATDJI010000024.1:0-11782 GCA_036520615.1 Cellvibrionaceae bacterium | reverse complement strand
ACTCGCCCAGGTTTAGCTAAAGAAGTAGTGCGCTTAGCTGGCGAGGCGGGCGTTAAACTTACCCCCGCTGGCGCCACCTACCCTTACGGACGGGATCCGCAAGATTCTAATATCCGTATTGCACCGAGCGTACCCACGGTGCCGCAGGTGGATGAAGCGATGAAAGTATTTGTATTGTGCGTGCAATTAGCCAGTGTTAGGCAGGCGTTAGCAAATGCTTAATTAAGTTAAAAAGCCCTTCTTTGAAGGGCTTTTTACTCTACACATACATCATATGTCTCACACAATCATAAAAACAAAGTTAAACGGAAACGTGAGATTTGATCATAAAGAATTTTTAAATTAGCTACTTTCGCAGCCCGATTCAACTACTTCTACTTGATGATTCGCAACAACTTCTTGTAAACGAATCGTAAAATTTAGTTTTTTGAATTTCCATAAATTCCCTGCCAAAGCAAAATAAAGCCAAACAAGACTTGTCCCCTTTAAATTCACCGATCAATTCATCCTTCAAATTAACTCGAAATTACATCGGCTTTATTGCAATTTCACGCACACCGTTTAGCTCTATTAGCTCGAACACGTAGGGGATTTGAGTGACATCTCATATGTGAAGCTTAACCCCAACTTCAGCACTGCCACAAAGTGCGTTATCACAGAAAATGGGCTTAGAGTAGTCGCTAAGTTGATACCAAGGTACCTGTGGAAGTGCGAGCAATCGTCAACCCACCAAAACTCGAACCCACATTATCCGTAACGAGTACCAATAGGATCGGGCATTTCAGAATCAATGCTTGCCAAGGTGCGCTTAACAGAACAACCGTCAAACACCTGCTAACTCTGCTTCTCAAGCGTAATTTAATAGGTCACACCCCACGGGCGGTGTAAACCCAAAGCATTCATCCTTCAACTTCAATTGAATGCGTATTAGTTGCTGCGGTGTTTGCGCAAAAACTTAATGGGAAATTGTGGCCGACTACAGGTTTTCCGACTGTTACAAAATACAAAGGTTGATTCGACTGTGACGGGTTCTTAAAAATAAATATCGACTGCTACTCAGCAAAAACCACCCACATGCAATTAGTAAAATTTAGTAACCAATTAAACCGTCAACACCACTTTCCCTGCCTCCACGCCATCTTCAAGCGTCTTATGCGCCTGCGCTGCATTTGCCAGCGGGAAGGTTGCCGCAATTAATGGCGCAATGCGCCCGGCGCATACGGCGGGCCAAATTTTGTGGCGCAGATGCTGTGCAATTTGGGCTTTTTCCTGCAGGCTGCGCGGCCTAAGGGTCGAACCGGTAATGGTTAAGCGTTTGGCCATCACACGGGTAAAATTCACTTGCGCGGTGGCACCTTCTTGAAAGGCAATACAAACAATTTTGCCGTCTGGCGCGCAAGCATTGATATTGCGCTGGAAATAACTGCCACCAATTGAATCTAGAATCACATCCACGCCGCGCCCGGTCGCCTGGCGCAGAACTTCCACAAAATCTTCCTCGTGGTAATTAATACCGCGAACCGCACCCAGCTGGGTGCAAATAAGGCATTTGTTCTCCGAGCCCGCAGTGGCATAAACACGAGCGCCGGTTATTCGGCCCATTTGGATGGCAATCACTCCGATGCTACCAGTGCCACCGTGCACCAGCAGAGACTGGCCAGGTTTAAGCCCTGCTCTGTCGTACACATTGCTCCACACTGTAAATAGGGCCTCAGGAAGGGCCGCGCCCTCAATAAAGCTGATATCGTCGGGCAAATTAAAACATTGGTTGGCAGGTGCCGAGGCGTACTCAGCGTAGCCACCGCCATTGGTAAGTGCGCAGACCCGCTGGCCTACACGCCAGTCACGCACACCTGTGCCTAAGGCGCTGATTACCCCTGCTACTTCTAAACCCAGCACAGGGTTGGCGTTTTCTGGCGCAGGGTATAACCCTTTGCGTTGCAACGTATCCGGCCGATTAACTCCCGCTGCTGCCACTTTAATTAACACTTCGCCAGGGTTTAGCACCGGTTTGCGGCCGGAGGTGAGGTACAGGTTTTCAGCCTCGCCGGGCTTGTCGTAGGTGATGAATTGCATACTTGTCATGGTGCCAGCCTATCAATCTGCCAGGATGCGGCAGTCTGGGTCGGGTCTTCGTTTTGCTTAAGCTGATATTGAAAGCGGTCGTGCAAGCGGTTGGCACCGCCCTGCCAGAATTCAAAGCGGTCCGGAACCACACGAAAACCGCCCCAAAAATCCGGCAAAGGTATGGCCCCTTGTTTGAATTTTTCCTTCATCGCTTGGAACTGTTGAAGCAGCATGGCGCGCGAACTAATCGGCTGGCTTTGTGGCGAGGCCCAGGCAGCCAACTGGCTTTCGAACGGGCGGGTAATAAAATAGGCTAGTGCTTCTTTTACCGATAATTTAACCGCTACTCCCTCCACACGTACCTGTCGCTCCATCATATGCCAGGGAAAATGCAGGCTAACGTATTGATTGCCGTTAATTTGCTGCGCTTTAGCGCTGTTAAGGTTGGTAAAAAATACCAAGCCCTGCGGTGAGGATTGTTTGAGCAATACAAAGCGTTGATGGGGACGATGCTGCGCATCTACGGTGGCTAGGCACATTGCGGTGGGGTCTGGAATGCGGCTGATGATGGCCTCGCTCATCCAGCGCTCGAACTGATCAAAGGGATTATCGGCCAAGCCATCTCGGCGCAAGCCACCCATTAGATATTCCCGGCGAATAGTCTCTAGGTCCAACATATCTCACATCTTAATAAAAGGGTTTGTTAAGCTGGCGGCATAGCCAATACGGCGGCCACCTAAGCGCGCAAGTGAGACAGTGTATGCCAAAAGCCCCAGATCGTTACGGCAAAAATGCACTTTTAGGTGTGATTCTGTGCGGCGGCGCAAGCAAGCGAATGGGGGTTGATAAAGCTACATTAAGCTATTCTGGTCGCGCACTTTGGCAACAAGCTGCCCAAGCACTCGCCCCACAAGTTACCCAGCTAGCCATAAGCATCGCACCTAGCCAACAGCCGGATGTCTTCGCGCCGCTGCCATGCATCGTCGACACTTTGGTTGATGCAGGCCCCCTGGCAGGTATCGCCAGCGCGGCAGCGTCCTCACTGGGGCGCGATTATCAATGGTTGGTATTTACCAGCTGCGACACACCTCTACAACCGCGCGACTGGGTGGAGCAACTGATGTCCGCCTGCGGAGGTAATCCAGGTATTTATTACATCTGCCACCAAGGGCAGCACCACTATCTACACGCACTTTGGCATCGCAGCCTACTCGCACCGCTTGAGGATTTTTTACATAGTGGCGGGCGGGCACTAAAGGCTTTTTACGCTCAGGTAAACGCCCAATCTGTGCATTACTCCGTTCCAAACCTTCCTTCAGATTCATACCAGCCAGACCCTTTTTTAAACCTCAACACGCCAGAAGATTTCGCACGCTTAAACCATGACTGAACTGCCCGATTTTTACTCCATGAGCGCTGAAGAATTAATCCGCCGCGACCAGGCGCTACTTTGGCACCCATATGCCGCAAGCCCATCCAACCAGCCTTTGTACGCAGTAGAGCGCGCTGAGAGCTGCACCTTATATCTTAAAGACGGGCGCAAATTAATTGACGGCATGTCCAGCTGGTGGGCGGCGATTCACGGCTACAACCATCCACAACTCAATGCAGCTGTAGTGGAGCAAACCCAGCGCATGGCCCATGTAATGTTTGGCGGCCTGACCCACGCTCCGGCTGTGGAACTTGCCAGCCGTTTGGTGCAACTAGCTCCTGCAGGATTAGAACGGGTATTCCTTGCGGATTCGGGCAGCGTAGCCGTAGAAGTGGCCATTAAAATGGCTGTGCAATATTGGCAGGGCCAGGACAAGCCAGCCAAGCAGCGCATGATTTGCCTGCGGCGTGGCTACCATGGCGACACCCTCGGCGCTATGAGTCTGTCGGACCCAGATACCGGCATGCACAGCCTATTTCAGCAGATAGTGCCGCAACAAATTTTTGCCCCCTCGCCCACTAGCCTATTTAAAGGCTCGTTAAATGAAGCAGACATTCAAGCCTTAGAAGCGCTGATGCAACAACACCATCATCATTGTGCAGCGCTGGTTCTGGAGCCGATAGTGCAAGGCGCAGGCGGCATGCGGTTTTACCATCCAGATTATTTAAAAGCCGCCAAAGCGCTATGCGAGCGCTACGAATTGTTATTAATAGCCGATGAAATTGCCACCGGCTTTGGCCGCACTGGCCGCCTTTTCGCTTGCGAACACGCAGACATCACGCCCGATATTCTCTGTCTCGGCAAAGCGCTTACCGGCGGCTATTTAACCCTCGCTGCAACGCTTTGCAACTTACGGGTCGCAAGCGGAATTAGCCAAAGCGCCGCCGGCGTATTTATGCACGGCCCCACATTTATGGCCAATCCGTTGGCCTGCTCCGTCGCCAACGCAAGCCTTGCCCTACTGGCAATTGGCCAATGGCGCGCACAGGTCAATGCCATTGAATCTCAACTCAATGCACAACTAGCAAGTTGCCGCAGCTTTGGCTGTGTTGAAGACGTACGAGTCCTAGGCGCTATTGGCGTTATCGAATTTAAACAGCCCGTAAACCTCACATCCATTCAGCCCTATTTAGTCGAACAAGGCGCATGGCTACGCCCATTTGGCAAACTCTTGTACACCATGCCCCCGTTTATTATTAGCCCAGACGAACTCTCGGTAATTACCCGCGCAATGGCAAACGCCGTTTTCCAGCGCGAACTAGGCCGATTGTAACCACCTCACAGATTTAGGAAATTCATTATGAAACGCGTATTGATCGCCATCGCCGACGGCAGCGAAGAAATAGAAGCCATTACCCTCGTCGACGTACTGCGCCGCGCCAAATGCCATGTGACACTCGCAAGCGTAGAACCCACATTACTAATCAAAGCCTCCCGCGGCGTCAGCATTCAGGCCGACTGTTTTATTAGCGACTGCCGGGACGAAAATTTCGACCTCATCGCCCTACCCGGCGGCATGCCCGGCGCCAGCCGCCTGGCCGACAGCGCAGCGCTTATCGAATTACTCGACCGTCAACGCCAACGCCTCGGCGCCATAGCCGCCATCTGCGCAGCGCCTGCGGTCGTCCTTGGCCGCCAAGGCTGGCTTAAAGGTAAAACGGCCACCGGCTTCCCTGCATTTTGGGAGGAATTAAAGGAGCAAGGCGTTAAATTAATGAACGAGCCGGTTGTGCAAGATGGGAATTTATTTACCAGCCAGGGGCCGGCTACTGCGATGGAATTTGCGCTGGCTTTGGTGCGGTTTTTAATGGGGGATGTTGTTGCGGATGAGGTGGCTGGAGGATTGTTGATTTCTTCTAAATAACTGACGACTAATTAGATATCTCGTAATCTTTAACTTTGCGGGTAATAAATCGATACTATTTTTAAAATCTAGTGCATCGGCAAGCCCGGCGCGCTAGACAGCATGAAAAACTGCAATAACAAAAAAGTGCCGTCGGTAAATTTTTATAAAACCCACAGCGCATTAATTATCGGTAAAATCCGAAGGTTGAGCCAGGTAAACCAACTCAATTAATTGCGCCAAAAATAAATTTAGCCAAAAAATAATCACCCTTCTTCAGCATTCAATTAATGGACATTTCAGTCGCTCGCATAGCTTCCTGCTGTTTTAAACTCTTATCCACCCGCCGCACTAAAAACACACTGAGCAAAAACACACCCACAGCTAAATAACCCAAAATATCGTAATGCTCAATCGGGCTGGTAGCCGTGGGCTGATAAACCACCCAACCAGCCAATATGGCACTTAAACCACCTGCTGTTTGTTGTAGCGATGACGATATACTCATGTAGGCGCCGCGATCCTGTGGTTTGGCAACCATGGAATTTAATGCCATCGCAGGTGACATGCGGCTCATAATAATGGCAAAAAATGCCATATTAAAAACCACCATAATCCAAAACGGAATTGGCGTTAAATGCGTATACACAACCGTCATACAGCAGGCGGCTACAGAGGCCAGCATAAAAATGCGAAAGCGGTCGTATTGGTCACTCATTTTGCCGATTAATGGCATGACCACCAGCGATGACAAACCCGTACACAAAAAGATAATAGGTAGTTGCTCGTGCGTGACATGAACATTATTCACTAGAAATACACTGCTAAACGGCATCAACATAAAGCCGCCAATGGTTAAAAACATCGTGGCAACAAAACCAATTTGGTACTGTTTATTATTAAGTGTGTGCCACAAATGCAAAAAAGCGTTTTTGTCATTGGCAACCTTTAGATGTTCGGCAATAGGTTCAAACACAAAAGCAATTGCAAGCATTAAAAGTGCAGCGAGTGCGACAATTAGCATAAATGTGCTGTGCCAATTAAATCGGGTTGCAACATACAGCCCCAAAGGTATCCCCAACACTTGGCTTAAGCCAAAACCCATTTGCACCATCCCCATGACGCGGCCACGCATTTGTGCCGCAAACAAATCTGCCACCACGGTAAATAACGTTGAGCTGCACAGGCCAGCAAAAATCCCCGTTACAATACGTGCGGCCAACAGCTCGATATAGCTATTAGCCAACCCACAGAAAAAAGTAGCCGCAACAAAGCCGGATACAAACACCAGCAATAATTTTTTGCGATCAAACTTATCGGCAAAGCCGGCGAATGCAATACCCGATAGCGCTGCGCTAAAAGCATAAGAGGACACCACCAAACCGAATTGTTCAGTATTGATGAGCAGAGTTTTCATTAGTAAATCACCAATCGGTGCAATAATCATAAAATCCAGAACGATCAAAAACTGTAACAATGCCAAAACCAACACAACTACTTTTTGGTAGCCAGTGAATGACTGATTAGAGTCTTCAATTTCTTGAGCCATGAATATCTAGCCTTAGTGTCAAATAATTAAAAATAAGTGGGTTAAATTAGTTGTGCAATTGCATCATAGCCTTTATGAGCCGACGCACTCTATTTTGCACATTTCGAAGACATCAAATAAAAGTGAATTTAATAAGAGTACCAGCCCCTGATAAGAATACAACTTTTTCATAAACCAGCTTTCTTTAACCTTCGGCCAAAGGCTATCTCCGAAAGAAATAACGAGCGGCACTTTGCGCTACAGGCTAACCAAATGTTGGTTGCTTAGCGCACAGTGCGGAGAGCGAATCTGCCTTATTGTTGCAAGCCTGTACAGCCCTGTGCAGCACTATCTATCTAACGCAAACGTCGCCGAGGCTATTATGGATTCGATTAACCAAAATCAAACTGAACATCACCATGAAGATTTACACGGCCCAGCAGCTGTTGAAAGAATCAAGCACATAGTTGAAAAAGCAGAAAGCTGTTTTTTCACGACGACCACTACTGTGGCTGGATCGACCGGCACGCGGCCTATGGGTGTGCAAAAGGTGGATGAGGAGGGGAATATTTGGTTTTTAAGTGCCCTTGACAGCCATAAAAATCAGGAAATTGCTGTAGATCCGCGCGTGACCTTATATTTTCAAGGCTCAGCACATTCTGACTTTATGGTACTCAAAGGCATAGCTGCGGGCACTCGAGATGAAAATAAAATTCACGAATTATGGCAGCCGATATTTAAAACTTGGTTTACTGAAGGTGAAAATGACCCGCGCATCTCAGTAATAAGAGTAACGCCCACAGAAGGATACTACTGGGACACCAAACATGGTTTTGCCGTAGCAGGTGTTAAAATGATTTTGGGTGCGGTTGCCGGTCAAACCCTAGATGATTCCATTGAAGGAAAAATTACGCTATAAATTGCACAAGTCTACAATTCTCTCAATGCCTTTTCTGCGTGCACATGCCGCGTCACGCATTTATCTTTTTTAAAATTTTCTTAGTCGGAGAATAATCGCTGTACTTTAAAATTCTAACGATATTTTTTATTGAAAATTTGTTATCTCGCAAATAAAAATGCCAACAAGCCCGCTCATCGGGCCTGCGGCAATAAAGTTATTTTACACAGTCACCTTCGTGCCATCGAATTTTGTAAATGTGTAGCCCTCAAAAGTTTCGTTGTACGTATAGCGATGATCGCGCAATAGTGTAATAGCCAGCGCTTCGCCTAACGCGTGGGACGCTGAAGTATCGGCACGCGTATGAAAACCGTTAAAGTTCCGGCCAAAGCCGACGTTATTAACTAATTTATTTAATTCGCCTCCTACGGTTAAGGGTTCACCCTCGTAAGGAATCAGTCGCGTTGGGTCATTAGGGTCCACTTGAACTGGATTGGGAATGATATAAGTTTCGTCAAAAAATGCTTTTAATAAGGTGACCGGTGCAGCTGCGGAAATTGTCGCACCGCTCGGATAACCAGGGTGAGTAGGCGCGCCGACATTACTCGCCAACGGCAATAAATAACTGCCATTAGCAGCAAATGTACGTGCCACAGCATCTGATTTAAGTACATTCTGATGCAGCGGATATTTAGCGCCCTTCGCCAATATTTTATGTACAAGACCTGCGTAATCCTCAGGGCGCAGCCGCCTATCTACATACCAGTTCTGATAATAAGAAGTTTTAATGGCAAGGGAACTTATCAGTGCAAGCAAGCCTTGGAAAAAACCAGTTGAAAATGACGAACCGCCCGATTGTGTTTTTGAATTTACATAGGGATTAGCTGGATTCAATGGCGCCCCTATTCCACCTGCAAGCGGATTCCCCGCAACTGGCGCCGAGGATAAAATTTGCAGCGCGTGCAGATAAGTGGGCCCTGAATTGCGAGCAAGACCGGCTAAATCGCGTCCATTAGTTATGTAGCGACGGCCTGATTCATTGCTGATATTTCTACCTGTACTAACGCCGTTGCGAATATTTAACCATTCTTCAAATGTAGTACCAAAACTCTCACCTACCGGTTGAATAGGACGCACTTGTTGCTGGGCTGGAAATGTTCCCCAAGCCGGAACTGGTCGTAACAAAAATTGCGAAACATACGGACCTTTTAATGTTTCTGGTGGTACAACATATTTACCCTTTCTACCACTTGGATCGGCTTTGTAATCGACATAAAGCGCTGTGCTTCGAAAAAGCGTTTCCGGAGTTAATTCGCCATCCAATTTGGGGCCTCGGTACTCTGGCAAACGGTTAAGCTCCTTAACAGCGGCTAAAACCAACGGATTTGACGTATCGTTGCGGTATTCAGTAAAAGGCACGTCACGCAATAATGATAACCAATACACTTCAATGTGTTCCGCCGCCAAAGCGGCACTATCCAAACTTGCGGCCACGGGAATAGCAAGTTGAGAATTATTAATTCCCTCCAATGCTGTGCTAAGTGGGCCTTGCGGGTCGGCAAGCTTAGCCGTACCACCTAAAATAATTTTTTCGAAATCTTCGTGATCACCTGAGCGTAGTGCTTTTAAAAAAGAGGCGTAAGATTGTGGATCTACATGGCCTTCTGCATCGTGTTTTAAGCCCTTGGTTGCAGTGCCAATTTTATTCGCATAGCGAGCCTCGTCACCATTATTAGGGTGCGGCGGAGTATCAACGCTATACTCTAATTCGGCCGCTTTAATTTTTGCCTTGAACGCTTTTTTGCGCAATTCTTTTGCATGTAACGTACGGTGTTGATCGTCGCGATAGAATTCAGAATAGTCGCGCCCCGGATTTGGGCTATCGTCGTAATCATCACGCGGATGGGCGTGGACAGCACCAGCCAATAAAGGCGCGGCTACACCTACGGTTGTTAAAAGCCCGGCTTTACCTATTAAAGAGCGCCGACTTACGCCAGCTTCATTTAATTTGTGCGAATGCTCATTTACATCTGTATCAGTTGCATCTACAAAATCTGGTTGCTGCGTTATTGATTCATTTTTCGATACTGCTAAGCGTGGATCTAATTCAGGGATAACCGACATACTAACTCTCCAATAATTTCACAAGTTGAATTTGGGACAGAATGTATTTACAGAATTTTGCACCAGTGCGCACTGATTTATGCACTAGAGCAAAGCACGTTCCATAAAAATAATTCGCCTTGAAAATCGACTATTCACAAGAGTGTATGCGATAAAACTATTAAATAATCCAACATAAAATGCAGTAATGAGCAGCTGCTGCTATTTTTTCGAAACCAACTGCTCAAAAATAAACTACTCAAATATCTCCAGTCATAGGGTCGTGCAGACTCGATCTTAGGAGGCATGCTTTTGCTACATCAGTCACATCAATCCCAATTCTCCAGCGCACGTGTATGCTGGAGATTATTTTATTGGCCAGCGATTGGAGTAGCCATTTAAATAGCTTAAGTGAAACTGCCAGTTTTTTTACCATGCATGTCGGTATTACATTGCTGTTGCTTGGCGGCCTGGTGTTGGCTTTTGCTCATCGCAAAATGCAAGCGATGTAGCTGTGTTCAACCACTAGGTGCAAAACACAACACTTGGTAACTCTATAACGACGTAAAATCATTTTTTCACGCCTTTATTTGTTAAAACTCGAACTAACATTGTCAACAACGCAAATTTTCTTAGTTGTCATCTTCCGTACAAAATCCGATATCCAAAATTATTCAAAATACATAACTCCAAGCTCTATCTATAGGATACGACTTGACTCTCAGGATGCTTAACCTAAGAAACACCCAGCGAGCTATTCACTACCCCTAATTAGGCAAGCGCAAACACCCAGAAAAATAAATACTACAAATCGCTTGAAGCATAAGCATCTTCGGACAGAATGTGTAACATGTACTGGTCAATTTATTTTGAGATTTTTCAAAGTTAATTGGTAATACATCACCGTCGTGTGTAACCTTTCCAGATTGTAATACCTAATGTAAGCCGCTATATCAGCCTCATATGATCACGCGTCGGTTGCGCTATTTTAAATATCAATCGTGTTTAAGGCTGCCAAAAAAGCGTTCAACAACCGCATTACCCCAACAGGCTCCGACATCCCCCATGGATGAACGAATGTCATACCGTTCCAGCAGATCCCTAAAATATTTACTGGTGTACTGCGAGCCGCGATCACTATGAAAAACCAGTCCTTTAGGTGGTTGGCGTAGGTTCAAGGCTTTAATCATCGCCTTGCTAATTAAATCAGTTGCCATACACTTGTCGATATGCCAGCCTACAATCCGACGTGAAAATAAATCCATCACAATCGCTAAATACATCCAGCCTTCATCGGTTTTAAGATAGGTAATATCACCGGCCATACCTCATTTGCCGCAACCGAATTAAAATTCTGATTCAATAAATTATCGGCAACCTCATCGCCAGGCTTACGTTTAGTAGTAACCTTGTAAGCAACGCGTTGTTTAACTGATAAATTCAGTATTTCATTAGTCTGCGCGTACGTCCGCGACTAATTTTAATGCCTTCTTTGCGTAATTTTTTTTTAAGCTCACGGCTGCCAAGACTGTCTCTGCTCGCTTGAAATAATTCCTTCGCGCGGCGGTATAAATGAAGGTTAACTGCGGTAATCAGCGTAGCTGGCCGCACCTTCCATGCATAGAATGCCGACTTACTAACCCGCATAACCTTGCATAAAAGACGCACCGGATCGTGCGCGGCCTCAGTCTTGATAAAAGCGAACTTTACTTCATTTCTTTGGCAAAGAAGTGGTTCGGCATTCCAACGCTTGCCTTTTTTAGAATTTCCTTCTCCATACGTAGTTCTTTATTTTCTTTGCGTAAGCGTTTTAACTCGTCACGCTCATTCTCCACCAGCGCTTTCCCCGAAATTTGTAGTTCGTGAAGCTCTTTCCACTTGTACAGCATATTGGCCCCTATACCCAATGAT
>DATDJI010000023.1:0-175737 GCA_036520615.1 Cellvibrionaceae bacterium | reverse complement strand
CTCTTCTTCAAGCAGTTCTAGCTCTTCAAGCAGCTCTACTTCAAGCAGTTCTAGCTCTTCAAGCAGCTCTACTTCAAGCAGTTCTAGCTCTTCAAGCAGTTCTAGCTCTTCAAGCAGTTCTAGCTCTTCAAGCAGTTCTAGTTCTTCGAGCAGTTCTAGCTCTTCAAGCAGTTCTAGCTCTTCGAGCAGTTCTAGTTCTTCAAGCAGTTCCAGCTCTTCAAGCAGTTCCAGCTCTTCAAGTAGCTCAAGCAGTTCTAGCTCCGGGAAAAGCAGCAGTAGTTCCAGCTCTTCAAGCAGTTCAAGTTCGGGCAGAAGCAGCAGCTCTAGTTCTTCTTCAAGTTCGTCTAGCTCTAGCGGTAGCACTGTATTAATGGCCATTAATGCTGGTGGCCCGGCTTATACGGCTAGTAACGGCGTTACCTATATTGCAGACCGATATTACTCGGGTGGAGAAACTTCTGATTGGGGATGGGTTGGTGACGTAATTAATACCAAAGACGATGCCATTTATCTGGACGAACGCTGGGGTGATTTCCAATACAACATCCCAATTGCAAACGGAGCTTATGACGTAGTTTTACAGTTCAGTGAAATGAATTGGACCGGTGTTGGCGAGCGCAAAATTATTGCCTCAATTGAAGGGATTACGATGTTGCGGGATTTTGATATTTATAATTCCGTCGGCAATGGTTGTGCACTGGATTTAAGTTTCAGTAATACGCAAGTTAATGATGGAGTTTTAACCATACAATTATCTGCCTCGGCCGATGCCGGTACTTTATCGGGTATTGTGGTGAAACGCAGAACATCCACTACCAGTTTAACTTCCGGCACCAGTAGCGACCTTATTACCCCTACAATACCCAGTGGAGTTGCTTACACGACGCTCACTGATCGTTCTGTATCATTAAAATGGACAGCATCTTCAGATAATATAGGTGTGGTGGGATATTACGTTTACCGTGATGGCGCTCCAGTAGGATATGTGGCAGGACCAATAACTACATACGTTGATCTAGGATTAAAATCCGATACTTCCTATTCTTATGCGATAGTTGCGGTAGATGCAGCTGGAAACAAATCTGCACCTAGTCAAACCCTAGCCGCTAAAACATATGTAATAGCGGGAAGCTTAACAATCAATTGGACGCCACCTGCTGAGCGGATGTCGGGTGCCCTTGTTTCGACCTCTGAAATTGGTGGCTATACCATTCGATACAAGCTTCGCACTGCTACAAGCTATACTTCGTTGACTGTGCCTGCGGGAAGTTTTAAATATACTTTGCCTCGTTTAGTCGGAGATTATGTGGTGGAAATGGCAGCATTTGATTCGGCTGGTTTATATAGCAGCTACATCAAAGTAAATATGTAGACATAAGATAAAACAAAAAAGCCAGCGAAAGCTGGCTTTTTTGTTTGTAACACGCGAAATTTTAGGGCCGTGAATTTATTAACCAATAAATTACTACTTTAACGGCTCTTCGCAATTCTAGACCAAAATAGAAACGCTCTTTTATGTTCCCACTAAAGGTGGCACGCAAATAAGATGCTGAGTGTTCGATAATAAATATTATGTGGTTCTTAAGAACACTTACATCCCTTCCGCAGAATTTTGCTCCCGGTTCGTTGCGTGACAGCCATATAATAGGTTTGGCGCAAGCCAAATGCTGTTTAGTAATATTTTGCGCGGAGTATTCACGCTCTTTAAGTCTGTGGCCGACCGATATGTCTGGATAGTACCAAACAGATTTTTGATTAGATAAAAGATAGCTAAATACTGCAGTCTCTTCTCCACCTAATAGCTCAGTACCCTTACGGCCTAGTTTCGGATCAAATCCGCCCACTTCGTGGATAATCGATTTTTTGATGCAGAAGTTTTTGCCAAAAAAAGGATGACGCCAAGATTTGACTTGAAATGCAGTATCGCCGTGGTCTATTGCAGCAAAAAAGCCTTGATAGCGATCGTCATACCACCAGGGTTTGGGTTTATCCCATATTATTTTTATTTTTCCAAATAACGCATCTACAGGATAGTTTTTAATGTAATTCAAGTATTTTTGAACCCATCCAGGGTCAATTTCGGCATCGTCATCGGTAAACAAAATATATTCACCGCGCGCTTTGCTAACACCCAAGTTTCGAGCATTTGAAAGGCCCTGTTGTGGTTCAACAAGACAGCTGTAACCGATAGGTCCAAAATCTACGGCTTCGGCGACGGCTTGTGTTTGATCGCTGCTGTTATTGTTAACAACAATTACTTCAATTTCCCCTGAATCGTCTAAGCTTTGCTTAGAAATTTGTTCAAGTGTGATTTTGAGTGAGTCTGCGTTGTTGTAGGTGCATAGCACGAGGCTGATAATGGGATTCACAGCTTACACACCAGAAATCTATAGTAACTCATTGTCGGTATATTCCTATTAAATTATTTGGTGAAAAGTTAACGTTTTGAAAGCTGCATTTCCTCAGCGATTAATTGCGTTATTTTACGTATATGTTTTGATGTAACACCTAAGTGGCAAGGTAATGTAATCAAGCGATCAGCAAAGCTCGCCGCGTTGTTTTGGCGTAAAGCGCTATCAACAAAATTGGGTGGGCAATCTAGCCGCACCAGTGGACGCCGGTACATGGCAGTCGCACCCAAACCATTTTGATTAAGTCGCTGCAGCAGTTTGTCTCGCGCTGTCCTATCCGCGCATAAAAATGGATAGCGCAGCAAGCGTTTTATGCGACTTTTATCTGTGAAAAAAATTGTGCAGTTAATATTTAAGCGAGCAAACTGCTCGTTATATTCGTTTACTGCAGATTCTTTTCGGCGCGTATAAATAACATAGTTTGCCGACAGTAAGTCTAACCTTAATCGGTCTAGGGCTCGAATTGAATCTAAAGCTCTGTATTGGGTGTTGCCGGGAGTGAAAATAGGGTTATGATTTAAAAACCAATACACACTAGGTTTTAGCAGCTGGTTATAGAGCAGAAATTTTGCACGCAGCGCGCACGTTGATTGTCCATCATTTTGAGTTGGAGCTAAGTGCGCATCAATGTTAGCAAGCGGGATGCGGCTTAACAGTGCGCCGCCGCCTAATAGACTTACCGGCTTGCCTTTACCAAATGAGAAAACAATAAAGTCAGTAAAAAACGTGTTTTGTTCTTCAAGGTTAGGAAACCACTGGGCATTATCTTCTATCGTGACCACATCTGTATAAGCGCTGAGAATAGAATTAATTGCGGGCCAATCCTCGCGAATGCCTAAAAATGTAACACCAATTACGGCGAGTGTATTAGCAGATAGCGCTTGCCGAAGCTCTTTTAAATCGTAGCCCCAGCCTTCGCGGCCGATGTCAACCAGTTTGGCCTTGCACTTTGCAAAAGCGCAGGCAGCCACAAGGTCCGGGCAGCCGTAAGCGGGAATTATGACCTCAGGTTCCCGAATATGAGCTTTTAATTTCCTGGCGGCTAGCAGTGCAAGGGCAAGTGCGCTCGTCCCTGAATTGACCCAGGTAAAATGATATCCGGGAATTTCTATAGCGGTATGATTTCTCGAAGTTAAAGTAATTGGATTTCCAACTGGAGGTAAATCCCCCCGCATTATCGCGCTGAGGGTTTCCACGTTGTCATCCTTTGGCCAGCGGTAAATTTAATGCCTGCATCTAATAATGCTATGTTCACTTGCACGAAGAAATAAATAATTTTTATAAAAGTTACGCTGCGACAGCCAGGCAGGAAATGAGCTGTGATGGCTGTGCTGTAAAAGCAAAGTTGAACAATAAATGCTAGAGAATAGATAAATCCATTCGTAGCAACGAGCGCATTCAGAATAAACGTGCTGAGCAAAAACCAAGGAGTTAACCAGCGCATTAATTTATGACCAACTATTTGAAAGGCAAATAGCCCCATTTTAGAGAAATTTAACACTTCTTTATGGCGCCATAGTCCAGTCATACCTCTGATTACAGTGCGAACTTTGCGCGCGTATTCTTTGCTTGGATCACTTAAATCCTGGTAATACCCCAAAACGTCCGGTGCGCTAATAGCGCGCAGGCCTGCTTTTGCCGTATTAAGAGCTGTATTAAAATCACTTGGCGAATATATATCCCAGGTAGAACACACCGATTTACGTGCGGCAAAAAATGATCCGCTGAGCCCAACCAATCCTGCAAGCGATGACTCCAACCCCCGAAGCCACATTTCATATTTAACATACGCGCCTTCACCAGCGACAGAACCATCTTGACTAACAAATCGATCTTCACTGGAAATTGCGCCGATTTTAGGGTCGGAAAAATATGCAGCTAAATTTTGCAGTGCATCGGGAGGAATTTCAGTTGCTACATCTGAAAACACTAAAATCTCACCATTAGCGACACTTATGGCTGCCAACTGCGCGTTTTCCTTGCCTAGCCGCTCTTGGGCACGAACCAATTTAACGCCCTGATCGACATAGCTATTCACCAATTCATCGGTTTTATCGTCCGAACAGTCAGACGCTACAATTATTTCCAGTAGCGGTCCTTCATAACGCAATGCAAGGCTGTTCGCGATCTTCTTTTCTATACGTTTTTCCTCGTTATACGCGGTTACAATCAGACTAATGCTAGGTAGGGTGGCATTAGGGTCCTGAGAAATTCGATTTGTTTTTTTCAAACTGAGAAGCTTTAAGAGAATTGGATATAAAAAATAACTGAATAGTGCAAGCACTGCAGAAAGCCAAAACAAGCAAATAAGCATGTGGGTTCCTCATTAACTGGGCGAAAGGGGAATGATGGCGGTAGAATCGCGGCTCTTTTTATCGCTATCGATCAATAAAGTGGATCTATAGTACAGATACCTTCATTTAACGCGACCAATTTTAGATATGACGATTGTAAACCGCTCTTTGCGGGTGATGCACATAGTTTCGGGTGATTTGTGGGCGGGAGCAGAGGCTCAAGCTTATACGCTCTTGCGGCAGTTGAATCATGAAGTGTCCTTGATTGTAATAGTGTTGAATCACGGTGAGCTTTCTCGTCGATTGTCCGACGCAGGTATTTCGGTGCGAATCCTGCCTGAGACTTCAATGAGTAGTGTAGGTATTTTCTGTGGTTTAGTTCGGGAGATATTTCGTTTTCGGCCAGATATAGTGCACACGCATAGGCAAAAAGAAAATATTCTCGGCGCAATTGCTTTTTCAATTAACCGTCTTTTAAGGCGAGCCCGCTTAAGCGTTCGCACTGTACACGGAGCGTCCGAATATGTACCAAAGGGTTTAGGCCGTGTGCAGGCTGCATTGAATGTAGCGCTAGGCCGATGGGTGCAAAGCGCGGTAATTGCTGTATCTGAAGATTTAAAAAAACAGCTAGAGCCAATTTATGGTCAGAAAAACCTTGTATTGGTGCGTAACGGTGTAGATGGTGTGGCTTTAAAATCGGTGGATTTAGGCTCTAAGCCCCAAATGGAAGGCTTTTGTATCGGCATTGTCGGCCGTTTGGAAGCGGTTAAACGTGTTGATATATTCCTAAACATGGCTGCTATTCTGCTCAAAGAGGTGCCAAATATTCCCTGGCAGTTTCATATTTTTGGCGATGGGCGCTTAGCTATACCGCTTAAACAAATGGCTGCGCAACTGGAGATTGCTGATCGTGTGTATTTTCACGGTCAAGTAAATACTATAGCGCCCTATCTAGTTGGCCTAAAAGCTCTGGTGATGTGCTCTGATCACGAGGGAACGCCCATGACTGCACTGGAGGCCATGAGCTTGGAGGTACCGATAATTGCGCATAATGTCGGGGGTTTATCCGAATTGCTGTACAGCGAACCTCAAGCATTAGTCGACGTACATACGCCAGAAGGCTACGCTAAAAGCTTGATCAACTTTGCGGACAATCCATTTGTGCCAGTCACGCTGCCGCAAGAATATACGGCAGAATACAATTGTCGCCAGGTGTTACACCTATATCGGCATTTGTTGGGGGCGTGAAATCTTGGTGATTAACTTATCAGCCTTTAACCGTTATTTACGTTATTTAATGGGCATGAACAATAAGGGTAAAAATATGACTCGAGAGGGGAGCTGAAGTTGTCTTTAACTGTAAGTGTGATTATTCCAGCCTATAACTCTTTGCTGACTATCGAACGGGCGTTAACCTCGGTAATGAGGCAGACACTGCAGCCGGTAGAAATGATTGTGGTGGACGATGGTTCACAGGACGGCACAGCTGATTTTGTACGCAATAAATTTCCCGCTGTTGTCCTAATTGAACAAGAAAATGCCGGCGCCGCTGCCGCTCGTAATCGTGGCGTGGCCGCTGCTCAAGGTGAGCTTGTTGCGTTTTTAGATTCTGACGATTTGTGGCATAGCCAAAAATTAGCAATTCAACTAGATACGTTTGAGCAATTCCCAGAATTGACGATGGTATCGACACGGTGTAAATGTTTACCTCAAGAGCAATGGCCAGAATTCTGCGCGCATCCAGAATCTTTAATTGCCAACGTCGAAACTTTGAAAATCAATTTCAATCAAGTATTTTCTAGTCCCTTCCTTGCAACTCCCTCGGTAGTAATGCGCAAAAGTAATTTTTTAGCTCTGGGCGGATTCGATACAACGCTTGAAACAGCAGAAGATGTAGATCTTTGGTTGCGCGGTGCCTATTTCGGAAACTATGCCTTAGTTAATGCTCCGCTGACTATAGTTGTTGAGCAGCAAGGTTCTCTGTCTGATCGAGCGAGAATTTCACCTTATGGGCAGCACTTAGCTGTAATAAAACAGTTTTGCAGCGACAAGCGTTTCGGTTTTGCATTTCGGTGGTGGGTGCTGCCAAAAACCAAAAGCTCCATTTATTGTCAATGGGGGTCTACATTGATCCGTATCGGTCGCCCGACGGAGGCATTTAAAAAAGTCACCTTTTCATTATTATCTATGCCATCGGTACGCGGCATTTATTTATGGTTTAAAGCGTTGATGCTGATGTTAAAGAGAAATTAAATGCGGTGGATAAGTTGTACTGCATGGTGATATGGCTTGCATCGACTCTTTGCAGGTTGAATTAATTTGATATTTTTATGCAAGAACGTACTTTAGGGGTAATAAATTGGTTGAGAATTCGCAAAATGCCATGGTTTGGATCGCTTGGGAGACACACACTCGCAATCGAACCCTAAGTAAGGAATTCAACGCAGCGTTGGTGCAGTTGGATTATGCGTCCTCCCATCGGCTCGTGCGTTATGTGCGGTCTATTTCGGCCACAATTAATTTATTGCGGCAGTGGCGCGGTAAAATTGTTTTTGCTCAAAATCCCTCCATTGTTTTGTGTTTTCTTTGCGTCCTATTACGCCCTATTTTACGTTACCGGCTAGTCGTCGATGCTCATAACGCTGGAGTTTATCCGCAGGAAGGCAAAACATTTTTTATGCAGAAATTGGCTGACTTTATTATCCGCAATACTCCATTTACAATTGTGACAAATAGCGGAATTGCTTCTGCCGTAGCACTAAAAGGCGGGCGCCCTTTAATCGTTCCGGATCCGCTGCCACCAGCTCATGGCTCATCAAATAAACCTATTGCTAGGTCTGTTTTATTTGTATGTTCATGGGCTGCAGATGAGCCTTACTTAGAAGTATTTAAAGCAGCTCAAACGCTACCTCATGTTACCTTTTATGTAACTGGAAATAGTCGTGGGCGCGAAGCAATTTTTGGCAGTGCCTTGCCCAGTAACTTGGTATTAACGGGTTTTTTAGCCGAAACAGATTATTTTAATCTATTAGCTTCATGTTCCGTAGTTCTCGATCTCACGACTAGAGAGCATTGTTTAGTCTGCGGAGCCTATGAGGCCGTAAGCCATGGAAAGCCGTTCGTCTTATCTAATAACGAAGCAACGGTAGATTATTTCACAACTGGAGGCCGCTACTGCGATAACACTGCAACAAGTATCGCCGAATGTGTACAAGATGTTCTAAATAACGAACAGCGATACATTGAGAATGTAGAGTTTTTGCGGGCTACCCTGAGTGTGAATTGGCCAAAACATCTAGAAGAAGTCGATGCAATAATAAAAAGGCTAAGGTAAGTAGAATACGCAGCGGTTTGAAAAAGTGTAATGTGGTTTGAGGCAGCACAGGTTCGAATTTTGTTAAGTGCGTTGTTGCTCCTTATTTCTTGTGCGAGCTAGAGAATTTATGTTCCAAAGCGCGCTAATAAACGCCATGTGTATCCATATGAACGGGTAATAGGTAATAGTTACAAATTGGCCAGCAATAAAAAACCCCACAACACCGATTCCCAGCCCGAAACCCAGCCTCTGTAATAGCGGACTTACCAGTTTGCAGCGAAAAGGCGCGGAAATACAGAAGTAAATCATGGCCAAAAATGCAAATATAGCGGGAAACCCTGCATCAGTGCCGACTTGAATAAGGATGTTGTGGGGTAATTGAGCAGATTTTCGGTTGAAAAGGTCGTAGGAGAAGTTGTCCGTGAAGTACGGAATAAAATTGTAGAAGCCCACGCCTAATATTGGGTTTTCTTCTATCATCGTCATGCCGTGTTTCCAGTATAAAAGCCGTTGCTGTGATGTTCCGTCTTCACCTGCACTGTTAAATCGCGCTTTTTGCTCTTCAGGTAACAAGAATAAAAGTGCATTAATTAATATTACAATGCCAATGAGAGGCTTTATCTTGAAAATGTTTTTTCGAAACATTAGCGCGAGCTGTCCCGCGAGGGCTACTTGAGCACCTCGGCTGCTGGCACCCATTACGGTGAGAATGGGGGCGACCCAGAGCACAATAAGAAATAATTTTTCCCATAGCGCAATTTTATTTTTCAAATATGCAAACATGTAATAACAAAGAGGGAACAGCATTACCATCAATACGGCAAGTTCACCCGAGTTTTGAAAATGACCTGGAGGCCCCATTAGGCCCCAGTCTGCAAATGCGAAACCGCGCATAATCCAAGTCTTAGATGTTCCAATAGCGATTTTTCCAGCGGCTATTATATAAATAAGAATGATTATATAAAATCGCTTTTCGGTATTTATAATATTGGCGATAAGAAAATAAATAACAAACCAGCCAAAAAAATCCATAAAATGCAATAGGGAAAATTCTCTATTGTAGGCGGCGAGTGTGGATAGTTGCAGCCAGAGAAAATAAAAGATAATCCATTTGTTGGCAGGTGAGGATGCCCAGCGCACACTCGAATCCATCAAGGCTCCGATAAGTGAGCCAATTAAAAATAGCTTGGCAAACGGAAGAATATCTAATTGCGGGAAAATACTCTGAGGGCGAACAAACTCAAAAAATAAATAAAAACATGCCATCCAGAAAGCGAAATGCTCGCTCTTAAAAAACGACCACATACTTTTGATTTTAAACGCGGTAAATTCGTCTGGTGGGGAATGTGGTTCGCTCATGACGTGAGGGACGCCCGCTTTAGCAATTTTACCGTAGCACGTTTTACCTGCTCCTCACACCGGCAAAAATATGTCGGTGTGGTATTAAAAGGATCGTGAATATAGGAAAGAGGTGTATCGAGAAATAGCCCCAGTAGTGTGCACTGAACTCCATTTTTCACCCAGGGTGCCAGTCTGGAAATGTGCTTTGGCTCCATCCCGATTAGCAAATCTCCCGGTTTGGATAAATACCCTTGAATGTTTTGTGTTCGATGATTAGATAGGTCAAGCCCCAGTTTGCTCGCAAATGCTGTTGCCCGCGGATCGGCTGGGTGATCGTCCGTACATCCCAGGCCGAATGAACACGCCTCAATATTTAATCCGCGTGCTACAACTTCTGCTAGCGGGCTGCGGCAGATGTTGCCTTCACAAATGAACACTAGACGAGTGATTGATGTTAAGTCTATGCCCAGCAAATGGTCGTACTTGCCAGTCAATAGTAAAAATTGGTGCTGTAGAAGGTTTAATAGGCCTCGTTTTGAGCCATATCGGTCTTTTATAAATTGAGATGGGATAGTCACGGCTTATTATGCGCCTTAAGGTTTCGGTGCCAGAAGGCGTTGGTAAATGGCTCTATAGTGCTCAAACATTACCTCAATCGAAAAGCGGCGCTGAACAGTTAAGGTAGCATTATTACATAATGCTTGAGCTCGTTCTTTCAGCGTAAGCAGGTGAGAAATTGCACTTGCTAGGGCTTGTGGATTCTTGGTAGGGACCAGTGAGCCATCAAGTTCATTGGTAATAATCTCCTCTGGCCCCCCGCAGCGAGTTGCCACCACTGGGACACCAGCGGCCATAGCTTCTAGCGTAGCAATGGAGAATCCCTCGCTAATGGAGCTCAGTGCGAAGACATCGATTTGGGATAAAAACCCTGGTGTGTCATCCCAAAAACCGACGAAATGTACATTGGACGAAATGTTTAACTCTGCGACTAAACGTGTAAGTTCCGCCATTAATTCTGCCTTCGGGTGTCCGGCAATCACAAAATGAACTAAGGGGTTCGTGTTAATAACTATGCGAGCAGCTTGCACTAGGTTGGCGTAATCTTTCGCGGGTCTGATATTGCCGATACTGCCAACCAATAAACATTCTTTCTCAAGGTTGAGGTGCGCCCTGAGATTCGACGAGAGCGCTGTTTTATATCTCCGAATGTTTATGCCATTGTAGATAGTAGTAATAGAAGTAAGAGGAAATAGTTTGCGTTCGGCGATATAGCGGCGCAGATCATCGCTCACAGTTATTAGTTGGCTGACTCCCAATCGCATGAGTAAATTTTTCAATCTAATAAATCGCTCCTTGGGATCGATGTCCACACGCCCGTGTAGTGTGGCAACTAATGGTATGCGCAAAATCATGGCTAAGATAGAGAACGTAAGTGTTGACCCTAGCAGGTTTGCCTGCACCAACTTCACCTGCTGTTTTCTTAATAGCGCCAGTACGTCAACGTAATAGGGAATCGACAGCAGTCCCCTAGGTTTGAGTATAAAATATTCGATTTGACGTTTGATGAGCTGGTCTTCGACCCAGCCGGGACCCTTTATCAAGGCAATATTCTTATAATTCGGCACGATAAGTTGCTGAACTAAGTCCAGAAATACAGTTTCAGCCCCCCCAGGACCTGTTGTATCGATCGCGTGAAGAATGCTGGGAAGGGAAGAAGGCATGAATATTCCAATATATTAATTAAAAGGCGCAAATTTACTATAGTTTGACGCTACGGGTTAAGTAGTCACTACAAAATTACTGCACTGATTTTCTTTACTTTAGTTGCATCAATATTCCATGCTGCGCCCCGCCGAAACCTAGTATTAGCGTTTTTACGCGACTACGGCTCGGAGGACGCAGTCGAACGTTCTGAGCGCCTTTGGCATTTAGTAGGGGGAGGAAGACGCCAAGCGTGCAGCATCTAGGCAGTAGACGATTTTATCCTGTTTCGCGCCACTAGTTGTAAGAAGTGTAAAATACACATGTTCAAAATGCAGGACTAATGATGATATACACAAATTTTAAACTGCCCGGCAATGAAAGCGACCAGGTTTTTTTGGATAATTTTCTTCCAAACAAAAATAACTGTCGACGTTTAATTAGGAGTAGGAAAGAAATATCTGCGCTGTTGGTTTCAAATCCTTCGACGAAAACACTATTTTTTCTGCTTGCCATGAAAGTTTTCGGATTCATCTCTTATAAAGTATTTGTGTTCGATTTGATTTTGAAGTATCCACAAACCTTCTTTGAGCGACTGATCGCCAAGGTTAAAGGTGTTGCAATAAGCGCGATAGATTTTATTTTTGTTATTCATAAAGATACACAAGGGTATGAAAAGTTTTACGGTTTAAATCCGCAGCGCTTTATCTATATACCTTTTAAGGCTAACAATTTTGATTTTTGCGCTCAGTTGGATGCAAAAGAGGGCGATTATATTGTCGCATTGGGTGCTAGCCAGCGTGACTACAGAACGCTAGTGGAGGCAGCAAAGTTAATTGATGCGCAGGTTGTAATCGTTTGTTCGGATGAAAATGCTAAAAATAACAACGCCGATTTGGGTGATGGCTCTTACCCCCCGAATCTGACAAGGGTCAAAGATTTTGTTGATTCAAAACGCTGGTATCAATATTTGGCTGAATCTAAGTTTGTCGTTGTGCCAATAAGAGGAGCGGCAATACAGCCGGCAGGCATTAGTGTATATCTGGAGGCGATGATGGTAAAAAAAGCAGTAATCGTATCTGAGGGCGCATCCACTAATTTTATTTTACAGAATGAATTAAATGCTATGACGGTACCTGCTGGAGACGCTAAAAAATTAGCGTTTGCAATTAATAAGCTTAATAATGACTCTCAGCTTAGAGACTCTATAGCACAAGCAGGTTATGAATATGCGCGTTCTCTTGGTAACGATCTTGATTTAAGAACTAGGATTTACAAAGAAATAAGGTCCAGAGTGTAGGCTCAAGAATAATATTCTTGAGATGATAAGAAAAAGCCCCGATTAAGGGGCCGCTTTTAAATCAGATACACCCTTAGCCTGAAAAAACCTAAGGCGTTTTTTGGGTACTTATGACCGTCGGAGCCTTAAGCGGATCGTTGGTTGAAGGCTGTGTTGTTGGCTGACTTGATGTACCCGAAGAGGTGCTATCTGGCGTGACAACACTTATCTTGATGTTATCTAACCAAACCTCAAATGGTTTGGTGCCATTTTGTCCCCAGTCAAAGAAATCGATGTTGCGAATAGGCATATTTTTACAATTCCTATTAAATAGCCCGGTAGCATCGACAAATGTTTTGCCGTCAATAATAAGTTTGTAGGCGCCATCGTTAAGTTCAGGAACAGATGGTTTACCGGATACACAGCTGCCGCTATTAAATTTTGCACGGATGTAAAAATGGTGCCACGTGTCCTTCCAGTCTGAAGTCAGCCAAGGTGTTCTTCCAGTGGCTACTTTTGCACCCTTACCCCAGGAACGTCCGACCCACTCAGGGAATTCACCGCCCAAATTTACGACATTTGCGACGTCGTTTTCGGAGATGGTTCCATCTCCAAAAGAAATTTGAGTCATGGTTCCGGGCCGGTCAGAATCACTTACGAGGCCAAAAGTTGTATTGGCATAGCCTGTTGCATCGCTGCTCTGACCGAATATTTTGAAAAATTTAATGCCTTGAGGGGAGAGCATCCTAGCGTCAAACTCAACAATAATCTCATAACTATTATATTGGGAAATGTCAAAACCAGCCCAGTTGTACATGCCACCCTCAGCAATCGGGTACAGGGCGCGTAGCGATTTCCCGGGGCGCAATGGATCTGTTTCTATCGACGTCTTACCACCGCTTTGTGAACCGATGAACCATCCAGAGGCTTCTTTGGTTGTGGAGATGTTATCGAAATTAATGTTTTCCACAACGGATTCAGCTGCAAATACCGCAGGTGCAGTAATAACGCATGAAAGTAGTGTAAACAAGCTCAATGGCTTGGCAAATTTATCTGGGATTTGGCCGCAGGGCGTCATGGTAATACCTCGGTTAAGCTGCAGGGCACTTCAGCCCTCTAGTACTTGGACTATAGAAGATTATAGGGTCGTTCCGGGGAGCAGCTATCATAATTGTGCGCCAAATCACTGCAACAATTCATTTTACGGAATGAGCTGAAGTGCAGCTAGCTAAGCGAGTATTAAAATTTTCCTTTAATAACTTAATTGCTTTAGAAGCGTCCTCCAAACTCATCTGTTTTGCTTCAAATATTTGGAAAAGTGTTTCGTTTATATCATAAAATTCTAACTCCGGCCAATCCATGTACTGCACTTCCGGGTTATTGGTTTTCACCATGATCGTACTTGAATTCAAGTTCTTTTGATTCAGCCTAGATTTGATGACGTCAGCTAGTTTTTGGGTGGTAACTTCTGGTGCGATATTTGTTAAAGCCCACTCTCTAGGTGAGTAACAGGTGTAGTTTTGAGCTAGCCAAACTAGAGCTTCCTCGATATGAGCGTCTTGTACCAATAAGCCAGTGTGTTCATTGATATAGGCCTTGTTCACACCAATGTTTTCATATATGCATATTACTGGGATATTGCAGAACATTGATTCAAAAAGGCTTCTATTACTACCTTCTTTATAGGATAAAAGTATATTTGCTTTACTTAGATTTAAGTGTTCGATCACTTCCTGTTTGCTAAGAGAAAACTTCAATACTAAATTATCGCCGAGGCGATATTTTTGAATGATTTTTTCTATCGATTCTCTACTTCCACCCCAAGCTGCGCAAACCAGACAGGCTTTATAGGTTGCATGCCCATCTTCAACGATATTTTTTACAGCTTGCACGTATCGTAAAACTCGTTTAATTGGATTTGCGTTGGCAATATAAATGGAGTCGTAAATTTTTGCTGCACTAGATGGTTTAAATTCTTTGTGATTCACCCAATCACTTGCGCCAAAGCTTGTTGCAACGAAATTTTCTGGAAATTCATTTAGTAGAGCGCGATCCTGAATTTCGGGACATTCCACGACTATTTTAGTTTGCAGCTTACATAAGCCAAGGATATCGGCATCAGCATAACCAGACCAGCTAGGCTCAAGCACTAGAATAAAAAGTTTCTCAAGCAGGGCCGAGTTGGTGTGATTTATAAAGTACGAGAATGTGCCAGTAAATGTGGTAAGCAGTATGCCTTTTTGAATTTTTTCGCCGTCAAACTCTGGCCACTTTAAAACTATCGAGCGTTGAGCCGCACCTTTTATCGTAACTTTTTTTGAAACGAAATTATCTAGCGGGGTGGATACAATTAGCTTTTTTAGTAGAGCAGATCCGTCCGCACTGATTTGATAGCGTAAGGATCTGGAGCAAAAGCGAAATGCGTTTTCATTCGATTTAAGGGCGAAAAATATCTTCGCAAACATAAGATTGATTGTGGCTGCGGGTATTCTTAAATATTTGTGCCAAAGCTCGTTCAGGGTAAGCTTAATAGTTTCCGATGCATTCATTTTTTAAGCCGCTGTGAAATTCTAGATTGTGAAAGTGTCTTTTGCTAAAAATTATAAATAGATGAGCAATAAATTAGCGAATGTTTACTTTTGTGAGTATTTTTAGCGTTGCTCCGTTTAATAGTTGTTTGCTTTCAGGTTGGAGGCAACCCCATTCCGCCTTTTTCAATTAGGTCACGGAAGTGTTGATTTTGCGCTACTAGTTCAGTGTAGCTGCCGCTTGCGGTAAGTATTCCTTGCTCAAGGATGGTAATCCTATCTGATAATTTAATCGCGGCAGGTCTGTGAGAAATGACAATAATTAAAATTTCGTTCTTAAGATTGTTTAGCAGTTGCATGATTTCAAATTCTGATTGAATATCCAGAGCGCTCGTGGGTTCGTCGAGAATTAAAACTGAATTTTCCCTGTAGAGTGCCCGGGCTATACCTATTCGTTGTCTTTGTCCGCCGCTGAGCAGTTTTCCATCTTGCCCTAGTTGAGTGTGTATGCCTTCGGGCATCCGTTCAACAAATTCCATAGCATTGGCTTGGACAAGCGCATGGTTTACGCGCTCCAAGTTAATATCGTTTTCTGGAACGCCAAAAGCGACATTGCCGATGACGCTGTCATCTAAGAGAAATATTGATTGTGGGACATACCCTATGCTGCTCTGGTAGTCCGCTATATTGTCTTTTGTAATGTCTTTTCCATTTACCAATAAATTCCCCTTGCTCGTGTGTAGCAACCCTAAGAGAATATCGGCGAGAGTTGATTTGCCCGATCCTGAAGGGCCCGCAATTGTATTGAGTTCTCCACGCTGAAAGCTAATGCTAATGCCGTCCAGCGCGGGTGTATCTTTATTAGGATAAAAATAAGAGGCTTGTTGAATTCCTATTTGATCGATAACAGCTATCGGGTGTGTGTTCTTCGTTTGAGCTTCATCTATTTCGTAGTTGAGTTCAGATAATAAAACCTGTATGACGCCGCCATTCGCGCTGATGGCGGAAATTGATTTGTAAATTTGTTGCATGGTTGGGAGTAATTTATACCCAGCCAAGGCGTATACGCTTAATATTGAAATAACATCACCGGGCGTGCTTGATTGCTTTAATAGTTGAATGGCAAGAAATAAAATAGCGCAGAATGAAATAGTCTCTATAACGAATTTGGGTACATCGCCGTAAGTGGACAGCGTTGCTGCAGAGTCCAATCCTTTAAAGTTGGCGATATTTAACCGATCTATATAAAGCTTTTCTAAACCGTTGAGCTTAATGTCTTTGAGGCCTATAAAGGACTCGGAAAGTATTTTTTGTACTTTTTCGTTGCGTTGGGTAATTCTGTTGCCGTGAAATATGAGTGTTTTTTTTACGAAAAAATAGGTCAGCATGTATGATCCGCCTATGATGCTCGCGGACGAAAGTGCAATGATCGGATCCATATACAGCAGGCCACCAATTATAAGGGTGGCAATTAACAGATTCGCTACGAGTTGCAAGAACGGCTGTATTACCATGTAAACGAGCCGGGGTGCTTCCCAAGCTATGATGGCAATTACATCGTTATAGTTGGTGGTTTTATGGAAAATATAGGGGCGCGATATAAAATTCGTATATAGCCGGTTTTGAATTTCTCCACCTACTTGAGTTGAATATTTAAAAGTAAATAGCAGAGTCAACACATTGACCAAATTGGACGAAGAAATCATTATTAATGAAAGGTAGGCAAAAAATATCGTAAATTCATGATGATTTTGGGCGCCTGATAGTTGATAGCCAAGCTTAAATAATGAGCTGGTATTGATGATTTCTGGGTTGGATAAAAGCGCAACAAAGGGAGCGATACTGGCCACTCCAATAACTTGTACTACCGCAGACAAAAGAAAGAAAAAGAGGAGAAAGTAAAGCTTTTGTCTTTGTGATTTGGTAAGAATGATGAATAGTCTTTTTATCGCCTGGAATATATACATGATGTGTGCGTCTTTTGCTTGTCTAGCGTGTTAATGTGGAAGTAATTGAATGCGATATCCGTTTGATTTGCTCATTTTTTGAAAACAACTCAAGTGCTCTTTTTCGTGAGTTTAATGAGAACCTCTGACGTAATAAGTCATCGCTTGTTAATAAGGCTATTTTTTGGGCCAGCTCATCGGCATTTCCTGGCGTTAAAAGGAGCCCATTAGTACCGCTATCGATTGTTTCTGCTAGCCCTTGCAGATTTGAGACTATCAGTGGTAGGCCGGAGCTCATCATTTCTACACTAGACATTGTGAATGAATCCCACCCAGTTGACGCAATTACACCTATGGAGCTACTTCTCATAAGCTGGTTTATATCTGTCCGATAACCTGCAAATGTTACGTGCTCTTGAGCGGAGGTTTGTTTGATTATCGTGAGAAATGTTTGTTCTTCGCCATCTTTATTGCCACAGATGACAAAGTGGATAGGCAGTGTAGGGTCGGCGTCAAACAGTTTAATGGCGGCATGCATAATTACCCGCACGCCTTTACGCTCTTCCATGTGCCCTGAATAGAATATAATTTTACTATTTGCAGGAATATTTAATTTTTCATGTGCGTAAAAGTAATTTTCATAATCGGGAAAAAATTTTTCGGTATCAACGCCTAGTGGAATAACACAGGTCTTGAGGTACGGAATTCCACGGCCATTAGTGGCTGTACGCCTCATAGCTTCTGATTCAAAAATGAAATAATCAGGCTTGTCAGCTCTTAAAAGCCATTCGATTTTTTTCCCTAGCAGCACCAGCCCATTATTAAGAGAGCTCATGCTTGCTCCCCAATACGAAATAATTTTTACACCGTGTTTTTTTAAAATGGCACTGGCAACTGCGGGGTAGCCCAGATCAAACGCAAGGGCAATTTGGATGTTATGCTTGGTGAGAAACGCATCTAATGTGCTTGCGTGTGAAGAATTTTTATATTCGCACTCGAATGTACGTGGAGCCGGTTTGATGATTTGACTGAAACACCAAAAAATATTTTCTTCTTTAAACCCAGCTTGATAAGCGGCTTCTTTGAATGCCTGCTCTAACACACCTATTGCGTAGCCAGTGAACTGCTGACAGTGGAACATGAGTAATATTTGGCTTTCGTTCATGGCGTGCAATCCGCTGCTGTATATCTGCGTGATTAATAATTTGATCTAGTGGCAAATTTACTGAATGATATCGATACAGGGTAGTTGCTGATTATTCAGTGTATCGTGTAAGTGGAATAGATCGAGTTTTTACACAAAATAGTGAAGACACGACCATTTTTATCGGCTCCCTATTGAGTTACAGGAGTTGCGAGGCTGATTTGAATGTGTAAACCACAGCGTACATTAAGTGACTTGCAGACACTTAGTGATGGAAAGACTTTGAAATCACACTGGTTCAGCCGAATGTCGACATGTGGATGCAAGTGAAAGGTGTTTGATGACATAAGTGATCCATCTAATAAAGGCGCATCAATTTACTATAAACCCATGATGTCTTGCCACAGATATAGGGTTATCTCCTAATATGTCCGTTTAAGTTTCTATTCGGTGGAAATAATGCCTCTTTCTTTGCTTGTTTTGGATGCTAATCAGCGCAGTGCTCTGGCAGTGACGCGCTCGTTAGGACGTTTGTCCGAGGTAGTGATCACTACCGCTGAGAGCACCCCGGACAACCTAGCGGGAGCGTCGCGGTTTAGTTCTGCGCAGTTGGTTTACCCTTGCCCTGAGACAGCGCCTCAAGCTTTTATAGCCTGGATGGCCAAAACCTTAGTTTCGCATCAATTCGACTGGGTATTTCCTACGACAGAAGTGACAAGTCAGCTGTTATTAAGTGTACATCAGCAGATTCCGGGCCTGTGCCTTCCGTTCGCGCCTTTGGAGACAGTTATGGCGTTGGCGGATAAGGGCGCTTTAACTGCGCGCGCGCAAGACTTAAATGTCCCCGTGCCGCATTCACGACTTTATGCCAATAGACATACTCTCGTATTGGATGAGCTTAGATTTCCTCTAGTGATCAAACCTTGTTTATCGAAGGTGTTTTTACAAACCCATTGGTTGGCCACTAGTGTGTTCGTAGCGGAAAATCAATTTGAGCTGGAGCAGGGGCTTGCGAAGCGACCTTATTTAAGTGAGCAGCCGTTTATGGTGCAAGAATTTATACCTGGAGCGGGTGCCGGAGTGTTTGCTTTGTATAACCACGGAAAGGCAGTAGCTTTTTTTGCACACCAGCGCTTGCGGGAAAAGCCGCCGGAAGGCGGCATTAGCGTCCTCAGCCAAAGCGCCAAAGTAACTCCAGAGTTAGAGCGTTATGCCCGCAGGTTGCTCGATGATGTTGGATGGCATGGTGTGGCTATGGTGGAGTTTCGTAAAACCCCTAGCGGTGAATACTATTTGATGGAGGTAAATACTCGCTTCTGGGGCTCGTTACAATTAGCAATTGATGCTGGAGTTGATTTTCCTTCATTGTTACTAAATGCCTGCGAAGGTAGACCTTTACCGGATCAGGTGACGTATCAAGTGGGGCAGCGCTTGCGCTGGTTATTAGGTGATGTAGATAGTTTGTATATTTACCTGCGAGGCCGTTATAGCTTGCAAGAAAAGCTGCGGCGCATCATGGCGTTCCTCATACCTACGTTTCAGTCTCAGCGCTACGAGGTTAATCGTTGGGGGGATTTGCGACCTGCATGGTATGAGATAAAAAAATATTTGGAACAATTTCGGCGTTAGATTTTTGTTTTTGCTTTCAGATTTATAAACACCTTAAATTTTTATTATTTTGGTCTCTTGAGAAGAGGGGATTGACGTTTAAGTGAATGAGGAGTCGCGCCAGGGAGATAATAATTTTACCTGTGTTATTAAGTGTTAATGATGAGTAGCTTAATGAATCTATTTGGACTTTTTACAGAGGGTTGGGCGGTAATCCCTAGTGCTTTTACTAACGTGGAGCCTTTAGTAAAGATTGCTGAGAGGTTAAGCGGCAGCTTTAGAGCCGCCCATATTGGAAGGGACAATTCGGCGCGCCTTGAGCAGAATGTTCGCAGCGATAAAATAATGTGGCTTGATGAGAATGTGGACCCGGCGGTAAACGTCTATTTAAATCAGATGGAAGCTATCAGGGAACTAGTCAACCAGCGCTGTTTTTTAGGCTTATTTGATTACGAATGCCATTTTGCCAATTTTGAGCCAGGCGATTTTTATAAAACCCATGTGGATGCTTTTGCCGATGAACGCAACCCGCGCGGTAATCGAAAATTATCCTCAGTATTTTATTTAAATAAAGATTGGCAACCGGAAGATGGTGGCGAGTTGGTACTGTACGCGCCGGATAGTAGGGAAGAAATTGCGCGCGTGTTACCGCAATTGGGGACATTGGTGTTGTTTTTAAGTGAGGAATTTCCCCATGAGGTGCTGCCCGCACGACGATTAAGGCAGAGTTTAACCGGTTGGTTTAGAACGCGGCCCCAGGGAATTTAATTAAGGTGTATCGTGTACGAAAGACCTTTACCCGATACAGCCTATAATGTCTATTGATTCCCAATTAATTACATTTTTTCTAATACGTTAATTCCTAGCAATCCCAGCCCGGTTTTTAGCGTTAGAGCAACCTTATGGCTGAGCAATAAACGGCTGTTACGCGCTTCAATAGCTGCGCCAGTCTTTAAAATCGGGCAGGCCTCATAAAAGCTCATAAATAAACTCGCCAATTCGTATAAATACGTACATAGGCTGTGAGGCATAGCATCTTCTGCTACTTGTTCTACGGTGTCGCTAAATTGCAGGAGCTTTAACGCAAGGGCTTTTTCTTGCGGAGCTATTATTTCAATGCTTCCATTGAGCTCAATTCCGTCGCCATGAATACCCGCATTGCGCAATAAGCTTGCGACCCGTGTATAGGCATATTGTAAATAAGGCCCGGTGTTGCCCTCAAAACTTAGCATGTTGTCCCAATTAAACACATAATCTAATGTGCGAGTTTTGCTTAAGTCTGCGTATTTAATTGCACCTATGCCGACGGTTTTGGCAACTTCAGTTTGTTCTTCTGTGGATAAATTCGGGTTTTTTGCTTGCACAGCAGCTAACGCGCGCTCGGTGGCTTCAATCAATAAATCCGCCAATTTTACCGTGCCGCCGGTGCGGGTTTTAAACGGTTTATTGTCTTCACCCATCATGGTGCCAAATGGGTGATGCTCTAGCCTTGTTTGTTGCGGAACCAAACCGGCTTTTTTGCTCAGCGTAAATACCTGTTGCATGTGTAGGCTTTGGCGAGCGTCGATAAAATACAGTATACGATCAGCACACAATTGCTGGGCGCGAAATTGTAAAGCGGCTAAATCTGTCGTGGCATACAAAAATCCGCCGTCTTTTTTCTGCACAATAACAGGCGAAGGGTTGCCTTTTTTATCCGCCAGCTCGCTTAAAAAAACCACTTTTGCACCATCATCATTTACAGCTAAACCCTGTCGCTGCAAATTCTCCACTAAAGGAGCTAAGTATTCGTTGTAAGCGCTTTCACCCTGTGTGTGCTCAGTATTTAACGATACTCCTAACAACTGATAAATTTCTTCACTATGGTGGAGCGATACAGTGCGGAAGGATTTCCATAGTTCTAATAAATGAGCATCACCAGACTGCAAACGCACAACATATTCACGCGCTTTGTTAGCAAATTGTTCATTTTCATCAAAATGTTTTTTGGCCTGTTGGTAAAATACTTCTAAATCCTTTAAGGCTAGATCCGCTTGTTCACCGCTGTTCATTTGATTTTCTAATTCAGCGAGCAACATGCCAAATTGCGTGCCCCAATCGCCCACGTGGTTTTGGCGGATAACCGTGTGGCCTAAAAATTCCAATACTCGTACTACCGCATCGCCAATAATTGTCGAGCGCAAATGGCCTACGTGCATTTCTTTGGCGAGGTTGGGCCCGGAATAATCGACTACTATGGTTTGTGCTTTGGAGGTTTTTAACGGCTGTTCGGGATTAAATTCACCCAATGCGCTGCCCAGCCATTGTGAATTTAAATGAATATTAATAAAGCCTGGCCCGGCTACTTCCAAGCTGCTGATCATGCCGGCAAGGTTTATTTCGGCACAAATTTTTTGCGCGAGCTCACGCGGGTTTTGCCCCATTATTTTGGCTGCAGCCATGGCACCATTGGCCTGATAATCACCAAAATTGACGTTTTTACTCGGGGCAATATGGGGTTCGCATGAACTTGGAATACCCAGGTTAGACATGGCTTGGGAGATGTGTTGGGTTAACAGCTGACGCAGGCTCATAGGGTTTGGTGGATCTGACGTGAAATAAGGGTGCGGGATTGTAACCTTCAAGCGCACAGATGCAAGCTGTTGAACGCTTTGCACGGAGCGCGCACCTGTGTAGGATTTTTTATCCGCTAATGTGATGGCAGGCAAAAATAATGGAGCACCCTATGAATGAATTATCCGTAGACACGCATGTACAGGAATGCGTGTTTTTTATCCGTTGGCAAAACCCAGCGGCGAAAAACGCGCTCACGCTATCGATGTATGCGCAGATTAGTCAGGCTCTGCAGCAGGCCGAAGAGCGGGGTGATATTAAAGTATGCGTATTTTTGGGTGGTGACGGGGATTTTTGCAGCGGTAATGATCTGAGCGAATTTATTGCCGGCCGAGCGCAGGGGCGGGAATTTTTTGCATCCTTGTTAGAGTGTATTCACCGCATCGCAAGCTTTAAAAAGCCCTTATTAGCTGCGGTAAATGGATGGGCTGTGGGCGTCGGGGCAACAATATTGTTGCATTGTGATGCAGTAATTGCCTCGCCGCAGGCGCAATTTAGTTTGCCTTTTAATCGGTTAGGGCTCTGCTGTGAGTGTGGCGCCAGCCTTTTGCTGCCGCTACGCATTGGTCAGGGCCGAGCGGCGGATTGGCTTTTGCGGGCTGAGCCCATCGCCGCTGCAGAAGCGCTTGAGGCCGGCCTTATTAACCGGTTGCATGAAAACCCGGCTGAGGCTATTACCAACTACGCGCGGCTTATTACCGAGCGGCCGCTTACAGCATTAGTGGCGCACCGCAGATTGCTGCAAGCCCCTTGGGCCCATGCTCTAGAGCAGGCGATGGCGCAGGAGGAGAAGGTATTTTTTGAACTGCTGCAAGGGGAGGCATTTGGCTCTATTGTGGCGGCCATAAGTGCTAAATGGCGAGCTAAAACACTTTAGGAGACGACATGATTCAATTTGATTTTACCGGCCAGCGCGTATTGGTAGTGGGCGGCACCAGTGGCATAAATCGAGGCATTGCGCGCGCCTTCGCCCAGCAGGGCGCACATGTGGCAGTGGTAAGCCGCAGTGAAGAAAAAGTCCAAGACACATTGGCGGAATTGTCTCAATACGGCAATGAGGTGGCGGGTTTTACCGCCGATGTCCGCAACTATGAACCTTTGGCCGAAGGCATAAAAGAATTAGCCGAGGCCTGGGGGTCGTTACATGTGGTGGTATCAGGTGCAGCGGGAAATTTCCCGGCGCTGAGCGCGAATATGTCCCCCAATGCATTCGCATCTGTTGTAAATATCGACCTGTTGGGCACATACCATGTGATGCGCGCGGTATACCCTTACCTGCAGCGTCCGGGAGCCTGCCTGCTGAATATATCCGCACCTCAAGCGCAAGTGCCAATGTTGGCTCAAGCCCATGTCTGCGCTGCTAAGGCTGGAGTAGAAATGCTCACTCGCAGCCTCGCCTGCGAATGGGGGACAGAAGGCCTGCGTGTAAATGCCATAGTGCCTGGCCCTATTGCCAACACTGAGGGCATGGCTCGGCTGGCACCCACGCCGCAATTATTGGCGGCCTGTTCGCAGTCGGTGCCCATGGGGCGGCTGGGGGAGGTGGATGATATTGCTAATGCCTGTTTGCTCTTAGCCTCACCTTTAGCAGGCTTTATAACGGGCGCAGTGTTGCCAGTCGACGGCGGCTGGTTGCAGGGCGGTGCCGCTGCTGTGGCGGCTAATTTTGCCAACTTAATCAAGCGCTAAAGGCAGCGTAAGAATTTGAAACAATCCCCGAGCAAGGCAGTTTTTTTGCGTACAATGTGCGCTTTTTTTGCGGAACATCTATGACGGCACTACACACTGGCGGCTTGGCGCAGGGCAGCGCGACCGCGACACAACTAATTTTAAAATTTAGCTGCAATGACCAACCCGGCATTGTCGCCTCCGTGGCCAGTTTATTTTCTCTGCAAGGGTTTAATATTCGCGAATCATCACAGTTTGAGGACGTGTACACCTCGCGATTTTTTATGCGTACGGTGCTTGAATCAGTAGAAGGGCCTAAAAATATCGCTGCACTGCGCGCAACCTTCAGTGCAATTGCCGATCGCTATGGCATGACCTGGGAATTACACGACGGCAGCTATCGGCCAAAATTATTAATTGCCGTCTCCCAATGGGGCCATTGTTTAAATCATTTATTAAATAGCGCTAAACAGGGTTCGCTGCCAGTAGACATTGTTGGGGTTGTTTCCAATCACAACGATATGCGGGATTTAACGCAGTGGTACGGCGTGCCCTACCATTATTTACCTGTAACTGCAGAGAATAAAATTGCGCAAGAGGCGCAGATTCTTGCACTAATGCAGAATTCCGGCGCGGATTTTTTAGCGCTTGCCCGTTATATGCAAATTCTCTCTGATGATTTGTGCAATGCACTCTCAGGCCGCGCAATTAATATTCACCATTCGTTTTTGCCCGGTTTTAAAGGAGCTAAACCTTATCACCAGGCGTTTGATCGCGGTGTTAAATTAATTGGTGCCACAGCTCATTATGTAACGGCGGCATTGGATGAAGGGCCAATTATCGAGCAGGAAGTGGAGCGTGTAACGCATGCGCTTACACCTGAGCAATTGGTGGAAATAGGCCGCGATATAGAAGCGGTGGTACTCGCTCGCGCTGTACGCTGGCATGCAGAGCATCGGGTAATTTTAAATGGGCAAAAAACAGTGGTGTTTGCCCGTTAAAATTGTTAGTTAATTGTTTACACATAATCCGCCAGCTAATTGTTTGCTCGCAAATTTTATATAAAAAGAGTTAAGCCTCTTATCCTTAAGCGGTGGAGGCCGAGAACAGATGTGCCTATTTAAAGTTTTTAATTGTTAAAAGCGGAATTATGCAGTTTTTGTCAATCGCGGAAGTTGGTAAATTGGAACGGTTGGCCTAAATCGGCGCCTTTGACTAAAGCGATGGCTTCTTGCAAATCGTCGCGGCTTTTACCTGTGATGCGCACTTGATCGCCTTGAATGGCCGCTTGAACTTTAATTTTACTGTCTTTAATTAGCTTAACTAGTTTTTTTGCCACTTCCGTTTCAACCCCCTGTTTAAAGGTAACTTTTTGGCTGAATGTTTTGCCCGAATGCACAGGTTTGCTCGTTTCCATAGCGCTGGTATCCACATTGCGCTTGACTAATTTGTTGCGCAGAATATCGACCATTTGTAGCAATTGAAAATCCGCTTCAGCGCTAAGTGTGGTTTCGTCCTTGCTCCACTTAAAGCTTGCTTCAACACCGCGAAAATCAAAGCGCGTATCCAGCTCGCGGCTGGCAATATCCACTGCGTTGCGCACTTCTTCAGCATTAATTTCAGACACAATATCAAACGAGGGCATGGCCGCTTCTCCTAATGATGTAAAATCGTTATTTTACACCAGGCTCTTCCAACACCCAACCTCAGGTTAACTTAGCATGAATGCCAAGCTTGAAGTCAGTACGTTTCTCTGGTCGCTGTTAGCCATCTCGGTGGGCTTTTTATGGATGATCCAACCATTTTTTGCTCCGATTTTTTGGGCCTGCGCTCTGGCAATTATTTATTATCCCTTGCACTTGCGTTTATTGGCACGTATGCCGTACCGACCAAATGCAGCTGCTTTAATCAGCCTCTTTATCTGTGTGTTGGTCGTAATTTTACCTGTGGTATTTATCGTCGTACAGGTGGTGAATGAGGCTGCCGATATCTATAGCAATTTAGAAAAAGGCGCTGTGGATCCTGCCCGCTATTTAGAGCGTATGAATGAATTTTTTCCTCAGGCGCAGCAATTTTTTAGTAAATTTGGTGTAGATGTAAATAACCTGAAAAAATCCACAGTCGATATAGCTATGAGTGGTGGGAAATACGCTGCGCAACATGCGCTGACGATCGGGCAAAACGCGGCAGGATTATTGTTAGATTTTGCGCTAATGATGTATTTAAGTTTTTTTATGTTGCGTGATGGCGAACAATTATTGGAATTATTGGTGCGCGCTTTACCTATAGCCGACAAACGTGAGCGACAATTATTTGCACTATTTGGCGAGGTTACGCGCGCAACAGTAAAAGGTAATTTGGTCGTAGCCTTAGTGCAAGGCGCATTAGGTGGGCTTATTTTGGCGTTTTTAGGTATGCAGGGAGTTTTATTGTGGGCAGTATTAATGGCCTTTGCCTCGTTAATTCCCGCCTTGGGGCCTGCGCTTGTTTGGGTGCCTATTTCACTTTATTTGTTCGGCACCGGCCAGCATTGGCAAGCGGCGGTTTTAGTGGGGTTTGGCGTAGTTGTCATCGGCACTGTGGATAATATTCTAAGGCCTATATTGGTGGGTCGCGATACGCAAATGCCGGATTATATGGTGCTGTTATCCACGTTAGGTGGTATTGCATTATTTGGTATTAATGGTGTTGTTGTCGGGCCTTTGGTAGCCGCTTTATTTATGGCGTTCTGGGCTATTTTTATGTCCGAACGAGAGGTGACGGGAGATGGTTTACTGCCAGATCATGGGTCGGAAAAACCTATTCGTATTAAATCCCCGTTTGAACAGTGATAGTTTTTAACGATTTTAATTCTAGAAAATTAAGAAGAAGTTTATTTAAAAGAAAATTCACAATGCTGATGCGCAAGTCTCGCCCCAGCATTGTGTTTTTTAATCTTATATCTAAACTTTGTGACCTTTAAAAACCCGCCGAAGCGGGTCTTAAAAACTACCAAAAATTAAATTGCGACTGTGGTTATCTCCACCGCCGCGATCCGCTTGCCTTGCTCTGCCGCCGCCTGATAACTAGCAATTTCATTAAAATTCAAATACCGATAAATATCCGCGCCCATGCTATTAATTTTACTGGCATAGCTTAAATATTCTTCAGGGGTTGGCAGTTTACCTAACACCGCTGCAATCGCTGCTAATTCAGCAGAAGCCAAATACACATTTGCGCCTTCACCTAAACGATTGGGGAAGTTACGTGTGGAAGTGGAAACCACGGTGGAATTGTTGGCCACGCGCGCTTGGTTACCCATGCATAGCGAGCAACCGGGCATTTCCGTGCGGGCGCCTTTTACACCGTAGATGCTGTAATAGCCTTCTTCCATTAGTTGATGCTGATCCATTTTGGTTGGCGGCGCTATCCATAGGCGTGTAGATAAGGGCTCTTTGGTTGAAGCGAGCAATTTACCGGCGGCGCGGAAATGGCCGATATTGGTCATGCAGGAACCAATAAATACTTCGTCAATTTTTGCCCCCGCAACTTCACTAAGAATTTTTACATCGTCTGGGTCGTTGGGGCAGGCGAGTATCGGCTCTTTAATATCGGCAAGGTCAATGTCGATGATAGCGGCGTATTCAGCGTCAGCATCGGCTTCGAGTAGTTGAGGGTTGGCCAGCCAATCTTCCATTTTGCGCGCGCGACGCTCGATTGTGCGTACATCGCCGTAACCCTGTTCGATCATCCAGCGCAACATTGTGATGTTGGATTTAAGGTATTCGATGATCGGGGCTTTATCCAGCTTTAACGTACAACCAGCGGCGGAGCGCTCGGCGGAGGCGTCGGAGATTTCAAAGGCTTGTTCTACTTTTAAATTCGGCAGGCCTTCTACTTCCAAAATACGGCCGGAGAAAATATTCTTTTTGCCCTTTTTTTCTACGGTTAGTAGGCCAGCTTTAATTGCGTAAAGCGGAATGGCGTTGACCAGGTCGCGCAGGGTAATACCCGGTTGCATCTCTCCTTTAAAGCGCACTAACACGGATTCGGGCATATCCAACGGCATTACACCGGTCGCGGCAGCAAAGGCTACAAGGCCTGAACCGGCTGGAAAAGATATGCCGATAGGAAAGCGTGTGTGAGAGTCGCCGCCTGTACCGACGGTGTCGGGCATAAGCATGCGGTTGAGCCATGAGTGGATAATGCCGTCGCCTGCGCGCAGAGATACACCGCCGCGGGTCATGATGAAATCTGGCAATGTGTGTTGTGTTTGGATATCCACCGGCTTGGGGTAAGCAGCGGTGTGGCAGAATGACTGCATAACCAAATCAGCGGAGAAGCCCAAACAGGCCAGGTCTTTGAGCTCATCGCGCGTCATGGGGCCAGTGGTATCTTGGCTGCCGACAGTGGTCATTTTGGGTTCGCAATAAGTGCCTGGGCGAATGCCCTTAACACCGCAGGCGCGGCCAACCATTTTCTGCGCGAGTGTATAGCCTTTGCCGCTATCCACAGGAGCAGTGGGGGTGCAAAACAATGTGGAGGTAGGCAGGCCTAAAGATTCACGCGCTTTTCCAGTAAGGCCGCGGCCGATGATTAAATTGATACGGCCACCAGCGCGCACTTCATCTAATAACACGTCCGATTTTAGGCTGAATTCAGACAACAGCTCGCCTTTTTCAGACAGAATTTTACCGTCGTAAGGGCGCACTTCGATGATATCACCCATGCCGATTTTACTGACCGGAGCTTCGAAAACCAACGCGCCTGCATCTTCCATCGTATTGTAAAAAATAGGTGCCACGTTGTTGCCGATACAAACACCGCCAGTACGTTTATTGGGCACACCCGGCATGTCATCACCGAAGAACCACAGCACCGAGTTAGTGGCGGACTTACGTGAAGAGCCGGTCCCCACAACATCACCGACAAATGCGACTGGAATACCTTTGGCTTTTATTTCCGCGATTTGCGTCAGAGGGCCCTTTGCGCCTTGCTCATCTGGTGTCAAACCATCGCGGGCCATTTTGTACATGGCCAGAGCATGTAAAGGGATATCTGGGCGGCTCCAGGCGTCAGGGGCAGGGGAGAGATCATCGGTATTGGTCTCGCCCGTGACTTTAAATACGGCAAGCTTGATGGATTCAGCTACGGCGGGTTTTGAGGTGAACCATTCGGCATCTGCCCAGCTTTGTAGCACACCTTTAGCGTAGGTGTTGCCAGCGCGAGCTTTTTCTTCCACGTCATGGAAGCGGTCAAACATCAGTAAAGTGTGCTTGAGCTCTTCAGCGGCAAGAGCTGCCAATTCGTTGTTATCTAATAATTCGATGAGGCTTTCGATATTGTAGCCGCCGTGCATATTGCCTAATAAGGAGACAGCAAGAGCGGGGCTAATAAGAGGGCTGCTGGCTTCACCTTTTACAACGGCGCTTAAAAAACCGGCTTTTACGTAAGCTGCTTCATCCACCCCGGGTGGTACTCTGTTGCTGATTAAATCCACCAATAAAGCTTCTTCACCGGCTGGAGGAGATTTTAAAAGGTCCACCAAAGCTGCCACTTGTGCGGCGTTAAGGGGTTGGGGGGGAATTCCTAAAGCAGCACGTTCAGCGACGTGGGCGCGGTAAGCTTCAAGCACAGGTCTATCCTCATTATTAGGGAAATATTACTCATACAAGCAGGATCTCTGCCGTTGAGACTATCGGTGTCGACACCGATGGTAAAACCGCAGTTTTACCGCCACAGCCTAGCAGGAGGTAGGCCAAAATGGCGGGCGGAATTCTACAGGAAAGGCCTTTGACTGTTAAGTTAAGCCGGGTCGCTGGGGGCTGACGTGGAATTACTATGACTACGCAAAGTGCGGTGTCAAGCACAGATGTGGAGTTAGGAATAAAATTATTGGGCCTTTTGAGAGGGAAGAAGCGGCCAGATCCCGGTCCACAACGCTAGCTTTTCTAATAGAAAAGCCAAACAAAAGCCAATCCAGAGTCCGCAGACATTCGCCACCATATCTCTAACATCCACCGTTCGACCTGGCGAAAAATGTTGGCACAGCTCAATAAATAACGAATAGGGAATTAATAAACTAACTAACAACAGCAGACGAAAGCGCCCGCCAAGGGCGGCCCAGGCCGATAAATACAGCGTCGCATTACCTAAAAAATGCACGGTTTTGTCGGAGACTGTTAAATGCACCTGCGAGCCGGGTAAAAGCGCATAGTAAGTGAAAATAACGATAGCTAATGGAAACTGCAGGCGCCGAATCCAAGTAAATAACGGGGAGAGAAAAAATGCTGGCATATCTTACACATCAGGTTTTATAGGGCAAACGCAGTATAAAGCCTGCGCCGCCGAGAGTTGCGGTGGTAATTTCAAGACTGCCGCCATAGCTACTGAGTATATCCACAGCTACGGCAAGGCCGATACCTTGCCCTGCGTTGGCGGTGTCTGCACGGGCACCTCGGGTGAGAATCGTCTCGTGCACACTTGCGGGAATACCCGGGCCATCGTCCTCTACAAAAATGACAAGTTCGCGGCCATCGGGGTGTTTTTCAATTTTAGCGGAGATTTGCACTTGGGTGAGGCCATATTTGCAGGCGTTTTCGATCAAATTGCCAATCAGTTCCATCATATCTCCCTCGTCCGCAGCGAACTTCAAATAAGGAGGCATATTGCTGGTGCAGCGAATGCCCTTTTGCTGATAAACCTTATGCATAGCATTAATTAAGCGTTGTACCAGCGGCGTAAGATCCAGCAAATTGTGCGCACGAGTTTGAGTGACCTGTGCCGTAGCTCGCCGCAGCTGATGATCCACTATGGCTGTCATGCGGTTCACCTGTTCATCTACCACTTGAATCAATTGCTCGGTATCGCGATTTTGCAATTGGCCGCGTAATACGGAAAGGGGCGTTTTAAGGCTGTGGGCGAGGTCGTTAAGGGAGTTGCGGTAGCGCTCTTTTTGTGCCAGCTCATGGCGTAATACGCGGTTAAGGTTGTTGGTCACCGGCTGAATATCCGCCGGATAATTACCGGCCAGCTCCTGGCTGCGGCCCGCTTCAACTTGCTCTAAATCGCGGGCCAAACGCCGCAGTGGCTGTATACCCCAACGCGTAACCAGTGTCTGCACAATCACCAACAGTACGGCGAGGCCCGCAAGCCATTTCCACAGGCGTTTTTGATAGGCGTTTAACTCTGCCTGCATCGAACCCTGATTATGAGCGACTACAAACCGGTAGGGCTTATCCTGCTTGTTAATTTCCCAAAGGGTATCGTACGTGAGGGCGTAATATTCTTCGCCGCCTAGGGTAAAGCTTGCGTAATATTCCTTACCGGCAACAAACGATTGATTAAATTGTGGTAGTTCGGTTTTGTCCGCTAAGTCTCCGGATTTAGACATCCAATAGATTTTGTCATTGCTATCAATAATCCAGCCGATTAAGCCTGAATTAACCGTGCTAAAGCGAGATTCGGGCAGGTTATCTGGCAGTTTTAGGCCTTTTTTATTGGGCTGCGCCGCGCCGAGTAATAAATGAATTTGCCCGCGCAATAGATTTCGCTCCGCCGTTTGCTGGCTGCGCAGCATGGCGTGGTTGAGCATATGGGAGCTAAAAGCGAGCAGTGGCGGTAATAAAACGGCCGAGGCAATAAATAACCTTAAGCTTAAGGAGAACGACGAACTGGAAAAACGCACGCGAAGGACTCTGCTCAAACTAACTTGCCTTTAGCCGCCGCTGCGCTTGTGTGCATCGCAGTTTTTATACGATTAGGCACTGGCTTTATTCGTGCGTGGTAAATTGAACCGGTAGCCGCGACCACGCAGAGTGGTGATAGCTTCTTGCTCACCCTCAAGATCAATTTTTTTACGCAAGCGACCTATAAAAACTTCAATAACGTTACTGTCGCGCTCAAAATCCTGCTGGTACAGATGTTCAGTTAACTGAGTTTTAGAAATTACCTGGCCTGCGTGCAATGCTAAGTACTCTAGCGTGTTGTACTCATAGCTGGTCAACTCTACTTCTACACCGTTGACGCTTAGGCTTTTAGCCGCCGTATCCAAAGCTAGCGGGCCGAATTCTAAGACCGGGCTCGCGTGGCCGGAAGCGCGGCGAATCAAAGCATTTAACCGCGCGCGCAGCTCTTGGTTATGAAACGGCTTTACCAAGTAATCATCCGCCCCGGATTCTAAACCTTCCACCTTGTCTTGCCAGTTGCTGCGCGCGGTTAGAATTAAAATAGGGTAGAGCTTGCCAGCGGTGCGGACTTTTTTAATCAGGTTAATGCCGTCCAAGTGTGGAAGGCCAATGTCGATAATGGCCAGGTCATAGTCGTATTCAGTTGCGAAATACAGCCCTTCACGACCATCGGCCGCAGTATCGACTGCGAAGCCTTGTTCCATTAAAAATTCTTGTAGCTGTAAGCGGATGGCCTGTTCATCTTCAACAATCAAAAGTCGCATGCGGTGCCTTGTAGGGGAGGTTTGAAGCGTTATGGTTACGGCGCAGAATTAAGCGGTGCGCCTTGGGCATCGAGATTGATTACCTGCACACGTCCTTTTTGCATCACTTTCACAATAAAACGAGTACCGGTTTGGGCAGACGAGGTGTCTTCACCTTCAGCCGATTCTGAAGGCAATTCAATTTCGTCAACACTAATCACTCTGCCGCCAAATTTTTGTTGCGCGATCAGTGCCGCCTGGGTGCGGGAAATAGCCGTTTCTTCAGCCGCAGCCAGGCCGCATAAAAAGCTAAAGAAAATACTCCAACACCACCTGGCCATATACATTACTCGAGAGGTTCTACGCGAACCGCAACACGTATGCGGCTGCCGGGTTGGTGATCCATGCGGGTACTATAGGTGCGTCCTTGGTACTGGTAATCTACATCATAGCCAATTACTTCCTCGCGACGCTCGGTGCGGCTGGTTTCTTGGCAGCGTTCTCGCTCGCGGTAGCCTCCATCGTCAGCCTGGGCACGGTTTTTAGAAACCTCATTGCCCACTGTTGCACCTAATACTGCTCCAACGGCAGTACCAATTTTTTTGTTGCCATGGCCATGGCCTACTGCGTGCCCAAGGGCGCCCCCAACCACACCACCCACAATCGCGCCGGCAGGGGAATTATCACCACGAGATTCTTCTCGAACAGTTTCAGTCCAGCAGCGTTGTTGGGGAATACGCTCCTCGACGCTCCGATAAATCGGTCGAGAACTGAGCACTCTTGCAAAATCTTCAGTTTGGTCATATCCGGCAGCATAAACATATGGTGTAAAGCCCATACTCCCTACTAGAGCACACACGATTAAGTAGGGAACGGTACGGCGAGATAACATACAAGGCCTCCAATGTAGCGGTTAGTGGTTCAGGCTAGGCCTGAATCTATGAATCAAAGCTGAAGCATTTGCTAAATTAACAATCTCTTACGTAAGACTATTTACACTGAAGCAAATACTACTCATAAAGACAAAATACTTATTGCACTTTGGGCGCTAATGCCTCGGCGCAATTCAGTGATAACATCTGACACTGCAATTTTGCAGATGACTGCATGCGCATGGAAGAAGCCCCCTAAATAATTGCGGCCTAGAAATTCTGCAGGTGCACAAAAGCGTATTTGCTGACAAGGGTCGTTACATTGCTATCTTTCAAAAGCCCACCAGTTCCTGTGTGTTCATATTTATTAGGTGGTAACCGGTAAGCCCAGTAGGCGATGTTTTTAAGGCCTGTGATCCGAAACACACATCTAAGCCCTATTTACTGGCGAATATTAATGTCTGGGGATGCGACTACCCAATGTCTTCCTAACGTTTTCACGTAAGTCTTTTCATTATTTTTTTAATTTATTGAGTGCTCACCATGTTGAAATCTTTGACTAAAATTTTAAGTGTTTTTCTCGCGGTCGCCGCTGCTGGTGGCGTACGGGCTGTAGAGCCTCAATGTCCGGATTTTCTTAATCAAAATTTGCGCAAACTACACTCAAAAGAAGTGATTAATCTGTGCTCCTATTATCGCAGCGGAGCTCCTCTGTTAGTCGTAAATACCGCTAGCCATTGCGGATATACAAAGCAATTTAAAGGATTGGAAGCTCTATATCAGGCTTATAAAGACCAGGGTTTGGTAATCTTAGGTTTTCCTTCCAACACGTTTAAGCAGGAGGAGGATAATGAAATGGGTACAGCCACGGTATGCTATGAAAATTACGGTGTTACATTTCCAATGTTCGAAAAAGTGAACGTGCGTGGTAGTGAGGCACATCCGTTATTTACTTATTTAACCAGCAAGACAACAGCCCCAACCTGGAATTTTAATAAATATTTGCTGCTGAACTCCAAGTCTCAAATAGCGCATTTTGGTAGTAATGAAGAACCTTTAGGCGGAGATTTGGAGGCGGCTATTAAAAAATCTTTGTCGGCATACGCCAAGGCCGTTAAAAAATAGCCTGTATGTTTAGTGCGTACCATTAACTATTTTCGCTGGTTATTAAATCCGGTCGGTAAACGCCTATGTTTAGTACTTTGGTTTCGGCTAGTGTTTGAGCATGTAATTCGCTCATCACACCGCGCTCGCAAAAGAGCAAATAACGTCGGCTGGCATCTAGATCTTTGAACTTTTGTGACAGTTGATAAAAAGGAATAATTAAACTTGGAGTTTCGCCAAAATATTTGGGTTTATTTTCTTGCTCATCAGGATGGCGAATATCAATAATTGTGTCATAAGGCGTAGGCACGCTCACACGCTCAACTGCAATACTGCCTGCAGTTACGTCTTGCATAACCTTATCAATATCCTGCACCGTCGCGGCAGCCAATGCTTTGGTCAACACGCTTTCGTCCATTAGGCGCTCTTGAGCAAATACTTTGGAAGCCTGTAAATGCGCTGACGGTTTCACCGAAATAACGCCGCAATATTCCGGTATATTTGCGGCAAAATGTTCCGCACCTATGGCGCGGGCAATATCAATAATGTTGCCTTTGTCCATTAAAGCCAGTGGTCGCAATACTAAATGTTCCGCTGCGGCATCAATAATTTGCAAATTGGTTAACGTCTGGCTTGAAACCTGGCCGATTGCCTCACCTGTAACCAATGCAGCTAGTCCTGCATGTGTGGCAATTTTATTAGCCGCCTCAATCATTTGCCGTTTCAAAACTACTCCCATGCAAGACGGGTCGACTTTCTGCAAAATTTCATTTACAACCTCGGCAAAAGGTACAGTGACAAATTTTACGCGGTGAGTAGAGCCATAACGGTTCCACAAATAAAACGCAATTTCTTTCACTCCTAATTCGTGCGCCTTTCCACCTAGGTTAAAAAAACAATAGTGAGTTTTAAGACCGCGTCGAATTGACTGAAAGCTGGCTACTGTTGAGTCAAACCCACCTGAAACTAACGACAACACACCTTCTTGGGTGCCAATAGGAAAGCCGCCTAAACCCTGGTGTTTTTCTTCCAGAATAAACACTTGGTGTTCTCGCACTTCTATGCGAATAGTTATTTCTGGATTTTTAAGATCAACGCCTGCCGTTGCATTGTGTTGGTTTAATCCCCCACCGACGTAGCGCTCGACATCTGTGGAGGTGAAGTCATGGTTCCCATTACGTTTTACGCGCACGCAAAATCGTTTACCTCGTAGGCTTTGTTGCCAAATCTCTTGGGTTCGAACAAAGATATCGTGCATATCTACCAAGGGAAAACAGCGCACTAAAGCGAAATTAGCAATTCCAGGGGTGCATGCGAGCAAGTGGTTTGCTTGTTTTAGATTATTGACTTCACTAACTGGAAACACCACTTCGAGCTTATCCCACCCAGGTATCACTTTTCCTGCACCAAACTGGCGCTTGATCAGTAGGCGCAAATTGTCCACTAGCTGGCGAGTCATCCGATTGCGTACAGGCGGACTTTTGAGGGTAATCTCAGGGAAAAGCTTAACTATAAAATGCATGGATTAAAACCTGGGAAAAACACCAATGTTCATTATTGGTGCGCATGTGGTCGTTGTGGCGTCAGAAAAGACCATTTTGGTTCGCGCAAATTTAAGGCGGATACTCGTAGTATCTGATAAACGCTTGCGCTAGTGGATTTTTATATTATGGCATACAACTTGCGGACGGCGGATACTGCCGCGGGTTAGGGATTTTTTTGCCTTTAGTGTTTATGGCGGTAGGTCGGTAAAGGGAGCTCCACTTGTATTTCGGACCACCCTTGCGTAATGCACGGGAAACTCTTAGATTACCTGCCCGAAAATGGAGCCATAACCGAGCGCGGTTATTTATGCTGTTTTATTCGATAACAATTTTAATGTCCTGAGCCCTACTGGAGGCGCCCACATGTCAGAATCTAAGACTCTGAACCTTATCAAACAACACGAAGCTCGCTGGGTTGACCTGCGTTTTACTGATTTCCGTGGCAAAGAACAACACGCTACGTTCCCCGCGAGTGTTGTCAACGACAACTTTTTTGTGGATGGTAAGATGTTCGACGGCTCGTCCATCGCGGGTTGGAAAGGTATTAACGATTCAGACATGATCCTTATGCCCGACGACTCCACAGCTGTGTTGGACCCGTTTTACGATGAAGCCACAATCAATGTGCGTTGTAATATCGTAGAGCCGGCCACTATGCAAGGGTATGACCGTGACCCACGTTCATTAGGTCTGCGCGCTGAAGAATATTTAAAATCTACCGGTTTGGGCGACAAAGCTCTGTTCGGTCCCGAACCAGAATTCTTTATTTTTGACAGCGTTCATTACGCCAGCACGATGGGCGGCGCTTTCTACAAAATTAAATCGGAAGAAGCTGCTTGGCAATCCGGTGATGATGTTGAGGGTAAACACGGCCACGCACCGCGTATTAAAGGCGGCTATTTCCCCGTAGCTCCAATCGATTCTCTACATGACATCCGCGGTGCGATGTGTAACGCCATGGAAGCCATGGGTTTAGAGATCGAAATTCATCACCACGAAGTTGCCAACGCAGGCCAATGTGAAATCGGCGTAGGAGCTAACACTCTAGTTAAAAAAGCCGACGAAGTGCAAATTCTTAAATACTGCATTCACAATGTCGCTCATCAATACGGTAAGACGGCCACTTTTATGCCTAAACCGTTAATTGGCGACAATGGCTCTGGTATGCACGTTCACCAGTCATTTTCATTAAATGGCATAAACCAATTTGCTGGTGAAGCCTATGCTGGGTTGAGCGAAACAGCGTTGTTTTACATCGGCGGAATCATCAAACACGCGAAAGCTCTTAATGCCTTCTGCAACGCTTCTACTAACTCATATAAGCGTTTAGTTCCTGGCTTTGAAGCACCTGTTATGCTCGCTTATTCAGCACGTAATCGTTCCGCTTCCATCCGTATTCCATATGTCGTAGGTGCCAAAGCTAAGCGTATCGAAACTCGCTTTCCTGACCCTACAGCCAATCCTTATTTGTGCTTCGCCTCGTTATTGATGGCAGGTATTGATGGCGTATTGAACAAAATTCACCCTGGCGATGCGGCAACTAAAGACTTGTACGATCTTGAGCCAGAAGAAGAAGCAGAAATCCCACAGGTATGTGCCTCATTGGAAGAAGCTTTGGCTTCACTAGAAGCTGACCATGAGTTTCTGTTGAAAGGTGGCGTATTCTCCAAAGACTTCATTGATGCCTATATCGATCTGAAGAAACAAGAAATTCAACGCGTTAATATGACTCCACACCCTGTAGAATTTGAGCTTTACTACAGCGTATAAGTCCTAAGGCTGACCATTGAGTAGCCCCCGGCAGCCTGCTGTCGGGGGCTTTTTATTTTTGACGAGCACTACTGCGGTTGGATATTGCGTTTTACGTCAAGTTGGGCACAATCAAAGGGCATACAAGTACAACAAGGGTGCTTATGAAACGAATGCTGGTGTTAGCAGTGCTTATGCTGAGTTCCCTCGGGGTGCAGGCTGAAATTTATAAAATCAAAGATTCAAAAGGTAATGTGACCTACACAGATACACCCGGCGACAAACCTGCAGAAACAGTTAATCTGCGCCCTTTAATGATTACCCCCACTTCTAATGAATCAGAAGTACCTCCGGTTACCACGTCCATTATCGAGCCGGGAGCTCCTGCTGAAGAGGCGCAACCCGCTTCTAATCAATCGGTTTATAAAGCGAAGATTTTATCGCCCCGCGAAGGAGTGGAGATCACCGCTGACCAAAGAGATCTTGCTGTAGCGGTGAGTGTTGCTCCCGGGCTGGGTGAGACTGATGAATTTCAATTGACGATAGATGGGCAACCTTACGGAGAATCTACACGCGGTAATAGTTTTGTTATTCGCGAGATTCCACGGGGTGAGCATAATATTCGTGTGAATATCATAAACCTTGAAGGTAAGGTGCTGGCTTCTTCGGATTCAGTTCGCGTATTTGTTTTGCGTACCGGTGTGAATAGCCCCGTCCGTGTAAATAAAAAGGCTGTCAACTAATACGGCCGATTATTTTGCCTATTTATTCTTCTATAGATAACTTTTGGCGCGCCTACAGTCGCGCCGTTTATCATCGATTAAAACCGCTCCTCCTCTGCGCAAAATTAGGTCGCCCGCGTGTGCCATACGCACATCATTGGTGCCTGTTATATTGCTGCCAGTACGCCGCTCGCCTCCTGTAGAAGCAGTTCGTCTCATTAGACCTTAACTGACTTATTTCAATTGCTTGAGAACGATCTCAACACCGCTGGATATCATCTGTATCACTAAAATATAACGATCTTTTAATTAAGCGCTACGTTTTGGCGTTGCAGGCTCAATACTAGGGCGAGCGGTCGGTTTGTTGGTTTATTTATTGCTTTGCCCTAATACCTATCTAGGAAAACGCACCATGTTCGACCCAGCCCACTATCGACAGTTGCTTGATAACCTTATAACGGCGGTCATAGTGCTAGATCAGCATTTAAATCTACGCCATTTAAACTTGGCAGCTGAGATGTTGTTGGGAGTGTCGGGTGAGCAGGTGCTTGGAAAGCCGATTAGTTATTGTTTTTCCGAAGCTGAAGGCACGCTTGATGCTCTACACGAGTCGTTGCGTTTCAATCACCATTTTACTAATCGACGCGTACGTTGGCGGCTGCATAATTTAAATGACATTACCGTTGATTATTCGGTAAGCCCAAATGCAGAAATGGGAGTGGTAATTCTCGAGGTGCAACCGCTTGATCGCCTACTGCGTATTAGTCGTGAGGAGGCGCTCATCTCGTCGCAAGAGACCTCACGTAATCTAGTACGCTCACTGGCACACGAAATTAAAAACCCCCTTGGCGGTATTCGTGGTGCGGCACAACTACTGGCGAGGGAATTATCATCGCAAGATTTGGAAGAATATACGCGCATTATTATTGATGAAACTGACCGTTTGCGGAATTTGGTTGACCGGATGCTTGGGCCGAATAAACCACCCGAGCGGCACCTTATTAATATTCATGAAGTGTTAGAACACATAGCGGCGGTAATTAAAGCGGAATCGGATAAAAAAATATCTATTGCACGCGATTATGACCCGAGTATTCCTGAATTACTTGCCGATAAAGAGCAATTAATTCAAGCATTATTGAATATTGCTCGCAACGCGATGCAAGCATTATTGGAAAATCCCTCCGAGCGCATCCCGAAAATTACTATAGCCACCCGTATTCATCGCCGTTACACCATTGGGCGCAGGCATCATCCGCTTGTTGTTCGATTAGCGATTATCGACAACGGCCCGGGTATTCCGCCCGAATTAATCGAGGATATCTTTTTCCCTATGATTACCGGCCGGGCTGAGGGTACTGGCTTGGGTTTAGCTATAGCGCAGAAATTAATAAATCAACATCACGGGTTAATCGAGTGTAATAGCCAACCTGGCTGTACCGAATTTGCCGTTTATTTGCCATTGGATGATAACTATGCCGAAACCTAATCTCGTCTGGATAATTGATGACGATCGCTCTATTCGCTGGGTGTTGGAAAAAGCCCTGCAGCAATCGGGTATAAATACCGATAGTTTTGAAAATGGCGATCGCGCGCTCGCGCGTTTATCTACTTTACGCCCTGATGCCATTATTAGCGATGTGCGTATGCCAGGGATTGATGGTTTAACGCTACTTTCTAGTATCCATAAAGAATATCCTAGCTTGCCGATTATTATTATGACGGCTCATTCAGATCTTGATTCCGCCGTAGCGGCATATCAAGGCGGGGCATTCGAATATTTGCCTAAACCCTTCGACGTAGATGAAGCTGTTGCGGTGACACAACGCGCTTTAGTGCATGCTAAAGAGCAGGCGCAAGAAGCTGCTCCTACACCTGCACCTATGACAACGGAAATTATTGGCGAAGCGCCAGCAATGCAGGAAGTATTTCGCGCGATTGGTCGTCTGTCGCAATCGAATATTACGGTTTTAATTAATGGTGAATCCGGCACAGGGAAAGAATTAGTGGCCCGTGCCTTACACCGCCACAGTCCCCGCCGCGACGGTCCGTTTATCGCATTAAATATGGCCGCTATTCCGCGAGATTTAATCGAGTCGGAATTATTTGGGCATGAAAAAGGCGCATTTACAGGAGCAGCTGCTTTAAGGCAGGGGCGGTTTCAACAAGCGGATGGCGGTACATTATTTTTAGATGAAATTGGTGATATGCCTGCGGATACTCAAACGCGTTTATTGCGTGTTTTAGCTGACGGTGAATTTTACCGAGTAGGTGGCCATACACCGGTAAAAGTGGATGTGCGAATTATTGCCGCTACTCACCAGAATTTGGAGAGCTTGGTTGAGGATAACCGTTTTCGAGAGGATTTATTTCATCGCTTAAATGTTATTCGTATTCATTTACCTAAATTAGCTGAGCGGCGCGAAGATATTCCACGTTTGGCACAACATTTTTTACACCGAGCCGCATTGGAATTAAATGTAGAACCAAAAATATTAACGAAAGAGGCGCAAACTTATTTAAGTAATTTAGCTTGGCCGGGGAATGTGCGTCAGTTAGAAAATACCTGCCGTTGGATTACCGTCATGGCGGCGGGAAGAGAAGTTCATGTACAGGATTTACCGCCTGAACTTATGGAGCGCAAAGACACTCAGGCGCCTGCGGGTGATTGGGAAAAAGCACTACGTTATTGGGCTGATCAGTGCCTAGCGCGTGGCCAGCAGGATATTCTCTCTGAGGCTGTACCCACATTCGAGCGTGCTTTGATTGAAACAGCGCTAAAACATACAGCGGGCCGCAAACGCGACGCGGCTAATTTGTTGGGATGGGGGCGAAATACATTAACGCGCAAACTCAAGGAATTAGGTATGGCAGGTTCTGACGATGCGGACGACGATTAACCGGATTAAAGTTTTATAAAGACAACGGAGTGTTGGGGAATTACCGCGCGAATATATCAAATCGTAAAGCGCAAAGAACATTTGATTAAATATAAAGGCGCAAGCTTTGCGAAAGCGCCGCGAGTAGGACGCTTGCGGCGTTACGCGTACGTATTTATGTTTGCGTAAATTAATCTAAGCATGCCTAAATTTGCCAGAAAGAAAACATTTGAAACTAACGTACTTGCACGGTAGAGCTGTCAAGTTAGCTAAAAGCCTATTTATATAAGCGGCTTTTGGATGTTCAGAGTTATTCTAGATTATTTCGCCGCCATCGTGCGCACAATTCTGCCTTTGCGCAAATCGTCTTCATAAAGATCCAAATATTTAAAAATGATATTGCGTGCGAGCTTGGTTTCGGAATTGGTAAGAAACGCCATGCCAATTTGTAATTGGCGATTGAATACCACTTCCGCTCTGTAGCCTTGTACCCAGCCTCCGTGGTGAGCGAAATTTTTCTGACCATCAAAATCGAATATTCTCCAGCCCAAGCCATAGTGTGTATTAGTTAAATCTACGCGATCAGCGTAATGGGAGTCGCCCAGGGTATTGGGGGTGATTTTTTGTTGCATCTCATTTAACAAATAAATAGGCAATACGTCCGGTTTATGGCCGAGTTGGGCAAGCAGCCATTGGGACATATCACGAATAGATGCATTCACACCTGCGGCGGGGCCAACCGAATAATAATTGTGGTCTACTCTATCTGTTGGCTGCCAGCCTGCTCTGCGCCACACGTGCGGCATTGCTTTATTGGGGGAAGCATCAAAGGCGCTTAAGCCAAATGAAGCGGTGAGCATATTGAGCGGGCGGAAGAGTTTTTCCACTGTGTATGCTTCATAGGTCTTCCCGGTAACGGCTTTAATCATGTCGCCGCTTAAGCTGTACACCACATTTTGATAGCTATAACACTTACCGGGAGGGCAGGCGAAATTCACGTATTTAAGACGCCCGAGTGTTTCCTGATAAGGCACATTCTCTTCAATTAAATGCGTGTAGGTATGTTTGGGCAGCCCTGAGCGTTGGGCCAAAACATCTTTAAGAGTAAGCTGTCGGCCGTAATTAGGATTGCTAAAAGCTACGTAGGGTACTTTGCTTTGTATCGTGGTATCCCAGCTGAGAAGCTTGTCGCGCACTGCAATAGCGGCTGCACCGGAGGCAAATGTTTTTGATACAGATGCAAGGCGAAATACCGTGTCGGCATCCACCGGTTGCATCGTTCCTACGGCGCGGGTACCAAACCCTTCCAGAATTTGCACCTGTCCATCGGCAACTATGGCTAGCGCAGCTCCAGGTACTCTAGGCGCGATTACCTCTCGCACGTAATCTTCAAACTGTTTGTAATAGGGTTTAGAGCCATCGGGTCTAAATTTATTTATAGCCCCAACGCCTTGAGCCCAAGCGATATCATTTTTGCTTGAAAGGGAAGAGGCATATTTTGTATTAGTAGCCGTTTTGGTCTGTGCTGTCCTAGCAGCTATCAGCGGTGGTGCTTTGCTCTTGATTTTCAGCGGTGCTTTTACAGCAAGTTTTGCAGTATTTTTCGGCAAAACGGGCCCTTGAGTTTTGGCTGTATTTTTTGCCATAGCCTTGCTGGAGACAGGTGCAGTTGCCGGTGTTTTAGCTTTTGTTACGCGCGGTTGTGCAGCCGCTTTGTATATGGTGGAAGGTTTTTCTTTGGTTTCACTTGTCGCAGCATATGTAGGCTGGGCGAGACTTGCGAAGTTTAAAAACGCCAAAATTAATACGTAAGTAACTTTATTATTTTTCATAATCGTAATACGGGTACCGCGCATGTTGCTGAATGGAACACTTTATTGGTCAATTGAACCATGTGCTGCAGTTTAGCCGATTTTTTGGCGTATGAGACTAAATTAACGACTTTGCGGTGGGGAATTGAATTATAGAGAGATAGGAATAGCCAAGCTCTTAGCGGTTATTAAGCTGTTTAAATGGCAGCGGCCCTGAAAAATTCTAAGCGTTGAGGTCGGATTAGGTGAAGAGGTTTGGCTAGGCTCTCTAGATGTTTTCCCTCGCAAAGACCTCGCGCAGCTGCTTGGTAAACACTGAAGTAGTACAGCTAGATAAATATTCGAATAGAGCTATCGGCAGTCTCGATCAATTTGCTCAATCGTCTTTAGCGTTTTCAAAACTAATTGAGGTTAAATTATTTAGCGCTTGAGTTGGCTTTTCGCTAAAACCATCGTTCGATTGGTCAATGTATAACGCGGCTATACCCAGTGAGTTGGCCAGGCTAATACCTTCTGCACTGCCTAAACATAACAATGCAGTGGACCATGCATCGGCAAGTGTCGGGTCTGGATTTAACACCGTCGCGGATGCGCTGGAATGGGTGATGGGTTTGCCTGTGCGGGCGTCAAGGATGTGGCTGTAGCGTTTACCATTAGTATCAAAAAAATGATGGTAAGTGCCAGAGGGCATCATAGCCATGGGTGCTGTGGTGTTAAAGACGGCAATTTTTTCAATTTTTTGTTCGTTGCTTAAAGGCTTTTCCAGTGCTAAGCGCCAGGGTCTGCCGTGGGGTTTTTGGCCGCGCACCTTAAGTTCGCCGCCGATTTCGACAATATAATTGGCTATCTCATAAGATTCTAACAGAGCGGCTATTTTGCCAATGCTATAGCCCTGGCCGATCGAAGATAAATCAACGCGCAGGTTAGGCACTTTTTTGCGCAGGTGAGTTTTATCGAGCGTCTCAAGTTTATCCATACCTACTAATGCCAGAGTGTTTGTTAGCGCCTCTTCGCTTGGCTCTGAAAACACATTTTTCTTAAAACCCCATAGATCGAATAATGGCTTGATTGTAACGTCGTAACAGCCGTTGCTGGCTGTGCTAACTGAGCGTGCCGTTTCAATTAAATAAACAATTTCCTCAGAGACTTCAATAGTGTTCGTGGTTATCTGGCTATTAAATTGTTCAATATCCGAATCGGCGCGATAATTAGAAATAGATTTATCAAGCCGCGCCAATTCTTTTTCTATTTCAGCGGCTAAGACGTTCTGTGTAGCGTTGTTTATTTTTGCAGAAGGCACATAGGTTATATGGTAAGTGGTGCCTTGGGCTGCGCCTTCAATTTTTAAAATTTCAGGCTGACGGCTGCATGCGCTTACGCAGATCGCTAAACACAATAAAAAATTTAAACTGCGGGAAAAGGCTTTCATTGTTGTCCCAATACAAATGTAAATGATTTTTATGCGACTATAACAGTGCAATTGACCTCTCCAATTGATTTGCTCAAAGGACAAAAATCAATTCGATGTGGTTAAAATAAATATACCGCGGCTAAACCGAAACTCACTGAAATTTTCTCCTCAACCAAGGGGCTATCTAAAAACACGGCACCGTTTAATAAATCTGTGCGCACCAATGCGCCAAGCCAGTAACGGCCGAAATTTCTTTTCACGGATAGTTTACTCATAAAGCCACTGTAGCCAGAGCGAGCGTCGTACGCGGGCCGATTTTGCGTGGCGTAGAAGGCAGCTACGCTGTAATAATAATCGTGATAATCGCTGCTTGCCCAGATCGGGCCTATATTTAGACTCGTTATCCAGTTGTCTGCCAGTGTTCTCCGCCAAGTTAATTTTGGATTAAATATATAGCCTTGATGGCCAAAACCTTCCGAGCCAAATGTATAAACCGATCTTATAGGCAAGCGCAACGACCAACCTTGACTAAGTGTGTTGTGTGCAAATGCCCAGTTCAGAGATGGTCCGATTTCAAATGCGGAATTTAATTGTGGCATGCCTTGTCGCAGAGGATTATCTTCGCTGTCGCCATTTAAAGCAGCATCGGCGGAAACATTAAATTCTAATTGATCGCTCCAGCGGTATTCTCCTCGAGCACCGTCGCGATCTATTTTTATGTAATCACCGCTATACATTACAAAAGGGATAGGAATAAATTGCGTTTGATAATAAGACGAGCCGCGATAGTCAGCTATGGTTTGGCTGCCTAGGCCTAAGCCGAATTGCCATTTTTGAGTTTGATTATTATCTAATTCAGCCTGAGCATTGAATACAACAGCTGATGTTAACAAAATTAAAATTCGAATAATCATGACAACGGTGAACCTAGAGGAAACAAATGCATTGATATAAAAAAGAGTTCTCGGTGCGAAAAAAAACCCGCCGCAGCGGGTTTTATTCGATGAGGCGATTACTCTTGAGAGGCGTCTTCTTCTTGAGCAATTGGCGCTGCAGTTTCAGGAGCTGGCAAGGTTTCTTTAATAGAGAGTTTAATGCGGCCGCGATTATCTACGTCCAAGCATTTAACTTTAATTACTTGGCCTTCTTTTAAATAATCGGATACGGCATTTACGCGCTCATGGGCAATTTGTGAAATGTGTACTAAGCCGTCTTTACCGGGCAAAAAGTTTACAAATGCACCGAAATCCACGATACGTACGACTGTGCCTTCATAAATAGCGCCGATTTCCGCTTCTGCAGTAATGGCTAAAATACGGTCGGTTGCACCTTGTAAGCCTTCGCCATTGCTAGCGTAGATTTTAACGGTGCCGTTGTCATCGATGTCGATGGACGCGCCGGTTTCTTCAGTAATTGAGCGAATCATGGCGCCGCCTTTACCGATGATGTCGCGGATTTTATCCGGGTCGACTTTCATCGTGTGGTATTGCGGAGCATTAGATGACAGTGTGGCGCGAGGCTTGGCAATGATCGTGTTCATCTCGGCCAAAATATGTAAACGCGCTTGCAGGGCTTGCTGCAGGGCAATTTCCATAATCTCTTCAGTAATGCCCTGGATTTTGATGTCCATCTGTAAGGCGGTAACACCGTTGGCGGTTCCGGCTACTTTAAAATCCATATCACCCAGGTGATCTTCATCGCCCAATATGTCAGTCAAAATGGCAAATTTGTCGCCCTCTTTAACTAATCCCATGGCGATACCGGCGACTGGCGCTTTTATAGGTACGCCTGCGTCCATAAGCGCAAGGCTCGTGCCGCACACCGAAGCCATAGAACTTGAGCCGTTAGATTCGGTAATTTCGCTGACGATGCGAATGCTGTAAGGGAACTCGGCATCGCTAGGTAGCATAGGGGCGATACTGCGACGCGCTAAACGACCATGGCCGATTTCACGGCGGCCAGTGGCGCCCATACGGCCGCACTCACCGACGGAGAAGGGAGGAAAGTTGTAGTGCAGCATAAAGGCTTCTTTGCGCTCGCCCTCCAAGCCTTCAACTAACTGCGAATCACGCGGGGAGCCTAAGGTTGCAGCAACTAGTGCCTGGGTTTCGCCACGTGTGAACAGCGATGATCCGTGTACGCGAGGCAATACACCAATTTCGATATTCAAACCGCGCACGGTTTTGTTATCGCGCCCGTCGATACGAGGTTCGCCATTGACGATACGGCCGCGCACCAGATTGTATTCAAAAGTTTCAAATGCTTCTTTAACTGCATCAGAACTGAAACCTGAGCCTTCAGTTGCCAATTGAGCTATTGCGTCGCTGCGCAGTTTTGACAAGCTGTCATAGCGAGCAGCTTTATTTGTAATGCGATACGCATCGCCGATTTGTGCGCCTACAGCAGCGTCAAGAGCTGCTTTTAATTCGCTGTTTTCAGCAGGTGCCTGCCAGTTCCAGGTGGGTTTAGCGGTATCTCGGGCCAATTCAGTTACCGCTTGGACAACAGCCTGCATTTCTTGGTGAGCGTATAACACTGCGCCCAACATGATGTCTTCTGGTAGTTCATTGGCTTCTGACTCCACCATTAAAACGGCGTTTTGAGTACCAGCCACTACCATGTCTAATTCGGAAGTGAGCAACTGGCTAAATTTGGGGTTGAGCAGATAGCCGTCTTTAACGGTATAACCCACGCGCGCCGCGCCGATGGGGCCGCTAAAGGGAATGCCAGAAATGGCCAAAGCGGCTGAGGTGCCTATCATTGCGGCTATGTCTGGATCTTGATCTTTCTCCACCGATAGAACGGTGCAGACCACTTGAACTTCGTTTAAAAACCCTTCTGGAAAGAGCGGGCGGATAGGGCGGTCGATTAAACGCGAGGTTAGAGTTTCTTTTTCGCTTGGACGGCCTTCACGCTTAAAAAAACCGCCAGGAATACGGCCTGCGGCGTAGGTTTTTTCTTGGTAATGCACGGACAGGGGGAAAAAGCCTTGGCCGGGACTGGCTTGTTTGGCGCCTACTACTGTACACAATACGCGGGTTTGACCGATGCTTACGACCACAGCACCAGTAGCTTGACGGGCGATGCGCCCAGTCTCAAGGGTTACGGTTTCTTTACCGTATTGAAATTGTTTTATTACAGGATTCACTTTTTTATCCTTCGATTCGGCAAATACATCAGACTAAAAATAAAAGTGCCCGCTTAAGGCGGGCACTTAGGCTTAGCGGCGCAGACCCAGTTTTTGGATCAGCGACGTATAACGTGTGCTGTCTTTGGACTTTAAATAGTCCAGCAAATTACGGCGCTGGTTAACCATGCGGATCAAACCACGGCGTGAGTGGTGATCTTGTTTATGGCCTTCAAAGTGGGATTGCAGTTTGTTGATGTTGGCTGTCAGCAGAGCTACTTGAACTTCTGGTGAGCCGGTGTCGTTCGCGGCAGTTTGGTGTTCTTTAAGAATTGCAGCTTTTTCGGGGGCAGATAATGCCATTGTACGTTCCTCATAATTTACGGTTTGAATGAATATGCACCCCAACACTTGATAGTGTGGGGAAATTCGGCCTAACCACGCATATTGACAGTTAGGTCGCAGCTCAAAAGCGGCTTTAATATAGTTTAAAAACCGACTTCAAACAGTTTGGACGAGGCGTTTGGGGTTGATTAACCCGTCATCGCCGATTTCGCCGAGGCCTAAGAACCTCCCGTCCGAGCGAAAGACGCGCACTCTATCACCTTGCTGTCCTAAGCGGTAGACCCGCAGATCCATCACCCCTTGACCCTGCAAAAAGTAATGGGCGCTGTTCTCCTCAAGGGTTAGTTGGGGCAATGTTTCGATGGCGGCATCCAGTGCTAATAAATGATGATCTAACACTTCCGGTCCTTGCTCGCCGCGCTCGGCAATCAAGTCGCACAAATTTACCGCGTGCTCAATAGTAAATGGCCCAGCTTGTGTGCGATGAAGTTTTACGACATGGCCGCCGACGCTCAGCGCATGGCCTAAATCCTCGGCAATTGAGCGGATATACGTGCCTTTACTACAGTGAATATCCAACACCAGTTCAGGAATAGGGCCAGGTGTAAAGCTGAGCATTGTGAGTGAAAAAATGGTTACCGGGCGAGGTGGGCGTTCGATTTCAATACCCTCTCGGGCCAACGCATATAAAGGCCGACCTTGATGTTTTAACGCAGAGACCATCGGCGGTACTTGCAAAATCGGGCCACGAAAAGCGTCTAGAGCTTTTTCGACTGCACTCTGCGTGATGTGGCTTGCGTCCTGGCGGCTAATTTCAACGCCTTCGCAGTCGCAAGTATCGGTGCGTACACCCAATTGAATACTGGTTTGGTAGCGTTTATCGGCGTCTAATAAATGCGAGGAGAACTTCGTAGCTTCGCCAAAACACAGGGGTAAAACCCCCGTCGCCAATGGATCAAGGCTGCCTGTGTGGCCAGCCTTATTGGCAAAAAACAGATGTTTAGCCTGTTGCAGCGCTCGGTTGGAAGTGATGCCCTGGGTTTTGTTGAGAATGATTAAGCCGTTCACCACACGGCCGAAATGTTTGCTGCGGCCCAAGGCTTATTCCTCGTCGGAACCGGGATTTGTATCCTGCTGATGGGCTTTATCTGACGCCACCGCTTTGTCGATCAATTGGCTTAACGCCTGACCGCGCACCGAGGATTCGTCGTAATAAAAAAACAGCCGTGGGCTAATGCGCAGGGCCACGTCTTTACAGACGATACCGCGCAGAAAACTCGCCACTTTGTTGAGTATCTCAACTGCTTGCTTGGCACGGGCGGCATCCTGCTCCCCCACCAATGTGAAGTACACCTTCGCCATTGTGAGATCTTTAGCCACCACAACGGCGTTGATGTTGACCATGCCCAAACGCGGGTCGCGCACTTCATTGGGAATGGCTTTCGCCAAGCTGCGTTGCACCGCGTCGGCGACGCGGTCAGCACGTTTAAACTCTCTTGCCATGGATAAGGGCGGGCGCGCTTAAAGCGTGCGCGCCACCTCCTTCACTTCATAGACTTCGATCTGATCGCCCACTTTAACTTCGTAGTTTTTCACGCCGATACCGCATTCGGTACCGTGGCGCACTTCTGCCACGTCATCTTTAAAGCGGCGCAACGATTCAAGCTCACCTTCGAAGATCACAACGTTTTCGCGCAATACACGGATGCGTTTGTTGCGATAGACAATACCTTCTAGCACCATACAGCCAGCCACTTGGCCAAACTTCGGTGAGCGGAACGTGTCGCGCACTTGGGCAATACCCAAAATGGTTTCCACACGCTCAGGGTCGAGCATGCCGGAAAGGGCCGCTTTCACTTCGTCGATCAAATGATAAATGATGCTGTAGTAGCGGATGTCCACACCTTCGCGCTCGGCGAGTTTGCGGGCACTGCCGTCGGCGCGCACGTTAAAGCCTACGACAATAGCGCGAGTAGTCATGGCGAGGTTGATGTCGTTTTCGGTGATACCACCGACGCCGTCACCCACAATACGCACTTCCACTTCGCTGTTGCCCAGATCCATCAGTGCAGTGTTGATGGCTTCCAACGAACCGCGTACGTCGGTTTTTACTACTACTGAAAGCGTTTTCTTCTCGCCTGCGGCGATATTGGCGAACATATTTTCAAGTTTCGAGACTTGTGTGCGCGCCATACGCTCTTCACGTTCTTTCACAGCGCGGAATTCGGACACTTCCCGTGCTTTGCGCTCATCAGATACAACGGCAAATTCATCACCTGCGTTGGGCGCTACATCTAAACCTAAAATTTCTACCGGCATTGAGGGGCCAGCGGTTTTAATTTGTGCGCCGTGTTCGTCGGTCATCGCACGCACACGGCCAAAGCTTTGGCCAGCTAAGAGCATGTCACCAGCTTTAAGCTCACCATTTTGGATCAGCAGAGTAGCTACAACGCCACGCCCTTTATCCATGCGCGATTCAATAACAACACCGCGACCGGGCACATTTATTTGTGCGCGCAATTCTAATAATTCAGCTTGAATAGCGACCGCTTCGAGCAGCTGATCAACACCGTCGCCGGTGAGTGCAGACACCTGCACAAATTGTGTATCACCACCCCAATCGTCTGGGATTACGTTCTTCACTACCAATTCGTTTTTAACGCGATCTGGGTCAGCACTTGGTTTGTCGCATTTGTTAATCGCGACCACCATAGGTACACCCGCAGCTTTGGCGTGTTTGATTGCTTCTTCTGTTTGCGGCATTACGCCGTCGTCAGCGGCAACTACGAGGATAACCACGTCGGTACAACTGGCGCCGCGCGCACGCATAGCAGTAAATGCGGCGTGGCCCGGAGTATCTAAAAATGTCAGTTCACCGTGACTGGTGGGCACACGATAGGCGCCTATATGCTGGGTGATACCGCCGGCTTCGCCCGCCGCCACTTTAGCTTTGCGGATGTAGTCGAGTAGGGAGGTTTTACCATGGTCTACGTGACCCATGACAGTGATAACCGGCGCACGGGTAACGTGCTCGCCATCTTGCTCATCAATTGTGCGCTGGAAGTTATGCTCCACCGCGTCATGGCTGATCAATACGGCTTGGTGACCAAAATCCGATACCACAATGTGGGCGGTGTCTTGGTCGATTACTTGATTAAGGCTAGCCATAACACCGGATTTCATCAGGTGTTTAACCACGTCAGTGCCCTTTATGCTCATGCGTGAAGCAAGTTCGGCGACGGTAATATGTTCGGGGATTTCAACTTCGTGCACAATTTTACTCGTTGGCTTTTTAAAGCCATGTTTATTGGCAACCTTACGGCCGCCTCTGCGATGGCCACGGGGTCCGCCAAACTCATTATCTTCATCGAGATAAGTAAGTACAGCGGAACCTTTTTTGGGCGCTACTACGGCTGTTTTTTTCACAGCCTTGCCCGCTTTTTTGTTGTGTCGATTGCGGCTTTCTTCGTCTTCCTCGACCGGAGCCTCAACCGTACGTTCTTTTTTCTTGCTGAGCTTGTGTTTTTCTTCTTCCGCCTTGGCCGCTAATTCTTCAGCACTAAGCACCGGCGCTATCGTTGGCTTTTTAGTTACCAGTTTTTTCGCATCATCCTTTGTACGACGCTCTTCAGCGGCTTTTCGAGCCAGCGCGTCGGCCTCTTTAGTGGCAGTTTGGCGAGCTAAAATGGCTGCTTGACGGCGGTTTTCTGCGTCGTCCACAAATACACGCGCCTGCGGGGCAGCGGCTGGAGCTTCTTCTTCCGCCGCTACAGCAACTTCCTCAGGTACTTCAACTTCAGCAACTTCAACCCGCGCAGGGGCTTCGGCTTCAACCGTTTCAATTTCTTGGTCGGCTTCGATTTCCAGCAGTTCATCCGGATCATGGATGTGATCCTGGTCGGTGGATTCGCCTTCGATATCCGTGCGTTTTATATAGGTGCGTTTTTTGCGCACTTCCACATTTACCGTTTTGCGCGCGCTGCCAGTACCGGTTTTTAACGTGGTTGTGGTTTTACGTTTTAGGGTAATTTTTCTCGGTGCTTCAGCGCTTTCACCATGGGCCGTTTTTAAAAACGCCAACAGAGTTTGCTTTTCATCATCCGATACCATATCCGTGGCTTTTTTGTGTGCTAAACCCGCTTGACCCATTTGCGACAACAAGCGCTCCACGGATGCACCTACGGATTTGGCTAGGTCGTTAACAGTTACGTCTGCCATTGTATTTCCTCAGCTCACCTATTTAGAGTCTGCAAACCAGGGGGCGCGGGCTGCCATAATCAGGCTCGCTGCGCGTTTTTCAGTCATACCTTCGATGTCTAAAAGATCATCAACGGATTGTTCTGCTAAGTCTTCCATAGTGCGGATACCGATACTGGCGAGGACAAATGCCAGGGGTCTATCCATACCTTCCATTGTTAATAAATCTTCAGCTGGATCAGTGTTTTCCAGCTCTTCTTCGCTGGCCAAAGCTTGTGTTAATAATGCATCTTTAGCTCGTGCACGCAGCTCTTGAGCGATTTCTTCGTCAAAGCCTTCAATCGCTAGGAACTCTTCTAAGGGGACGTAAGCTATTTCTTCTAACGTGGTAAAGCCTTCTTCAACTAAAACCTCAGCCACATCTTCCTCAATATCTAAAGCCGCCATGAAGGTTTCTTTCACGCTGCCCGTTTCAGCGGCTTGTTTCTCCTGCCACTTGGCCATGCTCATAACGTTAATTTCCCAGCCGGTCAGCTCCGAGGCCAGGCGTACGTTTTGACCGCCGCGGCCAATGGCTTGCGCTAGGCCATCATCGGCTACGGCTACGTCCATCGCACCTGTATCTTCGTCAATTACGATCGAGTCGATTTCAGCTGGCGCCATCGCGTTGATGACGTATTGAGCGGGGTTATCGTGCCAGAGCACTATGTCGATACGCTCACCAGCTAATTCGTTGGAAACAGCTTGTACACGTGAACCGCGCATACCGACACAGGCACCAACAGGATCAATGCGGCCGTCATTCGTGGATACAGCTATTTTTGCGCGTGAGCCTGGGTCCCGTGCAGCGCCGCGCAGCGTAATAATTTCTTCGGCAATTTCAGGCACTTCTATGCGGAACAGCTCAAGCAGCATCTGCGGACAGGAACGGCTTAAAAATAATTGCGGGCCGCGGGCATCGGGGCGCACTTCCAGTAAAACGGCGCGGATGCGATCATTCATGCGGAATATTTCACGGCCGACCAATTGGTCTCGTGGCAAAAGGCCTTCAGCGTTGTTGCCCAGGTCAACAATAATGTTGTCCCGAGTCACTTTTTTTACCATGCCAGCTACTAACTCGCCGACTTTACCGCGGTATTCGTCAACAATTTGTGCGCGTTCGGCTTCACGGACTTTCTGCACTATCACTTGTTTAGCGGTTTGGGCGGCAATGCGACCGAATTCGACGTTCTCAATCACTTCAGTGAACACGTCGCCAGCTTTTAAGCTGGGGTCTTTTTCGTGGGCTTCTTGCAGCGTAAATTCAGTACCTAATGCCGCGAGAGTTTCGTCGCCTACTACTCGCCAGCTGCGCTCAGTCGTGTATCCGCCGCTGCGGCGGTCGATGGTCACAGTAATATTGGAGTCTTCATCGAAGCGTTTTTTGGCTGCGGTCGCTAAGGCCAATTCGATGGCTTCAAAAATAATATTGCGGTCTACACCTTTCTCATTCGATACCGCATCGGCTACAAGCAAAATTTCTTTTTTAGCGACCGGCAAAATTTCTTTTTTCATGAAAATCTCTCTTCATTAATTCCTAGAATCGGGGAGCAACGTTGGCTTTATCAATTAGCTCAAAGGGTAATAAATATTCTTCATCGTCCACCTGCAAAATAATTTCATCGCCTTCAATACCTTTTAAAAGCCCGGCAAATTTGCGGCGCCCCTCAAAGGCCACGCGCAGTTTAACCACCAGGTTCTCGCCCACACTTTGTTCGTATTGAGCTAATTTATACAGCGGGCGATCCATGCCTGGTGAGGAAACTTCAAGTGTGTATTCGCTGGAAATTGGATCTTCTACATCCAGCACAGCGCTGGCTTGGCGGCTGACGTGTTCACAGTCTTCCACGCCGATACCATCGGGCTTGTCGATATAAATTCGTAAAACCGAACGGCGCCCTTGGGCAAAAAATTCTATGCCCCAGAGTTGACAGCCAAGGGCTTCAACTACGGGTTCTATCAGAGCTTCTAAACGCTCTTGTAACGATGCCATAACCTACTCACAAACAAAAAATGGGCGCAAGGCCCATTTAAATAACCGAAGATGTCGCACCTTCAGTTGCCTTTCTCAAAGGCCTAATAACAAAAAACCCCATAAAGGGGCCGATCGCGTTGGCTAAGGCCAACTCATTTCACCAATTTAATCGCAATTAAATTGGTAGCGGGGGCTGGATTTGAACCAACGACCTTCGGGTTATGAGCCCGACGAGCTACCAAGCTGCTCCACCCCGCACCGGGTTCAGCTGTTAATGATGCATCAGCTGAGGTCGCGCATTCTATGGATCTCGCGGCAATGCGTCAACCGCTATTTTTATTATTTTTAAAGGGTTAGAGCTGGTTGCGCAGTTTTAGCTGCTCTGGGTAAGGACTTAAATACACTTGTTGGTTTATGTAGTCGCACGCATAGTGAGTTAAGTAATGCTTTAACAAGGTAATAGGCACAATTAGTGGCACGAGTGCCTGGTGATAATCCTCTACGGCTTTAAGTAAATCCTGTTTTAAATTGGCCGCCACCTGTTTTTTTAAGTAGCCAAGGATATGGTAGAGCACATTGACGTGATTGCGCCGTGTGGGCGGCTTAACTATGCCGTCAAAAAACGCTTGTTGATATTCGTTAACCCGCTGAACAAAATCACCTACACCCACCTCCGCGACTAAACGGCCTAGACTGCGATAGAGCGCTTGGCCGTGGGCCATGACAAAATATTTGTAGCGGCTGTGAAAGTTCACCAAATTTTGCGGCGTTGCCTGGGGTAAAAAATTGCTGCGCCAATCGTCGTAAGCATAAACCCGGGCAATAAAATTTTCACACAGGCCTGGGTCATTTAAGCGGGCTTCTTCCTCCATGGGCAGCAGCGGCAATTGCTCTTTGAGCACCTGAGTAAATATGCCAGCGCGTTTGCCGGGCAGGGGGCTTTGGCCTGCATATACTTTGGTGCTAAACAGGCCGCAGCTGGGGGAGTCTTTCATCACTATATAGCCGCTAAACTCTTTGGCTAGTGCCGCAACTTCGCGACCATAGGCGGCTAAGGGTTCGGTAACGTCAGAATCGGTAGCCGGCACGACGGCCCTCGGTGCGTTAAATTCTCCCACTAAGCGAATGGTTTGCCGAGGTACACCCAGGCCAATAGCAACCTCCGGACAGAAACGCTGAAAATCAAAATGTTCTGCAAGCAGTTGCGTACAGAACACCGATTTTTTATGGCCACCGTTAAAGCGCACCTCATCACCCATTAAACAGGCAGAAATTCCGACGGGGATTTTATTGGGCATGGGGAATATCCTGATAAATGGTGACCAAAAGCCATCGTTGCGCCAAAAATTCACTGTATAAGTATGGCGGGGTTTTGCAAAGCCAAAATAGGGGCAAAAAAAACCCCGAAACACTGTTCGGGGTTTTACGCAGTTTAAAGCCTGCGGGATTTAAAGTTTGCTTGCGTTCTCAGCTAGGTAAGCGGCTACACCTTCAGGGCTTGCCACCATGCCTTTGTCGCCGTCTTTCCAGCCAGCTGGGCATACTTCACCGTGTTCTTGGTGGAAAATTAATGCATCAACGGTGCGCAGAGTTTCGTCAACATTGCGGCCGATCGGTAGGTCGTTAACGATTTGCGAGCGCACAACGCCTTCTTCGTCAATGATGAATGTACCGCGGAAGGCAACGCCGCCCGCTGATTCCACATCATAGGCTTTGCAGATTGCATGCGTGATATCGGCCACTAGCGTGTATTTAACTGGGCCAATGCCACCGTCGTTTACTGCAGTATTACGCCAGGCGTTATGGGTGAAGTGGGAGTCGATTGACACGCCGATGACTTCAACACCGCGCTTGGCGAATTCACCTACACGGCTATCAAACGCCAATAATTCTGAAGGGCACACAAAGGTGAAATCCAGAGGGTAAAAGAACACAACGGCTTTTTTGCCTTTAGTGGCGGCAGAAAAGCTATAGCTATCGACGATTTCACCATTGCCCAATACTGCAGGTGCTGTGAAGTCTGGTGCGGGTTTACCTACTAATACGCCCATAGGGGTTCTCCTGTTGCTAAAGTTTTTAAAGGATTTTTGAGGTGTTTGGGGTTGAGATCAATCAGGTGGTTCAACCTGATAGCCTGAGGCAATCATAACCCGTTGCGGCGCAACATTAGATAAAATTTTTATATGGCCATCATAGTGTCAGGCAATACGTTTGCCATGCCGAGGCAGGCCTTGAATCGCATATTGAAGCAGCAATTCCACTTATTTAGTCCCGCACGTTTATAGCAAACCCTACAGCGTTAAACGTGTCGACCAGATGCGCTAATTTCTCCTGGGCGACATCCTCGCCCTCTTGATATAAATGCAGTGCTTTAAGTATGCGATTGCCAACGTATAAAAATAGGTGTCCCAGCCACATTTCTCTTTGCTCGTATTGACGGAGAACAAAAATGGGAATATCGCGACTGTCCTGCAGGGTGATTTGAATTTTGTAGGTGTTGATTACATCGCGGTAGCGGCCTTTTAAATCCCATAGGCCCCAATCGCCAAGAATAAATTCTATTAAAGCGCCGCCATTAACTTCTCTAAAAATATGTATATTTCTGACATTTTCAAAGCCAACCGCCTGCCAGGCTTTATCTTTTTTCAGCTTAAAGCTGAATTTTCTGTGCGTGCCATCGACTCTGAATTCACCAAGTTTGGTTTTTAAATACAGAGCGCTGTCAGTGGAGAGTTCTTTGAGAATGGCATTGCCCCATACTCTTTGCATGATTGCCTGCCAGATCAAGCCTAGAAAGTAAGAGAAAATAAAGAACCAAACTAAAACAATCCAGCCGTGTTTTTGAATAAGTGTTTCCATGGGTTAAACCGCCGTAAGTTTTATTAGATTTATTATAGATACACTAAAAAGCAGTGTGTTGGATAGGTCATGTGAAATGCTAGATGCGGCGCTGCTCTGGTTTTTATCGGATGCACATTATTTCAATGTGGCGTTGCTGGTTAATAAATGATTTATCGCTTGTTGTATTTTAGTGAGCGCCCCTTGGTTGCCAATTAAATAAGCATGCCCGGCTGCTCCCATGAATTTGGCGCGAGATGGATCGCTTTGACAGCCAAGGAAAAATACCGCCAATTCATGTGCAGAGGAAACAGTCGTTAAAGCGCCGCAGGCGGAAAGGTCTGCATACAATTGTGCAAAGTTATCCATAAAGGGCCCAGTGGCAAGCGGAATACCCCAGAGCGCGGCTTCCAGCATATTGTGCCCACCGCGCTTAATTAAGCTGCCACCTATAAACGCGCCATCGGCTAGGCCGTATAGAAGTGTTAATTCTCCGAGCGTATCGCCGAGTAAAATTTGCTGCTGAGCGTTCGGTAAATTATCTGTACTCCTGCGCGCAAGCGTAAAACCTTCTGATCTAATTAACGTTGCTACTGAATCAAATCGCTCTGGGTGGCGCGGCACTAAAATTAATAATGTTTGGGGGCTTTCTTTTAATATTTGCGCGAAAGCCGCTAAAATAATTTCATCTTCACCGTCGTGCGTGCTGCCCGCAATTAAAGTAGGCCGCCCGGCCAAATGCAATTTACTCGCTTGAGCTTTAGAAATAAGTGCATCATCTAGCTGAACATCAAATTTAATATTGCCTGCCACCAGAATTTTAGTGTGATGAGCACCAAGGCTCGCAAAGCGTTCAGCGTGTTGCTCAGTTTGCACGGTAAGAACATTAATATCCTCCATCATGCGTGCACTTAATGCAGCAAAGCGTTGATAGCCGCGACAAGAGCTTGCTGATAAACGCCCGTTGGCTAATAAACTCGGAATATTATGTTTGCGGCAAATGGCAAGCCAGTTGGGCCATAATTCAGTTTCCATAATAATTAAACCACATGGTTTGGCGCGCTGTATGAAACGCTCAATACTTGCGGGCAAATCGTAAGGAGCCCAGGCTTGGCTCACACTGCTACCAAACTCCTGCTGAATACGCGCTCGACCTGTGGGGGTGGTGTTAGTAATTAATAAATGATACTGCCCAGCTTTTAATAAACTGCGAATAAGTGCAGTGGCGGCGATACTTTCGCCTAATGACACCGCGTGAATCCACAGGCAGGGTTTGTCGCTATTAACGGTATTTATAAAGCCTAAACGCTCAAAAATATTACGGCGATAATCTACGGCTTTAAAACTGCGCCAGAATAAACGCAGAATAATAATTGGCAGAGCGATATACCAAAGCGCAGTATATAGGCGCAGCCCAATCATTCTGGAGTTACTCCATTTACAGCCGAGCTATGTAGTTTTGCGTAAGCGCCGTTGGCGAGAATTAATTCGGCGTGTGTGCCCATTTCGACAATTGCACCTTGCTCCATAACCACAATTTTATCCGCTGCTTCAATCGTGCTTAAACGATGAGCGATAACAATAGTGGTACGGTCTTTTGCCAGGGCATCTAAAGCGATTTGAATAGCTTTTTCCGCTTCGTTATCCAGCGCAGATGTGGCTTCGTCTAAAACTAAAATAGGCGCATTTTTATAAATAGCGCGGGCAATAGCTAAACGCTGTCGCTGGCCGCCGGAAAGTTTATCGCCGTCTTCACCAATTAATGTATTGAAACCCTCCGGCAGTGCCTGAATAAATTTGGACGCTTGCGCTAATTGCGCAGCCGAGTGCACCCGGTCTAAGTCGATGTCGTTGTCGTCCAGCCCATAAGCAATATTGCGTGCAACTGTATCGTTAAACAAAATGGTGTGTTGATTGACCAAGGCAATATTCTGCCTCAGGCTATTTAAACTGACGTGATTTATCGGTGTGCCATCAATCAAAATTGCACCTTGTTGTGCTTGATATAAGCGCAGTAATAAATGCGATAGCGTGCTTTTACCGCTGCCGGAGCGACCCACTAGCGCCACGGTTTGCCCAGGCTGCACGGTAAAATTAATATTACTAAGTGCTTGCTTGTGCTCGCTATAACTAAAATTCAAATCGCGAAACTCAATAGCGCCTTGCGAAACTTTCAATAGAGCACTGTGTTCGTCGCGCTCGCCTTGCATGTCGATAACTTCAAAAATAGTCTCAGCAGCGGACAAGCCTTTTTGCACAGTTTCATTTATTGTGGCCACCTGGCGTAAAGGCTTGGCGATCATCGCCGCAGCCGTCAAATAGGCAACGGCGGTGCCTGTATCCTGCTGCCAAAACGTCATAATTAAAAATAAAATAATCGATAGGTTAACGGCAATAACCAGATGAAATAGCGGCCCTTGTAAGGCAGCTATGCGCTCATATTTTTTGCTTAATAAATTATTATTTTTACACGCAGCGTTAAAACGCTCGGCTTCATATTTCTGCCCGTTGTAGCTTTTAACCAGGCGAAATCCGCTGATGGCTTCATTGGTAATATGGGTAATGTCGCCCATGCTCACTTGCATGCGGCGGCTTAAACGGCGGAAGTAGCGGCTAGCGGCGTTGGCTAATAGGCCTAACACTGGTGCGATGGCGACAAAAATACAGGTGAGCTTCCAATCCACCCATATTAAATAGACAAATAACCCTAATACAGTAAATCCATCGCGCAGGCCCACTTGTACAGCTTTAGTTACGGAGCCAGTAACCTGCGCCACGTTGTAGGTAATAAGGGAAATTATTTCGCCAGAATTTTGATTGTCGTAATACTGGCTGGGTAAATGTAATAAATGCTTGAATAAATCGCGGCGTAAATCATTCACGACGTGAATGCCCACGCGCGCAATATAATAGTTGCCAAAATACGAACCCACACCATGAACAAAACGCGCTGCCACAATGGCAACTGGCACCATCCACATTAATTGTTTGTCGCGGCTTTCCAAGCCGTCCACAAAGTATTTCATCAGCTGCGCCATTAATGTTTCCATGCCGGAATACAGTAAAAATCCGCACAGGCTAATAATTAATAGACGGCTATAGGGGCGGGTGTAGCCTAAAAGGCGGCGGTACAGTTGCCAGGAATTATCAGCAGCAGAGTTAGGCATCGGTGTGCTCAAGAAGAAGTGCTCGCGGAAAAAAAGCAATTATCTCTGATTTGGCGGCCTACGTCTTGTTAGCGCCCAGTCGTAGCGAAAGCGGCTAATTTCCAGTACCCTGCGCAGCTTTTACAGTGCCCCTGCGGCTTAGAATTCGAGATATTTTATGTTACGCCAGGCATTTGCCTATCATTTGCCCGATCAGCTTATTGCCTTTGCACCGGCCCCAGAACGTAGCACCAGCCGTTTATTGTGTTTGGACGGTAATACTGGTGAGCTTGCCCACCACCAATTTAATGAGCTGACCGGCCTGTTAAACCCCGGTGATTTATTAGTTTTTAATAACACCCGCGTAATTCCCGCTCGCCTGTTCGGCCACAAAGCCAGTGGAGGTAAGGTAGAAATTCTTATCGAGCGCCTATTGCCAGGCGGCGAAGCTCTGGCGCAATTGCGTGCGAGTAAAAGCCCACCAGCGGGCAGTATTATTCATTTAGATGAAACCACTAGCGTACAAGTGCTGGGCCGTAAAGAGGCGCTTTTCCATTTGCGCTTTAGCGAGCCGCCGCTGCATGTATTGGAGCGCTTAGGCCATATACCACTGCCGCCCTATATTACTCGGCCCGATGAAGCGGCCGACCGCGAGCGCTACCAAACCGTTTATGCTCAAACCCCCGGCGCAGTTGCTGCGCCCACTGCTGGCCTGCATTTTGATGAAACTATGTTGGAAGCACTTACCGAAAAGGGCATTGACACCGCGTTTGTCACTTTGCATGTAGGTGCAGGCACTTTCTCGCCGGTGCGCGTGGATAATATTCTTGAGCACAGCATGCACAGCGAATGGATGCAGGTGAGCAATGATGTGTGTGAGCAGGTGAAGGCCGCAAAAGCGCGTGGCAACCGCGTCATCGCCGTAGGTACAACCAGCGTACGTTGCCTAGAAACCGCAAGCCTGAGCGGTGAAATCGCGCCCTTTGAAGGCGACACAAATATATTTATTTATCCCGGTTACACATTTAAAACCGTCGATGCACTAGTTACGAATTTTCACCTGAGCGAATCCACGCTCCTAATGCTTATTTGTGCATTCGCCGGTTACCGTCGCACTTTGGACGCTTACAACCTGGCCGTAGCCGAGCGCTACCGATTTTTCAGTTATGGCGATGCCATGTTTATTACTCGCAACCCTCATGCCCACAAAGACGTGCCTGAATCCCTATGAGCCATATGCAATTTGAAGTTGATACCACCTCCGGCCGCGCCCGCCGTGGCCGTATGATATTTCCGCGCGGCGTGGTGGAAACCCCGGCCTTTATGCCCGTAGGCACCTACGGCACGGTTAAAGGAATGTTGCCGCGCGATATAAAAGAAATAGGCGCGCAGATAATTCTCGGCAATACATTTCATTTAATGCTGCGCCCTGGTACCGACGTAATTAAAACCCTCGGTGATTTGCACGACTTCACCCAATGGCACGGCCCAATTCTTACCGACTCCGGCGGCTTCCAAGTTTTTAGCCTGGGTGAAATGCGCAAAATCACCGAAGAAGGCGTGACATTTCGCTCGCCTGTGGACGGCAGCAAAGTTTATTTAAATCCAGAAATTGCCGTACAAGTGCAACGGGATTTAGGCAGCGATATCGTCATGATTTTCGATGAGTGCACGCCATATCCAGCCACGCCCGACGAAGCGCGTAAATCCATGCAATTATCCCTGCGCTGGGCCGAGCGCTCCAAACGCGCCCACGAAGGCAACAACGCAGCATTATTCGGCATAGTGCAAGGCGGCATGTATGAAAATCTGCGCGAAGAATCCTTAAATGAATTAACTAAAATTGATTTCGACGGTTACGCTATCGGCGGCTTAAGCGTGGGCGAACCTAAGGAAGACATGTTGCGCATTTTAGATTTTTTACCGAATAAAATGCCTGCCGATAAACCGCGTTATTTAATGGGTGTGGGCAGGCCGGAAGATATAGTAGAAGCTGTGCGCCGCGGCATCGATATGTTCGACTGCGTAATGCCCACACGCAATGCCCGCAATGGGCATTTATTTATTCGCACTGGTGTGGTGAAAATCCGTAACGCTGTGCATAAAAATGATCCTTCATCTTTGGATGAAAGCTGTGATTGTTATACCTGCCAAAATTTTAGCCGGGCTTATTTGCATCACTTGGATAAATGCGGGGAGATGTTGGGCGCGCAGTTAAATACTATTCACAATTTGCGGCATTATCAGGTGATTATGCAGGAGTTGCGGGATGCGATTGCGCAGGATCGGTTGGAGGGGTATGTGCAGGAGTTTTATTTAAGGCAGGGGAAAGAATCAACATCTATGCCGTAAACGTCCAATACAAATAATATTTGAATAAACCTTTTTTTCTCTGTAATAAGAGGATGGAGAAGACGGTAAACAGTTGTATAGATCAAGCACATTCCCATAATAAAACCGCAACTCATACTTGAATAGGCGGACTCTTGAGTCATGTCTAACGGAGACAAACGGTGACGCCAGAAGCCCAAGCAAGACAAATAATCGATCAGAAACTCATTCAGGCAGGGTGGTTAATTCAGGATTATCGCCAGGTCAACCTTGGGGCTGGTCTCGGAATTGCGGTACGTGAACACCCCACGGACACAGGTCCAGCTGATTATTTGCTTTACTTAAACCGCAAGCCTGTCGGTGTTATCGAAGCTAAAAAAGATGCCACCATACTCAGTGCTCACGAAGGTCAAACAACCCGCTACGCCAATAGCAACCTAAAGTGGAATAAAGAAACCAAGCCCCTGGTATTTTTATTTGAAGCCACCAGCCAAATCATCCGCTTTACCGATGGCCGCGACCCAGCACCACGCGCCCGCGAAATTTTCCATTTTTTTAAACCTGAAACCTTGCAGCAATGGTATGAGCGGGCAGAATCGACTCGCTATCAAATGCGTAACAATATGCCGGAGTTACCTACTGCAAATTTACGAAGCTGCCAAATTGATGCGATTCGCGGCTTAGAAAAATCCCTCAGTAATAACCGCCCCCGCTCGCTCATCCATATGGCAACCGGTGCAGGCAAAACCTTTACCGCCATTAATGCGGTGTACCGTTTATTAAATTACGGTGGCGCCAAACGCATATTATTTTTAGTGGATACCCGCAACCTCGGCAAACAAGCCCAGCAGGAATTCCACGCGTTTAAACCACCGGGGCGTGAAAGTTTTTTTCACGAAAACCACATAGTGCAACGCCTGAGTAGCAATACCATCGACAGTGCGGCCGAAGTTTGTATATGCACTATTCAGCGTATGTATTCCATATTGAGCGGCCAGCCAATAGACGAAAGCGCTGAAGACATTTCCCTGCATGAGGTTAAACAAATTCAAAAACAAGCGAAATTCGTTCAATACAACCCCGTCGTCCCCATTGAAACCTTCGACTTTATTATTATCGACGAATGCCACCGCTCCATTTACAACCTCTGGAAACAAGTGCTGGATTATTTCGATGCTTTTTTAATTGGCCTCACCGCCACCCCAGACAAACGCACCTACGGGTTTTTTAATGAAAACGTCGTCGCTGAATACAGCTATGAAGATTCCGTGCTCGATGGCGTAAACGTCGGCTACGACGTCTACGAAATAGAAACCGATATCACTCAAGCCGGTGCAAAATTAGAAGCCAAAGAATGGGTAGACCACCGCGATAAACTCACCCGCAAAAAACGCTGGGACCAAACCGAAGAAGAAAAAGACTACAGCAGCAAAGAGCTAGACCGCTCGGTAGTTAACACCAGCCAAATCCGCCAAGTGATAAAAGCCATGAAGGTGGCGGTAGAACAAAAAATATTCCCCAACCGCAGTGAAGTACCCAAAACCTTAATTTTCGCCAAAACCGACAGCCACGCCGATGACATTATTCATATCGTGCGCGAAGAATACGGCCAAGGTAACGATTTTTGCCAAAAGGTCACCTACAACGCCAAAGACCCAGATGCCGTGCTCGGCGATTTTAGAAACGAATACAACCCGCGTATTGCCGTTACAGTCGATATGATCGCCACCGGCACGGACGTAAAACCGCTGGAAATACTGCTGTTTATGCGCGATGTGCGCAGCAAAGGTTATTACGAACAAATGAAAGGCCGCGGCGTACGCAGCCTCAGTTTTGATGAGCTGCACCGCATCAGCCAAAGCGCCACCAGCGCCAAAGACCGCTTTATTTTGATCGATGCCGTAGGGGTAGAAAAATCCCTAAAAACCGAAAGCCGCCCCCTAGAGCGCAACCCCACATTAGCCTTAAAAGACTTATTACAAGGCGTGGCCATGGGCCACCGGGATAACGACACCATCCAAAGCCTTGCCAACCGGCTAACTCGCCTAAGCAAACAGGCCGATAAAAAAGCCCTTCAGGAAATAGAACAAACCGCAGGCCTAAGCCCACAGCAACTGGCTAAAAATTTACTCAAAGCCATAGACCCAGACGCCATTAATCAGCAAGCCCTAAAAAACACCCAAGCCGCAGGCATTACCCGCAGCGAAGACACCCTCACCGAACAAGAGCGCGCCACAGCTCGCGAGCAACTGGTGAATCTTGCCTGCCAGCCATTCGATAACCCCAAGCTGCGCGAAACCATTGAAAGCGCCCGCCGCGAGCGCGAACAAATTATCGACCACGTCAATTTAGATACCCTATTAGTCTCCGACTTTAGCGCGCAGGCCATCGCCAATGCCGAGCAATTAGTGCATAGCTTTCGCAGCTTTATTGAGCAGAACAAAAATGAAATAGCAGCCCTCAGCTTTTTTTACCAACAGCCCTACCAGCGCCGCGAACTCACCTTTGTTATGATCGAGCAATTACACGAGGCACTGCAAAAACCGCCGCTGTTATTAACCACCGAAAAACTCTGGAGCGCCTACAGCCGTTTACACAACAGTGCGCATGCCGCCAAAGTAAAAGGCCAAAACCAAAAACGCCAACTGTGCGATATTCTCGCCCTAGTAAAATTCGCCCTCGGCCTAGAACAAGAACTAAAACCCTTCGCTGAGCAAGTGGACAGCAATTTTAAACAGTGGATATTCCGCCACAACGCCCAGCGCACCACCAGTTTTACCGCTGAACAAACTGAATGGCTGCGCATGATAAAAGACCATATAGCCACCAGCGCCGGTATCACCCGCGACGACTTTGACTACAGCCCTTTTTCAGATAAGGGCGGCCTGCAAAAAGTCTGGGGTTTATTTGAGAATGAATTAGATACGATGATAAATGAATTAAATCTGGAGTTGGTGGCGTGAGTGAATTAGAAGCGTTGCCGGAAGGGTGGTATCGAGCCAAGTTAGATGATGTCGCAGATTGGGGCAGTGGTGGAACTCCAAAACGTTCAAATCCGGGCTATTACGGTGGAAAAATACCATGGGTAACTATTGCTGACTTAAATAACGATATTGTATTAGCTACAAAAAATTATCTTACAGAGAAGGGAGTTGAAGAAAGTGCGGCCCGTCTAGTTCCAGAAAAAACAGTCTTATTGGCGTTATATGGTTCTATTGGTAAATTGGGAATTGCCGGTACAGATTTAACAACGAATCAAGCGATTGCGACTGCCGCACCAAATGATAACTGGATCGACCATAAATACTTGTTTCATTATCTCGCAAGTCAAATTCAATCATTGAATATGTTGGGCTCTGGTGTAACGCAAAAAAATATTTATCTTAAAGATGTTAAAGCTTATCCAATTCAAGTTGCTCCCAGAAGAGAACAAACCCGAATCGTAGAAAAACTCGAAGAACTCCTCTCCGATCTCGATAACGGCGTAGCCGAACTAAAAGCCGCGCAAATCAAACTCACCCAATACCGCCAATCCCTATTAAAAAGCGCCGTCGAAGGCAGCCTCACCGCCGAATGGCGCAAAAAAAATCAGCCGAGCGAAACAGGCCAACAACTACTACAACGCATCCTCACCGAACGCCGCCAACGCTGGGAACAACAAAAACGCGACGAATTCAAACAAAAAAACCAAAAGCCCCCCAAAGACTGGCAACTCAACTACCCCGAACCAGTCCAGCCAGATACCAGCGCATTACCGGAATTACCTGAGGGGTGGGTTTGGGCGAGCGCCGCGCAGCTGGGGCTTGTTCAACTCGGCAGGCAGAGAACACCTTCAAAGATGTATGGTACTAATCCTACTTTGTATATTAGGGCCGCAAACATTACGGAAGCAGGAATAGATTTTTCGGATGTATTAAAAATGGATTTTACTGAAAGGGAAATTCCAATTTATAGACTACATCCAGGAGACGTATTGTTAACGGAAGCTTCTGGAAGCCCTGAACATGTCGGCAGACCGTGTATTTGGCCAGAAACAAATGAGCTCTATTGCTTTCAGAATACAGTAATTCGTTTTACGCCAGTTGGTGTAAAACCAGAGTTTTGCTTCGAATTATTCCACGCTTATCAAAAGCTGGGGAAGTACATTGATGTCGCTGCTGGTGTTGGCATCAATCATCTGAGTGCGGGTAAGTTTTCTAGAATCCCATTTCCATTACCATCAGCCAATGAACAAGACGCTTTAGTACGAATTATTCATTCTGAAAAATCTCTAATACTTCGCAAATTAGAAACCATAGAGGCTACATTAAAACAATCGGAAGCTCAGCGTAAGAATATTTTAAAAGAGGCTTTCTCTGGCAAGTTAGTATCACAAGACCCTAGCGATGAACCTGCCAGCATACTGTTGGAAAAAATCAAAGCCGAACGCACAGCGCAAGCCAAACAACCCAATCCGAAACAAACTAAAAAAAAAGCCAATAACAAGACGAGCGTAATGGATACTTTATTTGAAGTTTTAAAAGCCAATGGCGGTTGGATGGATGCCCAAGAAGCCTTTAGAGCCTGCGGCGTAACTGACAGTGCAGAGACTGATCGTATTGAGGAACTTTATGTAGAGTTAAGAAAACTCGACAAGGCAAAAAAACTACTCTGCGAGCGCCACGGTGATTACGACATGATTAAGCTTAAGGACGAATAAAGCCAATGCGTTTAATTTCTTTAAAAATTGGCTCCGAGAAAGACGGCGACAAACAAAGGTTTAAAAACCTAAAAAATGTTTGTATCGACTTTGACGAAGACGAATGGATTACAGTCGTTATCGGCTGGAATGGCACGGGTAAATCTAATGTGCTGGAAGCTCTTGCAACTATTTTCAGAGATTTAATGGGAAAGCCTAACAAGAAGGGGGATCACTCTCAGCCTGAAAAACCGTCTTTTGCTTACATCTTACGCTACAACTGCCACAGTAAAGAAATCATCATAGATGCTGACCCAGACCGTCAGGCCAGCACTTATAAAATCACCTTTAAAGATCAGGCACAACCGGAACATAAGAATGTAGCCAGCCAGAATGAAATATTTCCCGATCAAACAAAACCAGACTCCACTTTCCAGCATGTTAAATTCAATGAATTTGTTGGGCTTAGGGATGAGTTCTTGCCAAATTATGTATTTGGTTATTATTCAGGTCATAGTCCGAGAATGTATGAAGTTTTCGCGCCCTACTTAAAAGCCTATGATAGCGGCTTAATGCGCGGTTTTCCTCTGGGCCTAAGAAAAATGTTTTACGCGAAGCCAGTGCATAGTCAGTTTGCATTACTTGCGTTTATGATTAATCAGGAATCTTTCGTTAATGATTTTCTTGAGCATCATTTGGGCGTGGATAAAAAAGTTGGGATTGATTCGGTTCTTTTCGTGCTAAACAAACCGCCTTGGAAATCAAACGGGCATGACGGAGATTCGCGCTTTTGGAATGCTAAAGGGGTGGTTAAAGAATTTTTAGTACGTCTATACGATGTAGCTACGGCTCCAATTCGAATTAAAAGACGGACACAAACCAGCCTGTGGAATACTACCGAGCTTGAATATTTGTACCTTTATGTAAAAGATTTAAATGCACTTAAAAAACTTGTTGGAGGAAGACCATCAAGGGAGTTCTTTAAAGAACTTGAAAGTACCTACGTTTCTCAATTGATTGATGAGGTGCGCATTAGGATAAAACTAAAAAATAATGACGGTACTGTTACGTTTAGGGAGCTTAGTGAAGGCGAGCAGCAACTGTTAACGGTGCTTGGTTTGCTGCGTTTTACCGCAGAGGAAGAAGGATTGTTTTTGTTGGATGAGCCAGACACCCATTTAAACCCGCAGTGGAGTGTTGATTACTTTAAATACATAGAAATGTTTGTTGGCTCAGGCAAAGACGGTGGCGGCTCTAGCCATATAGTATTAAACACCCACAATCCTTTAGCGGTTGCAGAGCTGGCCCGCGAGCAAGTACAAATTTTGTATCGCGATCCAGAATATTTATCCATTACCGCGCACTTGCCGGAATTTGACCCGAGGGGAATGGGTTATACCGGAATTGTGACCAGCGATATGTTTGGGTTGCCTTCGTCAGTAGATTCTCGCACCCAAAGGCGCTTGGAGATTTTTCGTATTCTTGCCAGCATCAAAGAGCGAACGCCATTCCAGGAGCTACGTTACCAAGTAATTCAAGAGTGGCTCGACAAAGATCGATTTAAAATGAACCAGAGAGATGATGATTACCAGCGTTATTTGGAACTCAGAAGTGAAATCCTGACCCAAAATTTTAATCCTAGTAATTACCAGTCATTAGTTAAGCATGCCCTAACACTCTCATCTGATGAGCGAGAGCGTATTGCTCGCGAGGCAATTGAAGCGCTTGTAGCAGAGAAGAAGCTATGAGACATATTGATAATACTTTTTTAGATATTCCAGACGGTTGGGAAGAGCGAGCAGCTGAAGCCTTACGCCGATTAATCGCGGAGGAAAAGACTGCAGATGAACTTAGTAGTGTTTGGCGAGAATTAAAGAATTGTTTGGCAGAAACATCTAATCGACGCTGTTGGTATTGCGAGAGCAGCATAGTACGTAGCGATAATGCGGTAGATCATTATAGGCCCAAGGGTACAGTGAAGACTGGAACCTTGAGCCAAGATGATGTGAGAATTGAAAAATTAGACATAAACCCTGTGCATTCTGGGTATAAGTGGAAAGCTTTTGCTCTCGACAATTTTCGTTACTCCTGTGATCACTGCAATGAATACCGTAAAGATCTGGAGGGATCTAGCGGCGGAAAATGGAATTACTTTCCTCTGGTGCAAGAAGAAAGGAGAGCTTATTCAGCAGAGAATTTGCGTCTCGAAAATCCTGTTTTACTAGATCCCTGTAGAGTTCTTGATTGGGAGTTATTATCGTACGAAGCAAGTGGCAAACCGTTCTCAAGGTTTCAGAGAGGTTCCGACGAGGATATTAAAGTACGTTTCTCTATAAGACTTCTCCACTTGGACCAAAAAGGCCTAAATGAAGGCCGTCGTGCATGCTGGAATCTTGTCGGTCCAATTTTGAGAGACGCCAAGTATTGGTTTGTAGAAAAATTGAATAATAACCCGGAAGCGGATTACTGCTTTCAAAATGAATTAATAAAGCTTAAACAGTGGTTAAATCCAAAAAATCCAGCTGCGTATATTGGTTTTGTTTATTTCAAACTTCGTAATGATCCTGAGCGACACATTCATCCTTGGATTGAAATGCTTGCAGGAGCCCAACGATGACAGATATGCCTGGATATGATAATCGTTTTATAAATGAAATCCGCAACCTTGTAGCTGATGCCAAACACCAAGCCACCGTAGCTGTAAACACAACACTAACACATCTTTATTGGCAGATCGGCCAACGGATTAATCAAGAAATATTAGGCGGCGAACGAGCCCAGTATGGCCAACAGATTGTCGCAACACTGGCGCGACAATTAAGTGAGGAATTTGGGCGCGGTTATTCTGAGAAGCAACTGCGCCGCATGATGCAATTTGCCGAGGTTTTCCCGGACGCTCAGATTGTCGCATCACTGACGCGACAATTGAGCTGGACGCATTTTACTCAGCTGATCCCCGTTAAAGACCCGCTCCAGCGGGAGTTTTATGCGCAAATGTGTCGTATTGAGCGGTGGAGTGTGCGTGAGTTGGCAAGCCGCATGGATTCCATGCTTTATCAGCGTACGGCACTTTCCAAACAGCCTGAAACCCTAATTCGACAAGAGCTGCAAGGCCTTGCGCAAAAAGATCAAGTTTCCCCCAATTTGGTATTAAAAGACCCCTATGTATTCGACTTTTTGGGGCTGAATGATCATTACCTTGAAAAAGACTTAGAAGACGCTATCCTGCGCGACCTTGAAATTTTCTTAATGGAGTTGGGGGCAGGTTTTACTTTTATTGCACGACAAAAACGCATCCAAATCGACCATGAGGATTTCTACATCGATTTGCTGTTTTATAACCGTCGCCTAAAACAATTAGTGGCTATTGATTTAAAACTCGGCGCATTTAAAGCTCATTACAAAGGCCAAATGGAATTGTATTTACGTTGGTTAGATAAACACGAGCGCCAGGCCGATGAGAACCCTCCCTTAGGTATTATTTTGTGTGCCGAGAATCGTCAAGAGCAAGTAGAGCTATTGCAGTTAGATGCCAGCGGTATTCATGTGGCCGAGTATTTAACCGTATTGCCAGAGCGCCAATTACTGCATGAACGTTTACAGCGCGCTATTGAAGCTGCACAGCAAAAATATGTGGTCGGCAAACATGCCGAGCACAATTCGGAAACCCAAGAATGAATGCGTCAACCTTAGTACAAAAAGTCTGGAATTATTGCCACACCCTGCGGGATGACGGGGTGGGCTATGGCGATTATTTAGAGCAGCTCACCTATTTATTATTTTTAAAAATGGCCCATGAATATTCCCAACCGCCCTACAACCGCGAAACCCATGTAGCAAAATCCTACGCTTGGCCAACACTTGTGAATAAAACCGGAGAACAACTCGAAGAGCATTATCGCAAAGCCTTAAAATCCCTCGCCAAGACCGATGGCATGTTAGGGGCCATTTTCCATAAAGCAGAAAATAAAATCCCCGACCCCGCAAAACTGTCGCGCATTATTAAAATGATCGACGAAGAAAACTGGATCAGCCTGGATGCGGATACCAAAGGCGATTTATACGAAGGCCTTTTACAGAAAAACGCTGAAGATGCCAAAAGCGGCGCAGGACAATACTTTACCCCACGCCCTTTAATTAATGCGATGCTGGCCTGCGTACAGCCGGAGCCGATGAAAACCATCGCCGACCCAGCCTGCGGCACCGGCGGCTTCTTTTTAAGTGCGTATAAATGGATTAAAGAAAACCATAAATTAAATAAAAAGCAGAAAGAATTTTTGCGCGATAAAACCTTTCGAGGCAATGAGATTGTGCCCTCAACCCGCCGTATGTGTTTAATGAATTTATTTTTGCACAATATCGGCAGCATTGATGGCAAACCGGAAGTTGAACGTGCCGACGCCCTGCTCAGCAAGCCCACAGAATTTGTTGATTACGTGCTGGCCAATCCGCCGTTTGGCAAAAAGAGCAGCATGACTATCACTAACGAAGAGGGCGAGGAAGATAGAGACTCGCTCACCTATGAGCGCCAAGATTTTTGGGCCACCACTACCAACAAACAATTAAATTTTTTACAGCATATTGTTTCTATGCTTAAAGATACCGGCAAAGCCGCAGTGGTGCTACCCGATAATGTGTTGTTTGAAGGCGGCGTGGGTGAGCGCATCCGCCGCAAATGGCTGGAAACCTGTAATGTGCACACGATATTGCGGTTACCCACCGGAATATTCTACGCCAACGGCGTAAAGGCTAACGTCGTCTTTTTCGACGCCGCCCCCCGCGATGGCAAAATGCATACCAAAGGAATTTGGTTTTATGATTTACGCACCAACAAACACTTCACCCTCAAACAACGCACCCTAGCCTTAAGTGACCTGCAAGAATTTATCGACTGCTACCGCACCACTCGGCGAAAAGAAAACGAGCGTTTTAAGTTTTATAAATACGCAGACCTAGTTGCACGCGATAAGTTGAGTCTGGATATTTTTTGGTTAAAAGATGACAGTCTGGATAATTTAGATAACTTGCCATCTCCAGCCATTTTACAGCAGGAAATCATTGATCATTTAGAGGCTGCGCTTCAAGCATTTAAAGATGTTGCTGCGGGATTGCCTGTATTAAAGGATAATTAAGACGTTACACCCCATATCACCCAAATCGTTGAATGGGATGGCTCGCAGAGGTGAAGTCTATCTCTCGTACGTTTCAACCAGTGTCCAACACTCAATTTACAATAAGGTGGTACTGCGAGGAGCAAGGTTTATTTTTCAAATTTATTTTCTTGCAGACAAAAGTTTTCTAGCTGTGCATTCTCAAATGTATGTTTGTCGTCTGCTTTAATCGGTCCTTGTTTGTCTTGTGAATACACACAGGTCTTGCCGTCTTTGCTGGAATAGATGAAAGCATTATTTATCCTCATGAAATAGCCCTCTGAATTCTGAAGTAAAATCTCTCCGCTCAAGGTTTTTTGATTTATAACGAGATGGGTGCACTGATGCAGTTTCTCGTTGGAGCCAATATCGCTAGCTTGGGCTATACATACATCTTTTTTGGCTGCTTCCAGTGCGTCATGTTCTCCTTGTTTGTAGCCGATGAGAGAGGGTATAAGTAATAACGCAAAAAAGAATATAAAAATTCCTTTGGCTAGTATATTAAATATTTTAAATAAGACCGCAAATAGAATCGATGCTGCGATCATGATTGTATAGGCTGCAAAGGATCTTTCAGCTTTAATTTTTTTTAATGAGCGTGTTGAGCTGTTTATTTTTATTTCGATTTGGTTTTTATTGGCTAATACATATACAAAGAACGTTACCGCTAGGTGGCAGGATAAAAGCGCTATAATTAATTTCCCATCAAAAAATATTTCATTTTCTGATTTGTACAGTCTATTGAATAGGTTGTAATAAGCTTGTAGTGCCGAGCTGAATATTTCTTTTACATCATAGCTGCCAGCCATATTACCGAGATGCATTGTTGCTATCATACCTTTTTGATAGCAAACGCCTAGCACGCCAGATAATACGGTTAAAGATGCAAATAGTTTTGCAAAATTGCCGAAGCTAAAAAAGCTGGAAGTTTTTTTGCTGACTTCCTCTGGAATTAAATGAATTTCTATAGGTTGGTCGTAATAATGCTGGCTTTCTGGAAATCTTCTTCTGAAAGTAAATTGAGCATATTTCCGTTTCTTGTGCATGACATTTTCCATTATGTTGTCTTTTCGCGGGCAGTAGTGTGCTTATTGAGAGGCTTAAGATCTTCTGTTAATTGTGAATGTACCAATAAAGTTTGGCGATATTCATTTGAGGATAATTAAATGGTGGGCCCACCTGGACTTGAACCAGGGACCTGCCGATTATGAGTCGGACGCTCTAACCAACTGAGCTATAGGCCCTTATAGAAGCGCTGTTAGAGACGCAAACAGGCTGAAAGGACGCGCATTATAAAGGTATGTTTGGGGGCTGGCTAGCTTTCTAACTAGTTGATAGCGCAGAAAAAACAAAACCCGCACAAGGCGGGTTTTATCGGCTAAAACACAATCAACCTAGATCAATCATCCAAAAAGCCGCGCAGATGATCCGAGCGAGAAGGGTGGCGCAATTTGCGCAATGCTTTCGCTTCAATCTGACGAATACGCTCACGGGTAACATCAAATTGTTTGCCAACCTCCTCAAGGGTGTGGTCGGTATTCATATCGATGCCAAAGCGCATACGCAGTACTTTTGCTTCTCGCGCAGTAAGGCCTGCTAATACAGCTTTCGTGGCTTCCATCAAGCCTTGAGTCGTTGCGGACTCGATGGGGGAGACAATGGATACGTCTTCGATAAAATCGCCCAAGTGGGAATCTTCATCGTCGCCGATGGGGGTTTCCATGGAGATGGGTTCTTTGGCGATTTTAAGTACTTTGCGTACTTTGTCTTCCGGCATTTCCATGCGCTCGCCCAATTCTTCCGGTGTGGGTTCGCGGCCCATTTCCTGCAGCATTTGCCGGGAAATACGGTTGAGCTTGTTGATTGTCTCAATCATATGCACAGGGATACGAATCGTGCGTGCTTGGTCGGCGATGGAGCGGGTAATAGCTTGGCGAATCCACCAAGTAGCATAGGTGGAAAATTTATAGCCGCGGCGGTATTCGAATTTGTCCACCGCTTTCATTAAACCAATGTTGCCTTCTTGAATTAAATCCAAAAATTGCAGGCCGCGGTTCGTGTATTTTTTCGCGATGGAAATTACCAAACGCAGGTTCGCTTCCACCATTTCTTTTTTGGCGCGGCGAGCACGGGCTTCGCCGATGGACATGCGGCGGTTTATTTCTTTAATCGACGACAGATCAAGACCGGTAGTCTCTTCAATTTCCTTTAATTTGTGTTGTGAAGCAATGACAGTTTCGCTCACACTGCGTAGCGATTCGTTATATTCCTTTTTCTTTTTCGTGGCGTTGGCAATCCACTCGTCATTGGTTTCGTTGCCGGGAAATTCTTTAATAAAGTTTTTGCGCGGCATTTTTCCGTAGCGCACGCACTGCATCATGATGTCGCGCTCATGGCCGCGCACCTGATTGAGAACATCGCGTGCAGCGTTGTAAATAGGGTCGAATTGGCGCGGTGGCAGTTTGAAAAATTTAAATACATCGCCTAATGCATCTAATTCTTTACCGACAGCTTTGCTTTGGCGGCCGTGTTTTAAAATGGCCGCTTTGGTTTTTTCCAGTTGCACGCGCAGCACGTCAAAGCGCTCTTTAGCGTAGGCGGGGTCGATGCCGGTTTCAGCTTCGTCCTCTTCTTCAGCAACGGTTTCTTCTTCCTCCTCGATTTCGGCGCCGACAACTTTTTCCGCTATCGGTGGTAACTCGACAACAGGTTCTGGAACGACGGTTTCAACCGGGTCTAACCAACCTGCGATTACATCGGTCAGGCGGCGCTCGCCTTTTTCGATTAGATCGTATTCGCCGAGCAGGCGCTCAGTGGTTTCAGGCCAATAGGCTAGGGCGTGCATTAACTCGCGCAGGCCTTCTTCAATGCGTTTGGCGATGGCGATTTCGCCCTCGCGCGTCAGTAATTCCACCGTGCCCATTTCGCGCATATACATGCGCACTGGGTCTGTTGTGCGGCCTACTTCGGTTTCAACAGCGGCGAGTGCTGCGGCGGCTTCGGCAGCGGCGATTTCGTCGGTGTTGCTCTCGGTGTCTTGCATCAAGAGTTCATCGGCATCTGGTGCGGTTTCGTATACGCGGATGCCCATGTCGTTGATCATTTGAATAATGTCTTCGACCTGATCCGGGTCGGATATGTCCTCGGGTAGGTGGTCGTTAACATCGCCGTAGGTTAAGTAACCCTGCTCACGGCCACGATTGATCAAGTCTCTGATTCGCGATTGTTGATTTTCGCTCATTAATTTCCCGCGTCCCCGGATGTGTGTGGAAGAAATAAAGCCGGCAAGTATAACGGTATCTGGTGTCGCTCACCAGAATTTACAAGTATCAGGCTTTGGTTTGTGGAGGGGGTCGAATTTTTAACGCGGGCTGAAAAACCGTTTTGTGCCTCAATTAAAGGCTTATTTACGAGTGAGTAGCTTCATTTTCAACAGCTCGCGTAGGCGATTTTTTTGTGCGTCATCTAGCGCGCTCAAAGGGATTGCTTGCAATTGTGTTAGTTCGCTTTGGTATTGACGTTGCTGCGTATGTATTCTGAGTTTGTTAAAGGCGTCGCTGAGCTCTTGTTGGGCATCAAAGGGAGATAGTCGTTTAACGGCGCCGAGGAATTGATTGCTGACTAATTGGGTGAGTTCTTTTTGAGCCTCCACGCCAAACTCTCCTGCCCAAAATCCCATAATGCTGTGGAAGCTTTGCAGCTGGTATTGATTAATGGATTTAATCAGCTGCTCTAATAGGTGTTCATCCTGCGCGGCTGGGTCAGCGCGCCATTGGCTATCAAGTGTTTTGACGAGCTCTGGATGTTCTAATAAAAGCATCGTGGCCATGCGTGCAGGAGTTATTTTAATGGTTTGAAAACCTGGGCGTTGCGCAACAGGAAGGTTTGACGCCGAGTTTGGCGGCGGACTGTTTGATAAACCAATTACATTAATTGCTGCTGTAGTTCTCGCCGGGGAAGTGTTTATCGGCGTATTTATTTGTGGCGTTACGTGAAGATTGCTTGTGGCAGACTCTGGCGTGGCGGGTGTATGAATTAAATCCTGAAGTATATCCAGGCTTAGCCCCGTGTGACGGGACAATTGTTGGAACATTAATTCGCGATATACGCCAGGTGGCAATTGATGCAACTGCGGGGCGGCTAATTTGCTAAAACGCGCACGGCCTTCCATGCTGTTCATGTTAAGGCCTTCCGCCAAATTGCGGAAAAAATAATCTTCTAAAGCTGTCGCCTGTTCAATTTGTTGTTCAAACCGCTCCTTACCTATTTGCCGCACCAGGCTGTCAGGATCTTGCCCTTCGGGTAAAAATAAAAATTTCACTTGGCGCCCATCGCTCATGGAGGGCAGGGTGTTTTCCAGTGCGCGGCGCGCGGCAGTGCGGCCTGCGTTATCGCCATCAAAGCAAAAAACTATTTCCGAACAGTATTTAAAGGCTAAATGCAAATGATCCGCGCCACAGGCGGTGCCCAGAGTTGCGACGGCGTAGCTGATATCAAATTGCGCCAGAGCGATAACGTCCATATAGCCTTCTACCACCAATAATCGCTGTAAGTGGCGGTTGGACATGCGCGCTTGGTAAAGGCCGTAGAGTTCGCGGCCCTTATGGAATACTTCAGTTTCCGGTGAGTTTAAATATTTCGGGCCGCCGACTTTAATTTTGCTGCCATCCGGTGCCGTCGTAGTTTCGCTACCTAAAATGCGGCCGCCAAAGCCAATAGTGCGGCCGCGCACGTCCAGGATCGGAAACATAATACGCTGGCGAAAGCGGTCGTATTTACGAGTTTTATCTTCGTTTTCGGTGATGAGCCCGGCGTCTAACAGTTGTTTCTGCGCCTGTTCGTTTGGGCCTAGGGCTTTAAGTAAATTGTCCCAGCCTGCGGCGGCGTAACCTATGCCGAACAGGGCGCAAATCTCTGTAGTCAGCCCACGGGTTTGCAAGTAAGTGAGAGCAGTTTTACGGTCCGGGTGTTCGCGCAATTGTTGTTTATAAAATTGACTGGCTTTTTCCAGCAGTGTGTAGAGGTTGGATTCCTTTTTCGGCGCTTTGGACGGATGAGTGTCTTCGTACGGAACGGTAAGGCCGAGTATTTTTGCAGCAGACTCCACCGCATCGGTGAATGCCGTGTGATCGAATTCCATAATAAAACCGAGCGCGTTGCCGGAGGCGCCGCAGCCAAAGCAGTAATAAAATTGTTTGTCGGGGCTTACGGTAAACGACGGGGTTTTTTCTTGGTGGAACGGGCAGCAGGCCATGTAATTTTTGCCGCTGCGTTTTAGCTTCACGCGATGATCGACCACATCGACTATGTCTAGGCGATTTAATACGTCGTCGATAAAAGAGGAGGGGATTCGGCTCATAAAAAATAAGCCGCTAAGCGGCTTATCTCGGTACTGGTGTGGTTTTTAGGCAAACTGAGCTTTAATCAGCTGGCTTACTTTGCTCATATCGCAACGGCCTTGCGCTTTTGGCTTGATAATCGCCATTAGCTTGCCCATGTCCTGGGCTGAAGCAGCGCCGATTTCGGCGATTGCTTCTTTTATTAAGGTAACCAATTCGTCATCGCTGAGCGATTGAGGCAGAAACTCTTGAATAACAGAAATTTCAAATGTTTCTTTCTCTGCCAGCTCAGGGCGGCCGCCAGCGGTAAACTGAGCCACCGAGTCGCGGCGCTGCTTAACCATTTTGTCGAGCAGCTGCAAAGCGCGGGCATCGTCAACTTCGATGCGCTCGTCAACTTCAATTTTTTTGTATTCGGCAGATATTAAACGCAGTACACCAAGGCGATCTTTCGCTTGGGCGCGCATGGCGTCTTTTACCGCAGCACTAACACGTTGTTTGATTTCGGTCGTCATATTGTATGCTCTCACGGGGCGTTTAACTGGTATTGAGGACCAGGAGTAAACGCCTGGCGATTAGTACATACGGGTAAACTTGCGAGACTCGCGAGATACCTTTTTGGCGTGGCGCTTAACAGCTGCTGCAGCTTTGCGCTTACGGACTGTGGTGGGCTTTTCGTAGAACTCGCGGCGGCGGACTTCAGCCAGGACACCGGCTTTTTCACATGAGCGCTTAAAACGGCGCAGGGCGATATCAAAAGGTTCGTTTTCTTTCAGTTTTACTGAAGGCATAGAGCTACCTGTTTGGATTTTGACGTAGGGCAGCAAAGCGCCGCCGGTATTTAAGGGTGCCGGATTCTAAACCTGCCCTTTCTTCATCGCAAGTTAATTTTAGCTTAATCGGCTTATATTCCTGTGAAGACACACTAAATACTTGGCTCAGCCTGTGTTGGGGCCTACCATGGCGCGTTTTCTTAGGTTGAGTTTGCGCATGCGAGTGTTGGGTATTGAAACCTCTTGTGATGAAACCGGTGTGGCGCTGTACGACACTGAGCAAGGCTTGCTCGCGCACCGGCTTTATTCGCAAATAGGTCTGCATTCTGAGTATGGCGGTGTGGTACCAGAGCTTGCCTCCCGAGACCATGTGCGCAAATTAGTGCCGATGGTGCGTGAAGTACTTGCAGCTGCAAAATGTGATGCCAACAGTGTTAATGGTGTGGCCTATACGTCCGGCCCCGGATTAATCGGCGCTTTATTAGTCGGGGCCTGTATGGGGAGAGCGTTAGCGTATGCCTGGGGCGTGCCTGCTTTGGGTGTACATCATTTGGAGGGGCATTTATTAGCGCCTTGTCTAGAAGAAAATCCGCCGGAGTTTCCATTTGTGGCACTGCTGGTTTCTGGGGGGCACACACAACTTATTCAGGTGGCAGCGCTGGGCGACTATACATTGCTGGGGGAATCCCTGGATGATGCTGCCGGGGAGGCATTTGATAAGGCTGCCAAAATGATGGATTTGCCCTATCCCGGCGGACCGCATTTGGCGAAATTGGCGCAAAAAGGCGATCGCGGGCGGTTTAGGTTTCCGCGCCCGATGACTGATCGCCCCGGTTTGGAATTTAGTTTTAGCGGCTTAAAAACCTTTACGTTAAATACAATTCAACAGCATGCGCTGGCCGATGGGCTGCCGAATGAACAAACCTGTGCTGATATTGCCGCTGCATTTGAAGAAGCGGTCGTGGATACGCTGGTAATTAAATGCCGACGTGCGCTTGAAGCCTGCGGACTTAAACGTTTGGTGATTGCAGGCGGCGTATCGGCGAATAGTCGGTTGCGAGAAAAATTACATGCCGCCTTGGATAAAGTGGGCGGCGAGGTTTTTTACGCCCGCCATGAATTTTGCACAGACAACGGCGCCATGATTGCCTATGCCGGATGCCAGCGATTGGTGCGCGGGCTGCACGCAGGCTTAGCTGTTGAAGTGACGCCGCGCTGGCCTTTGCACGATCTACCTAAATTGGGTTAATGGTATGGATTGGATTTTTATTCGCGATTTACCCGTAGATACAGTCATTGGCGTATTTGAGTGGGAGCGGGCTATACAGCAGCGTTTATTTCTAGATGTTGATTTGGCCTGGGATATTTCCGCCGCTGCACAAAGCGATGATTTGACCTATGCGTTGAATTACGCAGCCGTTGCTGAGCGCTTAAAATTTTGGGCGGAAAATTATTCCTGCCAATTAATAGAACGCTTGGCGGATTATTTGGCGCGGCAATTATTGGCCGAATTTAATACTCCTCGTGTGCGCTTAACAGTTTACAAGCCTGGCGCTGTACCTGCTGCGCGCACTTTAGGGGTGAGTATTGAGCGCGCGCAGGAACTATAGTGTGCAGTTAGTAATTCTCGGGCTCGGCAGTAATATTCAACCGCAAACGCATTTAAGCCGAGCGGTTCAAATGCTGCGCCAGCATTTTTCCGATCTCGAACTCTCCCCCATTTATGAAACTCAAGCCGTAGGTTTTAGCGGCGCGAATTTTTGGAATTTAGTCGCCGGATTAAACACCGACATGTCGCTAGATGCGATTAAAGCTTTATTGCGCAGCATAGAGGTGGAGCTTGGGAGGCCGCAGCAGGCGCAAAAATGCGTAGATCGCTGTATCGATATCGATATTTTAATGTATGGCGATATTAATGGGCCTTCGGTCGCCGGGCCTTTACCAAGGGCCGACGTGTTGCGCTATGCACATGTGCTTGCACCGCTGGCTGATTTATACCCTTTTAAATGTCATGCGCAAACTGGGCGTTGTTTTGGCGAGCACTGGCAGCAATTTACCGCTGATAAAAAGAGTATCTATCGGCGCATAAATAACGATATTTTGAAAATATAAAAATATTTATTGTCTTGCAAAGCGCTTTTTAAAAAGCTTGTGAGTAGGAAATAGAATTTCAAACATAATTAATGCCGGCAATCCATTGCCCGAAATTAATAATTGTTATTTCACCTCGATGCGTCGAGTAGAAGGTTGCGGTTCGCGGTGTTTTGGGGCGATTAGCGTGAGAATGCCGTGTTCGAAAGAGGCGGAGATATCGCTGTCCTGTACCTGAGGGCCCAGCTCAAAGCTGCGCACGTATTTGCCATACTGGCGTTCTTGACGCAAAATTTTATCGTTTTGTTCTACTGTTTCCTGTTTGCTTTCGGCTTCAATTCTTAAGACGCCGGATTGCAATGTAATGGTAAGATTTTCTTTTTTGACACCAGGAAGCTCCATGGTGATTTCAAAGCTATCATCTTTTTCTTTTAAATCAACCCGAGGGGCGAGCGTGCCAAAACGCCCACCTTCGTTGCGAAACGGCAGCCAGGCGTGGTCAAAAAGATGTTCTATTTCGTTGAGAGTGCTACGTGGAATTAAACTCATAATATGTTCTCCTCAAAGAATAATAAATAACCCAAATTAGGGTGCCGCTCGCATCACTTAGTGTGGGCAATAGAGGAGAAAACAAGTTGTCCCAGGTCAAAAACTTATCGGATAGTGTTTAAGCGAAGTTTATAAAAGAAGAATTGGTTTTAACGTTCTTAGCTGAGGCATAGCTATAAACAAACGCAATTTATCGAATTTTCTACGCTTCGTTAGGCGATTGAGAATTTTTATAGCGTTTTAGGACGTTGATTCGCCGGTCGTGAATGGCGCGCCCGAGTGCAGCATCAGCAAAACCCTCTGCAATTAGCTCGCTAACCTGTATGGCTTGGCATTGAGCAAGTGCCCCACGTAAATAATCGGCCTGCAGGTAGGGGCGCATTTCAAAACCAGTGCGGCCTCGTGCATCTGCTTCGCAACACAGGCAAAATAATTCCAGACGTTCGGGTCTGCGAAAGGCGTCGAGGCGTTGAAATAGAGTGCACAGCGTTTGCGGTGTAAGTTCTAGCGCGCGATGACAATGGGTGTGAAATTCTGCGCATAATAAAGATAATTCAAGAATATCTTTTGGCAACGCCAATCGCTTAGCTAAGGATTTAATCGGCGTTAAACCCGCTTGTTCGTGCCCGTGGTGGCGCGGCAATATCTCAGCGGGTGTGCGCGCCTTACCCAAATCATGAATTAGGCTGGCAAAGCGCACTGCGATATTTTCACTTAATAAACATGCCTGGGTTAATGACATTAGGCTGTGTACGCCTGTGTCTACTTCCGGGTGAAATTCAGGGCGCTGAGGTACGCCAAAAAGAGCATCAAGTTCCGGCATTAATCGCGCTAACGCGCCGCAGTTGCGTAAAACCTCAAAAAATATTTGCGGATTAGGTTCGTGTAAAGCTCTAGCAGTTTCTTTCCAAATACGCTCTGGCACCAAATGATCGACTTCATTGGCCGTTACAATCGTGCGCATTAATTGCCAGGTCTCCTCTGCAATATGAAATCCCAAATGATGAAAACGCGCGCTAAAGCGCGCAATACGCAAAATGCGTACAGGATCTTCACTAAATGCCGGTGAAACGTGCCGAAGTACTCGCTGTTGTAAATCCTGTTGGCCGTTGTAAGGGTCAATAATTTCGCCATTAGCGTCTTGAGCCATGGCATTAATGGTTAAATCACGCCTTAATAAATCTTCTTCCAGGCTAACATTTGCATTCGTGTCAAAATCAAATCCGCCATAACCCGGTGCGGTTTTGCGCTCCTGCCGAGCCAGTGCGTATTCCTCTTGAGTAATAGGATGTAAAAACACTGGAAAATCTTTGCCGACTGATTTGTATCCTTGCGCTAATAATTCGTCAGCCGTAGCACCCACTACTACCCAGTCTTTTTCTTTGACGGGAAGGCCGAGTAATTGATCGCGCACTGCGCCACCAACGAGAAATATTTGCATCATACGATTGACCTTAAGCTTTATTTACACGACACTGTAATTGAATTTAATTTCATCGACAAATTTCCTATGTTTATTCCAGCTAAGCCTATTTGTATCGCCGTTGTTCATACGGCAAAAATCGCCCGGGTTCTGCCCGTTGCAGTTTTTGCCATATTAGCAGTTGCTGCAGTATGGCGCCGTGCTCGCTTGAGGCGCTGTAGGCTTAGTTAAATTATTTTTTATTACTAAAGCCGCAGCAGAGTCTGCGGCTTTTTTTTGCGCAGATGCTCGGCAGGGAGATGTTATGCAACTCATCAGCGCCTATTGCGCCGTATTAATTATTTGGGCCACCACTCCGTTAGGAATTAAATGGAGCAACAGTAGTTTAAGCTCTTGTAGTGCTATAACGGCGCGTATGGTGCTGGCATTGGTGCTGTGCGCATGTATTTTGCGACTACAGAATAAACGCTTAATACATAGCGCAAAAGACTGGCACGCCTATTGTGCGGGCGCGTTAGGGTTGTTTCCTAATATGCTGATTGTGTATTGGAGCGCGCAATTTATTCCCTCTGGATTAGTTTCTATATTGCTGGGATTTTTCCCTCTATTTTTAGGGATTTTCTCTTGGTTTGTGTTTCGTGAGCGCAGCGCATCCTTGCGGAAAATTCTTGCTTTGGCAGTGGCATTTACCGGTTTGGCATTTATTTATGCGCAGCAAATGCAGGCGTCTGTACAGGCCATTGCAGCAATAATAGGCGTTTTATTCGCGGCTGCCTGTTGGGCGTTAAGTTCTATATGGGTTAAATCCATTGGTGTTGAAATTGATGCGATGCGCCAGTCTACCGGCACTTTAGTCGTGGCCGCGCCATTATTTTTATTTTATTGGGCTGCATTTGATCGACAAGTACCTGAGCATTGGCAGCTAAAATCCCAATTAGCTATTGGTTATTTAGTTGTAGCAGGCTCTTGCATAGGGCATACGCTGTATTTTTATGTACTGCGGCATTGCTCATTAGCTGCGACAGGTTTGTTAACTTTATTAAGCCCAATGCTTGCACTAATAATTGGTTTAACGGTGTTGAACGAACCACTTTCGATGCGTGAGTTAATCGGCGTTGGATTGATATTGTTTGCTTTAGCAATTTATTCAGGGTTATTAATGTTTTGTGTTGGTTTTATCCTAAAGATCTTAATTAAAATGCGCCAAATATTTCGTTTCAGGATTGCAGGGTAAGTAATTTACCGGCTTGAATTGTTCATCCTAAGATTGAAACTGCGCGGGTTTAATGTTGCTTTAGAGATAATTAAGTTTGAATGCGCAAAACGCTACTGCATCGCAGGCGTTCTGCCTGCGATGCTTTTGCAAAGCTCTTTCGGGTTCAATCAGATAGCGTGCGTTTATTCAGCGCAGGAAAATTTTAAATTCAATTTCTGTCCAATTGCAGATGTTTGATTAAATTTTTGTTATTGAATCGCCTTGTAAGCGGCTAACGCCTGCTCGCGTGCTTGTTCATGATTCACTATCGGCAATGGATAATCGGTACCGAGTTTAATACCGGATTGTGCGAGCAAGCCGTGCGGCGCTTGCCAGGGTTTATGGATAAATGCTGGGGACAATAAGGATAACTCCGGTACCCAGGTGCGCACGTAGTCACCATAGGGGTCGAATTTTTCGCCCTGGATTATAGGATTAAAAATTCGAAAATAGGGCGCGGCATCAGCACCGCAACCAGCGACCCACTGCCAGCCTCCTATATTATTGGCCTTGTCGGCGTCGAGCAGTGTGTCCCAAAACCATTTCTCACCTTCTCGCCAGTGAATTTGCAAATGTTTAGTTAAAAAAGATGCGCAGATCATGCGCACTCGATTGTGCATCCAGCCGGTACGCCATAATTGGCGCATACCAGCATCTACAATTGGGTATCCGGTGAGGCCCTTCTGCCAGGCGTTTAAATGCTGGGAATTATTGCGCCATGGAAACTGATTAAATTTAGGTTTAAATGCCGAGGCGCGCATATCAGGATAATGATGCAAAAGATAATAATTAAATTCCCGCCAAAATAATTGCCGAATAAAAGGGCCGGATTTTTCATCATCTATCCCCCACGTACTATTAACCTTATGCACGATCTGCCTTGGGCTTATTTCGCCGAAATGCAAATGGGCGGATAGACGGCTTGTGCCATCTACCGCAGGGAAATCCCTGTTTTGTGGATAATCTTCAACCACTGTTGCAAGTGCATTCGCAAGTGCAGCCTTGGCCCCGGGCCCACCTGGGTTGGAGTATTCAGCAAATTCTGCGGCCCAATTTGGCTTGCTGGGTAACAGCTGCCAATTCTCAATTGATTCACTGTTAATCTTCGGCGGCTTAGGTATGAGAGCTGCGAAATTCGTTGAAGTGGTGAGCTTTAACGAGCCAAGATTGAGGAGATCGCGAGTATGGCGATAAAAAGGCGTAAAAACCTGAAAGGGTTTGTGCTGCTTATTAAAGATTGTGTCCGGCTCCAGCAGCAGGTAACCGGCGAATCGTTTAACTGTACCGCCCTTTATATTCAGTTGCTGATATACACGGCTCTGCTGCTGGCTCAAGTAAGGCTCGTAGCTGCGCGTCATATAAACTGCCTGCACGTCCAACTGTTCGGCAAGTGTTAATAATTCATCGGCGCTCACGCCTTGGCGCAGAAGTAACTGGCCGCCTTTGGCTGCAAGTTCGCTGTTTAAGCTTACAAGACTATGGTGCAACCACCAGTTGGCGGCTCCGCTTGGGCCTTCGGGATTGAGCGTGTCGTAAACATAAACACAATAGACTTCTAAGCCATCTTTAAGCGCGGCGGCTAGTGCAGGATGGTCTTGAAGGCGCAAGTCCTGAGTAAACCAAACAATTATTTTCATCATTGGGCCTTTTGTCTGTTGGTATCTTACGCATTGTCAGTAAAATCGGATCCTTACGAATGATTAAGGCAGGTGTGGTTTGGCTTTTAAACTATTTTTTACAGAAGTAGCCTCTCCCTTTGCGCAAGCGTTACTGCGCGAATTGGAGCACTACACCTTTGCCATAGTGACGCCTTCAGTTAGCGGTGTTATTGACGGACAGATCCAAGATGATCCCGGAATTGTTATAGACACGCGCGCTTATACGAGCATTGCCCTAGTGGATGAGCTCGAGATGAGCATGCACAACCTACCGGTCATTCATATTTCCAGCCATGAGGTATTTACCGTGGCGGAAAATGGCGGTAGTTATAGTGAGCAGGATATTCCAAATGGCACCTCGCCAAGGGCTTTGGCATTAATTGCAGCTGAGGCCCAGGCACTTGAACATGCAAAAACGCTTATTTTACGTTTACCGCTATTAGTGGATATAAATCCTGACAACTGGTTTGCAGCGTTTCTTGGGCAGTTGAGTACCGAAAGCTGGCTTAGCGTGTCAGAAACAACGCGTTTAGACCCGGTATGTACGAAAGAAGCCTGTCGAGTGGTAATAGCGGTTGTACAGCAGATCACCTGCGGAGCGGAGAATTGGGGGGTCATGCACCTGCGTTCGGCGGAGCCGTGTTTTGAAGCAGAATTTGCTGATCACTTGGTGCGCCAGTTGAAAAAAGAGCACTTGCCTGCGGCCCAGTTAGACGTCATAAAAGGGCCGAGTATTTGGACAGGTTCAGCCAGTGTATTGGTGGGGCGCCGCATCACCGATACATTTGGTGTGCAAATGCGCTCATGGCGGCTAGGGGTTAAATCATTGATGCAGCGGTGGGTTGAGCAGAAGCGCGAGGAGCAGGGGGCTGCCGACGATATCGATGAGCCCGTATCTATTCAATAAGAACTTAAGGCCCCGAGATCGCGCAGCGGCAGACCTCAGGGTTCGCTTTACTTTTGTTAGTAGCGTTGGAAAATAAGCGTAGCGTTAGTGCCGCCAAAACCAAAACTATTGGACATTACCTTGTTGAGAACTGCTTCCCGTGGGGTAAGCACAATTGACATATTTTCAGCTTCAGCGTCCAGCGTTTCTATATTTGCCGATGCTGCTACAAAGTTGTGTTGCATCATCAGCAAGCTATAAATCGCCTCCTGCACACCGGTGGCACCGAGGGAATGGCCGGTCAGAGATTTGGTTGAGCTGATTGCTGGCACTGTGCTCGCGCCGAAGACTTCTTTTACAGCACGCAGTTCGGCTAAGTCACCTACTGGAGTGCTGGTGCCGTGAGAGTTGATGTAGTCGATCGGGCTTGTATCCGTCATAGCCATGGCCTGGCGCATACAGCGGGCGGCGCCTTCGCCGGAGGGCGCGACCATGTCGTAACCGTCTGAAGTGGCGCCGTAGCCTGTAAGCTCGCCATAGATGGTGGCGCCTCGAGCTAGGGCGTGATCTAAGGATTCCACCACTAAGCATCCGCCACCGCCGGCGATTACAAAGCCGTCACGACTGGCGTCGTAAGCACGCGAGGCCGCACTGGGTGTATCGTTATATTTAGTCGATAGAGCACCCATCGCATCAAACAGGCCGGTGAGTGTCCAGTGTTCTTCTTCGCCACCGCCAGCAAATACCACATCCTGTTTGCCTAACTGAATCAACTCCATAGCGTTGCCGATACAGTGAGCGCTAGTGGCGCAGGCGGAGGAAATTGAATAATTAATCCCTTTAATTTTAAACGGCGTAGCCAAACAAGCCGAGGCAGTAGAACCCATGGTTTGTGTAACGCGGTAAGGCCCAACGCGCTTAACTCCTTTGCTGCGGATAATATCCGCAGACTCCACGACGTTAGCGGTGGAGGCGCCGCCGGAACCCATAATAATACCGGTGCGCTCGTGTGATACCTGTTCAGGGCTCAGGCCTGAATGCTCAATGGCGCGCTGCATGGCTATATACGCAAACGCTGCAGCATCGCCCATAAAGCGCAACTGTTTGCGGTCTATATGTTCGGCAAGATCAAGATCAATCGATCCGGATACCAGACTGCGAAAACCATGTTCCGCATAAGATGAGTTATAGCGAATACCTGAGGTGCCGTTGCGCAAAGCGCTCAATACGGTTGCCAGATCATGACCGATACAGGAAACAATACCCATGCCCGTAATTACAACGCGTTTCATATCCGTCCTCTTGCCCAATGGGCGTAAATAGACTGCCCTAAGAGCTTAAATATTAGCCCACGAGCATTGAATAAATAGGCTGAAAAATGTGCCGCTAAACCTAAAAAGAGTCCGTATTACCAAATAGTCCTACGCGCAGATCTTTGGCGAAATAAATGTCTTTACCGTCCACTGAAACACGCCCATCGGCGATTCCCATAATCAACTTGCGCTCAATAACCCGCTTAAGGTTGATATGGTATGTTACCTGTTTGGCGCTGGGCAGAATCTGCCCGGTAAATTTAACTTCTCCTGCACCCAATGCGCGCCCTCGTCCTGGATTACCTTTCCACGCCAAGAAAAATCCCACCAGCTGCCACATGGCATCAAGCCCCAAACAACCGGGCATAACAGGGTCGCCAGGGAAATGGCATTGGAAGAACCACAAATCTGGGTTGATATCCAATTCTGCAACTATTTCACCCTTACCAAATTCGCCACCCACATGGCTGATATGCGCGATGCGATCGAGCATTAACATATTCGGAATAGGCAGCTGGGCGTTGCCGGGGCCGAACATCTGGCCGTTGCCGCAGGTGATAAGTTCCTCGCGGGTATAGCTAGCTTTTTGGTCAAATGAGAGCATAACGGACTCTTAAAAGTTAAACGAATGGCCCCAAAGAAATAAGGGCCTGGCAAAAAGGCCTGCCATTCTACCTGCAAACCCCGTGATGTCTAGGCCTGTAATGGCGTGAAAAACGCTAAGAGCGCGCACTCTGGGTTGTGTGTGGATAATCGATGGCCTGTGGTATATTCGCGCACCTTGTTTTACCTCAATTATCTTCTTTCCCTCCTTTATTAATCATGTTGTAAGGGCTTCTTATGATCAAAAAATGTATTTTCCCTGTGGCTGGATACGGCACTCGATTCTTACCCGCCACCAAATCAATGCCCAAAGAAATGTTGCCCGTGGTGAATAAACCGCTCGTGCAATACGGCGTAGAAGAAGCTTTAGAAGCTGGCCTAACTGAGATTGGTTTTGTTACTGGCCGTGGTAAGCGTGCGATTGAAGACCACTTTGATGTTAGCTATGAGCTTGAGCACCAGATTGCCGGCACCGATAAAGAAGCCTATCTCGCCTCCATCCGCGAAGTGATGGCTAAATGTACGTTTTCATTTACGCGGCAGCGCGAAATGCGCGGCTTGGGTGATGCCATTTTAAATAGCCGTCGTTTAGTAGGCGATGAGCCATTCGCGGTGGTCTTATCCGATGACTTGTGTGTAAAAGATGGCGAACCCGATGGTGTGCTTGCGCAAATGGTAGGTTTGTTCAAACAATTTCGTTGCAGCATTGTGGCGATTCAAGAAGTGCCAGAAGATCAAATTCATAAATTTGGTGTTATCGGCGGTGAGCAAATTAAAAATGGTATTTTCCAAATCAACACAATGGTGGAAAAGCCCAAAAAAGAAGATGCGCCTAGTAATTTAGCCATCATCGGTCGCTATATTTTAACTCCAGATATTTTTGAAATTATTGAAAATACCAAGCCTGGCAAGGGTGGCGAAATTCAATTGACCGACGCCTTATTAACTCAAGCTCAAAAAGGTTGCGTAATCGGCTACAAATTTAAAGGTAAGCGTTTTGATTGTGGTAGCGTCGATGGCTTTGTTGATGCCACATCATTTGTTTATAAAAATATGTATAACGTGAAATAAAACTGCATGAATATTACCTGTTTTAAAGCCTATGATATTCGCGGCCGTGTGCCGGATGAACTCAATGATGATGTAGCCTATCGCGTGGGCCGCGCATTTGCCGAATATTTAAATGCAAAAAAATTGGTTGTAGGCCACGATATTCGCCTGACCAGCCCAGGGCTTACCGCCGCCCTGGTGCGTGGCATGACGGATGCCGGTGCGGATGTTATTCATATCGGCCAATGCGGTACGGAAGAAGTCTATTTCGCCACGTTCGCTTTGGAAGTAGACGGCGGTATTTGTGTTACAGCCAGCCATAATCCGATGGATTACAACGGCATGAAACTGGTGCGCGAAGGCTCTCGACCTATCTCCGGTGACACGGGTTTATTGGATATAAAAGTCCTGGCTGAATCCGGCCAATTTAAAGCCTCAGAGCGCAAAGGAACAGTTGAGTCGCGCGATATGCGCTCAGCCTATGTAGACCATCTATTAGGCTATGTGAATATCGCTGCACTTAAGCCAATAAAAATAGTAGTTAATGCGGGAAATGGCGGCGCAGGTGCAGTTGTTGATGCGCTTGAACCTCATTTACCGTTTGAATTTATAAAAATTCACCATACGCCCGACGGTAATTTCCCTAACGGCATTCCAAATCCACTGCTGCTCGAAAATCAAAGTGTTACCGCCGAGGCGGTGGTACAGCATGGTGCGGCCGTCGGCATCGCCTGGGATGGCGATTTTGACCGCTGTTTTTTCTTCGATGAAAAAGGCAATTTTGTTGAAGGCTACTATTTGGTGGGATTATTGGCAGAAGCATTTCTTGCCAAAAATCCCGGCGCAAAAATTGTGCACGATCCGCGTTTGACCTGGAATACAGTTGATGTAGTCAGCCAAGCCGGTGGTGTAGCGGTACAAAGCAAAACTGGCCATGCGTTTATCAAAGAGCGTATGCGGCTTGAAGATGCTGTGTATGGCGGCGAGATGAGTGCGCACCATTATTTTAAAACATTTGCTTATTGTGATAACGGCACTATTCCCTGGCTGTTGGTTTTAGAATTAATGCAGCAAAAGAATTTGCCTTTATCGGCATTGGTTGAAGAGCGTATTCGACGTTTTCCCTGTTCTGGTGAAATTAATCGCACCGTTGCCAAAACTGCAGAAATGTTGGCGGCAGTCGAGGCGCATTTTGCAGACGAGGCGGTGTTGGTTGAACGTGTCGATGGCCTTTCAATGGCGTTCGAGCAATGGCGGTTTAATATGCGCAGCTCCAGCACAGAACCTTTGGCGCGGCTAAATGTTGAATCCCGTGGTGATGAGGCGTTGATGCGTGCAAAAACTCAGGAATTATTGGCTCTGATGGATCAGTTTTAACTTCTGCACTTCAACATTGAAATGGCTTTAGGGCCATTTCAATGTGCAAAGAAAATAATACGCCCCTTGATTGCTCGCCATTAATTGTCCGTAATGGTCGCTAGCCGATTGTGAGATTAGAGAACTTTAGCATCCATAGACACGGTGGAAAGAGAGTCGATAATGTGGCTAATTTTATCGTCTATCTCAAGCCCCAGCTCAAAATGGTTGAGCGATTCGGTGACTGAGCGGGTCATTATTTCCAACAGCTGCTCTTCTTGTTGATCGTTTAAACCCATGGTTAAAAATGATGCTTCTACTTGAGTGACCATTTCGTCCATAATTTCTATACTTTGTTTTTTATGTGCTTCCTGTCTATGGCGAATATTGATAAGCGCGACTTCTGCTTCCTTAATTACGCGGTTAATGTTGCCGCTGAGCAAATCGCTTAGCTTTTCTTGGCTACTTAAACTGGCCACTTTGGCTGTAATTCCTTCCAGTAAAATCATTAAATGATCTTTAATGCGGGCGGATTTTTCCTGGCACCCTGGTAAATTTTTAATTAATAAAACGACTCCGGGTTTAATCAACAATAGCCGATTACCGATAGTGACAATGGGTTCTGGGTTATGAATAATGCGTTTAATGAGATTGATTTCCAATTCGCTCGGTGAAGCATCTGTACCGTGAAAAACTCCAGAATGCTCCAAATAAATATGTGCGCATGCATTTAGGCCAAATGCTGAAAGTGCTGTGCAAATCTCTGTGCAAATCTCTGTGCAAAGATCTTCAATTGTTTTAATAGCAAAGCTCGTACGCAAAAAATTAACGATCGTACCTAAATCTCCGGTATCACTCATCGCGCTCATGGCGACGGCGCCAGCGTAGCGTGCAGCCTCTGTACATTGCTGCAGGCCCTTACGCCGTTGAATGCAAGCATGTATTTTTGATAATAAAATACGTGGCTCGTAGGGTTTGACAACGTAATCGCTAGCGCCAGCATTAAAACCTTTTAACACTTCATCTGTAGAATCATTACTGGATAAAAAGATAATATCTATATCCGCAGTTTCGGGGCAATCTTTAAGTATGGAACAGGCTGTATAACCATCGGTACCCGGCATGTTGATGTCCATTAAGACTACATCCGGCAAAGTATCGGAGATAATTTGCAAAGCATCATCGGCGGAGGTGGCGACTGTGGTCAGAAAATCTTTTTTTAGGGCCTGTATCAATAACCGAATATCCTCAGGCGAGTCTTCCACGATTAACAATTTTGTAAGTTGACTATCCATTATTTATGTCCTCAAATTCTTTAGAAATTAAATCGTTAACCGCACGCAAATTAAATTGATAAAAAAGTGTTTTTAATTGGTTTGCAGTTTCGGCAAACAGGGTATTGGCGCACAAGCGGTTTAACGCTTCAACTGCTTCTTCAGCTTGGCCTAAGTCAGTATTCAAATGCTTTTTGATGCTGGCAAGGTGCTGGTCTAGTTGCTGTCGGTCTGGATGATTTTCTGCGGCTTCTGGTAGAGAGTTTTTTTGTAAGCTCTTTGCGGACGTAATCATCTCATTAATGAAGTCATGCAAATTAAGTAGTTCATCATCTGTGGGCAGTTTGCCTTGTTTACATTGCGATTCTAGCCTGCCTGCGAGGGGCGCTATTTTAAAAGCACTTAAATTAGCTGACGTACCCTTAAGGCGATGCAATATGCGCGTTGCTTCTTCAATATTGTTATCGCGTTTTGCCTGTTGCAATTCTGGAACAATTAAGGCTGCTTTAGCGGCAAAAGATATCAACACTTCATCAAGCAGTTCGCGATTGCCACGCAGGCGAACCATAGCGGCGGGCACATCTATGCCGGGCAATTCGCAGGTTGTGGGAATTTCAGGTGTAATAATTGGTGCAATGGGGCGAGAATTAACATCGGCAGAGGCGCGGTTGTGCAACCAATAATTTAATTGCACTAATAAAGAATCCGCATCAATCGGCTTATTAATATGGCCTTGCATGCCAGCAGCGAGGCTCTTTTGTTTATCTTCCTTGCTGTCGTTTGCAGTCATGGCCAATATGATGGGCCCGCCTGGGCCATATTGAGCGCGAATTTTTTCTGTGGCGGTATAACCGTCCATTTCCGGCATTTGGATATCCATGAGGATAAGATCCGGAACTATTTCGCACATCATTTTCAACGCTTGCTGCGCCGAAGACGTACAAACCACTTTTAAGTTGCTGTCCGCTAGTAGAGCCGAAACCAAATCAAGATTCATCGTTTGATCATCTACTACCAAAATTAATTGGCCGTTAAACTCTGTAGGTGAATTTAAGCGTGAAGCATCTATTGGCGTGAGTAGAGATTTTAAAGCGCTTATTTCCTTCTCAATGACATTTATATGAAGAAGAATCCGCTCATTTTTTTGTGCATCATCCAGCAGCATTTTATGCAAAAGCTCAATGTCGGTTGTGAGCGAGGATAACAGCATAAAATTTCTAACCTTTGCTTTTAATTGAGGTGAGTTTACGAGTGCGTTACCACCGGATGTACATAAATAGAATCAGTGCAACCGATACGTACAGTTATAAAAAAGATAAATTATTGACATATCGCAGCGCGTATATAAAAAAGTCAATTTATTGGCTTAGGTTTCGACAATTACTGGCAAAAATAAGTATAGGTGGCATTAACTATTCAACAGCCGGTTTGTGCTGGGGCTTGGTCATTAAGTTTTACGCTACGCAATAGCTGGGCGATCTCTCGCTGCTCGGTATTAATTAGTTTGCAGTGAGTTAATACAGCTTGCAGGCAGTTTTTAATAACGAAATTAACTAGTAAGAGCTTAGTTTGGCAATTTGGGATGTAAGCAATACGGATTAGGCTTTGGGAATATATTTTTAGTAGAAAAGTACTAAAGATTATTTGGGGGTGGCCGATAGGTTGGGTAGAAGCGCTCAATTACTGAGCTTCTGATTGCCGCTGGCGCTAAGGCTTGTTCGCAATCTTAAGACCAACGTGTTAGGAGGCTCTATGCCACTGTTTATCAATACCAACGTTTCATCAATAAACGCTCAGCGCCAGATGGTTAAAGCCGGCGCCGAAATGGACAAGGCAATGTCCCGTTTGTCATCCGGTATGAGAATTAACTCAGCCAAGGATGACGCAGCAGGCCTTGCCATTTCTAACCGCCAAACTTCGCAAATCCGCGGCCTTGACCAGGCTGTGCGAAATGCTAACGACGGTGTATCGCTAATTCAAACAGCGGAAGGTGCACTCGGTGAGAGCACGAATATTCTGCAACGTATGCGTGAATTGGCTGTGCAATCATCGAACGGTATTTATAGTGATGCCGACCGCTCAACGCTTGACGCCGAAGTTAAGCAGCTCACCAAAGAATTGGATCGTATTGCAAAAGCGACTTCTTTTAACGGCCAAAATATTCTTGATGGGTCCGTGAAAAAAGTTGAATTGCAAGTGGGTACGCAAGCAGGTCAAACCATTGAAATGAAATTACAATCAGTGGATGCTAAAACCCTCGGTATGGGTTCATTAACTTCGGATTTAATGGGCGACCAAGTAACGGCAACATTTGATTCACAAATATCGTTGACTAACGGTGACCTGGTAATTAACGGACAATCCGTTATTAAAGATATCGACTTTGTCGGCAGTACAGATACTGTTGAAAGCTTGTTGAATAAAATTAACACCAACGTAAATGGTGTTACCGCATCGATGGTCGTGGAATTAAATGCTTCCAACGTAGGTACAGGCGTGGCCGACAGCGCGGGCACCACTATTACTTTGACCAAATTAAATGGTGCAACTTCTGTATTTAACGTGGCCGATACTAAAAACTTACAAGAGTTTGCCGATAAGGTTAATTCCGTATCCGGTGGCGCCGTTAGTGCAACCATTGACGATAGCGGCAAATTACATTTAATGGCGAAAGATGCACAAACCCTCTCCGTGGGTGCAGCGGGTAATACTGGTATCGGTGACACAAGTGACCGAGGCCGAATTACATTAACGTCTGATAATGGTGACCCAATTACTATTGAGCGTGGTGCAACTGGCACGCTGGATAAATTAGATCGCTTAGGTTTTAGAGAAATTCGCGAGGCTGGTACATTAGTAGGTGCAGGAATTGAAAATAACTCCAACGGTGCTCATGAAGCTTTAGATGTTGGCGAATTAACGATTAATGGCGTAGTTATTGATAATACCGACACCGATACACTGCAAGGCAAAATTAATAACATCAATAAAGTTTCAGATGAAACAGGTGTTACTGCTAAAGCCGCGTCTAATGTAACCATTGATTTTACCGGATACCTTGCTTCAATGGCTGCAACCTCTGACCAATTGTCATTAAACGGTGTGGTTTATGATCTGAATTTATCGATTAGTGCAACCAATACGGATATTGCTGCGGCTATTAATACGTTCAAAGAAGAATCAGGCGTGTCGGCACGTGTGACTGGGCGCAATATCGTTTTAGAATCAGATCGTGGTGCTATTACTATTAATGCGGTGACCAGCGGCGCCGGCATCAGTTTGATAGGTTCAACAAATGGTTTGCAAAATATACAACAATCGATAGTGGATTCTGGCGGTACTTTTGTTACCTCAACAACAACTATCGCTAGCGGTGGTACTACGACTTATCAAGCGCGCGCTGCGTTAAAATTAGAGAGCGTTAATGGCAATCCGATTAGCATTGAATTAAGTGATGATTCTGATGCTGCTCGGTTGGGATTAAAAGAAACTAATAATTTAACGGGTGGCTCGTTCGGCTCTTCAATATCTTCGATCAGCATTGATACTGCGGATAACGCATCTAAAGCATTAAAGGTTATTGATAATGCTTTAAATACAGTTAACGACATCCGCTCGCAACTCGGTGCGGTTAATAACCGGCTTGATTTTACCGTGTCGAACTTGATGAACGTATCGGAAAATACCTCAGCAGCTCGCTCGCGTATTACCGATGCAGACTTCGCGGCAGAAAGTGCCAACTTAAGTCGATCACAAGTTCTAGCGCAAGCGTCTCAAGCGATGTTGGCTCAGGCAAATGCAAAACCACAGCAAGTGTTGTCACTCCTTCGTTAATGGAGTGAGTAATGGGTTAAAGCGTCTATTCTTAAGTAGACGCTTTAATGCCTCGAATAATACCGGGGAATTTTCCCCCGGTTTTTGGCGTTACGGAGGTTTAATATGAATGAAGTAAGCCAAGTGCGATCCACCTCTTCAGTGGCACTTTCATTATCTGCCGGTAAAGCGGACGGTACTAAAAAGCTGGCGGAAAAAATCCCTGCTGTTTCTGCACAACCTCGGACCGATGCAATTAGCGCGGATTCAGTTGTCGCTTTAGCGGATGATAAAAAGGGCGCGCAACTGCAAGATGCGTTAGGCACGATGCATGACTTTGTACAAAACGTGAAGCGCGAACTACAGTTTAGTGTTGACCAAGACTTGGGACGCACGGTTGTTAAAGTAGTCGATTCGGAATCCGGTGATTTAATTCGGCAAATTCCTGAAGAGTTGTTTTTAGAGTTGGCAAGAAAAGTGAAAGAGCAGGGAGAAGTAAATTTATTTGATGCTACTGGCTAAATATCGGCCGAATGCGGTCGATAAACATACAAGTGCATAGATAAAGCGGCATCTTTTAACCGGCGCTGCGGCAAAAAATTGCCGATTAGCATAAGGGGGGAGCTGGCGTTATGGAATGCCGACAAGTTTTGGTCGCAAGACTGCTATTGTCAGTACCTTGACAAGCGGAGAGCCATTTTGTGAGCAGGCATAGTTCTGCATTATGTGTATTGAATTAATTAGCGCAGAAACGCTTTTACTAAAAGTTATAAAAGCTGATTAGTATTGGTTTTGTAAGAGACAGGTGTATGTGGATGCAACTTCGCGATATTGAAGTGTATTTTTAGTAAGTCGTTTAATCGCTCATGCGCAGATACGTTTTAGCGGTTATTAGGGGGTTTTATGATTGACAACAATATTGTCAAATCGCTTGGTGCAGGTTCCGGTGTGGACTCGGCCAATATTATTAAGCAATTAAAAGAAATTGAAAAAGCTGGCCCCCAAGCGCGCATAGATGCTAAAAAACTTAAAGCGGAAACACAAATATCCGATTTTGGATTAATTTCCAGCTCCTTGACCGCACTAAAAACAGCTGCCACCGCGCTTACCGATAAAGAAGGTTTTTTTAGCAAAAGCGCCACCTATACGCCTAGTGATGCATTTGCTCCAGTAAAACTCGATACCAAAGTGGCATCCGGCACCTATGCGTTTGATATTGCCCAAATAGCTAAAGCACAGTCGCTTTCAAGCAGCAAATTTAATTCGCTAACTGATCCGGTTGGCACAGGAACATTAACATTCGAGCTAGGTAGCTGGACAGACTCCGGCTCTACTCTTTTTGAGTTAGACGGCACTAAAACTGGCGCCAGCGTTACCATTGATAGTTCTAACAACACACTACAAGGCCTTCGCGATGCGATCAATAAAGCGAGCTTTGGTGTGCAAGCCTCCGTTGTTAAAGACGGAACCGGCTACCGATTGGCACTCACGGCGGCGTCGGGACAAAATAATCAATTAAAAATTACCGCTAGTGAAGACGGCGGTACGCCTTCTAATGACGATAATACCGGTTTATCGAGGTTTATTTTTAACGAAACTACTAAACAAATGGGCGAAGATCAAAAAGGCCAGGATGCAAAATTTACCGTCAATGGATTAAGCCTCAGTCGGGATAAAAATAAAATTGATGATGTAGTAGAAGGGTTTACGTTTCAGCTTACCAAAGGTGACCCAGGTAAAGTGGTATCGGTTACGATTAGCGATGATAAAGCGTTTGCAGAAGAAAAAGTACGCGCATTTGTCGAGGCATATAATACGTTTTTAACCGCTACAAAACCTGCTTTTGCTTTCGATGAAGAAAAACAAAAATATGGCTCTCTGGCTGGAGATTCATTAGGGAAATCAGTTCTAACCAGTGTGAAGTCAACTATTGCAGCGGGCATTCCTGGTTTAGATGGCGCAAGTATAACAGCGCTTACGAATGTGGGCATTCGTACTTCTATTAAAGATGGCTCGCTGCAAATTAATGAGACCGACTTTAGAAAAGCATTTGACACTAATTTTGACGGGTTACAGCGTTTGTTCGCACCGGATACACGCAGCACCAATGGCGCAATTTCGGTTAATTCGTTCGGCAAGCAAACGGTTCCCGGCTCTTATGATGTGGTAGTGACTACACCACCTAAACAGGGTTTTTATACGGGCGCTGCGTTAGCGGGTTCCTTTCCGTTGGATTCCAGCGGCAAAACCTATCAGTTTAAAATTAAAGCCAATGGTGTTGATTCGGATTTAATTACACTGCCGACGGATAAGGTTTATGCCAGTACAGATGAATTAATTAGCCAACTGCAAACCTCGATAAATTCAGATCCGAAATTACTCGCCGCCGGTGTAACGCTAACTGCCAGCATGTCTGGCGGCGCTTTAAAATTAACTTCAACACGTTACGGCTCGAATTCATCCGTTGAATTTACCGACGTACATGCTGATTCTCTAGCAGAGCTGGGTTTAAGTATTGGCAGCGGCACAAAAGGCATTGATGTGGCTGGAACCGTTAACGGTAAGGCTGCATTTGGCTTTGCTAACGTACTGCGCCCTGATTTAGGTGAAAAGGCAGAAGGCCTTAATTTATTGGTAGGTGAAAACGCAACAACCGCTAAAGTAACCTATTCTAAAGGCTTTGGCGGTGAATTAAATTCGCTTATCGATAAATTTTTGCTTACTAAAGGCCTGATTGATAATCGTAAAACCGAACTTAGTGATCAGCTAGGCACGTTTAAAGATGATCAAAAGAATTTAGATCGGCGTGTGGCGGCATTTGAGGTGCGTATGAGCCGGCAATTTCGTGCTATGGAATCAATCTTAAATGGCATGAGTGGCTCGGGGAAATATTTGGATAACTTATTTAAATCTTTACCCTTTACCGCCAGCAATAGTTAATTGGCTAGTGCAACGCTTGACTATTTCTGTAAGGATGAATGTAATCCGCCGTCAATAAATTAGCGGTAAATTGCTAAATCTATCTGCACAATCGCACTTTGTGTAAAGTGCCTATTGAGTAATAAACGTTTAGTAAAACGCTTATATTGCTCGCGTTGAATTACACGTATCAAAATTCCACTCTGGCACCTCTCTTGCTCTCTGACTGTTACGGTTAATCTCGTCAATTTTTTGTCAGGCGGTTGTTCAATGCTCTATTGTAGTGAATGTATTATGCCCTCCACGCGTCCTGAACAGGTGTTTGAGGACGGCATTTGCGATGCCTGCCGCTCTGCAAAACGCAAACACACCGACATCGACTGGCCGTCGCGGCGTCAAGAATTTGAATCAATTTTAAATAAGTATCGCAGCGACGGCAGCTGGTACGACTGTATTATTCCGGTCAGCGGTGGTAAGGATTCCTGTTACCAAGCGATAACTCTTAAGGAAACCTACGGTATGAACCCCCTGTGCGTGACCTTCACGCCCTGCGAGCTCACAGAGGTTGGGCGGCAAAATTTGGATTTTTTGCGCGAACAGGGTTTTGATTTAATTCAGGTGTCGCATAATCGTAAATCCTATCAACAATTACAGCGTATCGGTTTTTTTAAATTGGGTGATTGCTGCTGGCCTGAGCATATAGGGATTTTTACCGCGCCGATTCGCGTAGCCGTGCAATATCAAATTCCGCTTATTATTTGGGGTGAAAATTCGCAATTTGAATATGGGGGCCCAGCCAGCAGAAGGGACAATCCATATTTGGATCGCAGTTGGTTGGAAGAATTTCAAATGTGCGGATATCGCATTAGTGACGTTGTGCACGACGGCGTCAGTCTTAATGATATTAAAACGTTTTTATATCCCACTGATGAGGAAATTCGCCGTGTAGGCGTAACAGGTGTATTTTTAGGCCATTATGAAAAGTGGGATACGCTGCGCAATTTAGAAGTATGCGAAGCGCGCGGCTGGTATCGCAACCCTTGCGGAGTGGTGGAGGGCGCGCATAATGATTTTGAAAATCTCGATTGCAAATGGATTGGTGGACTGCACGATTATATGAAATTTATTAAATTTGGCTATGGTCGCGCGACGGATCAACTGTGTATCGAAATTCGCGCTGGCCGCATGACGCGCGCGCAAGCCGTTGAAGCGCTGCACGCGACCAGTGAAGGTAAAATTCCCTGGAGATATGTGCCGGATTTTCTGCAGCGGTTAAATATTAATGAGGGCGAATTTTTAGCGACGTTGGATCAATTTACCAATAAAGCATTATTCGCCCGCGATACCGCCACAGGTAAATTGCAAAAGGATGCTGAAGGTAATTTAGTGCGTAAATTTTGGCCCATTTAATTATCGCGAACAATAACTTAGAAAGCGCTAAAAAGGGGATTTTGTGGTCATAGGCATAATTGATTTGGGCATTGGCAATATTAATAGTGTTGAAAAAGCACTAAATTCACTGAATGCAGAAGTGCTCATCGCCAGTGATTATTCCGCGCTAACTGATGCAAGCCATTATATTTTACCAGGGGTTGGCAGTTTTGCAGCTGCATCCAAAGCCTTGACGGAAAAAGGCGGCGCCCAGGCATTAAATGCATTGGTGGGAGATAAACCCGTTTTAGGTATTTGTGTAGGCATGCAATTATTTGCGCGTACTGGGCAGGAGCACGGTGTAAATCCTGGGCTTGCTTGGGTGGACGGAGATGTAGCGCTGCTGCCGACGCATAAACCACTGCCGCATGTGGGCTGGAACGATATTAGGCCGCAAAACGAATGCCCGTTATTTATAAATATGCCACCGCAACCTTGTTTTTATTTTACTCATAGTTTTGGTTTTAGTGATGTAGCACCGGGGCAGGCAGCGGCCTATTGCACTTACGGCGAGCCATTTATTGCAGCAATTCAAAGCAATCGGCGCTATGCGGTGCAATTTCATCCTGAGAAAAGTCAACAGCTCGGGCTTTTATTGCTCAGTAATTTTTTGCTATACGGCTAGCCTATGCTGCGCACTCGCGTCATTCCAGTTATTTTAATTGATGGATTCTCTGTTATTAAAACGCGTCAATTTGGCGTGCGGCGTAATCTGGGTAATCCTATTCAAGTGGTGCGCACCTATAACACGCGCAACGTAGATGAACTTATTATCTTGGATATAGACGCACACAAACAAAACCGCACAATAGATTTATGGACGATTCGCGATATTACGCAGGATTGTTTTATGCCCTTAACAATCGGCGGAGGAATTAAATCTCTAGAGGATATTCGTCAAACACTCTTAGCCGGTGCCGATAAAATCTGCCTAAATACCCAGGCTATTGTTCAGCCAAACTTAATCACCCAAGCTGCCGAACAATTCGGCCGTCAATGCATCGTGGTATCAGTGGATGTACTTTGGCACGAGGAAAAAGCTTATGTACATAATACGCATGTGCCTGCGCGACAATTATTGGTGAGCGACTGGATCGAGCAAGTACAGGATATGGGTGCAGGAGAAATTTTAATCACTAGCGTGGCTGCTGAAGGCGCTATGCAGGGGCCTGATTTATCTCTACTGGAATTAATTAAAAATAAAGTGAACATCCCGTATATATATAATGGTGGCGTTAAGCAAGTATCTGATTGTGTGCAGGTAATCGAACAGGGCGCGCATGCGGTAGCGGCTAGTAGTATTTTTCATTTTACGAGTATTACACCTGAGGAATGTAAGCAGGCGATGGATAGGGCGGGGATTGCGGTTAGGTTATTTTGATTTAAATGGGAGGTGGGGATAATTCGACCTCAAGGGCATTTCGAAATCAAAATAGCGCTATATGCGTTAAGCTGCACTTAGCGCAGCTTAACGGTGGGTTAGGTTAGTTTTAGATTACAGAAAGGCTATTAAATAGACGCACTTCTGCTCATTATGTATTTTTAAGTATTTTGGGTTTTATAAAAAGCGATAACAAAAGCAGGCCTGCAAATAAAGAAATCGCTGGTGGTAACTCTGGCACGCTGCTTACCATTAAATAGCCACCTAACTTAACTGCTCCAGAAGAATCTAGGTATGGGTTGCCGTCAAAATGGGTACATCCTCCTGAGCATACAACGTACTCTTTTATTCCTAGAAATAATTCGTCGGGCGGATCGATAACTCCAACGATGGTTCCCCAGGTTTTACCGTATTGATCAGCTGCACCGCTGTGCCGAAGCAATACAGAGGTCCAGCTGTTGCCGTCTTGGACAAGGCCAACTAAAGAGAGAACTCCCTCGACTCCGGGGCCACTACCGCCAAATTCCACATTGTGGCCAAATGCCTTGAGTAACGAAGGAGGCGAGCTTCCTTCATAAAGATAGGAGCTATCATAGGAGACAGAAAAAGAGGTGCCGTCTTCGCTTGTTGTCATGGATTTAATGCCACCGACCTCTGGATTGTAACCTGGCAGCTTGCCGCCACTATTAAGTGGTGCGTAATCGAGAAATAAGGCCGCCGTTTGGTCGACGGTAGCGGGTTTGAATCCGTTTGAAAGGCCCGCTTCAACAGTGGAATATGCTCTCCATGTAGTTCCAGTAGCTGTATCGAGCACCGTGTTAGGTGAGTAAATTAATTCAGCATGGGAGGCGGCTGAATAAAAAATAATTGCAAATATACCAAGACAGCGTGCAGACTTTTTCATAAAAATACCTTTTGAGTTTAATTGACATAATGAAAAATATTTTCGGCTGATCCATCTCGACAATCTCGGGCAGAAAGAAAAGATTAGTTAAATTGACCTGTAAAGTACCTACATCATTGAGTGATTAATAAGGGCTGCCACTTAAACCAAACAGCTAGCCAAATTTCACCATTTGTAATCTCCGGGTTGAAATTAATGTGGTTTATTAATATTGGCTAGAATGCAGTAGCGAAAAAGAGTTGTTCGCGCCAAATGCAGACCGCCTAAATTTTTCTGAACCGATATACGCTACTTTTGTTGGGCCAGTATTTTTAAGTGTTTGGCTTTTAAAAATAGCGATAAGCAAAGCACGCCTGCAAATAAAGAAATTATTGATGGTAACTCAGGGACGCTACTTACCATTAAATAACCGCCTATTTTAAGCGCTCCAGAAACATCCCGGTATGGGTTACCTTCATGAACATAACAAATGTCAGGACACACAATATAATAATCTTCATACCATTGAAATAATTCTTCGGAAGGGTTGATGACTCCGATTAAATAGCTACGAGCCTCACCGTATTGGTTATTTACGTCGTTATGTTGAATTAACACCGACGCCCAGCCGTCACCGTCCTTAACAAGGCTGAGTAGAGAGGAAACGTGATAGCCAAACCCGCCGCCATATTCCACATTGTGGCCAAATGCATCAAGTAACGATGGCGGGTAAAATCGTTTGTAATACCAAGAGCTGTCAGTGGAAATGGAAAAGGACGTGCCGTCTTCGCTTGTCATCATAGATATAACACCGCCCACCTCTGGATTGTAGCCCGGCAGCTTGCCGCCGCTGTTACGCGGTGCATAATCGAGAAATAAGGTCGCTGTTTGTTCAACGGTAGCAGGTTTGAAACCGTTTAATATTCCTGCTTCGAGGGTGGAATATTCTCTCCATGTAGTACCAGTAGCCGTATCGAGCACAGTCTTAGGAGAGTAAATTAGTTCAGCATGGGAGATAGCTGAAAAGAAAAATAGTGTAAATACACCGAGACAACGTGAAAAAATTTTCATGGCTTATGCCTGCCGGATTTAGGTGTGTTGGGGTGTCCAAGGTCAAAGAAAAATATCCTAGAAATAACTCGAACGGTTCTGTTTTTAACAAAATAAAAAATAAAATTCAATTTTCGGCTGGATCGCGTTTGCATTAAATAAGCAAACTTATGCAGCTTCTATTCGCCATAAATCCATTTGTTATGTTTTTCAAAAGGCTGCTGACCTAGCGTTATCTTGATCGTTAAGATGGTTGCTAGGTGGCAATTAAATAAACGAGTTTTATTTAATGCTTATTTTTCGCTTAGCGCCAACTAAAAGCGATAAGAGCATCACGCCTGAACATAAAGAAATGGCTGACGGCAGCTCGGGCACGCTGCTTACCATTAAATATCCACTTATTTTGACTGCGCCAGAAGCATCTATAAAAGGGTTGTTACACTCTTCAGGACCCCAGCAGGCCGTGCGGAAAAAATCTTTTTGTCGAAATAATTCTTCTGCTGGGTCGATAATGCCGGATTCATTTCCCCAGATGTGTCCATATTGATCAAGTGCGCTGGTTTTCCTCAGCCACACAGATGCCCAGCTATCACCTTCTTGAACAAGGCCAACGAAAGACTTAACAGTATCTCTTCCGGGTCCCCAGCCACCAAATTCTACATTAAAGCCAAATGCATTAACTAACGAGGGAGGTGAGTTTCCTGGGTATAAATATGTACTATCCCAGGAAACAGAAAATGACGTACCGTCTTCGCGCGTGGAAATCGATTTAATACCGCCTTCAACTGGGTTGTAGCCTGGTAGCTTGCTGCCACTATTGAGCGGCGCGTAGTCGAGAAATAGTGCCACGGTTTGGTCGATGGTGGCAGGTTTGAATCCATTTGATAGCCCTGCTTCGATAGTGGAATATGCTCGCCATGTAGTTCCAGTAACGGTATCTAGCACCGTGTTTGGAGAGTAAATTAGTTCAGCACGCGATGCGGCCGAGAAAACCATTAGTGCAAGCATGCCAACATAATGCGCAAACGTGTTCATAATAAATACCTGTTAGGTTATGTATTAAGCTTTTGGAACTATTGCGTGAGCCTGTGCAGTATATTTAGGTGAGGTGAGCGAAGCAATTGTAGATTGGAAGCTAAATAGAATCTCACAATGAGAAATCGAGCTAAGGGGAGAGATACTTATAGATATTGGGGAAAAACCGCGAATACTCTTCAATAAAACTCGCTACAAAGGAATAACTAGGGCAATACTCTTCATGTAGTGCAGCTTCACATTAAAGGTTTTTCTGCCGCAGCTAATAATTTTAATTGCCGTTTTAAAAACCAGCTTAGCCTGCTCAGCTAATAAGGGTGGTAGAGCGTGAACGCTTTAAGTGATGCGGTGGCATTCTGTTTAGCTCAGCGATACTGCATCACGAGTGCTTAAATATCTTCATCGGTATTGAATTTAGTGTTATTCAGTTCATGTGAGATCTATAGGTAGATTTGACTACTTTAATGGCGTAAAGGTTTTTGCCGACAGAGGCAGCTTTCAACATTCCTTAGCCAAAGATACACAACGAATGTTTTGAACTGGCAATCGTTGGGTTTTCACTCTCTTATTGAAGGGTAGGGTTTAATTTCGGAAAGATTTCCAGGAAGCGAGCGCGCATCATCCGTGATCTCAGCTTCAAAAGGAATTTTGTGCGGAATATAGGTTATAAAATAAGCCTGACTGATGTTGTCGCCATGTCACCCACTCGATTTCTTACCTTGGTGCTGCCTAGATTTATTTCATCGCATTATTGCAATTATCCAAATCACCTAAATCCTTAGCGGCCCAGTTGTGGAAATTTTCCACGTTGAGATCTACTACCATAGGCGAATTCTCCATCGCTTCACATGCAATATTTTTAAAAGTTCGAGTTAATCGATTCGTAGGGGGACTGTATTACGCCAAGACTAGCTTGAAAATAAAGGAAGACTTTTAAAGTCTCCGCACGGGTGGAGTAGGATTTAACTAGCCCTACAAAAATCCTCGCAGAAACCGCAAATGCTCCTCAATAAAACTCGCTATAAAATAATAACTATGGTCATACCCTTCTTGCGTGCGCATGTTCACGTTAAAGTGTTTTTCTGCCGCTGCAGCTAAAAGGGCCTGCGGTTTTAATTGCTCGTTTAAAAATCCATCCTCGCCACCTTGATCAATTAATAAGGGTGGTAATTGCGGGAGGGTTTTGAGCAATTCAGTGGCATCGTATTGCGCCCATAATTTTTTGTCGTCGCCTAAATAAGCCGTAAAAGCTTTTTCACCCCATGGGCAATTACTGGGGTTACAAATTGGGCTGAATGCACTAATAGCGCTGTATAGCTGCGGATATTTAAATCCCAATGTGAGTGCACCATGGCCGCCCATGGAATGGCCGCTAATGGCTGCTGTGCCGGTGGTAGCAAAATGTTGATTAATTACTGCAGGTAATTCCTCAGTTATATAGGTTTCCATTTGATAATAATCGGCCCAAGGTTGCAGCTGAGCATTTAAATAAAAACCTGCTCCTAGGCCTAAATCATATTTCCCTTCGGTGTCATCTGGCACTCCTGCACCGCGCGGGCTGGTATCGGGCGCTACAATAATTAAGCCTAATTGCGCCGCTACTCTATGAGCACCGGCTTTTTGCATAAAATTCTCGTCGGTGCAGGTAAGCCCCGAAAGCCAATAAACTACTGGCAAAGCTTGTGTTGCAGCTTGTGGGGGCACATATACGGCAAAGCGCATCATGCAATTTAATGCAGACGAGGAGTGACTAAATTGCTGGTGCCAACCGCCAAAGCTTTTATTTTGTGAAATTAATGTAAGGCTCATGAAGTTAACCTAAAAGTGTAAGGCGGGATTTTGCGGGGAGGTTGCAGCGCATTTGTTAATGAAGAAGCGCTTGCAGCGCGATCCGTTGTGCGCTGCAACTATGTATTTAAAATTACATATCAAAATGAATGACGCTGCGAATACTCTCGCCTGAGTGCATTAAATCAAAGGCTTTATTAATGTCATTTAAGCCCATCGTGTGGGTAATGAAATCGTCTAATTTAAAATCACCACGCATATATTGCTCAACAATTGCGGGTAATTGACTGCGGCCTTTTACGCCGCCAAACGCGGTGCCGCGCCAAACGCGCCCGGTAACTAATTGAAATGGGCGCGTGCTGATTTCTTGCCCAGCGCCTGCCACGCCAATAATGATCGATTCACCCCAACCTTTATGGCAACACTCAAGCGCTGAGCGCATTACATTTACATTACCGATACATTCAAATGAAAAGTCGACGCCGCCATCGGTTAAATCCACAATTACTTCTTGAATCGGTTTGTCGTACAGGCTTGGATTAATGCAATCAGTGGCGCCAAGTTTGCGAGCTAAATCGAATTTTCGCTCATTAATATCAATAGCAATAATCCGCCCGGCTTTGGCCATAGTCGCGCCTATAACAGCGGATAAACCAATACCGCCTAAACCAAAAATCGCGACTGTATCACCAGGTTTTACCTTTGCCGTATTTAACACCGCGCCCATGCCAGTGGTAACGCCACAGCCGAGTAAACAGACTTCTTTTAACGGAGCGGCTTTATTTACTTTGGCCAGGGAAATTTCTGGTAACACGGTGTATTCTGAAAATGTCGAGCAACCCATGTAGTGAAAAATTGGCTTGCCATCAAGAGAAAATCGGCTTGTGCCATCGGGCATTAAGCCCTTGCCTTGCGTAGCGCGAATTTTTTGGCAAAGATTTGTTTTGCCAGATAAACAAAATTTACATTCGCCACATTCGGGCGTGTACAGCGGAATTACGTGATCTCCAACGGCTACAGAGGTTATGCCTGCGCCCACGTCCACCACAATGCCGCCGCCCTCGTGGCCCAAAATTGTCGGGAAGATACCTTCCGGGTCGCTACCGGAAAGTGTATAGGCATCTGTATGGCACACACCGCTGGCAACAATTCGTACCAAAACTTCGCCGGCTTTTGGTGGAGCTACGTCTATTTCAGTGACAATTAGGGGCTGGCCGGGGCCGAGGGCAATGGCTGCACGTGATTTGATCATGGGCGGTTTCCGCAAATGTAAAACGAGGAAGTATGCCTAGGCTTAGGCAGCTTGGAAAGCTGGCGGCACATCTTGGAATTGCATGCAAAAATCTAGGCTCAAATAAATTTTGGCAGATTCTTTAGAATGACTAATTAATCGGGAGATATGCGCACTAATTTCCAACGGAAGTTTTCACGTACCTGAAAAATGCACAGTTGCAATAGTGCCGAGCATTTTGCTTGGAAGCATCATTTTGCTTAGAACATAAAATTTCCAGCCGCATTGGTTGGCACGGGCTATGGTTTAAGGAGAATAAATATGCAGGTGATGCTATGCGTGTGTGGACATTCGCCAACCAAAAAGGCGGAATAGGTAAAACCACGACCTGCGTGGCCTTGGGCGGATTAGCGGCCCAATTAGGGCTGCGGGTGTTGATGGTGGATTTAGATCCCCAAGGGTCGCTAAGTAGTTATTTTAGGCTCAACCCAGATCAAACATCGGCGAGCACTTTGAGTTTATTTCAAGAGCGCAAACGTCTGTCGGCGGATTTTATCGGCCAATTAATTGTTAATACGCCGTTTAAAAATCTCTGTCTGCTACCGGCCTCCATGGGGCTTGCAACCTTGGAGCGCCAAGCGATTGGACCGGAGGGCATGGGACTGGTCATTAAAAAAAGTTTGGATTTAATCGCCGATGATTTTGACTTGGTGTTAATTGATTGCCCGCCCGCGCTCGGCGTTTTGATGGTCAATGCGCTGGCCGCTTGCGATTTATTAATTATGCCGGTGCAGACGGAGTTTTTAGCACTTAAAGGGACGGAGCGAATGTTGAATGCATTGAAGATGATCAACCGTTCACGCAGCTCACAATTACCTTATCTAATGGTGCCCACACTTTATGATCGCCGCACCAGCGCCTGTGTCACGAGTCTACGCACGTTGCGCCACAGTTATGGCGATGCAGTATGGCCAGGCCGAATTCCGGTGGATACCCGCCTGCGTGATGCAAGCAAAATGGGCCTGCCGCCGCATCTGGTCGCTGAGGAATCTCAGGGCATTGATGGCTATCGCAGTTTGTTGGGGTTTTTACTGCCGCAAAAGGAAATCAAACAGTTGCAGGAGCGAGTGAGTTAAGCCATGAATGATCGCGCCGAGGATTTAATCGGCCAATATCTCGCTGATTTATTGGTGCCGGCCCAAAACGTTGAGGATCGAGTCAATCAGTCGGTGCGTGAGAATATCGAATCAAGCGCAGAGGCTACGAACCAGCGTTTTGCACTTTCTTCTCAGGCTGGCACGCCATTATTAAACGCCACCCAATCCGCCAGGCTACCGGCGGCTGATATATCAGTTGCTAACAAAAAACCTGCGGCCACATTAGAGCCATTAGCCAAAGCAGAGCCATCTGCCAAATTAGAACTATCAGCCAAAGTAGAGCCATTAGCCAAAGTAGAGCCATTAGCCAAAGTAGAGCAGCTAGCAGCTAAGGCAGTGCAACCGCTTGAATCAGCCCTGGCCGAACCTGCTCGGCAACAATTACAGCAATTACTAAATAGCGCATGGCCTGCAGTGGCACCGGCACCTGTGGCAGCACCTGCTTTAAGTCCAAAGCATGTATCAGCTGTTTCAACTGTGGAAATGAGCGAGCCTGCGCAGCTATGTAAGTTGGCGTCATCTGCGCCCGCAGAACGTAAAACTGCAGTTGTAGTAGTGCCCTCAGCGGGCAAACCCGACTGGGCCAATAAGGCATTTGATACGTTAATTGTCGATGTGGCCGGATTAAAACTAGCCATTCCTTTGGTGGTACTGGGGCAAATTTTCCAGGTCACCGAGGCATTTTCCCATTTGCCCGGACAGGGGCCTTTGTTTCTCGGCGCGTTAAATACGCCAAGAGGCTTAGTGCGCGTAATTAATACTGCACTGTTGGTTATGCCTGAGCGCTACGACACGGGGTTTATTGATGACGTGCGCTTTGTAGTGTCGCTTGCGGGTGACTCTCTTACTCAAGACCCATGGCAATTGGCGCTAGCGGTTAATCGTGTAGCGCAGCCGGTAAGCCTTGCTTGCGAGGATGTGGTATGGCGCGGCGAGCGCAGTAAACGGCCTTGGCTGCTCGGCACGGTGAAGTCGCAAATGTGTGCGTTGTTGGATGTGACGGTTATCGGCCAGTTTCTATCAGCCGCCCATTAGCGCAGACCAAACTGGCGTGGCCTGCGCCCTTGACTATAGTTAACTGGAATTTTCAGAATTTATTGCCGCCCGGCAAGAGGATTATATGGCGACGAACGTCAGTGCGAGTTTAAGCAAAAGTAAAAGCAGTGATGACCCGATTTTGCAATGGGTTACCTTCCATCTTGGCGGGGAGACGTACGGCGTTAATGTAATGCAGGTGCAAGAAGTGTTGCGCTACACGGAAATTGCACCGGTTCCTGGCGCACCTTCCTATGTATTAGGCATTATTAATCTGCGCGGTAATGTGGTGACCGTTATTGATACACGGCATCGCTTTGGCCTTGAGCCGGGGGATATGACAGACAACACCCGTATCGTCATTATCGAAGCGGAAAAACACGTAGTAGGAATTTTGGTTGATAGTGTTGCGGAAGTGGTTTATTTGCGCCAAAGCGAAGTTGAAAGTGCCCCGAACGTTGGCAATGAAGAGAGCGCTAAATTTATCCAGGGCGTGTGTCATAAAAACAACGAGTTATTAATTTTAATTGAATTAAATAAACTTATTACTGATGAAGAATGGGGCGAGTTAGGCTCTTTTTAATTGAGCATTACCCTGTGTCCTGGGAGATGATTATGGACCCTTGGGTCAGCGGGCTTTTAATCTTAAGCAGCCTTAGCGCTCTGTGTGCTTTGGCGGTTATTTTTTTTAAAAAACAGCAAAAGTTAGCATCCGAAATCGCTCGTTGCCGCGCGCAAATGGAAGCGCTGGAAAAATCGATCGCCATGCAAAACTCCATCGCCATCGGCATGGGGCAGCGTATTTTATCGTTAGAACACACAATTAAAGCTGCCGGCAATGCCCGAGGCGAGCCTGTGGCTGCAGAGGATTTTAGTTATACACAAGCAATGCAAATGTTCGATCGCGGCCTGGACGCAGCTACAGTGTCCGCCAGCTGCGGTATTTCACGTTCTGAAGCTCAACTGATGGAATTAATTCGCAAACAGGGTAAACCTCAAAAAACCACTCCGGAGGCATTAGTCTAATGCGCTGGTTATTAATTGTATTAGCCACTCAAAGTATCAGTGCCTGTACGCTCTACTCCAGCGAGCGGCAAACACATTTTGCCGATGCAGAAGGGCGCGTGCCACAGCAATTATTCAACCGTTTAGAGCAGCAATCGGTGAGCAAACCTTGGGTGCTAAAACAATTGGGCCAGCCCATGGCAATAACACCATTGGGACAGGGCGCCCAAGTCTACACCTGGTCACTTACTCGCCGAGACGTGAATGAGCGCTCGATATTCCTGTTGTATAAAAATCAACATACAAAAACCCAGCAATCCTTCTTGCATTTAGCCTTCGGCGGCGATGAATTATTAAAACATTGGCTGGATCGCGATGCGCTAGTTGACACCAAAGTGCTATTAAATAGCCGGGATTTGCAAAGTCTATCCCTGGGGGAAATGGAAAAAACTGCGTATATTCCGCCAGAGCGCCCTGTGATTACGCAGATAACTCCAGGACCCAGCGCCAAATAAAACCCCTGAGCGATCGCAGTTTTTGTGGCTAAAAAGATCGCTGCAATGTTATTTTTTATTGAAAAATTATTCACTAGAATAAGCTTGCTAAAACCTATAGTGTCAGAAAAATAATAAAAGCGGCGATAAGAATAAAGTAGTGAAAAGTAATGCTGTCGTCGTTGAAAACCCGCAAAACGTTACGAACTCGTTATGCGGGGTTGTAGCTTAGGCCGCTTGTGGAATGGCTTTTTCTACCCAGGTCTTTTCCCAGATATTAAATACCTGATTAAAGCCAGCAAATATATCGTCCACCATCGCAAGCATCGTATCCGCCCGTAATTGGTAGGCAGAATCAGAAGTAACTGGTAATTTTCCGCCATCATTCAACCAGCTGCCCATCGCATGGGAAGATTCCTCCTCAAAATGATGACGGCCAAAATATTTAAGCGTGTCAAAATGACCTGAGCGCTGGGTTAAATGATTCAAATTAACCACAAATGCCGCAAAAGCCGCTTCTAAGCATTCCACCAGAATTAATTTTTCCTGGGTCGTTCTGCATTGAAATAAATAATGCATGACACGGTATACTTGATTTCTAACTGGGAAATCAAAATCGGACCAAATTAAACCCAAAACACCGCCAATATCGCCACCCCATTTATCAATTCCTAATTTCAATGTTTTTAAATCCTCTAAAAACCATTGCCAATGATCGCTATCTTCTATGCAGTGATGATTGAGCATTTTATCTATAGTATTTTTTGGGTTTTTTACCTGAAGATTTTTGAGCATATCTTTAAATCCCAACACAAAAAAGGCCATGTGGGGAACAAAACTATAAGCGCTTCTATTCCCGTCCTGAGATCTCAGGTTCTGGCAAAATGGATGGTCCGTTAGTGCTAATTTATGGTGTTCAATCGCTTCGAAAATTACATCAATCATAATATCTCCTAATGAAAATCTAAAAACGCTCAATACTGGTTATTCGTTTGGCGTCTTATTCTAATAGAGCGTCAGACAGGCTTAGTTGTTTAAGTGCCTCGCTCTATTTAAAATAAAGCATAAGAGTCCCTGCGCCCTGATATTAATTCGTAATTAGTTTGAGCGATTAGTAATTATGATTTGGAGTAAAGGAAGTTTAAATAGAAAAAACGGTAGACCAAATATTAATCAAACTGGCGCTGGGAATTTATTTTTAGAATATAGGGAAGCCTTGAAAATGTTGGTTTGGCAATAATTTATTGATACGTGTTAAATTATTTTGCTTGCCAAGTAAATTTCTGTCTGTTGCTATGTTGCAGGGCTTTTTTATGCTTAAGAATTCTAATGAGGTTTAATTGTTTAAGGGGAATTTTTTATTGCTTTTATTTAAGAAGCTATTTTTAGTTTTCTGCTAATCGGTGCCGAGAGCGTCATCAACAATTTGCGCTAGTGAGTGTGTTGCGCAAAATTTTAATTGCAGAATTACACAGGTTTTATTAATTGGTCTCAAGGCGTGATTTTTTACGATATCGTTATCGAAGTGCCGAACAACTAATAGGCTAAAAAGAAAAATTTTAAGCGGATGAGGTGTAAGAAAATCGTATTTAATTTTTTGTTCGAATTGTAAGCGATATGCACAGGTTAAAAATATTACCAAAGCGGCCAAACAGCATTCCGGCCATTTCTATAACTTTTATGCCTTAAGTCGCTGAAATTTATCTAGGTAAAATGGCGGCAAAAGAGGTTAAGGCGATAGGAATCGGATGCCTAAGTCGCCGCTGCCTGAACATTTCGGCTCTGTAATGACTGAGAGCCGTCCTAGTGCCAAGCATTCATTGATTTAGTCGGCTTAATATTTAAACTCGATAGTGGTTCTAAAATTACTGGGTACATTTCTACCTTGCATCAAGTTGACGAATTGATAGAGGATCAGAAATGACGCCGAGCCCTCGCCGGCTGCTACTTCGAGCACAATAGGGCCGGTTATTGCGTAGTCAGTTGGCGCATCTTCTGGTAAGGTGCGGGGCACGTGCTTGGGCTTTGAATTGTGAACAAGGCCTTGAATTGGTCGGCTTTGGCCGCAAATAGCGGGCAACCCTCATTAGGCTCTCTTAAGTGCTCGTTGCTTCAGATTGCACGTTGATTGTGCAACATGTAAACACTTAGGACGTGCTGCTGGGTTTTCCTTTTTCCCTCGGTACTATCATCCATTTACCGCAACCACAACAAATTGGAACATGACTTATGGCTATCGAATTACCTCCATTGCCTTACGCTAAAAATGCCTTAGTGCCTTATATCTCGGAAGAGACCTTAGAATTTCACTACGGTAAACACCACCAAACCTACGTGGATAAATTAAATGGTTTATTACCCGGTTCTGAGTTTGAAGGTAAGAGTCTTGAAGAAATCGTAAAAACCTCAAGCGGCGGCGTTTTTAACAATGCGGCCCAAATCTGGAACCACACTTTTTATTGGCATTGTTTGGCGCCTAACGCTGGCGGCGAACCTACTGGTGCTATTGCTGAAGCTATAGCGGCATCGTTTGGTTCATTTGCGGCGTTTAAAGAGCAGTTTAATACCTCCGCAGTCAATAACTTTGGTTCGTCTTGGACTTGGTTAGTGAAAAAGTCAGACGGCAGCTTGGCTATAGTAAACACCAGTAACGCCGCAACACCGTTAACTGATGCGTCAACAAAACCGCTACTGACTGTGGATTTGTGGGAGCACGCTTATTACATTGATTTTCGCAATGCCCGCCCAAAATATTTAGAAGCGTTTTGGGCCCTGGTAAACTGGGATTTTGTTAACCAAAATTTCGCATAGGTTAATACCCGCTAGATGAGGAGGCCTTAGGCCTCCTTTTTTCGTTACCATAGAGCAATTTATAAATATTAAAAATTTAGGCAATCTGTAAAAACCTAAGCGGTAAATTACTGACAAATAACACCGCATTTATTAAAGAGGTTTTAAAGGTTCCTATACGTAGATCACCCACACATTACCCTTTAAAGGCTGAAGTATGAACGAGCGTCGAGAACCTACCCTTTCTGGCCGCACAGAAGTAGATGAACCTCTGAACCGAGTGTCAGTGAACCCTCCACGGCCCTCTGCGACTGTGACGAGTCGTACACCATCAAATAATGCCTCGTCACCGTTAGCTCCGTTCGCAATTTTGTTGGCGGTCGCAAGTTTAGTTTTAGGTGGCTTTTTTTATTGGCAATTAACACAATTTCAACAACAGGCGGTACAACAAGCGAGCCTGCTCGCCGCCGCGGAAAACCGTGTTGGAGAATTAGAAAAACGCCTAAATTCCACTGGTGAGACTTCAGAGCAATCACTTGCGGCTTTACAAGATAAATTAAAAACTAATTCCACTGAAGTGGCTAAATTGTGGGATGCGCAAAATCAGCTGAAAGCTAAAATGAATGCGTCATTGGAAGAAAACACCACATCTGTAAATAAACAGCTGCAAGCTGCGTTGCGTGATATTGAAGGTAAATCCAAGCAATCGGTTGCAGATGTACAGTCTGAATTGAGAGTATTGCAAGACTTAGTGCAAGCTCAACAATCGTCCTCTAGCAAAGATGATGAATCTCGTAAGGAGCTTGCCAGTAAAATTGCTGACGTGTCCAAGCGGCTGAAAGCTATGGAATCCGATTTGAGTGATCGCGTGCGCAATACAGAAAATGCCATCGAGTCAATAGATGCATTTCGATTGCAAGTTAACCGTGAAATTAATAAGTTAAAAGGCGGTCAGTAGCTTTTTCAAAAACGAGGTTGCGTGTAGTAACCTCTGGTTTGCTACTTAATATTTTCCGCGAAAATTTTCTCCCGCTTGATTCAACTGCAACGAATATTTAAGCCAGCGTTTTTTAGGTGGTTACGTGGGCCTTGTGTGCTTCACTGTCCTGTGTGAATTTGACTGGCTGCTATTATTTTTCGGTTTTAATCCGCATTTTCATGCATTTTTTAGCTTTGCAATACGATCTCCCGCAAAAAAAACACCGAATTTACAGTCTGCTAATTGGTCGACCTTAAGACGCGCTGCCTCTCAAAGATAATAACGTTTTTTGATTGATTAAATTGCAGCTGGTCGATATTGCTGCGTGTATATCTTTAAAAGGAAGCATTTCGGGCCCGAATTTTCCAGGTAGCCTCTGAAAAGGTACCTCACTTGTTTTGGCGTCGTCGAATGTACCAAAAAAATGCTTATTTATTACCTGTAAACTCGGCAATTGCGCCTGCTTTGCCCAACCTCCTGCATCACGTAGTTATTCGTTTTTTTGGTAAATTTACGTTGCCAGCGCCTCGCCACCGCATTTTTTTGAGATTGCCTAGCTAAATGCTATGCCAATCAACCGACTAGGTTTACTACAACGTTACGGCGCTTATATCGTGAACTTGCATTGAGGTCTCTCTTGTGACTCAATGACGGACCTTAATTCTTATTAACAGGATAACTATTGATTGTGAGCGCTTCTTTTGTATCGACATTTGGGAACAATGTATAAGTAAGTTTCGGCGCGGCAAGGAGTCAATGGCCAGTGTAATAGTGAGGACAAATGTAATACCGTTTAAGAGAATGTGTATTTGATGCTGAGCTTAAAAGCGAAGCTTTGTCCGATAAAACGTATTGAATGTTAATGGGCTGCAAATGGGTTAAGTGCATTTAGCGATAATTGCAGGCTCGTCCGGCAAGAGCCTTAAAACTATTTCTATTGGCTCTCTTCGGCTCGCGACTAATTTCTGACGTGGTTGATCAACGTACAACCCCGTTGGCGCGAGCCGGCTGGATAGGGGTGCGCACAGCATGGAAGGATTAAATTCCACTGCCGCTGTAGCAGTGAAGTTCGCAACTATGGTCTATGCTGACTTTAGAAAGGTTGCTTAACGTTGCGAGTGCTTAGTTGATTTAAACCGGTTATAGTTGCCGCCGCTTGGCTGTTCTGAGTTGCAATGATGTTAATTGGCTTATTTTGTGTTAGCCGGAGCACAGACTTTGCGATTAAAGACTTTTTGATTATGCAGTAAAGTGCGGTTAAGTGAATTGCTTATAATTTTTGGTAACCAAGAATATTATTCAAGCTAAAGCAGGGCGCTGATGCGGAGTTAGTGTTCAGTTTCTTATTAGGCGCTTAGTAGATTCTAAGGTTTAGTTAAATATCAGTTGGAGGACTAATCTATGTCAATAAATTCATCAATTTCGTCCGATGGACGTACATTGACCATTGCCGTTGATGGCCGGTTTGATGCAGGTTCGTTAGATGAGTTTCGCTCGTGTTATGAGAGCGCGGTAAAAGAAGGCCCGATTCATTTTAACGTAGATCTTAGAAGGGCAGAATATTTAGATAGTTCTGCATTGGGAATGTTATTAGTGCTGCGGGATTATGCCGGTGGTGAAAGTGCTTCTATTACCATTTCCAACTGCTCCCCCGAAGTAAAAAAAATCTTTGCTATTTCGAGTTTTGAAAAATTATTCACCATTCAGTAATGTCATCAATCGACTGATTAAGCTAGCCGGGAATAGCGCGAGGGTATAGTGAGTAAAGAGATTCCCCAATCGTCGATAAAGGTTTTAATCGCAGACGATTCCCCCGTCGATCGTTTTATTTTGCAGACGATGCTTGAGCGTTTGGGCTATTCGGTTGTATTGGCAGAAGACGGACATCAGGCTGTTGAGCAATTTGAAAGTGAAAAGCCGGATCTGGTTTTTCTGGATGTAATGATGCCTAACATGGATGGGGTGGAAGCGGCTTCCTGTATTAAGGAGAATGCCGGTGACGACTTTATTCCAGTTATATTCTTAACGTCCCTTGTAGATGCTTCCTCTCTTGCGCGCTGTTTAGATGCAGGTGGCGATGACTTTTTATCAAAGCCTTATAATCAAATTATTATCGAGGCTAAAATTAAAGCGTTTAGCCGCATGCGGGCAATGAACAAAACCCTCAGCCTGCAAAAAAATCTTATTGAGCGCAATAATAAACATTTACTGCAAGAGCAGACAGTCGCCAAGCAAGTATTTGATCGCATCGCCAATACCTCTTCATTAAAGCTCTCTATCATTCGCTATTACATGTCACCTATGGCGGTATTTAATGGTGATGTCTTGCTGGCTGATATAAGTCCAACCGGCAGTTTAATGGTTCTGCTAGGAGATTTTACCGGCCATGGTTTGCCCGCCGCGATCGGTTCTATGCCACTTGCTTCTATATTTTACGGCATGGTGAATAAGGGTTTTGGCATGTCGGAAATTCTGCGTGAAATAAACGGTAAACTCAATAAAACGCTGCCGATGGGCCTATTTTGTTGTGCGACATTTTTAGATATTAATTTACGGAAAAAACGTTTACTTGTTTGGAGTGGTGGCCTGCCAGACGGAGCAATTTATCGAGCCGGAGGTAAAACCGTAGAGCGTTTAGCCTCGCGCAATTTGCCGCTGGCGATTTTATCCAACCAAAGTTTTAAGGCGGATGTTGTGCGTTATGTGTTGGAGCCAGGCGATAGAATTTTGCTTTGGTCTGACGGTATTCAAGAGGCGCGCAATGCTGAAGGTGTTATGTTTGGCGAGGAGCGTTTAAATGCGCTCTTAGAGCAAGAACTCGATAACCTACATATTTTTGACGATATTTTACAGAAAGTGCAACACCACATCGGTGAAGGCGAACGGGACGACGATGTATCTTTGGTCGAGGTGCGTTTTCCCGATGAAAAAGAAGCTGCTGAGGTGGAAAAACAAGGCTCGCGCGGGCGAGGTTGTTTGCAGGATTGGTCATTGGATTTTCGCCTTGAGGCTAGCTCATTGCGCGTGTTTGATCCCATGCCGCTGTTATTACATATTACCTCTGAGGTGCCGGGGTTGCGCCAAAGCAATTCTGTTTTATTTACGGTAATTTCTGAGCTTTACAACAATGCAGTTGAGCATGGTGTGCTGGGTTTAAAGTCCAGCGTTAAGCAATCTCCGCAGGGGTTCGCGGAATATTATCGCCAGCGTAAAGAAGGGCTGGAAAACTTGCCCAAAGATTGTTTTATTGTATTGGAGTTCTGCCACACAGTAGATGCAGGCGGCGGTGTTTTACGTATTCGTGTGCGTGATAGTGGGCAGGGATTTTCTCCTGATGAAACTGTCGCCACTCCTGGTGGAGTGCCAATTTATCACGGCAGAGGTTTTTCTTTGCTGCGCAGTATGTGTGAATCCATTACAGTGCTTCCTCCAGGCAATTGTGTAGAAGCTCAGTTTCGATGGCTGGCAGAGGATTAATTAAATGGTTGACGAAGCTTCATTAAATACCGAAATACTCGACGAGTTGCGTGAATTATTAGCGGAAAATTTTAATGAACTAATTGATCGTTATTTGAGTGATTCTCAGTTGCGGTTTAATTTGTTGCAGAAAGCAATTACTGAATTAGATTTCAAGGCGATTAATTATGAAGCCCATGGTATAAAAGGCAGTAGTCGCAATATGGGAGCTAATCGGCTGGCTGACTTAATGGGTAGGCTTGAAGCATCCGGGCACGCACAAAATGCGCAAAATTTGCTGGAGGTATTTGCTGATGCAAAATCAGAATACGCACGCGTGATAACCGGGTTAGTCAGTGTTCGCAATACTTAATTCTAGGCAGGTACTGCGCGAGCTTTTTAAGCTTTTAGCGCAAGGCTGAGGGGTGTAGAATTCCGAGCGAATTCGCCTCTGTTGAGAAAACCCTAATGCCTACGATTGTTCGTCAAGACGATATCATTGCAAGTGTTGCTGATGCGTTACAGTTTATTTCCTACTACCATCCTTTAGATTTTATTCAAGCCCTTCATCAAGCTTATTTGCGCGAAAAAAACCCTGCGGCAAAAGATGCTATGGCGCAAATTCTCATTAATTCACGTATGTGCGCACAGGGCCATCGGCCCATTTGCCAAGACACAGGTATTGTCACGGTATTTGTGGAAGTAGGCATGAATGTGCTGGTTGAAGGCACAATGAGTTTTGATGACATCATAAATGAAGGTGTACGGCAGGCTTATTTGCAGCCGGATAACGTATTGCGTGCATCAATTCTTGCTGATCCAGATGGCGCGCGTAAAAATACCGGCGATAACACCCCTGCGGTCATTCACTACAAAGTGGTGCCGGGCGATACGATTGATATTCATGTGGCAGCCAAAGGCGGCGGCTCTGAAGCCAAAGCGAAATTTGCCATGTTAAACCCCAGTGATTCGGTGGTGGAGTGGGTGCTGTCGGTAGTGCCGCAAATGGGCGCGGGCTGGTGTCCTCCGGGCATGTTGGGCATCGGGATCGGTGGTACAGCTGAAAAAGCCATGTTATTGGCTAAAGAGTCTTTACTTGAACCTGTTGATATCCAAGACCTGCGCGCGCGCGGTTTTACCAATCGAGCCGAGGAATTACGGCTGGAATTATTTGATAAGGTGAATGCTCTGGGAATTGGCGCGCAGGGACTGGGCGGTTTGACCACGGTATTGGATGTTAAAGTCAAAGATTATCCAACCCATGCAGCGAATAAAGCTGTAGCCATAATTCCCAACTGTGCCGCCACTCGCCATACCCATTTTACCCTTGATGGCAATGGCCCCGCCCTGCAAACCCCTCCATCGCTCGATGATTGGCCAGAAGTAAGCTGGGAAATTGGCGAGTCGGTACGACGTGTAAACGTTGATACAGTTACCCGTGACGATATTGCTACCTGGAAAACCGGCGAAACAGTTTTATTGTCCGGCAAGATTCTTACCGGACGGGATGCAGCGCATAAACGCCTTACCGATATGATCGCTAAAGGTGAGCCTTTGCCGGTGAATTTTACCAACCGGTTTATTTATTACGTGGGCCCTGTCGACCCTGTGCGCGATGAAGTTGTTGGACCTGCAGGCCCGACTACCGCCACGCGTATGGATAAATTTACCCGTACCGTGCTTGAGAAAACCGGCCTGATGGGCATGATCGGTAAATCGGAGCGTGGGCCTGCGGCCATATCAGCTATTGCGGATAACAAAGCGGTTTATCTTATGGCCGTAGGTGGCGCTGCCTATCTAGTCTCCAAAGCTATTAAATCCTCGCGCGTTGTTGCATTCGCAGACTTAGGTATGGAGGCAATCTATGAATTTGAAGTGCAAGATATGCCTGTCACTGTTGCGGTTGATACACGTGGAGAATCTGTACACATAACCGGGCCGAAATATTGGCAGGCGGAAATTCAAGCGCTGCATTTGTCATAGCGCTGAAGTGCTGCGCAATTTTGTTCTGAAGCCAGGCAACATTTTATTCTCTGCAAGGAAGCCGAAAATTCATTCTACACACGTTGCCGATATTTTCTTCGCGTTGTTGGTCGTTGCTGAGCGCGTAGCGGACAGGACTGGTTAGCAACTAGACCTGCTTTTTTAATATCCCCTCTTATTATCTATTTGCGCAGTTTAAGCATCGCCCGCCTGCTACACGGTTACAAGACAAGTATGCGGTTGTTGCTGATCTAGCTTCGAACAAAAAACTTACCTGGGTCAATACGCGAGTGTGCGCCAACGCGCATGTACAAAATTTAACCTAATTGCAATTGCGCTTAGGCTGTAGCAATGGTCTACTGTCACTTAAATTATCTTACCTTTGTGTGAACTATAGGTATCGGCTTTCCGTTAGGAGCCGTCCGAAAGTACCATATAAAGCGCCTATACGAATTGTATACATGAAGGTGCAGCGGATTTCCCGGTTTTAAATAATTTGTTTGCGTGGGGTAGATAGGGTGTTAATTGCGATGCGCCGTTTAAATATCAGCGCAAAACTGACGTTGATGTGTGTTGTAACTACCGCCATTGCATTGTTTTGTGTGTTGCTTGGATTTATTGTCCAGGATTTAAAGCTGGTTAAAGAGCTTAAAGAAGAGCAGATCAACACTGAGCTTACGCTATTAAGCAATAATTTATCGGCGCTGGTAGCGCAGGATGACACTTCTGCTATACACGTTGTAATTCGGCATAGTTTGAGTCGACACAGTATTGTCGCAATTTGGGTGCAGGATCAGGATGGCGGAGTTATTGATGCTTACCCTCAACATATTAAAACCCTCAACGATTTTAATCAGTTCCCGATAAAATTTTCCACTGATTACAGTATGCAATTTGTCCAACGCGAATTATCGGCAGGTAATTTGCCCTTGGGTGATGTAATGGTCTGGGTGAGTAATTCAGATGTGGAAAGTCGCGGCGAACAATTACGTCGCTATGCATTAATGGCCTTCGGTTTTGCGTTAATGTTAGCCGTCTTAGTGGGGTGGTTGACGCAAAAAATAATTTCCGACCCGCTAAAAGCCTTGCATAAACTTTCACAAAATATTATTGAATCCGGCGATTATAGCTTGCGCTCCGCATTGTACAGGCAAGATGAAATCGGCCAATTATCCAATGCAATAGATCGGATGCTCAGCCAAATTCAACAGCGCGATGTAATGCTAGAAGGACAAGTGTTGCAACGTACACAAGAATTGCAGCAATTAGCCGATGATTTTCGCTATCGCGCTATGCACGATATTCTAACTGGTCTACCTAATCGGGCTTTTTTAGCCGAGGAATTTCCGCGCGCCGTCGCGCATGCCAAGCGCGTTAATAAAAACTTTGCACTTCTGTTGTTGGATCTTGATAACTTCAAAACTATTAATGACAGCTTCGGCCATGATATAGGCGATGAATTATTAAAGCAGGTGGCCATGCGTATGCGCAGTGTTTTGCGCGGCGAAGATATGATTTGCCGATTGGGTGGCGATGAATTTGTTGTATTGGTGGAGGATGTGGAAGAAGGCGAACATGTGCGCAGCGTAGGCGGCAATTTATTGCAAACTCTGCATTCTGAAATGTGGTTGGGTGGCCGAGCTATGCGCTTAAGTGTCAGCATCGGCGCTGCAATTTACCCGCAGGATGGGCGTGAATTGTCCGATCTTAATCGGGCGGCGGATATCGCCATGTATCGCGCCAAAGACGCTGGAAAAAACCAAATAATTCTTTACAGTCCGCATATGGAGCAAAAAGCGCTTTATCGCATGCTGGTGCAAAATGATTTGCGCGATGGCATGGTGCGCGACGAATTAGTCGTGTATTTCCAACCGCAGGTGGATGCTCGTTTGCATAAATTGCACGGTTGTGAGGCCTTGGTACGCTGGCAGCATCCGCTAGAAGGGTTTCTAGTCCCGCAGACGTTTTTAAACTACGCAGAGGAACACGGGCTGATTCGTCACTTGGATTATTATGTACTGCGCAAAGCCTGCGAAGCCTGTATGCGCTGGTGCAAGGAATTAGGTGTCGAAATTCCCATCAGCGTGAATTTTTCTGGCGCTCATTTTCATTCGCGGGCATTGCTTGCCAGTATAAAAGAAATTTTACATACTTCTGGCCTGCCTGCTCGTTTATTAATGGTGGAAATTACGGAAGGAGTATTAATTGAAGACCCGATAATGGCTAGGCAATTAATTGCTGAAATACGTGAGCTGGGAGTGCGCATAGGCTTGGATGATTTTGGCGCAGGCTATTCAACGTTAAATTATTTGCGCAGCCTTGAGGTGGACACTGTAAAATTAGACCGCTCCTTTTGTCAGTCTGTACACAGCGATGAAACCGAGTACCGGATGACTAAGGGTATTATTTCCTTGGCGCGGGATTTTGGTGTGGAGCTAATTGCAGAGGGTGTCGAAAATGCCGAGCAGTTGCACGTATTGCAGGAGTTGGGTTGTGATTTTATTCAAGGCTATTTTTTTTCTAAACCCTTGGCAGAACCTGAGTTTGTAGCCTGGTGCCGCAAATTTAATTTGCAGCCGCAGCTGGATTTTGTGTAAAAGATGTTAACGGGTCGCTAATTAATTCTGCATTTGCGAAATTTCGATTTCAGAATAAATTCCAGCGTCTTTAAATGCACGTGGCTGTTTACTTTTTAAATGAGACGTCGATAAATGGGCGAGGTAATTCAGTTTAAGCGTCCCACGCCCTGGCAAAAACACAAGGGTAAAACCCTCTGCCGTGAGGGTTTTCACAAATGGGTGGTGGAAAAAGATAAACAATTCGATGTTAAGCAGGGCAAATTGATCACGCTCTATCGCTGCTCCCGTTGTGGCGAAACCAAAGTGCAAGCTCTTTAGCGGAACGTCTTAGGTGCCTTTGGGCCTTTAAATCAGGTACACTGCGCGGCTTTGTGCATGTATTTAGGGCCTGCTATGAGCGATTTATTTGAAGAAGCGGTAAGCGAGCTGCAGACGTTTGTTGACTGGGTGCGTTTTGGCGCGAGTCGTTTTACCGAAGCGAACTTGTTTTATGGCCATGGCACCGATAATCCCTGGGACGATGCTGTGGCGCTTACGCTTGCCGCCGTTCATACGCCGTTTGACCGCCTAGGCCAGATTGCCAATGCAAAATTGACCCGCACCGAGCGTGCGCATGTGGCGCATCTTTTTCAACGGCGCATCAACGAGCGCATGCCGGTGCCCTATTTAACTGGCGAGGCCTATTTCGCCGGGCTTAAATTTAAAGTCAATCAACACGTATTAATTCCGCGCTCCCCATTGGGCGAAAAAATAGAGGAATATTTCGAGCCTTATTTGCCGACCGTGCCCGAGCGTATTTTAGATCTGTGCACCGGTTCTGGCTGTATCGGTATTGCATGCGCTTTAGCGTTTGAATCCGCTGAAGTGGTTTTGAGTGATATTTCTCCTGCTGCGCTGGATATAGCGTCCGAAAATATTAAGTTACACCAAGTGTCTGATCGTGTCAGCGTGTGTTTATCCGATGGCTTTACAGCGTTAGTCGGCGAAAAATTCGATTTAATTGTCAGTAATCCACCTTATGTGGATGCCATTGATATGGCTAATTTGGCGGAAGAATTCGCTCGCGAGCCTAAGTTGGCGCTTGCCTCCGGCGAGGATGGTTTAGATTTTACGCGTATATTACTGCGCCAGGCTGCCAATTTTTTAAATGACGAGGGACATTTAATAGTGGAGGTGGGAAATTCCTGGGTAGCATTGGAAGAATTATTCCCTGAAATTAAATTTACTTGGTTGGAATTTGAGCGCGGCGGTGGCGGCGTGTTTATTTTTAGTAAAGATGAGCTTACGCAAAACCAAGCTTTATTTGATGAGCGCGATCTAAACAATAAAATTAGTTAATTTAGGTGTTGTATGTCTGGCAATAGTATTGGCAAATTATTTACCGTTACCACGTTTGGCGAAAGCCATGGTGTAGCCTTAGGCTGTATTATCGACGGCTGCCCACCGGGTATTGAAATTAATGAAGCGGATATTCAGGCGGATTTAGACCGACGCAAACCTGGTCAGTCGCGATTTACCACTCAGCGTCGGGAAGAAGATTTGGTGGAGATATTCTCTGGAGTTTTTGAGGGGAAAACCACTGGCACGCCTATCGGCATGTTAATTAAAAATACTGATCAGCGCTCAAAAGATTACGGCAAAATTCAAGATCAATTTCGTCCAGCCCATGCCGATTATACGTATATGCAAAAATACGGTATTCGCGATCATCGCGGCGGCGGACGCTCCTCTGCAAGGGAGACAGCGATGCGTGTTGCAGCGGGCGCGGTGGCAAAAAAAGTGTTGCGCGAGCGCTGGGGAATTGAAGTGCGCGGTTATTTAAGTCAATTAGGCCCGATTAAAATTGATCAGGTTGATTGGAATGAAATTGGTAATAATCCATTTTTTTGCCCCGATGCTAGCAAAGTAGAGGCGATGAAAGATTATATGGAGGCGCTAAATAAAGAGGGCAATTCGGTCGGCGCCAAAATAACCGTTGTAGCAAGTAATATGATTCCCGGTTTGGGTGAGCCTGTATTTGATCGCTTAGATGCTGATTTAGCCCATGCACTTATGAGTATCAATGCCGTGAAAGGCGTGGAGATTGGCGCAGGGTTTGATTGCATTGAGCAAAAAGGCACAGAGCACCGCGATGAAATTACACCGGAGGGTTTTTTATCGAATAACGCTGGCGGCATTTTGGGCGGCATTTCCACTGGGCAAGATTTAATTGCGCATATAGCGTTAAAACCCACTTCAAGCCTTAGAATTCCCGGACGCTCTGTCGATATTAACGGAGCACCCTGCGAGATTATCACTACCGGTCGCCACGACCCTTGTGTCGGTATTCGAGCCACGCCCATTGCTGAAGCCATGATGGCGATTATTTTACTGGACCATGCGCTGCGCCACCGTGGGCAAAATTCAGATGTCGCTTTAAGTGTGCCTATTATTCCTGCGCAAGCGCCGCAGTTTTAAAGTCTGCAGGAGAAACGCTTTAAAAAGTCTTAACAAGGCTCCTCATTATCTCAACTGTGATTTTGACGAGGATTTAAAAAATAAGACCTTCAAGTAGTTACATGCCGTAAAAATTTATTGAACCACAGAAGAAGCCCTATGCAATATTATTGGCGGCTTGCCAGTGTATACGCCGTGTATTTTGCTGTGTTAGGAGCTTTCGTGCCCTATTGGAGTTTGTATCTACATGCACGCCAATTTAGCCCAGCCGATATAGGTATATTATTAGCAATACCCACACTTACTAAAATTATCGTACCGAATATTTGGGGTTATATTGCCGATAAAAGTGGCCAATACAAACCGATTATTCTTGTCGGCGTATTTGGTGCCTTTGCGTCATTTGTTTTTATTTATTGGGCGCAGGGTTTTATAGCTTTAATTATAGTTATGACGCTTTACAGCGCTTTTTGGAATGCAATTTTACCGCAATTTGAAGCGCTTACCCTGCACAGCCTAGCCCAGCAAGCGCATCGTTATACGCGCATTCGATTGTGGGGATCGTTGGGTTTTATACTGTTGGTATTGGGATTGGGCTGGCTATTCGATCAAATATCGGTAATTAATTTACCGATTATTTTAATCCTGTTAATAATTGTGCTTGGTGCGGTGTGTCTGCGTTTGCCTGCGGCTCAACTACATCGCGCTGCGAATGAACCTCTGACGCTCACATCCGTTATGAGCCAAGCTAACGTTTGGCGATTCTTTTTAGCAACACTGCTTTATCAAGCGAGCCACGGAATTTATTACGGCTTTTACAGTATTTATTTGCATGAACACGGTTATAGCGCAACGCTGATTGGTGCGCTCTGGACATTGGGGGTTGCAGCGGAAATTGCGTTATTTTGGTGGATTCCTGCGTTTATTCCCCGTTTAAATCTAGCGAAGACGGCTTTGACTTGTATGTTGATTGCAGCCGGGCGCTGGGCGCTTATTGGATTTACTGTAGACATGCTCACCTGTCTAATTTTATTGCAGATTTTGCATGCAATTACTTTTGGGTTATTTCACGCCAGCAGCGTGCACTATATCCGGCAAAGCTTTGGCCCAACATTACAGGGACAAGGGCAGGCGTTGTATGGAGCAATTGGTTATGGGGCAGGTGGCGCATTAGGGCTTTGGTTATGTGGTGTATTGTGGCAGGTGCATTCGAAGTGGGCATTTGTGTTCGCCGTGATAGCGGCGTTGCTTGCAGCATTAATTCAGTGCGGCAGCTTATTTAAAAAGCGCGCTGTTTTTACAGAAAAAATCCGGGTTTAACCTAAATGGATAAAACCGGATTTTAAAATGGAAAACTGCTGAAAAAATTTATATCTTTCGGTGCGGTAAATTTGCTTTGTCAGATCCAGAGCTTAAATTCAAGGTAGTGGCAGATTTTTACGAAAATTAAAAGTGAACCTCAAGCCCTGCAATTAAACCGTCCATTGTGGCATCGGCGTATAAGTTGCCCAGATCTGTAGCCTTAAGCACCATGCGGCGATAACCGGCGTAAACGCCGAGATCTAATGCAATAAGATCTACGTCATAACCTACACGTACGTCCGCATCATAAAGAGTATTGCCCTTAGCGCCGACACCATTAATTATCGACTGTACATACAGGCCATTGGTAAAGGGGATGTCAATTCGCCCATTTACGTAAAGCATGGGGACAATTTCGTTGAGTTTAGTATGGTCCTGAACGGGTTTAGTTAAGTCATCACCAATGGTCGAAATCGCTTCAAAATCACCGTTTAAAGAGCGTGCTGTAAGACCGACATCAAGATTTAGCCAGTTATCGAGCACTTCATAATAAAAGGTAAAATCGATGTTATCGAAGATAAGGGCGACACTATCTTGAGTGTAATAAACTGTCGAACCTGCCGTATGTTTAATAGTTTTCTCTTTGGCATTTTCAATATTTGTGTAGGTCATACGAATATTCGGCACAAACGGTACCGGGTGTTCGAAGTTTACCCATACGGAATTATAGGTTTCACCATAAAATTGCCAATCGTCAAATTTAACCGGTTTACCTGTTTTCTTTATCCTCGAAGTGCGGTTCTGTGCCTCGCCCGATAAATCCGCCTGCCAATATTCCACCCCAGCGCGTAAACCAAGAGCGTCGGCAAAAGCGTTCGGAGCGAGAGTAAACACGGTGGTAACCAGCAGAGGTATTAGGATCGTGTGCTTGGCGGGCATGGGTAGTCTTCCAACTTGGTGATTAATAGGCGCGGGCAGTGTAATGCAAAATAAAGCCAGCCTGTGGAACCTAGGGGCATTTTTGCGTGCACCGATTCATCTTTTTGGCCCTGATGATTTCTACCGAAGAAAACCCTTGATGCTATGAAGAACTACTCCGCCCCGCCGAGTAATTCCATAAATGCCTTGGCGGCATTGGTGAGGGCGCGTTTGGGATGGGTAATTACCCCTAGGTTGCGGCTGATGACTAAGGGTAAATCCAGCACAATCAGCTGCTCGTCGACGAGTGTCTGCGGCAGCAAGCTCCAGCCGAGCCCTACGCTCACCAGCATCTTGATGGTTTCTAGGTAATTCGTAGCCATCGTAATGTTCAGCGGCAGGCCGTGTTCGTCGAAGCAGGCTTTCACCAAGCGGCCGGTGTAGGTATTGGTATCCGGCAAAATCGCGGGCAGGCGGCTTAATTGCTCCATGGTTATTAAGCCCGGTGCGCTACTAAATAAGGCTTTACTCGCGACAAACACTAAAGGGTCAGGCCAGAGCGTGCGCTCGGTGAGCAGCGGATGCGGCGTCGGCCCGAGGGTTACCACGGCTAATTCACAATCACCTTTGGCTACACGCTGGTAGGCAATTTCCGAATCTAAAAACTCAAATTTTAAATTTACCCGCGGGTAGCGATGCACAAATTCATGCAACACCGGCGGCAATTTGTGCAGGCCCACATGGTGGCTTGTGGCAACTTTTAATTCGCCGCTTACTGCGCCGTCTAAATCCGCCAGTGCTTGGCGGGCATCATCCAGTGTTTGCAGAATCACAAGCGCGCGTTGCTGCAGCAAAACACCCGCCTGGGTTAATTCCACTCGGCGGTTTACGCGGTGGAACAAGGCATGGGCCACTTCCTCTTCAAGCGCCGCTACCCGTTTGCTCACGGCCGGTTGCGTTAGGTGCAATAGGTTCGCCGCCAGAGAAAAACTGCCCTGGGCCGCCACAGTTAAAAAAGCCTTGAGGTTTTGAGTGTCCATTTATCTCTCTTTTATTTTCTATGTATTCCAATATGGAATTCAAAACATAAAAAGAATGAATTGGAGTTATTCAAAATAGGTTGCGACAATAATCAAATATGGTCAAGAACCGAAGGGGATTTTTATGGCTGGCAAAACTTTGTACGACAAACTCTGGGATGCCCATGTGGTATCACAACGGGATGATGGCTCAGCCCTCATCTATATCGACCGCCACATAGTGCATGAAGTCACCTCGCCACAAGCCTTTGAAGGCCTGCGTTTGGCTGGGCGCAAACCCTGGCGTTTGGACAGCATCTTGGCCACTCCTGACCATAATGTACCGACTACCGCCAACGAGCGCGCCTCCGGCGTAGCCGGTATTGAAGACCCGATCTCGCGTATTCAAGTGCAAACCTTGGATGAAAACTGCGATGAGTTAGGAATTTTGGAATTCAAAATTAACGATTTACGCCAGGGCATAGTGCATGTCGTGGGACCGGAATCTGGCGCCTGTTTACCGGGTATGACGATTGTCTGTGGCGACTCCCATACCTCGACTAACGGCGCCTTAGGTGCACTTTCCATCGGCATCGGCACGAGTGAAGTTGAGCATGTGATGGCCACCCAGTGTTTGGTGGCGAAAAAAATGGCCAACATGCTCGTACGCGTTGATGGCCAATTAGCGCCAGGTGTTACGCCAAAAGACGTGGTTTTGGCCATTATTGGTGAAATCGGCACCGCAGGCGGCACGGGTTACGCGATTGAATTCGGCGGCGAAGTATTTCGCGCCATGAGCATGGAAGGGCGTTTAACGGTATGTAATATGGCCATCGAAGCCGGGGCCCGAGCAGGAATGGTAGCGGTGGATGAGATCACGATTAGCTACGTAAAAGGCCGCCCGTTTGCACCTAAAGCGGAGCTATGGGAGCGGGCAGTGGCCAATTGGCGGGAATTGTATTCCGACAGTGACGCTGTGTTTGATCGCACAGTGGTATTAAACGGCAGCGAAATTGAACCGCAAGTAAGCTGGGGCAACAGCCCGGAGATGGTATTGCCAGTAGGTGGCCGCGTGCCCGATCCCTCGTTGGAGCAAGACTCAGTTAAAAAAGCTGGCATCGAGCGCGCCTTGGAATATATGGGCTTAAGCGCAGGTCAGGCAATTACGGATATAAAAGTTGACCGCGTATTTATCGGCTCCTGCACCAACTCGCGCATCGAAGATATTCGCGCAGCGGCAGTGGTGGTAAAAGGCAAAACTAAAGCTGCGTCGGTAAAAGAGGCGATAGTGGTGCCAGGCTCCGGTTTAGTAAAACAACAGGCTGAAGCCGAAGGCTTGCACGAGATATTTTTGGCTGCGGGTATTGAATGGCGCGAGCCCGGCTGCTCTATGTGTTTGGCTATGAATGCCGACCGCTTAGAGCCCGGCGAACACTGTGCCTCCACCTCCAACCGCAATTTTGAAGGGCGCCAAGGCTACGGCGGCCGTACCCATTTAGTCAGCCCCACCATGGCCGCCGCCGCTGCTATTGCCGGCCACTTTGTTGATATTCGGGAGTTTTAAAGATGAAAGCATTTACCCAATTAACTGGTGTGGTTGGCCCGATGGATCGCGCTAATGTGGATACGGATTTAATAATTCCCAAACAATTTTTAAAATCAATTAAGCGCTCAGGCTTCGGCCCTAACGCATTTGATGAATTACGTTATTTAGATAAGGGCGAACCCGGCCGCGATAATTCCAATCGTCCATTAAACCCAGAATTCCCATTAAATTTTCCCCGGTACCAAGGCGCCAGCATATTGCTCGCCCGCGAAAACTTCGGCTGCGGCTCCAGCCGCGAACACGCCCCTTGGGCGTTAGAAGAATACGGCTTCCGCGCCATTATTGCGCCGAGTTTTGCGGATATTTTTTATAACAATTGTTTTAAAAATGGCATGTTGCCGTTGGTATTGCCTGATGCCGTTGTTTCTCAGTTATTTGCTGAGCTTTATGCGACTGAAGGTTATAGCTTGACGGTTGATTTGAATACACAGCGGGTTGTTACCCCCAGTGGGGAAACGTTTGGATTTGAGGTGGATGCGTTTCGGAAACATTGTTTGTTGAATGGGTTTGATGATATTGGGTTGACTTTGCAGGATGCTGAGTTGATTAGGGGTTATGAAAGTCGTAGGAAAGTTGAGGCGCCTTGGTTGTTTAATTGTTAACTTTAAAGGTATGTTTATGTTTAAAAAAATTATTTTTATTGTGACGGCTCTTGTCGCAATAAATACCTGGGGCGAAGACTGGAATGCTCCCGCTACGCCAATAAGCGCGATGTATGTTTATCCAACTTATATTGTGGTGGTGCAAGAAGGTAATTATGTGGGATCGATATGTTCGCCGGGGGGCTACGTATGGAGTTTTGTATGGGCTGATTTTGATGCAGCTACTCAGCAGAGAATCTACAGTTCGTTACTGGCAGCGAAGTTAGCTAGGACCCCGCTAAAGCCAATATTGTCCAGCACCTCCTGCGGTCCAGAAAATAAATTGAAATTTGATGGTCGATTTGTACTTTAGGGCATTTTTTCGTTGTTATGTTTCTATGTGGGAATGCATAGATTTTTTGAATTAATTAAATAAAGATTCTTGCCGTCAAGGCAGAACCCTTCTTTTGGCCGAGTGGAGGTGTGATTTTAGGGCTCAATTGGGCAGGACGCCCAATTGAGCCAGGGCGGGCCATGGATGGCCCGTCGTGGCGACCCCTAAAATCACGCCGGAGGGAGGGTATTTTTGCGGAGCAAAAACCAACAAGCAGGGTGGCCTTTCTTTTGGTTACTTTTCTTTGGCCACCCAAAGAAAAGTGACTCGCCGAAGGCGCGGTGTTGTCGCTAAGAATTAAATGAGTAGAAGATTGGTTTAATTGTTTGGCAAAGAGTTTAGAAGTTCATTGTTAAATTGAAATGTCAGGGGTGGAGGCAATTTAAAGAGGTAATTGTGTGGTTGCGGTTATTTTTATTTTTGAGACATGTAAGTAAATCTCAAAGTTAATTTTAATCCTAGGGTCGCACACCGTGCCTTCGGCGAGTCACTTTTCTTTGCGTGCACAAAGAAAAGTAACCAAAAGAAAGTGCACCCTGCTTTTGGGTTTTACTTCGTAAAACTTCCCTCCCTCCGGTGCGATTTTAGCGGTCGCCACGACGGGCCATCCATGGCCCGCCCTGGCTCAATTGGGCGTCCTGCCCAATTGACCCCTAAAATCACACCTCCACTCGGCCAAAAGAAGGGTTCTGCCTTGGCGGCAAGAGCCGTTATTTAAAAGGTGATTGCTGGAGTTGGGGTTTTAAAGAATATGAATACTAGTTCGTTCCCACGCAGGAGCGTGGGAACGAGAAAAAATTGGTGATTAAATTTAGAATTGTAAAAAATTAAAAACACTGCCGCTTTAGCGGCAAAAAAAGAGGAACTCCCCTTTGAGCAAAAAAATCATAATCCTCCCCGGCGACGGCATAGGCCCAGAAATCATCACCGAAGCCTTAAAAGTATTAAAAAAAGCCGATGAACTCTTCGGCTTGCAATTAAGCTACGAAGAAGACCACATAGGCGGCAGCGCTATAGATGCCTACGGCGTGCCACTCGCCGATAGCACGATTGAAAAATGCCGCACTGCAGATGCGATTTTAATGGGCTCGGTGGGTGGGCCAAAATGGGATAAATTAGACGCGGCGATTCGGCCAGAAAAAGGCCTGTTAAAAATCCGCTACGATTTAGGCCTGTACGCGAATTTGCGCCCAGCGATTTTGTATCCGCAATTGGCTAGTGCTTCGAGCTTAAAAGCGGAAATTGTCGCGGGCTTGGATATTTTAATTGTGCGCGAATTAACGGGCGGGATTTATTTTGGCCAGCCGCGCGGTATTCGTGTTTTAGAAAATGGTGAGCGCCAGGGTTTTAATACGGCGGTTTATAGTGAAAGCGAAATTGAACGCATTGGCCGCACCGCGTTTGAAATGGCGCGTAAACGCAGTAAAAAAGTCTGCTCGGTGGATAAAGCCAACGTGTTGGAAGCAACTGTTTTATGGCGCGAGGTAATGGATCGGTTGAGCCCGGAATATCCAGACGTAGAATTAAGCCACATGTATGTAGATAACGCCGCGATGCAATTAGTGCGCGCGCCGAAACAATTCGATGTGATTGTGACGGGCAATATGTTCGGCGATATTCTCTCCGACACCGCCGCGATGCTCACAGGTTCCATCGGTATGTTGCCCTCGGCCTCGTTAAATGAAAAAGCCTCCGGGCTTTATGAGCCGGTGCATGGTTCGGCGCCGGATATTGCCGGGCAGGGCATTGCCAATCCATTGGCAACTATATTAAGTGCTTCGATGATGTTGCGTTATTCCTTGGGCCGTAGTGATGCGGCGGATGCTATTGAAACTGCAGTGGGTAAGGTGTTAGATCAAGGTCTGCGCACGGGGGATATTTACTCTGCCGCAGAAGTGGGTAGTACCCGCAAAGTCGGTACGCGAGAAATGGGTGAGGCGGTGGTGGCAGCTTTAACGCGCTAAAGTATTCGATTTATTTTCATTAAAGCCATTACACCTGGCTAAAAAATACTGAATTTATTTTTAACTAAAACAACTACACAGATTAAACAGGTGATTTTATGTTTCGAGTAGGGTTTGTAGGATGGCGCGGCATGGTGGGCTCGGTATTAATGGGCCGCATGTTAGAAGAAAACGACTTCGCGCAAATTGAACCGGTATTTTTTACCACCTCAAATGTAGGCGGTAAAGGCCCAGCAATAGGCAAAGATATAGAGCCATTAAAAGACGCCAATAGCATTGACGATTTAAAAACCCTCGACGCCATCATCAGCTGTCAGGGCGGCGACTATACCAATGAAGTATTCCCTAAATTGCGTGCGGCGGGATGGCAGGGCTATTGGATTGATGCGGCCAGTTCCTTGCGTATGAAGGACGATGCCATCATCATTCTGGATCCAGTAAATAAAGATGTTATTGAGCAGGGCATAGCCCGCGGCGTGAAAAACTTTATCGGCGGCAATTGCACGGTGAGTTTGATGCTGATGGGTTTGGGCGGTTTATTTAAAGCCGGTTTAGTGGAGTGGGTAAGTTCAATGACCTATCAGGCTGCTTCAGGTGCTGGTGCGCAAAACATGCGGGAGCTGATCAGCCAAATGGGCGCCATTCACGCAAGTGTGGCGGATAAACTTGCCGACCCTGCCAGCGCAATTTTAGATATCGACCGCCAAGTTGCTGCTACTCAACGTTCGGGTGAATTTCCGACGCAGCAGTTCGGCGCGCCTTTAGCGGGCAGCTTATTACCCTACATCGATAAACAATGGGAAACCGGCCAGAGTAAAGAAGAATGGAAGGGTATGGCTGAGACTAACAAAATTCTCGGGCCCGCTAGTAGCATCCCCATTGATGGCCTGTGTGTGCGCATTGGCGCCATGCGCTGCCACAGCCAAGCCATTACATTAAAGCTAAATAAAAATGTACCGATTGCGGATATTGAGCAGTTGATTGCACAGGCCAACGACTGGGTTAGCCTTGTGCCTAACACACGTGAAGCCTCTTTAAAGGATTTAACCCCAACTAAAGTCACCGGTACGTTGAATATTCCTGTCGGCCGCCTGCGCAAAATGAATATGGGCGCTGAATATTTAAGCGCGTTTACTGTCGGCGATCAGCTGTTGTGGGGTGCCGCCGAGCCGCTGCGCCGTATGTTGAGAATTCTTTTGGATCAGCGCTAAGTGCAATAAAATCAATCGCTGCAAAATAATAATTCTGGCCACACGCTTGTTTAACGTGCCAAGAAATTAGCGATATAAAGAGGCAGGGATGCCGCGACTGAAACTCAAATACATCGGCTTATTAAGGTTAAACCTGTATCAGCTGACATAAATAGCTTGCTCACGATTGTCGCTAGATGCCCATGCAGTTATTTCCGCCAAATGGCGTGCTGCGGCAGACATTTGGCGTGTAAGTTGAAAAAACGCCATTTGTCATGAATACTTACAGCAATAAGCGAATAAGATGAGTAAATTGACTAGGCTTTCAGTTTTATACTGAAGTTATTGGCGTTGCGTGTCATTCGCATAATAAAAATAGTGTCTGTAAGCCATACGCTCGAACTCTTATCAACCTGCTTACTGCTTGTTTATAGGTATTTTGTTGCATTGGGTTTGCGGGGTTATCCAAACAGGTGAGTCTTCCTCCTAAAACAATAAGGATTGCCCTTATGGGTCTGCGAAAACAAACGATTTTTTTAAGCTTGATTTCAACCCTGGCGTCGCCTTGGGCGATGAGCCTTGGTTTGGGTGAAATAAAGCTAAAATCGACTCTTAATCAGCCTTTGAATGCGGAGATTCAGCTTACGCAAACTAAGGATCTTACTGACCGTGAGATTCTGGTGGGGCTGGCTTCGGCCGCAGACTTTGCACGGGTGGGCGTAGACAAACCGCTTTTCTTAGGTGATCTTAAATTTCAGGTAGTGATGGAGCCCGGTAAAGGCCCGCTGGTGCGAATCACTTCATCGAAGGCAGTGGTTGAGCCTTACCTTAATTTTATCGTGCAGGCGCAGTGGCCGAGCGGCAAGCTACTACGCGAATATACGGTGTTGGTGGATCTGCCTGTATATGGTGGTAATGAGGCAGACAGCGTTGCGCCAGCGGTAAGTCGCGCAGCGAGTGCTACACCTAAAGTAGAAACTCAGTTGACGCAAACGGATGTTCCCCGCCCCCGTGTGAGCCGCCCGGCTGCGGCAACTGCGCGTCCAAAAACACCTCGCCCAGCACCGGTTGCAGATGAACCCCCTATTGATGCTAAGCCCTCGGGCGATACCTATGGGCCAGTGGCGGGCAATGACACGCTGTGGAAAATCGCGCGTTCAAACCGACCCAGCGGCGCCAGTATTCAGCAGACAATGCTTGCGATTCAAAAGCTCAACCCTGACGCGTTTATCAATGGCAATATCAACCTGTTGCGCAAGGGACAAACATTGCGCCTACCCGCAGCGGATGCCGCCTCACAAGTTGCTGTCGATGAAGCCGCGCGGCAAGTGGCTGCCAATTCACCACGTAAAGCACCGAGCGACGAATCCACCGGCCCCCAATTGGATGCCAGTAAATCAGTTGCTAAAACTGAACCTAAGTCCTCCGCGCTTGAAGGCCGCGTTAAGCTCTCCTCGTCTAATTCAGCCGAGAGCTCTAAATCTGGCCGTGGCGCAGGGGCAGACAAAGGCAGTAAAGAAGCGCTGAGCAATGAATTGACAATCACCAAAGAGGAATTGGATGCTAAATCCCGTGAATCGGCGGATCTTAATGTAAGGCTTAAAGCGGTTGATGAACAGATAGAAAACACTGAAAAGCTCATTCAAGTTAATAGTGAAGAAATGCGCAAACTTGAGTTGGCTATCGAAAAAAACAAGCAAAACCAGACCGCTGGGACGGTTCCTGTTGTACCTAATGGCACTGACGCGCCGGTTGCAAGTACTGAAGTTCCTGCGGCTATTTCAGCGGATGGGAAGGTTGTTGCTCCCGCTGACAGCGCTAATGCAACTGCGACTATCGAAACACCTGCCACTGGCACTTCTCAAAGCGAAACCCCTAAGGTTGAAGACCCAGTAGAAACTCCGCCGTCGCCTCCTGTTCAGCCCAGCGTTGAGCCAAAACCTGCCGCTACTCCTGCGCCTGCTAAACCCGCAGCCCAAGAGGGCCTGGTTGATCTGCTGAAAAACAATGTTTTATACATCGGAGCAGGCTTAGCCGTGCTATTAGGGCTGGGGCTGCTGCTGTTGAAACGCCGCCGTAACGACGATGACGGCCCAGAGCCATGGGTGGGAGCGTCGGATAATTCTGATGGTGGTTGGGGAAATGATTTTTCTCTGCCCGGCTTCGAAGAAACTAAACCTGTTGATACAAAAATTACTGATGCGGACGATATCACTCAGTTTCAGCTCACACCTGCCTCACAGAGCGTTAAGTTAGAAACCGATGATGTGGTGTCTGAATCGGACATTCACATTGCTCTAGAAGATTATGACACCGCCGAAAAGCTGTTATTGAGCTCTTTGGAGCAAGACCCAGCCAACAGCCGCGTATTGTTAAAACTGTTGGAAGTCTATTCGCGCAAGCAGGACGTCGAAAGTTTTGATCGCCAATATGCAAAACTTAAAGCTTTTTGTGACGAAGAGTCCGCCGCCCGTGCTGAGCAGTTACGCAGTTACATCGATAATGCCCCTCCTTTTGATGGCCATAAATATTCTGACGAAGCTTTTCTTGCAGCTGTAAACGGTAAGGTTGAAAGTGACGATACCACCCAACTTACGCCACTTGCTGCAGCGGCTATAGGGGCAACGGTAGCAAGCGCGGGTTTTGCCGCAGAGCCATTCGCCAACTTTGATTTTGACGCTAAGTTAGAGGAGCCAGCTGCGTTTGACTCGGATGATATGAATTCGGGTGATTCGACGCAATTTACGACACCGGTCGCCGATAGCGATGAAAGTTTTACACTCGATTTTGAAGATGCAGTGAGTGCTGAAGCTATACCTGCGGGTGATCGCAAGAGCTTAGCTGAGCTTCTCATTGATGAAGGCGGTGAAGATAGCTTGGATCTGTCTGACTTTGACGATCTAAGTTTTGATAAAGGCGCTGAGCCCAATACCTCGTTAGACGATCCATTCGACGCCAAGCAAGAGCAGCTCCCCGAACTGGACTTCTCCTTTGATAGCGAAGGCTTGGATGAATCAGATTTTGAATTAGATGAAAATGCTTTGGGCGGTGATTTTGAAACCGTCGCCGCGGATGAGCTGCATCTGGATTCAAGTCTTGATGCAGGATTCGATGATCTTGACGAGCCGGTAGTCCAGGCTCCTGTTGTAGAGCCTGTCGATGAGTTCGCCGACTTAGATCTCAGCGCCCTCGATTATGATTTCTCCGACCAGGACTTGGACGCGGAGCCGGAAGTCGATTTATCAATGGATGATGCGCTGGGTGATAAAACTACGCTCGATTTAGACGACGAAATTGCGCTTACGAGCAATAAAATCGAAGGCGCTCCCCAAGCAAAGGAAGACGAATTTGATTTTTCAGTTGATGATCTAAATACGCAACAGGATTTGTCTGTTGCCATGGCAGAGCTTGATGCGCTGGATGAGCAAACTTTTGATTTGGACGATGCCTTTTCGGTAGCTGACGAAGAGCTAACTGCAGCGGAGTTACAAAATCCCATTGTTGAAGAAAGCCCTGCGAGCAGTGCTAAGCGTGCAGAGTTGGAGTCCTTGCTGGATTTTGATGAGAGTTTTGGTGAGTTAGAGACTGCCTCACTCGGTGAATTCGATCAGGACGAGCCCAACACACCTACGCTTGTTATGTCGGCTATTACTGATAGTGATTTACCGACAGAAGATTTGGATTTTGATGAGCTTGATGCTGACTTAGGCGCGTTGGCCGCAGAGTTTGATGGTGATCTTTCAGACTTAGACGATTTGGATTCTCCGACGCTCGCCGAAGCACCCAGCCGCTTAATGGCTGAACCGGTCACGCAGTTTGGCGAGCTGGACGATGTCGACCCTGCCGATATTTTGGGGGATGGACCCAAAGATCGCCCCGATATCGACCTTGAGGGGTTTGATGATTCCGTTAAATTTTCGATTGAGGATCCCTTAACCGATCTAGATGCGGATTTCGATATAGATGAGAAAGCGCCGGGTGCCGCCGTAAGCAGCTCGAAAGATTTTGCTGCGGTAGCCGCAGAGCTCGGTACTGCTGTGAATGTTGATAGCAGTGACGAGCTGATGGAATTTGAGGGCTTGGATAATCTTGACGATCTCTCTGATCTAGATTTAGACGACGCCCTTGCTCTCGACCTGGATGAAGAGGAGCTAAATATCCCACGAGCAAGCTTCGCCGATATAGAAGCAGATTTTCAGCTTCCGGATTTTGATCCTGAGTCCGACGATGACAGCGATCTAGGCGCCTTGTGCGATGGCGATGAGTTGGATACAAAACTGGATTTATTGCGCGCTTTTGTGGACATGGGCGATGAGGATTCGGCTAAACATACGTTGGAAGAAATTATGGAAGAGGGTAGCGAGGAGCAGCGCAAGCAGGCGAATGCTCTAATGGCGCGTATCAGTTAATTTAATTTCTCCTTCATCTAGGGCCTCGCAGTGCGCTGCGGGGCCTTTTTTATGCTTTGTTATGATCATGTCTCAGTCTTCCAGCGCCGATGCCTACAAACCCGGCTGCGAAATTAAACCCGGTATGATCCCGCCCAGCAACGCGCAGCGTTGGGTGCTGCTCGTGGAATATTTAGGGCGCGACTTCCACGGCTTCGCCAAGCAGGTAACTTCCCCCAATACAATACAAGCGCGCTTAGAGTCGGCTTTAAGCAAAGTGGCCTGTGAAGAAATTCAAGTAGTCTGTGCAGGCCGCACCGATGCGGGAGTGCACGCTACAGGGCAGGTCGTGCACTTTGATACAACGCGCGAGCGCCCCAGCAAAGCCTGGATATTGGGTGTGAATAGCTATTTGCCAGCCAGTATTCGCGTTCACTATGCTCAGCCTGTCTGTTGGGCGTTTCACGCGCGCTTTAGTGCTGGCGCGCGAACCTACCGTTACCTATTGGCCTCGGCAACTGTTCCGAGCGCAACGTTTACCGACCAGGTTAGTTGGACGCGTTTTGCCTTGGATACGGCCAGGATGCAAGAGGCCTGTAGATATTTTTTAGGCGAGCACGACTTTACCTCGTTTCGCACCGTGCAGTGCCAAGCTAAAAACCCTGTGCGTACGATTACCCATATTCAGCTGCATCTGGTAAACAAGCTGATCGTGTTGGAAATTACCGCCAATGCTTTTTTACACCACATGGTGCGCAATATTATGGGTAGCCTAATCGAAGTGGGGCGGGGTATGCGTGAACCTATTTGGATCGCAGAAGTGCTAGCGGCTCGCGATCGCTCATTAGCGGCACCTACAGCGCAGCCTGGTGGGTTGTACCTAGTTTCCGTGGCCTATCCCGAGGAATTCGGCATTGTTCAAAGGGATAAGGGGCCTTTGCTGCTACCGAATAACTTGGCTACTTGCGGCTGAGCACATCTAATTGCAGTTTTGTTGAGCGCGCCTGTTTTTTTCTTTTTAGCTAAGTCTGGTAATATCGCTGCCCTTTGTTTGATTTCACGCGGGTTTATTACGTCTGCGCTAGTTAAGAGCGCTTTTCATAGGCTCCGATTTGAGGCTCAATTTTGGCGGTTAGAATTAAGATATGTGGCATCACTCGGGTTGAAGATGCCTATGCTTTAGCGCAATTCGGGGCGGATGCCCAGGGGCTTGTGTTTTATACCAAAAGCCCGCGCTACTTGAGCGATTTGACGAATGCTCGGGCCATCGCTGAGGCCGCCGGCCCGTTTGTTACCAGTGTGGGCCTGTTTGTAAATCCTTCTGCTAAATGGGTTAACCAGGTGTTGGCGCAGGTTCCTATCCATTTACTGCAGTTTCATGGCGATGAACATAACGATTTTTGTAGCGCGTTCGCCCGGCCGTTTATTAAAGCTGTGCGTATGAAACCTGGATTGGATATCGCCGCAACAATGCAGCAATACCCAGATGCGCAGGGGTTCCTTTTAGACACCTACAAACCCGGAGTTCCTGGCGGCACTGGGGAGGCCTTCGACTGGTCTTTGTCTCCTACGTCAAGCGCCAAAGCCTGGGTGCTAGCGGGCGGGCTTACTGCTGAAACTATTGCTGATGCGCTGGCTCAAACCTCGCCCTATGGCGTTGATGTCAGCGGCGGTGTTGAATCTGCTCCTGGCGTAAAGTGCCACAGCAAAATGAACGACTTTATTAAACGGGCGCGGGGGCTATGATGTTGGCTGCGCGCAACTCCTTATTTTTTCACTTCGGAATCGACTCGTGAGCACACCTATATCTCCAGACTTCTCCGCCGTGCCTGATGCCCGCGGCCATTTCGGCCCATACGGTGGTCGCTTTGTATCGGAAACGCTGATTTACGCGCTCGATCAATTACAGAGTATTTATCAGAGCCTGAAAGACGACCCAAAATTTTTGGCCGAATTTGACCGCGACATGACCCATTATGTCGGTAGGCCTTCACCGCTGTATTTCGCTGAAAGCTGGACCAGCAAGGTGGGTGGCGCTCAGTTGTATCTCAAGCGCGAAGACCTTAACCACACCGGCGCCCACAAGATTAATAACACGATCGGCCAAGCCTTATTAGCTAAGCATACGGGCAAGCAGCGCGTGATTGCTGAGACGGGCGCGGGCCAACACGGCGTTGCTACCGCTACAGTGGCCGCGCGTTTAGGTCTTGAGTGTGTCGTTTATATGGGCGAGGAAGATGTACGCCGGCAGTCGCTCAATGTGTATCGTATGAAACTGTTAGGTGCCACAGTGGTGCCTGTGACATCCGGCTCTAAAACCCTCAAAGACGCGATGAACGAAGCCATGCGCGATTGGGTTACAAACGTCGACAGCACGTTTTATATAATCGGCACGGCAGCAGGCCCGCATCCTTATCCGCAATTAGTACGCGATTTTCAATCCATTATTGGCCGTGAGGCGCGGGCGCAGTGCCTGGCACAAACCGGCCGTCTGCCGGATGCCCTGGTCGCATGTGTTGGTGGCGGCTCTAATGCCATCGGCCTGTTTCATCCATTTTTAAACGATAAAAACGTTGCTATGTACGGCGTTGAGGCCGGTGGTTTAGGGCTGGAATCCGGCAAACATGCCGCGCCGCTCACCGCCGGTATTCCAGGTGTGCTGCATGGCAACCGCACCTATTTAATGGAAGATGAAAACGGCCAGATTATCGAAACTCATTCTGTGTCTGCAGGCTTGGATTATCCCGGCGTCGGCCCTGAACATTCCTGGTTAAAAGACGTTGGCCGCGTGTCATATGTAGCGATTACCGATGATGAAGCCATGGCAGGATTTAGACGCTTGACCCGCGCGGAAGGCATTATGCCCGCGTTGGAATCCAGCCACGCGGTAGCTTACGGTGAAAAACTCGCCAAAACGCTACCGGAGGACGCGATCATTATCGTCAACCTCTCTGGCCGAGGCGACAAAGATATTCTCACAGTGGCCAAGCTCGACGGTATAGAGGTCTAATCGATGAACCGCATTAATCAAACCCTGGCCACGCTGAAAAACCAGGGTCGTAAAGCCCTGGCTACCTATATTGTCTGCGGTGACCCTAAGCCTACATTTACGCTTTCGGCTATGCACGCATTGGTAGAGGCGGGCGCGGATATTATCGAGCTTGGCGTGCCGTTTTCAGACCCTATGGCTGAAGGCCCTGTGATTCAAAAAGCACACGAGCGGGCTCTAGCGTTTAACACTAGTTTGCGCACCAGCCTTGAAGTGGTTACCGCCTTTCGTACCACAAACCCACACACGCCAGTGGTGCTAATGGGATACGCCAATCCGGTTGAGCGCATGGGTTATTCAGCGTTTGTGACCGCAGCCGTGCAGGCTGGTGTAGATGGTCTGTTAACGGTGGATTTACCACCGGAAGAAGCTGAAGACTTTAACCAGAAAATGCGCGCTGCTGGCCTTGAAACTATTTATTTGGTAGCTCCAACGACGGCAACTGAGCGCGTACGTTCGATAACTGCCGCTGCCACCGGATTTGTTTATTACGTATCCCTAAAAGGGGTAACCGGTGCGGGTAATTTAGACATAGAAGACGTTGCCAGCAAACTAGAAGGCATTCGTAGTACTACTCAAACCCCCGTTTTGGTGGGGTTTGGTATTAAAGACGCCGTTTCGGCCAAGGCCGTAGCGGCATTTGCCGACGGTGTTGTTGTCGGCAGTGCCCTTGTCGAGCTTATGGCGATAGGCAGCAGTGATGAAACCCTGTTAAGCCAGTTGGCCGCCAAAGTACGCGACATTCGCCAAGGCCTTGATAGCCTGTCCTAATGGACACGCCTTCACCACCTGAGAATACAGAGAACGATATGAGTTGGTTAGACAAAATTGTGCCCGCTGTACGCGCTGTGCGTGCAGGTACGAGCAAGGTACCTGAGGGACTTTGGAAAAAATGCGGTAAGTGCGACGCCGTGTTATATCGCCCAGAGCTGGAAAAAAACCTCGATGTTTGCCCCAAGTGCGATCACCACATGCGTATTAGCGCTCGTCGGCGTTTGGATATTTTCCTCGACCCACAGGGCCGAGAGGAATTAGCCACCGATGTATTACCTATTGACCGGTTAAAGTTTAAAGATATTAAGCGCTACAAAGAGCGCTTAACTGCCGCACAAAAAGAAACCGGCGAGAAGGACGCGCTTATTGCTATGAAAGGCAGCCTTAAAAGTATGCCCGTAGTGGCGGTGGCTTTTGAGTTTGCGTTCCACGGCGGCTCTATGGGCTATGTAGTGGGGGAGCGTTTTACCCGCGCCGCCCAGGTGGCTTTAAAAGAGCGCTGTCCGCTGGTGTGTTTTTCTGCCACCGGTGGAGCGCGTATGCAAGAAGCGCTCATCTCCTTGATGCAAATGGCAAAAACCAGCGCAGTTATCGAGCGGTTAAAACAGGCGGGTGTGCCTTATATCTCAGTAATGACTGATCCGGTTTATGGCGGTGTGTCGGCGAGTCTTGCTCTGCTGGGAGATATCAATGCTGCTGAGCCAGGCGCCCGCGCAGGGTTTGCTGGCCAAGCTATTATCGAGCAGACGATTCGCCAGAAATTGCCGAAGGGGTTCCAGCGCGCTGAGTTTCTGCTCGAACACGGCGCCATTGACATGATTATTCACCGTAAAGATATGGTTGAGCGATTGGGTAGCTTGCTCGCCAAGCTTACGCGCCACGAGCCTTTGACAGCTTAATGTCGAACCGGCAGGAAATTGGCATGGCGCCGCGTTTTTCTCATCTCACCGATTGGTTGGCCTGGCAAGAGAGCTTTCACCCTAAGGCAATAGATCTAGGGCTTGAGCGCGTACGTGAAGTTGCAATTCGTTTGGATGCAACTCTCTCTGGACGGCTATTACGCCCGAAGGCTAAAACTGTGTTGGTCGCAGGTACGAACGGCAAGGGCTCGTGCATTGCAACGATGGCTGCATTGTTGCGGGCGCAAGGCTTGGCAATTGGCTCTTACAACTCGCCACATTTATTGCGTTATAACGAGCGCATTACCATCAATGCTGTGGAAGCAAGCGATCAGTCCCTTTGCGCAGCTTTTGATGCGATAGATCGGGCGCGCGGCGACATCAGTTTGAGCTATTTTGAATTCGGCACACTGGCGGCTTTCTGGCTGATGGCGCAGGCGGATTTAGATGTCTGGCTAATCGAAGTAGGTTTAGGCGGACGCCTGGACGCTACCAATCTGCTCGATGCTGATGTAGCCATTATCACCTCTATCGCTCTTGATCATGAAGCCTATTTAGGCGATACCCGCGAGCTGATTGCTGTTGAAAAACTCGGTATTGCCCGCGCCAACAAGCTTTTGGTTTGTGCTGACGAAAATCCTCCTTCAACTCTTGTAGCTGGAGTCGCTCGAATTGGCTGCCGTGTGCTCTGGGCTGGACGAGACTTTTCCTGGCGCGTTGACGATTCAGGGGCGGTAATATCATTAAGTGCCCAGCACCAGCTGCGTGTTCCGCGTCTGCAATTACCTCTGCCTAGCGTCGCTGCGGCCTTAGTGGCTTGTGATCATTTAGGCTTGCTTACGCAAATAGATAATTTGCCGCAGCTTTTAGGTGCTACTCGGTTAATTGGCCGCTGGCAGCGTTTTACCTGCCAGGGTGTGCAAGTCTTGTTGGATGTTGCGCATAATCCGGCTTCAACGCAGGCTTTGGCAGATTATATTGCCCAGGATGCGCAGCCCTTTATCATAGTTGTGGGGATGATGGCTGATAAAAATATCATTGAGAGTTTAAAACCTCTTACATCGGCGCTGTATGTTCACACCATAGGTTTGCCCTTGCCAAGAGCTGCGAGCGCTTCAGCACTTGCGCAGTACGCTCGTTCCTTGGGTATGAAAACCTCCGAACACGAAAATCTGCAGAAGGCATTGGAACCCGTGCTTGCTCAGTGCCTCACCGAGCAGGCGCGCTTAGTAATTTGTGGATCTTTTCATACATTGGCGGCAGCCTATCCCGCCTTAACGGCGCTGGGTGCCAAAGAGGTGTGCGATGGATGATGGCTTAAAGCAGCGTATTGTCGGCGCACTAGTATTGTTGGCACTGCTAGTAATTTTTTTGCCGGTGTTGTTCGATCGCAATCGTGTGGAACCAGTTGATCCGACCAGCCAAATTCCGCCCTCGATAAACGTTCCTGCCGCGCCTATTAATGCTCCTGTTGTACCAAGTGTTGCTGAATCGGATATGGCACCACCACCTGCGCAGATGCTAATACCTGCGGAAAACCTAGCGGAAAAGCCCGACCAAATCGCAGCTCAAATCGTGAAAATTGAAGCGGCAAAAGCGGATAAATTGCTAACAGGCAAGGCTGATAATAAAAGCGCTATTAAATTAACTAAAAGTGAAATGATAAAGCCTGTACTGCCTCCACCCGCACTAAACGCTCGCGGCTCCGCAGAAGCCTGGATATTACAAGCGGCGAGTTACAAAACCGCCGCGCAGGCAAAAAAACTGCGCGAAGATTTAGCCGCAAAAGGATTTAATGCATACACACGCGAATTAAATTCTCCGAAAGGGCCGGTTATAAGGGTTTTTGTCGGGCCTAAGTTTGACAAGGCAACTGCGCTTGACCAAAAAAAACGCATAGACGAATTATTTAAATTAAATGTTTTAGTCTTACCATATACACCCAATAATTAACGCCTTGACTAAGTGGCTGTGTATTGACAGCCTAAAAGATGCCAGTGTTTTTCACATAATTATAAGAATGCATAAATCAAACAGCGTCGGGCTAATAATATCGGTCGGTGTGTGCTCACACCCAATTGTATTTCGTTTCTCCCTTTGCATTATTTGAGTTGTCGCTCCTAAAAAGCTTTCACCCGCGTTTTTTGCGCAAATAGGTTTGTGCCAGGATGCGTTAATAGTTTCGTTCACGCTTTAGGGTGTCTATGAAAACTAAGGTGCTTGTTCCTGCGCCGTTAAATTTTTCAAACTGCTCATATAGTAGTGTGCTTCGGCAACCAATCTTGCGTTGCTCTGCCTCCTGCATTCATGCACATTTCATGAAAATCTGTCTAGTTAGAACTGCCGCTTACATTTTTTAGCGGTTCGTTAGTTTTTTACTGAAGCTATATTCAGCGCGTAAACACATTTTGTTTTTGTACAAAAAATTGACGCTTAAAAATTGCTCGCTCGCCAGTTGCATACCTGTAGACCTATGCACATAGCGAATATTTATGGTTGAAAAGACTTTTAGCGGGTTTTAAAAATACATTTTTTTGCCGAATACTGAAGTATTTTTGTTGCACCGGTTACTGTGTGTAATGCTCGGCGTGAAGCCCAGCGCAACAGATGAACGCAAGATTAGGTAGCAGATTGCATACTCGGGTATGTGGAGATGTGTTTTGCGAATAAGGTCTGCTGACAGACTAAAACTTAACGTGTAAGCTGCTAAATGCGGTGTCCCTACACATCGTATCCCCATTCACATCCTAGCCCCTGAGGGTTTTATGTTGCCATCATCGGAGTCGCCAAACTCGTCCACAATCATGGAGCACCCGCTCTACATTCAGTTGTTAAAAACCCGCAGAAAAATAATAAGGCCACTAACTGTTGCGGGCTTACTTTCCTATTACGGTTTAATTCTAGCGGGAGCCTTCTTTCCAAAAGAATTAGGTCAACCGCTCGTTGAAGGTACAGTTACTTCATGGGCTATTGTCTTAGGATTTGCTGTCATTATCGGCTGTTTAATCATCACCTCAATTTATGTTTATTACGCGAATAAATATATAGAGCCAATATTGAAGCAATTAAAAGAGCAGGTAGCGCCATGAAGTTATTTCTAGCTTTAATTTTTAGTTTAATGCCGTTGTTTGCCTATGCGGACGCGGAAGCACCCAGCCACAATGTCGCGATCATTTTGTTTGTGGTTTTTGTGGCTATAACTTTGGGTATTACCTACTGGGCTAAAAGCCGCACGCGCAGTTCCGCCGATTTTTATACTGCAGGTGGCGGGATTACCGGTTTTCAAAATGGCTTAGCCATTGCTGGCGACTACATGTCCGCAGCTTCGTTCTTAGGTATTGCAGGTCTGGTTTATGGCTCCGGCTATGACGGCCTTATTTATGCTATCGGCTTTTTAGTAGGCTGGCCGCTGGTGTTATTACTCATCGCCGAGCCGTTACGTAATCTGGGACGCTATACATTTGCAGATGTAGCATCATTTCGTTTACAGCAATCACCGATCCGTATTCTCGCCGCCAGTGGTTCGTTAATAACCGTAGCCTTTTATTTAATTGCACAAATGGTGGGAGCGGGTAAATTAATTGAGTTGTTATTTGGCTTGCCCTATTGGGTGGCAGTTGTAACTGTCGGTGTGTTAATGACGCTGTATGTTGTATTCGGCGGTATGTTAGCTACCACTTGGGTGCAATTAATCAAAGCGGTTTTATTGCTCAGCGGTGCATCATTAATGGCGTTTTTGGTCATGATGCAATTTGGTTTTAGTTTCGAGCAATTATTTTCCTCAGCTGTAGGTGTACATAAAAAAGCTGCCGCAATTATGGGGCCAAGCGCTTTGGTCAGCACTCCTGTATCAGTAATTTCTGCAATATCGCTGGGTGTCGCATTGATGTTTGGTACTGCTGGCTTGCCGCACATTTTAATGCGCTTTTTTACCGTGCGCGATGCGATAAATGCACGTAAATCAGTAGTCTATGCAACTGGGTTTATCGGCTATTTTTATATTCTGACATTTATTATCGGCTTTGGCGCGATTGTATTGCTTGTACAGCACCCTGAATTCTTTAAAGATGGAGCTTTAGTCGGTGGTACAAATATGGTTGCGATACATTTATCGAATGCACTTGGCGGTGAATGGTTAATGGGCTTTATCTCTGCAGTAGCCTTCGCGACTATTTTGGCTGTTGTGGCGGGTTTGACGTTGGCAGGTTCAACGGCTATTTGTCACGACCTTTACGCGAAAGTGTTCCTAAAAGGTGTGCCAAATGACAAAAAAGAAATGCTCGCCTCTAAAATTGCAACCATAGGCTTAGGCATTATGGCTGTTGGTTTGGGCATTATTTTCGAGAAGCAGAACGTGGCCTTCATGGTGGGCTTGGCTTTCTGTGTGGCGGCCAGCGCCAACTTCCCGATATTGTTATTGAGCATGTACTGGAAGGGGCTTACCACTCGTGGCGCTCTTTGGGGTGGCGGTTGCGGCTTAGTGCTCGCGTTGGTACTGGTGATTATTGGTCCAACCGTATGGGTAGATGCATTAGGCAATAAAGAAGCAATTATCCCTATTAAAAACCCTGCGCTGTTCTCGGTTTCCTTGGCGTTTTTTATGTGCTGGATTGTTTCTATAACGGATAAATCTGCGCAAGCGACTAAAGAAAAGGCTTTGTTTGATGAGCAAAATTTACGCGCTCAAACGGGTTTGGGAATAAATAGCAGCCGCCCTAATTAAGTTGTTAATAATGGCAAAACGGCGCCTAGTGCGCCGTTTTTTTTGTGTTTTTACCTTAGAGCACTATAGTTTTACAGCATCCTAAACCCTATGTGTACATTTGCTCGGGAGAGAATTGATGAATTACCTCAAAGAAGTGACCTGCCGGTTTAAGCTGGCCGATCATAATAAGAAAAAACCAACGTCTTTTGCCCGCTTAGCCTGTGCTATTGCAGCCTTGTGTTTGGCGCAAAATTGCGTGGCAACTGATTTTAAATGGCCGCAAAAATACAAGGCTGCGGTAAGTCTCTCTTACGATGACGCGTTGGATTCTCAGTTGGATAATGCCGCACCCTCGCTTAATAAATTTAAAATCAAAGGCACATTTTATGTGGTTCCCTCAAGCTCTGCGTTTGCACCGCGGTTGGAAGCCTGGCGCAAACTGGCCGGTCAGGGACATGAACTGGGCAACCATACGTTGCTTCATCAATGTTCTAAATCAGCCCCTGGCCGCGACTTTGTGTTAGCTAAAAATGATTTGGATAAAATGAGCCTTGATCAAATGGTTGATCAGGTGAAACTTGCCAATACACTTTTATATGTGCTCGATGGCAAAACAGAGCGCACTATGACCACACCTTGCCTGGATAAAAAAGTTAGCAATGGTGAGAATTATGTTGATGCGATTCGCGGGTTATTTGTAGGCATTAAGGATAACGCAGGTACTGGTGTTACCGAGGATATGAATACTCTTGACCCCGCATATGTAAGTGTAACTCTGCCATCCAATGCCACAGGTAAAGAACTAATTGCGATTGTCGAGAAAGCAGTGGCAAAAGGTACTATGGCTAATTTTACGTTCCACGGTATTAATGGTGATTATCTAGCGGTATCTAATGAAGCCCATGAGGAACTGCTTAGTTATTTAAAAGCCCATAAAGATACGATCTGGACGGACACCTTTTTAAATATCATGAAATACGTCCGCAAAGAGCGAAAGATTTAATTTAACTATTAACCGGCTGAAGCCGGTTTTTTTTGGCCGTATGAATTGGACGCTTTTGAAAAAAGGTAAAACCGATACTTAATCGGCGACTCTCTAATCCAAACGTTTTTTAAAGCGCAAAGATGCAATAACCAGCCCTGCTAAACAAAACAATACCAGCCATGCCAGATCGTGGGTTAAATCTTCAAGGCTTGCGGAGCGCAATACAACGCCACGAATACAGCGCATAAAATGCGTAGCGGGTAATAATTCGGCCACATATTGCGCGGCAACGGGCATTGCTTCATAGGGGAACATAAAACCTGACAGCAAAATAGACGGCAATAAAATAAACACTGTCATTTGCATCGCTTGTAATTGAGTTTTAACCAACGTGCTGATAATTAGCCCGAGCGTTAAGCTGGCTAGAATAAATGCAACGACGGCTAAAAATAAGTTAACCATTGAGCCGTTAATGGGAACGCCAAATAAAATGTGGCCAAGGCTTAATATAATGCACGTTTGTACCAATCCGGCCAATACGTAGGGGATTATTTTGCCGAGCATTAATTCCAACGGGTGGATGGGGGTGGTAATTAAAAATTCCATATTGCCTTGTTCATGTTCACGCACAATTGCGGTGGCCGTGAATAAAATCATCGTCATTGTTAGAATCACGGCCAATAGCCCCGGTACAATATTAACGGCAGTGCGCTGTTCAGGATTAAAATAAAACGCCATTTCAAATGTAGGCTCCAGTTGTTTAGCACTCTTGCCGAGCAGCTCTTCTAAGGGTAGTAAGCGTAAATTTTTAATTGCAGAGGCGATCAGCGTATCGGAGCCATCCACTAACCATTGGCCCAGCGGGCGAGCGATAGTCGTATCGGTTCTGTGTGGCTGAGTGTTGAGTTTATCGTCAATACGGCGGGTGAAATCTGCAGGCAATACTAAAACTGCGCGCACTTTTCCTTCTGTGATGGCCGCTTCGGCTTCGGCAATCGAATTAAATTGCCAATTAAAATGCGCCACTTGGGTTGCGCTGATACTTGCAACCGCCGCGCGGCTGTAATGAGTTTGGCTTAAATCTACGACGCCTGCTGAAATGCCGCGCACATCGGTATTAATGGCATAGCCAAATAAAATTAATTGAATTAACGGCACCATAACGACCATTCCAAAGGTAAGTCGATCGCGGCGTAGTTCTTTAAATTCTTTAGTGGTGATAGCAAAAATCCGGTGCAGACGCAGCATTAAATGAAAATTAAACATGGCGTTCGGCTTTACGAGTACTGGTGACAAAAACGTCCTCAAGGCTTGGGCGTACTTGTGTGACGATGTAGCCTGTCGGTAATTGCAAGCGCAGCCATTGATCAGGGTTGGAAAGATTTTTTTTAATTAATACGCGCAGACGGGTGCCTAATTGGGCGGTGGAGATAATTGGCGTTAATTGTATTAGTTGTTGTTTCACAGCACGTAAATTTTCACCCTCGACCTCCACCACGTGAGCGTCCATAGCGTTCATTAAATATTGCGGGGTGCCTTGAACTTTAATCTCGCCTTTATCCATGATTGCCAGGTTATGGCAGCGTTCTGCTTCGTCCATATAATGCGTGGACACCAGTATGCTCGTGCCCTGCTCACACAAATCAAATAATCGCTCCCAAAATTCACGGCGATTTTCAGGATCCACGGCAGAGGTCGGTTCGTCTAAAAATAATAAACGCGGTTTATGCAGTACTGCCGCGGCAAGCGCCAACCGCTGTTTTTGTCCACCACTTAACGTGCCTGCCATTTGTGTGCGGTACTCGTGTAATTGATACTGAGTGAGCAAAAAATTAATGCGCGTGCCGCCATCCGTGCGGCTTAATCCGTAAATTTGTGCAACAAATGCCAAGTTTTCTTCCAGAGTTAAATTCGGGTAAAGAGAGAATTTTTGCGTCATGTAACCTATGTGCTGGCGCAGCGCTTCGGCATCAGCAGGAAGACTAAATCCTAATACGGTTGCGCTGCCGCTAGTGGGTTTTAAAAGGCCAGTAAGCAAGCGAATACTAGTGGATTTGCCGCAACCGTTCGGGCCTAAAAACCCAAATATCTGTGCGTTCTCAATAGCTAAATTTAGATTATTAACTGCTAGGGTGCTGCCAAAGCTTCTGCTGAGGCCTTGAGTGTGAATGGCGTAATGCGTATTACTGTCGTGATTAGAGTTGGTGTCACTTATCAAATTCATGGCATGATCCATTGCACGGGCAGCCCAGCGGGAATTTTATTCTCAGTTTGGGCTAATTCAATTTCCGTTAAATACACTAATCGGGAGCGCTCTTTTTGGTTGAGGGCAAAATAGGGTGTAAAAGCAGGCTCGTTTGCGATGCTGCGAATTTTCCCCTGCATGGGCTTTTCAATGCCGTTTATGTGCAGCATTAGTTCATCACCAATTTTAAGTGCCGCCCTGTGTTGTTCCGGAATATACATTCGCCCGTAGGCTTGTTCGCCTTTTAATAAACTGCCCAGCAAAGCACCTGTAAAAACTCGCTCACCAACATGATAGGGCAGGTCATCTATTTGCCCATCGGCGGGGGCTTTAATGGTTAATTCATTCATAAATTGGCGCTGTAATTCTAGCTGAGCAGCCGCTGCATCTACTTGCGCTTGAGCTTGGGTGAGTTGTTCGCTGCGGTTGCCCTCTTGCAATAATTCCAGATTTTTTTGCGCCATAATGAGTTGCGCAGCGGTGCGATCTCGCTCACTAATTATGGTTTCAAAATCGCTTAGGCTCAGTGCATTTGATGCGCGCAAGGCTTGTGCGCGCGCAGCCTGTTTGTCGCTGTTATGGGCGTGAGCGCGCGCGGCGGTGAGTTCTGCTTGCGCCGCTGCGATGGTTTGCTTGCGATTACCGCGAGTTAATTCATCTAAAACCGACTCTGCCAAATGTAATTGTGCTTGCGCTTGTTTAAGTTGCTTCTCTGCGCGGCGAGTATCCAGTTGAATTAATACCGTGCCTGCCGCAACCATTTGCCCTTCATGCACAGGTATAGCGCTGATAGTTTCGCTGGCCGTGGAGGTGAGACGAATTACATCATATTCGGTAGTGCCAAAAGCGGCTTCATCGGGATGATTTTGGCAGCCTAAACTGAATATGATTGCTAACAACCAAGCGTTACGCATGGTAATACTCCCAAAAAGGTACAGCCTTTGTTAAAAATATATACAGTCAAAAAAATTCGTTCTTAATCAGAACATTTTAATATTCACTTAATTTCGATGAACTACTATAACTCGGCTTTAATATTGGTGCTCATTTTGGTATTACTCCTGCATTGATTCATATCAAATACATGTGCGCACCATGCTTTATATAAGCCACATTATCGGTTCAGAATTCTCTGCTCAGTATCGCCATAAGTTCACACCAGATTTACACCTAATTCAAATGACCTGTTGGATAGGCTGCCAGTGCATGCAGGCTGACGCGTGTGCGGATTTTTGAAGCGTTTTAATAACTGCTATGCTGCATTAAATAACAACAGCGAGCACTGAAGATGTCCTTTAGTTTGGAGCAGGCGCAGAGTCTGAAACAGCAGTTGGGCGACTTTCATCCGGACGGGGTTTTTTGTTCAAGTCCTGAGGCTGCGGCTTATTTACATTTCTATGGCCTTGATCAATTAGCTGAGCAACGTTATGCAGCGGGTTTTTATCAAGCCAAAGGTATTATGCGAAAGTGGGGCAGGCTATTTGTGCACTATTGGCGTTGCGACCTGCAGGCAGTAGGGCTCGCTCGTAGTCATGGCACTATTTGTTTAGCACCGGGGCTTTTTGATCACGCGGGTTTATTCGCGCGGGTAATTAAATTTTGTTTAGCAGAAGGATTTGATGTGCTCTGTATGGAAATGCCCGGACACGGTTTAAGTGATGGGCAATATTGTGCTGTAGATAGTTTTTTTACTTATGCGGCTTTGTGGGAAGCGTTTATTTTGCAACAGGCGTTACACCTGGCCACACCTTTAGTGGGCATGGGCCAAAGTACAGGCTGTACAGGCCTTACCGCCATGGCCTTGAACACTGGCTGCCCACTGCGCGCGAACATTTTTTTAAGTCCATTAGTAAGGCCTCAGCACTGGTTTAAGGTGCGCACAACCTATTATGCAATGGGTAATTTTATGCAAAAAATTGCTCGCGGCTTACGTACTAATTCCCACGATCAAACGTTTAATACGCTGTTATTTAACGATCCTTTACAGCCAAAATTTCTCTCCGTTCAGTGGGTGCGAGCGCTGATGGCATGGGTGGATGCACTTGCTCATTGGCCCGCTGAGCCTGCGCGGGTGCCGCTGTGGATTTTTCAAGGCAGCGCGGACGAAGTAGTGGATTTTGACTGGAATATAGCCTGTTTAAGGTCGCGTTTTGCGCAGGTACAGGTGCAAATGATCGAGGGCGCCAAACATCATTTGGCCAACGAAAGTCCTGAACTCACCGTCGCACTCTGGCCCGCAGTAGCCAATGCCTTGCGCGCAGTGCGCAATATTTAATTTATACGTTTTTTTCTCAGCTGCTTTTACCAGGCATACATCCTTAAAAAACAGCTGAAAAGCTATCTCATGCGCCATGACGCTGTTTAAGTTTTCTAAAAAAATGCTCATTCGCTAGGTAAACTCGCCAACTGGCCCTGTGTTGCGCTACCTCCTGTAGCGTGCCGTCGTCCGATCTTTTGCAAATTTACCTGGTGAGGACAGCGTCGCCGTCATTTTTCAGATTTTCCTAGTTTTTATGGCGTTTTTAAGGTGCGATAATAAATAGGAAAATGGGGTCATTATTTGCAATAATGAGGCGCAATTATTCCTTATAGGATCTTCCATGCCTGATTTTCAGTACGACTTTTTAGTTATCGGAGCGGGCCCCGCAGGTGAAGCGGCGGCTATGTCAGCAGCGAAAAACGGCCTCAAAGTAGGTGTGGTGGATGATCAGGGGCATTTAGGCGGCAACTGCACGCATAAAGGCACTATCCCGTCTAAATCATTGCGCTACGCTGTAAAACAGGTCATTCATTTTCGCAAACAACCGGAAGTATTGCAGATGAGTACGCTGGGGCCCGTGTCTTACCCAGCGATTTTAGAGGCCTCGCGGGCCATGATTCCGCGCAAAGTAGCTATGCATAAAGCTTTTTATACTCGCAATCGGGTACCTGTACATGCAGGCCACGCGCGTTTTGTTGGCCCCCGCGAAGTGGAAGTCGATATGGGCAAAGGAGTTAAGCTGCTTATTTCTGCCGACAATATTTTAATTGCCACCGGCTCACGCCCTTACCGTCCGGATAACATTGATTTTAGCCATCCGCGTGTGTACGACAGCGACACGATTTTAGAAATGCATCACACACCTCGCACACTAGTAATTTATGGCGCAGGTGTTATCGGCTGTGAATATGCGTCTATATTTGCAGGCCTGGGTATTAAAGTGGATTTAATTAATTCTCGTGATCGCCTGTTATCTTTTTTAGACGGCGAAATATCTGATGCTTTGGGTTATCACCTGCGCGATAAAGGTGTATTAGTGCGTCAAAGCGAAGAATTCGAGTCTTTAGAAACCAACGAATCCAGTATTATTTTAAAACTTGTGTCCGGTAAGCGTATAAAAGCCGACGCATTGTTGTGGTCTAACGGACGCACAGGTAACACCGATGGTTTGAATCTTGAAGCTGCAGGACTAGTAGCTAATCATCGCGGTCAGATAGACGTCAATAAACATTACGCTACTGCCGTCCCGTCAATTTATGCTGCCGGCGATGTCATCGGTTGGCCTAGTTTAGCTAGCGCCAGTTACGATCAAGGCCGCGCTGTGGTTAGTGCTATTTTGGGCGAAGAGGTGCGCAGTGTTGAAGATGCGCCGACCGGTATTTATACCCTACCTGAAATTAGCTCGATAGGCCGCACAGAGGCGGAATTAACTGCGGCGAAAGTTCCTTATGAAGTGGGTCGAGCATTTTTTAAAGATACGGCGCGAGCACAAATTTCCGGTGACGACGTGGGAATGTTAAAAATTCTTTTTCACATAGATACATTAGAAATTTTAGGTATTCACTGCTTCGGTGCGGAAGCGGCGGAAATTATTCATATCGGCCAGGCGATTATGAATCAAACCGGTGCTGCTAATACTATTTCTTATTTTACTAATACAACTTTTAATTATCCGACAATGGCAGAAGCCTATCGGGTAGCGGCATTAAATGGTTTAAATCGCGTGCAGCGGCCATAACAATGCTCAAAACGCGGTAAATAGCTGCGCTAAATTAAATAGCCAGAAGCCTGCGATGCGGGCGACTTACATTGCGATGTCGACTCAAGGATGACCTAAATTACCAATTTTTATTATTTTTATTGTTTTAATTATTTAGGCGCCAATGGTTTTTGACTGTTTCAATTCCCACCGGCCTTTTTTAACCCTGGCAGCTTCAGCTTATTTGTCAAAACTTATATCAATCGCCATATGGCTATGATCTAAAACTGCTGTTGAAGGGCTTTTATTAACGCGCACATTAGAACCGGTCCAATCGCCAGTTATATAAGCGCGATCCAAATTCCATCCAGCGTTCCGCCACCTTCTGTAAGACATTCCACATCAAGGCTGCCGGGCCAGCGTGCACGATTAAAATCACCTATCCAAAGTGTGCGTTTCGCTCCATTAAATTGATCCTTATTTTGCACCGCCGCGATAGCTGCTGACAGCTCTTCATCAGCTAGTTTTGTGCTGCCTGATTTTAAATGTATAAACACCACCCGCACATTAAATCCTTTAATCAAAAAACTAATAACTGGTCTTACACCATCGTAGGTTGTCATTACATCTTCAGGCTCGCTAATAAGGCGCCCCGCACTATCTTTTATTTGCACTGACATTTCTGGCAGAGTTTTACTGCTCCAGCGCATATTAAATCCCTATTTTTGTACGCAGGATTCTGCGAGTACAATAATTTAGTAATCGCTGTATTTTATCGCGCCATGCTGACCGCCACCACCTTGATTCATATATTAAATGCGCATTTAAAAACTCTACTTTTTTGAGGGTTTTATATGGATGAAATTTTTCACGCCGCTATTTGTAAAATAGAGCGGGCTGCATTTTACCTATGTTGAGGTGCTGAGCAATATTGAATTCAGGGCGTGGTTTTGGGGTGCTTGCATTCGCACGATTAATATATTTAGTGCCACATTATTAATGTGTGCGCAAAATAAAGTGATTTTTGTTGGAGAATTGGTAGGTGTAACCGGCAATTTTGCAGATAATCTCAGGAGAATCTCTAAAAAATTACCTTTCTCGCGCAAGTGTCGTTGAATTTAAAAAATGCTCGTTTACCTCATGTAAATGCGGCAGCTATCCTGCGTTGCTCTCGATTTCATTCCAGATGAAATCTACCCTCCCTTCCATGGGGTTGTATCTCTGCATCCATGTAGTCGTCCGCATTTTGACAACTCCGCCTAGCGCTTCGCCGCCTACATGTTCAGAGGTTCTCTATTAATATGCGCAACCGTTTTTATTGCTTCTTCACGTTGTTAAACAAATAATTTTAACTTTTGAGCTGTGCTTTATTCTTCCGAGTCTTCTTCAATTGGTTGTGCAGCTTGTGGGGTAGGTACTATTGGTTGAGCTACGTGTTTTAGCACGCTGTGAATCGTGTGTTCATGTTCAAAATAAACGGTGAATGTCGGATAGTCCCAAGTGCTTATGGGGGGCTGACCAACGGGGCCGCTTTTGCGGTCGGGTTCCCCATATCGCGATTGAACCTGGCCCATGCTAATGCCTTTTTGCGGTAGGCTCACCTGTGCACCCTGCTGTGAACCTACGGGAACCACGATTTGCTCAGCCCAGCAGGGCATTGTTAGGCCTAGGGCCAGCGCAGCTACTTTTAGAGTTTTAACAATCGGGCTTGCTTGCATAGTCGCGACCTCGTATTAGTTAGTTAGTGGGGTTATTAAGTTATTGGCATGGCTATATTGGCGACATTGTTGCGAATTTAACAGGGTTGCACAGTTAATTGCCGTTGAACTGTCGATGTTGTTTGCGCTTTGCGGCCATGCGTTTACAATCCCGTTCCCTTATTTACTGTCCCGTTGCTTTAAGTGGTAACTTAAAGCCGGTCACGACGGCTAGCCCTTCGCAGGGCATAAGCCATAAAAGGGTACCGTCCCTGTTGCAGGTTTCCTAGTCTTTAATGCACCCCCTCCATGGCAAATGCACTTCCCTTATTAATTGGTTTTAGATATACACGCGCCAAACAGCGTAATTCATTTATATCGTTTGTCAGCCTGTTTGCTTTTTTAGGTATGGCATTGGGTGTATTCGCATTAATTGTCGTGCTTTCAGTCATGAACGGCTTTGATGCTGAACTGCGCGAGCGAATTTTGCGCGCTGTGCCGCACGGGTATATTACCCAAGACGCAGGCTTGCAGGACTGGCCTTATTGGGCGCAAAAAGTGCGTGCCTATCCGTTTGTAAAAGGCGCTGCCCCTTTTATTGCAGGCCAAGCGTTGCTCAGTGCTAATGGGCTAGTGCGTCCTGCGGAGCTACAGGCCATTGATATAGCCGCAGAGCCTGCCGTATCGAAAATACACGAGCACATATTGGCAGGCTCCATAGCACCTATGGCGCCGGGTGAGTTTGGTATGGTGCTTGGCAGTATAGCCGCGCGCAATATGGAGCTTGCAGTGGGCGATAAGGTTTTAGTTACGCTGCCGCAAATATCCATCTCACCTGCCGGTGCTTTTCCTCGCACAAAGCGTTTCACTCTCCTGGGTATTTTTGAGGTGGGAGCGCAGGTGGATCAGAGCCTCGCGTTAATTAATTTGGAAGACGGGCAAAAACTATTTAAAAAAGGCAGCGCCGTGGATGGCCTGCGGTTGGAGTTTGATTCTATCTACGCTGCGCCTGGTTATTTAAACGAATTAACCCAAGCGTTAGATGCCGATTCAGGACTATCCGTTGAGCATAAATTTATTGCCCGTGATTGGAGTCAAACTCAAGGCAGTTTATTTCAAGCGGTAAAAATGGAAAAAACCGTTGTCAGTGTCATGTTAGCTATTATTATTTTTGTCGCTGCTTTTAATATTGTGACAAGTTTAATCATGATGGTAGGGGAAAAACGTAGCGATATTGCTGTGCTGCGTACTATGGGTATGAGCGCGCGCGGCATTGTGGCTATTTTTATGGTGCAAGGGATTACTATTGGTGTGTTGGGTATAATTATTGGCAGCCTGTGCGGCATTGGCGCTGCGCTGACTATTGCGCAAATTATCGAAGGTATTGAAGGATTCTTAGGGATACAAATATTTGACCCTGATGTGTATTTTGTTAGTTATTTTCCTTCTGTGTGGCAGTGGCAAGATACGTTGAAAGTAGTGACTGGCGCCACGGTTATCTGCATTCTGGCGAGTGTTTATCCAGCATGGCGCGCCTCCAAAATAGCACCAGCCGAAGCGCTGCGTTACAACTTATAAGTTACAACCTAATAATGTAAGAGGTGTTATGACTGCGCCGGTTTTAGAATGCGCTAATTTATCCAAAACCTATTCCCAAGGGCAATTGGTGGTGGAGGTATTAAAAGCGGTTAATTTTTCCGTCATGGCCGCTGAACAGGTGGCGATTGTCGGCGCTTCAGGTTCGGGTAAATCAACTTTATTAAATTTATTGGGCGGATTGGATAGTCCTGATAGCGGCTGGGTAAAAATTAATGGCGAAGCTTTTTCGTCATTGTCTGAAAATGCTCGCGGCTTAATGCGTAACCGGTATTTAGGTTTTGTTTATCAATTCCATCATTTATTGGGTGAATTTACTGCGCTGGAAAATGTCAGTATTCCCTTGTTAATTGCAGGCGTTAAACAAAAGTCTGCACAGGCGCAGGCGCGTGAATTATTAGGCCAAGTGGGTTTGCTTGCGCGCTTGGCACATAAGCCTGCGGAACTTTCCGGCGGTGAGCGCCAGCGCGTGGCTATTGCACGAGCGCTGGCGAATAAACCCGCCTGCGTTTTAATGGATGAACCTACCGGTAATTTAGACGGTAAAAGCGCCGCCGCTGTGCAAGCATTAATGCATCGCTTAAGTGCGGAATTGGCTACGGCATTTGTCGTGGTGACACATGATATGCGTTTTGCACAGAATATGAATCGAGTATGGCAATTGGATGACGGCCAACTAAATACTGTTGAGGTACCGGCATGAATTTGCCGCTGAGCATTGGGCTTCGCTACGCGGGCACTAAAAAACATAACGCGTTGTTGGCTTTTTTAGCGCGCATTTCAATTGTTGGTTTGGCTTTGGGTGTGGGATTGTTAATTACTGTTCTTTCGGTGATGAATGGTTTCGATCGCGAATTAAAGCAGAAAATACTCGCGCTTATGCCACAGGGTATTATTTATCATCACGATGGAATTAGTGATTGGCATTTATTAAAGCAGCGTTTATTAAAGCAGCCAGGCATTGTTGCCGCATCTCCTTTCGTTGAGTTAAACGCATTGGTTAGTAAAAATGCAGCGGCAGAGCCCGTGATGCTTTATGGCATTAACCCTGAGGAAGAAATTGCGGTTAGCCAATTGCACAACTATATTTCCGCCCCGGTGATGAATCAATTAAGCGAAGGCGCGCGCGGGTTAGTTTTGGGCAAACCGCTGGCGGATAAATTGCAGGTGCAGGTAGGCGAGCAAATTATGCTCATTGTGCCGGATACCCAAAGTGAACAAGGCGCACCCAAATTAGATTATTTCACGGTGTTAGGCGTGTTAGAAACCAAAACCGAGCTGGATCAACATTTAGCTATTACCTCGTTAGAGGCTGCTGCACAGTTAAACGGCAGCAGTCATGAAGTTTCAGGTATGCGCTTAAAAGTTGTCGATTTATTTGAAGCACGCAGCCTCGTATGGCATGCCGTTATGGGTTTGGGAGAGGGATATTACGGCACTAGTTGGATGACAACCCACGGTAATTTATATACAGCAATTCAAATGTCGAAAAATTTGGTGGGGTTATTAATGTCGCTAATTGTCGCCATTGCGGCATTTAACGTGGTGAGCACGCTGGTTATGGTTGTTGTAGAAAAACAAGGTGATATTGCTATATTGCGTACCCTTGGCCTTAGCACTCATCAAATTATGCAAATTTTTATCGTTCAAGGCACGCTCATTGGTTTTCTCGGCACGAGCCTTGGGGTTATCGGTGGCCTGGGTTTATCGTTGTGTGTGGAATCCTTAGTACGTGGCATTGAAGGGATATTTCACGTGCAGTTTTTAAAAACTGACGTATACCCACTCACCTATTTGCCGTCGGAAATTGTCTGGTCTGATGTGGCGACTGTTGCAATAACTGCCCTAATAATGAGTTTTTTTGCAACGCTGTATCCCAGTTTTAAAGCCGCCAGAATTCAACCTGCCGATGCTTTGCGCTACGAATAATTAAACTAGATTGTTGGATAAAATATGTGGTTGCCAGGCGTTCCATAATAGCCACAGCCCGCAGGCGAGTGTAAGAATCTCAAACATTATTTTAATAAATCCATTGCCTTTGCTAATGGCAATATGGGTGCCCGCATAACCGCCGATAATTGAACCTGCAATCAGTGCAGGCAGCCAACTCCACTGGGCAGGATTTAGTAGATTAACAGCCAAAGCGCCGGAGCCATTCCAAAACAACCCCACTAAAATCATTGTGTACGCCACCGCTTGTTTATAATCCAAACCAAACCAGCGAATTAGCCATAATGTGACGAATAAACCAGTGCCAGATGCCAGTGCGCCGTTTAATATGCCAATGATAAAAATGACCAACGCCCCTTTTATCAAACCTGCGCTGTGGCGATTGGCCGGTGCGGATAATTGGCCGAGTTCTTTTTTGCTCCAGGAATAAATACCTAAACTCATCGTAAGCAGGCCTAAACAAGTTTTCGCCAATATTTCCGGTAAATGTACTGCGCCGAACGCACCGATAATAACGCCGGGCAAGCCGGCTAATAAAATAAAACCGGCAAATTTTAAATCCAAAGTGCCTGCGCGCAGGTGTTTAAAGCTGGCACCCATACCTAACGTAACTGTGGCAATTTTGTGCGTGGCCATTGCTGTGGAAAAAGGTAAGCCTAAAAAAATAAGCGCAGGTAATTGCAGAAGGCCCGCGCCGCCACCTGCAAGAGCAGATAAAAAATTTGCGAGAAGGCTTACAAAAAAAAGAATAATGTGATCTGACATTTAAATGTTTGGCTGCTGAAGTTAAATAGCTGTGTTTGGGTGGAACATTTTTGCGGGTAGATAAAAGTTAATGAATAAAAATTTAGCCTAACCCCTCTCACTGCATCCCTTTAAAAAGGAAATCAGTAAATAGCTCGCTTGCCTGTTTTTAAGGGGCGGTACTCGGCGAGGAGGCTCGATTTTGATCATACAGAAGCTAGCGAACTTTTGAAAAATTAACTCACTCGCCCTAGCGGCGTTTTTGAATTCGCTAAAAATTGTTCTTTTACTACGTGTAACTGGTCAACCGCTGCTCTCGATTTCATTCCAGATGAAATTCTACCTCTCCCTTCCATGGGGTCGTATCTCATGCATCCGTCCGCTTTTTTTGGCAAATTCCGGGGACGTCTAATTAGTGCTACGCCGTCAACATTTTCAAAAATTCTTAGGAAATAAACCGCACCGGGCTTTCATTAGGATCGCGGCTTTTGCCTGCGTGGCCTAAACGCTGTTCGTAATCCCGCCAGTTTTGCACCTGGAATTTACCTAGTTCGTATAGGTAGTTCCAAGTATAAATTCCTGAGTCGTGACCATCGTCGAATACAATTTTAATTGCATAGTTCCCCTGGCTGATAATGGATTTTATACCGACATTAATTTTGCCATGTTGCAGAACTTGCTGGCTGGCACCGTGGCCTTGCACTTCCGCGGAAGGTGAAAATACTCGCAAGTATTCAGCGGGTAATAAAAACTGCTCGCTTGCAAACACTAATTCTAGTTCTTGTGATTTTTGGTGGAGGTGGATTTTTAAAGGAGCGGTAATTGGCGGCGTTGGCATATCGAGGCCTAAATAAAAAAGCCCAGTTTGACTGGGCTTTTGGATTAAAGAATAAAGCGGCTGAGATCTTCGTTTTGAGCCAAACTGCCCAATTCCTTATCCACAAATGCGGCATTTACTTCTAAAGTTGTTTGCTCTAAGCCTGCGTCAAATGACACCGATTCAAGCAAGCGCTCCAATACCGTATGTAAGCGGCGCGCACCAATATTTTCCGTGGTTTCATTCACCTGGTGCGCAATTTCAGCAATGCGCCGAATACCGTCGACGGTAAATGATAAATTCACTCCTTCGGTAGCCAATAAGGCAATATGCTGAGTGGTGAGTGAATGGTCAGGTTCAGTGAGAATACGTTCTAAATCGGACGGTGTTAAGGCTTCTAATTCCACGCGAATCGGCAGGCGGCCTTGTAGTTCAGGAATTAAATCGGAAGGTTTAGTTAAGTGAAATGCACCGGAGGTAATAAATAAAATATGGTCAGTTTTAATAGTGCCGTGTTTGGTGGTAACCGTACAGCCTTCAATCAAGGGTAACAAATCCCGCTGCACGCCTTCGCGGGATACATCGGCGCCGGAATTGCTCTGTCGTTTGGCTACTTTGTCAATTTCGTCGATAAAAACGATACCATTTTGTTCGGCAGCTTCAATGGCGCGTGCTTTTAATTCTTCTTCATTGACGAGTTTATTCGCCTCTTCGTCGGTTAATTTTTTTAGCGCTTGTTTAACGGTTAATTTAGCTTTTTTAGTTTTACCTGATGACATTGAGGAAAACATATTTTGCAATTGGCTGGTCATATCTTCCATGCCCGGTGGCGCCATAATTTCCACTCCTACGGAGGCTGCGGCGACATCAAGCTCTATTTCTTTATCATCAAGGGCACCTTCGCGCAATTTTTTGCGAAATAATTGCCGTGTGCTGGATTCGTGTTTTTCTTCTGGTTCAGTGCTGCCAAATGTAGCTCGTGGCGGAGGCAGTAGGGCGTCCAAAATACGCTCTTCTGCTGCGTCCTGTGCTTTAATGCGCATTTTTTCTTTTTCTTGTTCACGCAGCATTTTAATCGAGCTGTCGACCAGATCGCGAATAATAGAATCCACGTCGCGGCCCACATAACCCACTTCGGTAAATTTTGTAGCCTCCACTTTAATAAAAGGCGCATTAGCTAATTTAGCTAAGCGGCGGGCAATTTCCGTTTTGCCTACACCGGTGGGGCCGATCATTAAAATATTTTTTGGGGTAATTTCATCGCGCAATGTGCCGGTAATTTGCATGCGGCGGTAGCGATTGCGCAGCGCTATAGCAACGGCCCGTTTGGCGGCTTGCTGGCCCACTATATGTTTATCTAATTCAGCGACAATTTCGCGAGGAGTCATGTGCGGCATAACAGGTCTCTAGTGTTTAATTCTTTAATAATGCGTGGGTAATTAATTGAACATGCGCAGGTGTAAGCGCAAGCAGTATTAATATTTAAAATTCCAATTCTTCGATAGTAAATTGATGATTGGTGTACACGCAGATATCGCCAGCGATCGTCAGGCTTTTCTCTACGATATCGCGAGCCCCCATATCAGTATTATCGAAAAGTGCGCGGGCAGCTGAGAGTGCAAAGGAGCCTCCTGAACCAATGGCAATTAAATCTTGCTCTGGCTGAATCACGTCGCCATTACCAGTAATAATTAACGAGGCTTCTGCATTGGCGACGGCAAGCAGTGCCTCTAAGCGCCGCAATGCGCGATCTGTGCGCCAATCTTTGGCAAGCTCCACCGCTGCGCGCACTAATTGGCCGCCGTGGCTTTCAAGCTTGGCTTCAAAACGTTCAAACAGCGTGAAGGCATCGGCGGTGCCGCCAGCAAAACCTGCAATCACTTGGTTTTTGTACAGGCGGCGCACCTTGCGTGCGTTACCTTTCATGATGGTGTTGCCCATTGAAACCTGGCCGTCGCCACCTATGACCACACGGCCATTGCGCCGAACGGATAAAATTGTTGTGCCCCGATATTGTTCCACGCCTGCCGCCTGATTGTTGAATTAATTATCAATAGGCCAGGATTAGTGGGGGCGAGGGTGGCTATTTCAAGCCTAACTGCGCAACGCTTAGGGGGCGATTTTCAGCACCAGAGCATCGTATTTATTATCCGTCAGCTGCGTGCGAATTCGGTCTGCCTCGGCAATAGTTTTAACCGGGCCAATCAAAACCCGGTGCCAGGTCTCGGTATTGCGCAAGGTTACTTTTTCCACCCGGGCAGTTATGCCCAACAGCAATAATTTAGCTTTTGTAGCTTCGGCATCTTCAGCTGTTTTGTAACTGGCTACCTGTAGAACAAAATTGGTGTTGGCATCTACCACTGTTGGCTGGTTGGGACCGGATGCTGTTTCCGTGCGCGGGCTGTGCGCGGGTTGATTTTCTTTGAGTAAACGGTAGAAATCGTAGCGAGGTTTTACACTTTCATCATTAGCAGATTTGTTTTCATCTGGCGCTTTATTGGTGCTGGGGCGTGGCTCAAGGGCTTCAGGTTTCACCGATTGCGCGGCGGGGATTTTTGAAACATGCAAAAGGAACATCACAAATGCTCCGAGCAGGCAGCCTGTCAGCAGCCAAATCCATCCGGGAACTGGAGGCTTGGCGGCGCGTTTCGGTTCGGCGCCGTATTTTTTCCGTGCTGGTTTTACGCTCATGCGGCTTGCTGTAAGGTCATAAGGGGGGCGCATTTTAGCCATGGGTTAGGGTTTTAGGTCAAATCTTGTGGGTCTACGTCTAAAGACCAGCGCAGTCGTGTGGCCTCAGGCCACTCCTGCAGAGCAGCCATGAGCGGTTTGAGTAATTGTTGCAAGCTACTTTTGCTGCCGGTGCGCAGGTGCAATTGGTAGCGGTAAAAATGATTGCGTTTTTCTAGAAGGGCGGGGATCGGGCCTAAATATTGGTAGCGCGGGCTGGGTGCATGGATCTGTTCGGCTAGAGAGCGGATTTTAGTTAAAAATTCCTGTGCTTTTTGCGAATCTTTATCTTCTACGCGGATAAGCGCTAGGGCACCAAACGGTGGCAAATTAATTTGGCGGCGCTCAGACAATAGCATCTGAGCGTATGCAGAATAGTCTTGTTCAAGTAAACACTGCAGTAAGGGGTGGTCCGGTTTGAAGGTTTGCAGTAAAACCTGGCCTGGTAAAGCTGCGCGGCCTGCGCGGCCGGAAACCTGAGTGATGAGCTGACCTAAGCGCTCAGTGGCGCGAAAGTCTCCGCTGAGCAAGCCTTGATCTGCATCGACGATCACCACTAGAGTAAGGTGGGGAAAGTGGTGGCCCTTAGCCAACATTTGTGTGCCGACGAGAATACAAGGCATACCCAAATGTACGCGATTTAACAACTCCTGCATGGCGTGTTTGCGCCCCATTGAGTCCTGATCCACGCGGGAAACCTGTACGTTGGCGAACTGCTGGGCCAAAAACTCTTCGGCTTTTTCCGTGCCTTGCCCTAAAGGCATGAGCCGTGCGCTTTGGCAGCTTGGACAGCGATTAGGTGGCGGCTGTTGGGCGTCACAATGATGGCAGTGCAGGTGATGCGGAGAGAGGTGCAGCGTCATAGGAGCATCACAGCGCACACACTGAGCGCTCCATCCGCAGTCCTGGCACAGTAAGCTTGGGGAATAACCGCGACGATTAATAAACACCAATGCTTGCTCGCCGCGTCCAATACAAGCGTCTAGAGCATCCAGGCTCGTCATGGATAGTCCCGCCTGTTGTTTTTCTAGGCGCATATCCACCAGGCTGATGCGCGGTACTTGGGCGGGACCGGCTCTTTGTGTAAGACGCAGGTGCAAATAGCGACCGGCTTGAGCATTGTTCAGTGTCTCTAAGGAAGGCGTTGCGCTGCCTAGTACTACGGGCACCTGTTCAAGCTGGCCGCGCACCAGGCTTAAATCCCGCGCTGAATAGCGCAGCCCCTCATTCTGTTTGAACGACGCATCGTGTTCTTCGTCGACAATAATGACACCGAGGTCCGCCATAGGAGTAAATAGCGCCAGACGCGTGCCTATGACTATGCGTGCCTCGCCTTGGGCCGCCGCCCACCAGTGTTTTACACGCTCACCTTCGCTCAGGTTGGAATGCAACTCCACTAAAGGTACGCAAAAGCGCTGGCGAAAACGCGCTAGGGTTTGAGGGGCAAGGCCAATTTCTGGCACAAGTACTAAGGCTTGTTTACCCTGCTCTAGAGCACGGCCGATGAGCTGCAAATAAACTTCTGTTTTGCCGCTACCGGTTGTGCCATCGAGTAGTACAGCCTGAAATTGCCCTAAACATACTGAAGCAAGAGCGGCCTTTTGCTCGTCTGTGGCCACCTGGTGAGGCTCACGCAGAATATCAGTGGGAGGTTTAAAGGCGTGCTGTACCCAGGTTTCTTCCACCAGTCCCTTCTCCATCAACTGCTTAACCGCGGTGGTTTTGAACCCTAGGGCACGGCATTGATCCTGGGTAAGCAGCTGCTCGCGCAGTAAATATTGGTGCACCGCTTGCTGACTTTTATTACGCTTCAGTGCCTGCGGGCCCAGGCCCTTACCCTCTGGCAGGTGCTGCCACGCTCGCGCCCGGGGTAGGGGGCCGCCTTTGCGCAGCACGCCCGGCAGTGCACCCCATAAGACTTCTCCTAATGGATGCTGATAATAATTGGCAACCCAGTGCGCAAGCTCCAAATTAGCAGCGGTTAAAAACGGCTCTTCATCTAAAATAGTTTCTACCGGCTTAAGTTTTCCTTCTGACACCTCTGTGTAGTCAACCACCTCTATCAAAAAAGCCACGATGGATTTTTGTTTGCCAAATGAAACCTGACAGCGTAACCCCGGCTGCAAAGCTGCCAGGCGAGCCGGTGTTATATCGTTAGGAGGGAGGTAATCAAACAGGCGACGCAGAGGGGATGGGATAGCTAAACGCAGGTAGACAGGCGGCATGGAATCTAATTTGGTCGGTTAATGCTTGCGCAGCGTAAGCTTTATTAATAGTATGCGCGCTCTTTTTCTTCACCCACAATAACGGCTGTGCGGTGCTCGGCACAAGTTCGAGTGGCGGCACACATCGAGGTCTCTATGCAAGAAGCTATTCAACCCAAATACGGTCCTATGGTTGCAACCTGCAGCTGCGGCAATGTTATTACCACCCGCTCAACATTGGCCAAACAAATTCACATCGACGTTTGCTCTGAGTGCCACCCTTTTTACACTGGCAAACAGAAGAATGTTGATGTAGGCGGCCGAATCGATCGCTTTAAGAAGCGTTTTTCTGGTATTCGCTCTTAATAAATTCGTCGCACTAAATGAACATATAAAAAAGGCGCCTAAGGCGCCTTTTTTATTGCACAAGTTTGCACTCATTAATTTAGAGAATTGTTGAAAACTTAAGGGAGAGCCTTGGGGTATTTATTCAAAGGCCCTGAGCCAAAAGTTTAATTATCTGCGGTTACAGTAAGTGTTTAGAGACTTATTGATCTGAGCATGGCATGTATAGATCCGATTGAGCTTTGCAAAATTAAAACAAATCATCAGGCAAGGCCTGTTGAGGGTTAGAGAAAGAATCGCTATTGGGATTTTCTTCTGGACCCTCACCTGCTTTGAAGTATTCAAACACCGCATCAGGCTCACCGGGTTCTGCGCGATTACCTGTGTCGGGATTAATTTTAATTGTTACCAAACCTGCAGGTTGCGGACGAATCACCTCCGGCTGCCCCTCAAGCGCTTGTTGCATAAACGAGATCCAAATAGGTAACGCAGCTGTACCGCCAAATTCTTTACGGCCTAGGTTTGTGTTTTGGTCAAAGCCTATCCACGCAGTACCGGTTATATTGCCACTGTAACCGGAGAACCACACATCGGTCGGGCCATTGGTCGTGCCTGTTTTTCCTGCGATATCGTTTCTGGCGAGTTTTTTAGCTGCAGTGGCAGTACCTTTGCGCACTACGTCTTTAAGAATGGAATCCATAATAAAAGCAGTTTGCTCATCAATAACGCGCGGTGCCGTAGTGACATTCTTCGCCATTTTTTTTCCATCGCAATCTACACATACAGCGTAATGCCGAGTTTGATGCACTGTGTGCCCGTCAGAGTCGTCAACGTGAGATATAAAATAAGGCTCGACCTTAAATCCGCCGTTAGCAAACACGCTATAGCCCTGCACAACCTCTAAAGGGCTCATAGCGTGAGTGCCTAATGCAATGGATAGGTTACGCGGTACCTTATTTTTGTCGATGCCAAAGCGATCTATGTGTTCTAAGGCTTTATCCAAACCCAGGCTTTGTAAAATGCGTATCGAGACAAGATTGCGCGATAAATACAACGCTTTACGCAACGGAATTGGGCCCATAAATTTTCCTCCTGAGTTTTCAGGGCGCCAGGCTTCGTCCGGATTATCAGTTTCAAAAACAATTGGAGCATCGTTAATGATCGTTGCAGGCGTATAACCGTTTTCCAGCGCCGCAGTATAAAAGAAGGGTTTAAAGTTCGATCCGGCAAGTCTTTTGGCTTGAGTTGCACGGTTAAAGCTGCTCTGCGCAAAATCGATTCCTCCCACTAGGGCCAGCACCGCGCCGGAATTAGAATCTATAGCGACAAAAGCTGCTTGAGCATTGGGTATCTGAGCGAGCGTGTATGTATCGTCCTTCACTAGCACTCGAATTACGTCGCCTGTTTTAAATAAATCCTTAGCTGATTTGGGGTAAGCACCCACGGCATTTTCATTCAGGTAAGGAGCCGCTTTAGATAATCCTTGCTCCCACGCGAGAGTAATTTCTTTACCCTCGGCAAGCGTGGCTTTAATTTTGGTTTCCCCCACTAATGTGACCACTGCGGGTAAGCAGTGTGCAAGGGTAGGAATTTTCTCTAAAGCACCTAACCAATTGGCCAGGGTGTTGGCATCCGGCGGGCCAAGCTTTTGAGCCGCTGATGCATTTTTTGCGGCAAACGATTGCTCGGGGCCGCGGTATCCGTGGCGATTATCGTAGTCAAACAGGCCATCTATCACAGCTTCTTGAGCAAAGGTTTGAAAACGGCTGCTGATCGTTGTATAAACTCTGTAACCTTCGGTGTAGGCCTTGTTACCAAATAGATTTACCGCCTCTCGGCGCGCCATTTCAGCAATATAGGGTGCTTCAAATTCGATATTGGCGCCGTGAAATTCTGCTTTTACCGGTTCTTTTTGTGCCAATTCCATAGTTTGAGCATCGATTTTTCCCAGTTCGTGCATGCGGCCGAGTATCCAGTCACGGCGTTCACGGGCTCGAATTGGATTGGCAATAGGGTTTATTGTCGAAGGCGCTTTGGGCAGGCTTGCAAGAATCGCTAATTCTGCAAGGGTTAAGTCGTTTAGAGATTTACCGAAATACACTTGTGCTGCGGCTTGTATACCGTAAGCGCGGTTACCAAGAAAAATAACATTAACGTACAGCTCAAGTATTTCCTCTTTGTTTAATTCGCGTTCTATGCGCAAAGCCAAGAGAATTTCATTAAATTTTCGTTTAAAAGTTTGTTTGTTACTGAGAAAAAAGTTGCGTGCAACTTGCATAGTGATCGTTGAGCCACCGGAATGAATATCACCGGACATGGCCAGTTGTGACGATGCGCGGACCAATCCTTTGATAGACACTCCTTTATGAGTAAAAAACTGGTCGTCCTCCGCTGAGAGTAGAGCGTCGATATAGCTGTGAGGTATGTCTGAGAACTTGATCGGCATCCGGCGTTTTTCGCCAAACTCGCCTATAAGTTTATTATCGCTGGAGTAAACCCGTAACGGAGTTTGCAGGCGTGTGTCTTTAAGAGTTTCGATTGAAGGTAAGCCGGGGCTTAAGTACAAGTAAATGCCGATTAGGCTTAGTGCTATAGAGCTAAAAGCTGCTATAGTCATCCAGAATAAAGTAGTAAAAAATCTAATGGCTGAACGCATTCGAGGCAGTCTTAAGGTTTTGTGAGGTGGGCCCTATTGGGAGCGGCATTATAGTGGATTTTCACACTTTACCTACGAGATAGCGTGTTGCGGCTCTAAGTTAAAGTGCTATAACATGAACCTGAGCTAAGTAGCGGATAAAGATAGAAAAATGAGCTTTCTAAGTTTTTTCGATAAGAAGACAAAACCCATGCTTGGCCTGGACATTAGCTCCACTACCATCAAGCTGTTGGAATTGAGTCGGCACGGAGATTCGTTTCGTGTTGAGAACTACTCTGTTAGGCCTCTCCCGCCTAACGCAGTGGTGGAGAAAAATATTAACGACCCTGAAGCCGTAGCGCAGGTTATTAAAGCAACCATCACGCAGTGCCGCACTAAAGTTAAAGACTGCGCGGTTGCTGTGGCGGGGTCCTCGGTCATTACAAAATTAATCGAGATGCCTAGTGGCCTATCCGAAGACGCTATGGAGCTGCAAATCTCGATCGAAGCTGATCAATATATCCCGTTCCCGCTTGATGAAGTTGCATTAGATTTTGACGTGCAGGGTCCTTCAGCGCGCAATCCCAATCAGGTGGAAGTCCTTTTGGCTGCATGTAGACGTGAAAATGTGGAAGCTCGTTCCACTGTTCTGCAGCTTGCCGACTTGCGAGCCAAAGTAGTAGATGTTGAAGCCTATACGATGGAGCGAGCGTTTCGCTTAATTCGCGAGCAATTGGATGATCAACAGGATCAAGTGGTAGCGATAGTCGATATCGGTTCGACTATGACAACACTAAGTGTATTGGTGGATGGCAAAACCATTTACACACGAGAACAGTTATTCGGTGGCCGACAATTAACGGAAGAAATTCAGCGCCGCTACGGTCTTTCAGAAGAGGAGGCGGGTCTTGCGAAAAAACAAGGTGGTTTGCCAGATGATTACGGACCGGAAGTTTTAGAGCCCTTTAAGGAATCCGTAGTGCAACAGGTTACGCGATCCTTGCAGTTTTTCTTTTCGTCTACCCAATACAATGATGTGGACCATATAGTTTTGGCAGGCGGCGTTTCATCAATGCGAGGGCTTGCCGAAGTTATAGAAGCAAAATTAGGCACGTCGGTAACGGTTGCCAACCCGTTTGCGAATATGTCCGTAGCTTCTAGGGTTAACTCTACGGCGCTTGCTAACGACGCCCCTGCCTTAATGATCGCAACCGGTCTTGCCCTGAGGAGTTTTGATCTCGATGGCTAAAATAAATCTATTGCCTTGGCGAGAAGAATATCGCCAAGAAAAGAAAAAAGAATTTATTACGCAGATTTTTGGGTTCTGTATGTTGGTTGGGCTTTGTTCCTACGTCTGGATTACCAGTGTAGACAGCGCAATTGACAATCAAAAACAGCGTAATAAATTACTTGAAGATGAAATTGTTCTGCTCGATGCTCAGGTTAAAGAAATTCAAGAATTAAAGAAAAAACGTAGCGAATTAATCGCGCGTATGAAGGTGATTCAGGATCTGCAGGGTACGCGTCCGACGGTCGTACGTTTTTTTGACGAACTTGTGCGTGCGATTCCTGATGGTGTGTTTTTAACTGCCTTAGTTAAAAATGGCGATATGCTCTCAATTGATGGAATAACCGAGTCGGCCAACCGAGTCTCGGCATTTATGCGTCAATTAGATGATTCACCTTGGTTTGCCGAACCCAACCTTAAGTCTGTTACCAACGATCCAAAATTTGGTGAGCAGGCTGCGAAGTTTTCTTTGCAACTTAAAACAGTCCTGCCTGCTGAAAAAGATGAAAAAGACGTGAAACCTAAAGGGGGCGGCAATGGCTGATATTCGCGAGTATATAGAGCAGCTTAAATCCATTGAACCATCGGAAATCAACTGGGAGCGTGTAGGCGTATGGCCCTGGCCCGCGCGCAGCTTTTTGGCTCTCTTGGCTGGTGGCGCTATTGTGGCCGCAGCGTATTTTTTAGTAGTTAAAGATAAGCAGCTGCAGCTTGAAGACGAGGTGCGCAAAGAGGTAAGCCTTAAAGAGACTTTTCAGAAAAAAGCGTTTGAAGCTTCTAACTTGGAAAAATACCGTCAACAAATTGCTGAAATGGAAGAAAGTTTTGAAGCGCTTAAAAAGCAACTTCCCAACGATACCGAAGTGCCAGGTTTGTTAGAGGACATAGATGAAAAAGGCGTTGGCAGCCGTTTAGTTATTGACAGCATTACGTTGCAGCCAGAGAAGCCTGCTGAATTTTATGTTGAATTACCGATTGATATAAAAGTAACTGGCGGATACCACGAGTTTGGATCATTTGTCAGTGGCATTGCCGGTATGCCGAGAATTGTAACCCTGCATAATTTTTCAATATCGCGAAAAAAGGATTCCAGCAGTGCTTTGGTCATGGAAATTCAGGCAAAGACCTATCGTTATCGCAATCAGGGTGAATAGTTATGACTGAGAGAATTATTCGTTCTGTAATGATGTTATTAAGTGTGGTGAGTTTAAGTGGATGTTTTTTCCAAGATGACCATGCCGACTTGAAAGCCCACATTGCTGAAGTAAGAGCACGCCCTCAAGGCACGATTGAACCGCTTCCTCCGGTACGTACTTACGATGCGTTTATTTATGGTGCCACTGCTTTACGCAGTCCTTTTGATCAGCCTGTGGAAGTAAAAGCAGTTGTCGGAATTCGCAATCCGGATATTAAACCGGACAACAGTCGCGAAAAAGAATTTTTAGAGTCATTCAACCTTGATGAGCTTGCGATGGTTGGTATGATGGAACAAAAGGGAAGTCTTTGGGCTTTAATGAAGGACGGGGTGGGAGGAATCCATAGGGTGACGCTGGGTAACTATATGGGTAAAAATCACGGGAAAATCATCTCAGTGACGGCAGACCAATTGGATCTGCTGGAAATTGTTTCCGATGGTTTGGGTGGCTGGGTTCAGCGTCCACGAACTATTAAATTATCTGAGAAGGAATAATTGGCATGTCGTCCTATTATAAAAATATAGCCACCTTTTTAGGCGGCATCGTGTTGGCAAGCTCCGCATTTGCCAGCCAATTAACCAATGTTAAATTTGCCGAAGCGCCTGGAGATAAAGTCGAGATTCGGCTGACTTTCGATTCTGCTACTGAGGCTCCTAAGGGATATACGATAGAGCAACCAGCGCGAATTGTATTGGATTTCCCCAATGTAGATAATTCACTGGCTCAGAAAAAATTTCCGATGGGAGTGGGTAACGTTAGTAGTGCTGTAGTGGTTTCGGGCGGAAATCGCACCCGCTTAATCGTTAATATGAATGCACTTTCACCCTATGTAACTCGTCAGGAAGGGAATGATGTCATTCTCGAAGTTGGCAGCGCTTCAGTAAAAGGTGAGTCGAAAGTTAAAGCTCAGCCTTCGTTAGTACCCCAGGGGTTGGGCAAGGCGAAAAATAATTTTGATAAAACTACCTCAGCAATTACTAATATAGATTTCCGTCGCGGCGACGCAGGAGAAGGTAAGGTAATTATTAACCTAACTAATCCTGGCGTGAATGTTGATGTCGAAGAAGTAGCGGGCGGTATTGAAGTCAGTTTTATGCAGACTGACTTGCCAGCAGAGTTACGTCGAAAATTGGATGTGGCAGATTTTGCTACGCCGGTAAAAATTGTTGGGGCTAATACTAATAATCTCAGATCAGTGATTACTATCAGTGCCAGCGGCGATTACGATTATCTAGCATATCAAGCGGATAACCAGTATGTAATAAGTGTTAAACCCTTGACTAAAACGCAGATTGCTGAGAAAAAAGAAAAATTTGCTTTTACCGGTGAAAAATTATCGCTGAATTTCCAAAATATTGAAGTGCGGTCTGTTTTACAGCTGATTGCAGATTTCACCGATTTAAATCTCGTGGCTAGCGATACCGTAAAAGGAAGTATTACTTTGCGATTGGACAATGTGCCTTGGGATCAGGCGTTAGAACTGGTGCTCAAAACCAAAGGTTTGGATAAGCGTCAAGTTGGCAACGTGTTGATGGTCGCTCCTGCTGCAGAGATCGCAGAACGCGAGCGTCAGGAATTGGCGACACAAAAACAATTACAAGAATTGGCACCCCTTAAAACTGAATATATCCGCGTTCGCTATGCGAATGCTCGTGCACTGTTCGAATTGTTTATGCCGGAAGGTCAAAGTGGCAGTGGCAGTGGCAGTGGCAGTGGTGGAAACGGATCGCAGCGAAATTCAACTACAAGTATTCTTTCTGATCGCGGTTCAGCCATAGTTGATGAGCGTACCAATTCGATTATTTTGACCGATACAGAGGATAAAATTCTTGAGTTTCGTAAAGTTATTGATCAAGTCGATATCCCTATTCGTCAGGTGATGATTGAAGCTCGAATCGTTATAGCAAACAACGAGTTCCGAAAAGAATTAGGTACAAGAATCTCGACAAATCTTACCTCGACTACTCAGCAAGGTAATACCCATAACTTGCGCGGCAGTGCTGCCGGCAACGCTTTTGATCAGGCGACTACATTGAATGTTACCGATCCGTTCGGCGCTTTGACCTGGAGTGTTATAGGTAAAAATATAAACCTTGGGCTTGAGTTGTCGGCGCTTGAAGATTCTGGGTTCGGCGAAATTGTTAGTCAGCCGAAAGTTATTACCGGTGATAAACAGCAAGCCAGTATTGAAAACGGTACGCAAATTCCTTATCAAGAGGCAAGTGCGAGTGGTGCAACTACGACAGCTTTTAAAGAAGCGGTGTTGAAGTTGGATGTAACCCCTCAAATTACGCCTGATGACAATATTATTATGACGCTTAAAATCAACCAAGACTCCTTGGGTAAGGTTGTGTCGGCGACTAACGTGCCTACCATTGATGTCACCGAGCTTAATACTCAGGTATTGGTAGCTGACGGACAGACTGTCGTTTTGGGTGGGATTTTCCAAACTAATAAAGTAAAAGGTGTTTCTAAAGTACCGCTGTTAGGAGATGTACCAATCGTTGGGCGTCTATTCCGCCGTAATAAAGATAGTGATACAAAACGTGAGTTAATTATTTTTATTACCCCAAGAATTATGTCACCTACCTTGACTAATTAGTTCTGCGTGCACAATATAGTTCTTATAGGCCCAATGGGGGTGGGAAAGTCGACTGTTGGTCGGCTTCTCTCGGCCCGATTGGGCTTTCAGTTTTTAGATACTGATGCGCTTATTGAAGAGCGCTGCGGAGCCAATATCCCGTGGATATTCGATGTAGAGGGGGAAGCTGGATTTCGTTTGCGAGAATCTCAAGCGTTGATTGAATTACAAGAGCGAAAATCCGCTGTGATTGCTACTGGTGGCGGTATTGTGGTCACTCCTCAAAATATCCCTCTATTGAAGGCTTTGGGCACAGTATTTTTTTTAACGGCTTCTGTTGACCAGCTTGTTGCTCGAACTAGCCGTGATAAAAAGCGACCGCTTTTGCAGGTCGATAACCCACGTAAACGAATTGAAGAATTAATTACCCTGCGCGACCCGCTTTATCGGTCGGTAGCGGATTATGTTATTACTACTGATATAAAAGGTACGAAGGGAGTGGTGGGGCAAATTATGGAGCTTATTAAGTAGTTATAAATTCAAATTGTAACCGGCAATCCGCAGCATTTTTGTCTGCATGAAGTGTCGTCGTATATCTGCTGGACAATCCGCAGCAGAGAATATGTTTACAGGGCTTCTATATTGCTTTGAATTTATTAGCCACCGCTTTTAAATTCAAATTTTTTATTCTCTTTCTATCGCTTCCTTATTTGTAGGTGCTGAACGCCCCTGTAAAATTGCTAGCAGCGCCGTGTCGGTTAGCACCCGAAGCAATGTTTTCATT
>DATDJI010000022.1:0-86588 GCA_036520615.1 Cellvibrionaceae bacterium | reverse complement strand
CTTGGCCCTGCGCCAACAGCTTGGCTGCAACCGCTGCGTCATAGGCCGCCTGCGCTTCGTGTACATCGGTAATGGCGATCAGCCCGACTGCAAAGCGCTGTTTAGTTTGCTCCAGTTGACGCGCCAAAGCGGCCTCTTCAGACTTCGCAGTATTGCTGTTATCTACGGCTTTTAAGGCTTCGAAGTAAGCCTCTGACGTGCGAATAATTAAATCTTGCTGATCGGCGGCGAATTGAATTTCCGCAAGATCGCCCTGCACCTGGCTCGCTCGATATTGATTCCATACCGCTAGGTCAAAAAGCGGTTGGCGAAGGCTGGCACCATAACTTTTTTCGGTGGCGCTTCTACCGCTGATCTGCGGTTGTCCGTCCACGTCAACCTCTTGTTTTGCTATCTGAGCATCGGCGGACACCTGCGGCAATAAACCTGCGCGTCCAAGCGCTGGAGCCTCACGCCCGGCTGCCAAATTCGCCTGAGCGGCTTTAAATTGATGGTCGTTTTGCAGCGCCTGTTGGTAAATTTCTTTTAATGTATCGGCCTGGGCCCAAACCGGAGCAATACACAAACTCAACACTAGCGGGCGTAAGTGTAGTTTATTCAATCTCATAATGATCCTAATCGATTTAATCAAAGCAGCTGCGGAGTTTAACCACTCATACAGCCATTGCATAACATCTTTTTGCAAAAACATCCCGTTAGCTCGTCACGCTAAGACAAGCATAACCCGCTGCCGTGTAGCCAGGGTACGTGCCCCTGTGGAAAACCCAAACCTGGCACGTAACATACAGATAAAGCCGCTTAAGGTAACAATCACCCCGGAAAGTTTCATGTAAGTGCAAACCTTTTATCGAGGCAAACCTTCGGGGAAATACAGGCTGTTGCCGAATGGCTCGGCGGCGCAATCTACACTAAACCTCTAATTACCGGGCATGTGAAAAATCCCTCGCATGTTGAATAGCTTTGTTGAGCGTGATTGCACCGCTTCACCGTAGCTAATTTAAATCAGTTAAATGTAATTCCCCAAAGCGCTAACAATCAAAAGTACACACAACAGATTCTTTTCACTAGCATGTGTTAACCATCTTCAATATTCAAAAAAATTTAAACGAGAAAAATTTACCAGGGTAGCGCAGCTCGTTTATCGTCTTCTGTAACTTTTGAACAGGATCCGCGGGCAATATCACACAGCATTTAAATAAATTCGGCGATAACTTGGAATCACTTAACCGAATCCCTTCGGTTAAGCTCATTTAACAGTTTCAGGAGAATCCTTATGACTATTCGCACTTTAGAAGAAAACGAAATCGAACAAGTAGCTGGCGGTGCTTTGGCGACAACTTTTGTTGCAAGCTCAAGCTCCCTGTCATCTCTAGCTTCCTCTTCGAGCTTTACTTATCACCCGATAAAAGTCCTTTGCAGAATAGGTGGCGGCGTAGGGCCAATCAGCTGTATGGAAGTTATCCCCGCAGGTGTTGTAATTCGATAAAAAGCTGGCCTTATTAACATTCGCGTTAATAAGGCCTCTTTTAAGGAGGCAATATGATCAGCAACGAAACTCTGCGCAAAACATTTATAACTCCAAGTATTCGCTTTTATTTACACAAAAAATTAGCTCATGTAAATCCCGAGCAAGTTGATATTCGCACAGAAGAATTGCTCAAGTTTTTGAATATGTCCCATCATTGTAGCGGCGATATTCCGTTTAACGATGAGGTAGACGAAATCTGGCATTTATGGATTATGGAAACTCAGGAGTATTTTGCCCTGTGCCAAAAAATAAGGGGTGTACCCGATAGTTATATCCATCACTGCTCAAGTGATTACATGGAGTATTACAACGCCGAAGTTAAATCGCAGGAACCAGACGTAGACCGCCTTTTTAATATTTTATTGTCCTATGTTCACAACTACGGCCCATTTGCAGCAGAGCGCATTATTTATTGGCCTCTGGCATTGGATATCCAACAAAACTCGCACATAAGCCTTGATGAATTTAATCAATGGTTATTGCATGTATTGCGCGAGCAGTCTTCGCTATGCGCCTAATAAAATTTTTCATAGTAATTATTTAAGTAAGCAAAACTCTGTTTACGCATAATCTAAGGATTTTTATGGCCAACGTATTGTTCCGCGCAGAAGTGTTTACCGCCCCGCCGTTAGCCTGGGGTGTCACCCGCCTGAGTGCACCTATGCCCTGGCAGTTAGTAAGCGGATTGTGTGCGCTGATTATTGCGGCCTGCGTTGTGTTATTAGTGCAGGTGGAATACGTCAATAAAGCCAAGGTTGCAGGTTTCCTATCACCTAGCCAAGGCCTATTAACGCTTTGGTCACCCACCGGTGGCGTTGTCCGTGAGCTTTATGTAAAAGAAGGCGATGAAGTCCACAAAGGCCAGGCATTGTGTTTAATTAGCAATGAGGCAAACACCGCCACCGGTAATACCCAAGCGCAAATTCTCGAACAATTAACGCAGAAAAAACGCAGCTTAGAAGAATCCTTAAGCCAGCAAGATACGATTGCCACTCTTGAGAGGCTAAAACTCACCGCGCAAAGCACAAAACTTAATGCCGACTGGACGCAAAATCGCGCTGAATTTAATTTAGTCGAAAGTAAAATTCAATCTTTGCAGCTTATCGGCGATAAATATCAGCGCTTGTATCAACAACAATTTGTCTCCGAATTAGAAGTGGAACAGTCGCGACAAAAAGTTTTAGAAGCGCAATTAAATCTGCAAAAACTATCGCAGAATGGCAATTTCTTGCAAAATGAAATTGCCCGCATGGCACAGGAGCATAAATTATTGGCAGTTACTATCGAGGAGCGCAAAAACTCCCTGCAGCGCGATATCAGCCAATTACAACAGGAAATACTGCAGCAGGAACACAACAGCGCCCATGTAGTAGTGGCACCAGCAGCCGGAATTGTCGGCAATTTACCCGTGCATGCACACCAAATGGTTAATGCAAACCAGCGCTTATTTACCCTATTGCCTGAGCACAGCCCCCTGCAAGCTGTTTTAGTTGTGCCCAGCCGCGCCGCAGGTTTTATCCAACCGGGCCAACAGGTGGTGATGCGCTATAGCGCTTTTCCGTACCAAAAATTTGGTACTCAACAAGGCAAAATTGTTTCTATAGATCAAGCCATTACCCAGCAGGGCGATGCCAATGTACTCGTCTCCATTCGCGAGCCTAGTTATTTAGTCGCGGTGGAATTAAATGCCCAATTTATTCACACCTATGGCGACACCACGCCTTTAAAAGCCGGCATGTTATTGGATGCCGATATTTATTTGGATCATCGCTGTTTAGCGGACTGGCTACTCGACCCGATCAAAAGCATTAGCCGCAAAAATGGTTAAGCGGAAAATAGCCAGGCGCAAAAATGGCCCGTTCACACGGATTAATGAGGATTAAATTTTATGTTTGCAGTATGGGATTTTTTTAAACGGCAACCGCCATTGATATTACAAACTGAGGCTGCCGAATGCGGGCTGGCCTGCTTGGTGAGCATTAGCAATTTTTACGGCCGCTCTTGCGATTTAATTAGTTTGCGTAGCCAATTTGATATTTCTCTCAAAGGTTCAACGCTTGCCAGTTTAATTCAATTGGCTGAGACCATGGGTTTTAATTCCCGGCCCGTGCGCGCGGAGCTTATCGAATTGACTGAATTACAATTACCGGCGATTTTGCACTGGGACCTAAATCATTTTGTCGTGCTCGCGAGTACAACAAATCAAGGGATGTGTATTCTAGATCCGGCCTGCGGCGAAAAAACTCTAACACTCGCCCAGGCGAGTGGCCATTTTACCGGTGTAGCTTTGGAGTTATATCCTAAAACCTCTTACACCAAACCCATAACGCCACAGCGTTTGGGATTTCGCACTCTACTGCATAATATGCTGGGGATGAAATCCGCTTTAGTCAGTTTATTTTCTATTGCCCTGCTGCTGCAATTATTCACGCTGGCTACACCAATTTTTATGCAAATGACGGTGGATACCGTTGTGGTATCCGAAGATAGGGATTTACTGACCGCTTTGGGTTTGGGCTTTTTATTATTGGCACTGATCCAACCAATTATCGGTAGTTGTCGCCAGTGGTTCGCCATTCGCTTAGGCCAAGCCACCGAGTTTCACCTGCAAAATAATTTATATTCACACCTATTACGCTTGCCTTTGGCATTTTTTGAAAAGCGCCAAAGTGGCGATATTATCTCGCGCTTTGATTCACTCAAACAGGTACAAACCGCCCTCACCCAGCAATTTATCGAGAGTATTTTAGATGGTTTATTAGCCTGCCTTACCCTACTGATGCTAGCCCTATACAGCATTCCACTCACGTTAGTGGTAATTGCGGCCATAGTTCTATACGCGGGGTTAAGAGCCATAGCCCACAATCCCCTGCGCGCTGCTGGCGAACAAGACATAGTCACCGCAGCAAAAAAACAATCCTATTTTTTAGAAAGTATCCGCGCCATACAAAGCATTAAAACTGCCGACAATATTCTCAATCGTACCAACCGATTTAATAATCTATTGGTGGAAAATCAAAACGCACAACTGAATAAACACAAAATATCGCTGGGTTATCATTTTGGCAATCAACTGATTTTTGGCCTAGAAAATATTCTCGTAACCTGGATCGGCATTAGCGCTATTCTTAACCAGCAGTTATCGCTCGGAATATTATTCGCTTTTATCGCCTATAAACGGCAATTCACAACTCGCGTGTCCTCGTTAATCGACAATATCTTTGAATTTAAAATGTTGGATTTACACTTGCAACGCATCGCCGATATTGCCCTGAGCCCCACAGAAATTAATGGACGGCAAACGCCAAACTTACACTCGCAGGCATTAAGCCTCGATAAGGTGAGTTTTCGCTACGGTTTTAACGAGCCGTTTTTATTTAATAATTTATCCATGCAATTACCCGCTGGAGAAACCCTAGCAATTGTAGGCCCTTCCGGCATGGGCAAATCCACGATCGTTAAATTATTAATGGGTTTATTAACACCCACTGAGGGAAATGTTTTGTTTGGCGGCCAAGATTTACAGCACCTGGATAAAACCGCCTACCGCAATTTGGTGGCCGCAGTAACACCTGAGGATCAACTGATCAGCGGCTCCATCGCCGATAATATAATGTTCGGCAATGCCGCCATTGACCAGGAGCGCATGATACGAGCCGCTACATGCGCGGCAATTCACCAGGAAATTTTGGCGCTGCCCATGGGGTACCACACTTTGGTAGGGGATATGGGCGCAGTATTATCTAGCGGGCAAAAACAGCGCATTTTAATTGCCCGCGCACTGTCCCGCACGCCGAGTATTATTATTTTGGACGAGGCGACCAGCCACCTGGATATCAACAACGAGAAAAAAATCCTCGCCAATATTAAACACACAGTGACTAGCCAAATATTAATCGCCCACCGCCCTCACACCATCGCCTGCGCCGACCGTGTAATTCGCCTTACTTCCCAGGGGTTTGTATACCTAACGGCGGAGGAAGCCTTAGCTGCAACACCCATCGAACAAGCTGCCGGGTAGAATAAAACTCGGCTAGCCGGCCTCCGGACCACAAGCGAATACTCCAGCGCAGCTGACCTTTCTGAGTAATAAATACTCAGAAATTTTTTCTGCAGCCCCATAGTGCTACTTTTTTCCCCCCGATGCCGCTACAATGCCGCCCCAAATTTTAGCCCCTCAACCCTGTCTTTGCTGGAGCGTTTATGTCGTCTATCAAAAAAGTGGTGCTGGCCTATTCCGGAGGGTTAGATACCTCGGTTATCGCCCGCTGGTTGCAAGATACCTATGCCTGTGAAGTAGTAACGTTCACAGCCGACATCGGCCAGGGCGAAGAGGTGGAACCTGCCCGTGCCAAGGCCCAGGCTCTCGGCGTTAAAGATATTTATATAGAAGACCTGCGCGAAGAATTTGTCCGCGATTATGTTTTCCCGATGTTCCGCGCCAACACGATATATGAAGGCGAGTATCTCTTAGGTACGTCCATCGCCCGCCCGTTAATAGCCAAGCGTTTAGTGGAAATCGCCAATGCCACCGGCGCTGATGCCATCTCCCACGGGGCTACTGGCAAGGGTAATGACCAGGTTCGCTTTGAACTAGGCGCTTATGCATTAAAACCCGGTATTAAAGTTATTGCGCCTTGGCGCGAGTGGGATTTAACCAGCCGCGAAACCCTTATGGCCTATTGCGAAAAACACAATATTCCAGTGGATTTTAATAAAAAGAAAAAATCCCCCTACTCAATGGACGCAAACCTTCTGCATATTTCTTATGAAGGCGGCCAGTTAGAAAATCCGTGGACCGAAGCCGAAGAAGACATGTGGCGCTGGTCAGTGGCGCCTGAAGCGGCACCGGATAAAGCTGAATATCTTGAAATTAGTTTTCAACACGGCGATCCCGTTGCACTTAATGGTGTAGCCATGTCTCCAGCTAGCCTGTTGGAAACCCTGAACAAAATAGGTGGCGCCCACGGCGTTGGCCGCTTGGATTTGGTGGAAAATCGCTACGTGGGAATGAAATCCCGCGGCTGTTATGAAACCCCAGGCGGCAGCATTCTGTTAAAAGCCCATCGCGGTATTGAGTCGATTACCCTTGATCGCGAAGTGGCCCACCTAAAAGATTCACTCATGCCTCGCTACGCCGAAATGATTTACAACGGTTACTGGTGGAGCCCCGAACGCCTTATGATCCAGCGCGCCATTGATGAATCACAAGTGCATGTAAATGGCGATGTTCGAGTGAAACTCTACAAAGGCAGTGTGACTGTAGTGGGGCGTCGCTCCAGCAACAGTTTGTTCGATGAAAAGATCGCTACCTTTGAAGACGATGCTGGCGCCTACAACCAAAAAGACGCCGAAGGCTTTATTAAGCTTAACGCGCTCCGCATGCGCATCGCTGCGCAAAAAGGGCGCAAACTGTTTTAACATTTGGGGTTCGATTATGAAATTATTTACTAAAACTGTGTTAATGACTGCTTTGACTGTAGCTTCCTTGGAGGCGCTCGCGGAGCGGCCCAATTTTAATTTTGTCGAAGGCGGTTACTTGCGTCATCGCTTAGACGGCGGCTGTGTACAAGACGGATTAAAAATCGCAGGCAGTGCGGAAATATCTGACCGCGTGTTCGTAGCTGGTAGCTACAGCAATGTAGAAGGCGATGACAAACAAGACCAGTGTGGCTCTAGCATGCTGCGCGCTGGGCTAGGTCTTTATGGCGACTTCAGCGATGCCGCCAGCTTCTACGGTACCATTTCCGGCGTGCAATGGTCCCCTGATGGTGGCGATTCTGAAACCGGCTGGGCAATAGAAGGCGGCTTTCGTAGCTTCATTACTCGCGAAGTTGAAATCGGCGCTTTGGTTGGCCTTCACGATGTAGGCCCTATCAACGAAGCCTATATATCAGTTAACGGCATTTACTGGTTTTCTGACCAACTCGGTGCTTATATTGAAGCGTCAGCTTCTGATGAAAGCACTCGAGGCTTAGGTTTAGGCGTGCGTTTTAGCTTTTAGTAGAGAGAATTAACAGCAGCTGGCGATGTCTTAAATCGCGAGCTGCCGTTATCAATCCAGTTGACACCAATCAAAAGCCGCATGCACTTAGTGCGCGTATAATTAATGATTATGTTTGCGAGCGATTCCATCGGATTGGATATAGCGCCTAGGAAACGGCGAGATTTTTACCGGAATGTAAGATGAGTCAGAAGCGATTTACATGTTCTGAATTTTTCAGAGCAATATCGCAACAGCTGAGTTATCGGTTAGCCAGGAGCGAGCCTCCACAAGCTAACCCACCATTTTTCTTTTACCTTGGATCAATATTATGAGCAGTGACATGGCACACGCCTCAGTGCACCCTCAATACAACTATGACGTAGTTCGTGCATTTACTCTTGCAACGATTCTGTGGGGCATAGTAGGAATGAGCTTAGGGGTTTTTATTGCCGCAGAACTTGCCTGGCCGGGCCTTAACGATATCTGGCAGCCATTTTCTCATTTTGGCCGCCTCCGCCCGTTACATACCAATGCTGTTATTTTTGCTTTTGGTGGCTGTGCATTATTTGCTACTTCCTATTACGTCGTACAGCGCACATGTCAGGCCACACTCTTTGGCGGCTGGTTAATACCATTTACTTTTTGGGGTTGGCAGGCTGTTATCGTTGGCGCCGTTATTACGCTTCCTCAAGGGTTCACTTCGGCCAAAGAATACGCTGAATTAGAATGGCCAATTGATATCTTGATTACTCTTGTATGGGTGGCTTATGCGATTGTTTTTTTCGGCACAATCGTCAAACGCCAAACCTCACACATTTATGTTGCCAACTGGTTTTTCGGCGCATTTATTATCACTGTGGCTTGTTTGCACATTGTTAACAATATGGAAATTCCCGTAAGCCTATTTAAATCCTATTCAATTTATTCCGGTGCAATGGATGCGATGGTGCAATGGTGGTATGGCCATAACGCGGTGGGCTTTTTCTTAACTGCGGGCTTTTTAGGCATGATGTATTACTTCGTACCCAAACAAGCCGGTCGTCCCGTTTATTCCTATCAATTATCTATTGTGCATTTTTGGGCGTTAATTTCTGTATATGTTTGGGCGGGCTCTCACCACCTGCATTACTCAGCGCTACCTGATTGGGCGCAAAGCCTTGGCATGGTGATGTCACTTATTCTGCTCGCTCCGTCCTGGGGGGGGATGATCAATGGTTTGTTAACGCTTTCCGGCGCCTGGCATAAATTGCGAGACGACCCCACCCTGCGTTTTTTGGTCGTATCCCTATCGTTCTACGGAATGTCCACATTTGAAGGCCCGATGATGGCCATCAAAACCGTTAACGCCCTTTCTCATGACACTGACTGGACAATCGGTCACGTGCATTCAGGTGCTCTTGGCTGGGTAGCCATGATTTCAATTGGTGCGGTTTATCACTTGCTGCCTGTGCTCACTGGCCAAAAGCAAATGTGGAGCGTCAAACTGATCAACGTACATTTTTGGCTCGCCACCATAGGCACCGTACTCTATGTAGTTGCCATGTGGATTAACGGAATTTTTGTACAAGGCCTTATGTGGCGTGCGTTTAATGACGACGGCTCCTTAACTTACAGTTTCGTGCAGTCGGTTGAAGCGAGCAAACACGGCTATATCATGCGTTTTGTCGGCGGTTCGTTTTTTGTGACAGGTATGTTCTTCATGGCCTACAACGCGTTTCGTACATTACAAGCCGAAAGCAAAGACGCCTTAAAAAATACTCAGCCTCAATTGGCCTAAAGGAGTAACTTTGTGAAATACCATGATTTAGTAGAGAAAAATATCGGGTTGATGGTGGTGCTCATCGTAGTTGCCATTAGTTTTGGCGCCTTGGTCGAAATTGTTCCGCAATTTTTTTCGCCCCAAACTAACGAGCCAATAGCCGGTTTAAAACCTCTGCCAGCTAAAGAGTTAGAAGGCCGCGATGTGTACATTCGTGAAGGTTGCCACGTTTGTCATACACAGATGGTTCGCCCTCTGCGCGCGGAAGTAGAACGCTACGGCCACTATTCTGTAGCCGGTGAATCTGTTTACGACCACCCCTTTTTATGGGGCTCAAAACGCACTGGGCCGGATCTTGCCCGCGTCGGCAAACGTTATAGCGATGAGTGGCACAAAGCGCACTTGTTTAACCCGCGCAATGTAGTGCCTGCATCCAACATGCCGGCGTTCCCGTGGCTCTATGACAATATTCTCGACGGCGAGAAGACCGCTACGAAGATGCGCGCATTGCGCACTGTAGGAGTGCCTTACACCGATGAAGACATAGCGGGCGCTGCCAAGGCTGTAAAAGGTATCAGCGAGATGGATGCGTTGGTGGCCTATCTTCAACAATTGGGCACGCTGTTGACGCAAAAACGTTAACAGCAATCGTCACTCAACTAATGAGGTGGAGTATGGACATCAATTTTTTTCGCAGTCTGTCGCCGATATTCGTGATGATTGCATTCGCAGCTGTGTGTTGGTGGGCTTATTCACCTTCACGTCGCAAACAATTTGATGAAGCGGCCAACCTGCCATTTGCAGATGAGCCGCAGGACGCTGGGGCTGATACTCCAGCGGTAAAAAAATCACAGAAGGGCGGTATATGACTACGTTCTGGAGTCTTTGGATCATAATTTTAACCTCCACCTGTATTGTTCTGGTGACCTGGGTTCTATTTGCTAACCGCAAAGCCGCTGTGCAGCCCGGCTCAGATCCAGATGATAAAACCACCGGTCACGTTTACGACGGAATTGTGGAATATAACAACCCACTGCCTCGTTGGTGGTTTGTGATGTTTGTTATTTCGATTATTTTTGCAGTCGTCTACTTAGTGCTTTATCCGGGAATGGGCAGCTGGAAAGGAACGCTTGGCTGGACATCTGTGAACCAGCTACAAAATGACCAAGACGAAGGCAAAGCCGCTTATGCAAGCAGTTATGACGTCTATAAAAATATGGCAATTCCCGAATTAGCGCAAAATGATGAAGCTATGAAAATGGGCTTTCGATTATTTGCGAATAACTGTTCAGTTTGCCACGGCGCTGACGGTGGCGGTAACTATGGATTTCCAAATTTAACGGATGCCGATTGGCTACACGGTGGCAATCCAGAAAAGATTCTTGAAACAATCACTAGGGGCCGTATAGCGGCCATGCCCGCATGGGGGCCTGTGCTGGGTGAAGAGAAAGTGCTGCAGGCTGCCGAGTATGTATTAAAAATATCGGGTAACGAATTTGATGCGGCTTTGGCGGAGCAAGGTGCGAAGGTTTTTGCTGAAAATTGTGTAGTTTGTCATGGTCAGGATGCAAAGGGACAATATGCTACAGGTGCACCGAACTTAACGGATAAAACGTGGTTATATGAAGGTACTCGCGAAAATATTCGCCAAACCATTCGCAACGGTCGCAATAATCAAATGCCTGCTCAAGAACAAACTTTATTACCAGAAAAGATCCATTTATTAGCTGCGTATGTATATTCCCTTTCGCACACCAACGCAAAATAACGAGTTCTTCGGGCTATTTCGGTAGCCCCTCTTCTTTTTGCAAAATAGGCTAAATCAGTGACTGAAAAACCGCAGAGTGACAAGCCAGAAATCCGCTACGTTAATCTCTACGAACCTGAAGCAAAAATATACACGCGAAAAATTTCAGGTTTTTATCAACGCCTGCGTCGGTATTCAGGCATTCCTCTTGTTGCGCTATTTGCTTTACTGCCCTGGATTTCTATTGATGGGCGACCAGCCGTTTGGCTGGATATGGCGCACGAAAAATTCCATTTTTTATCCATAACATTCTGGCCACAGGATTTAATGCTGCTGGCCTGGCTGTTTATTATCGCCGCTTATGCGCTATTTACTGTAAGTACGGTTTTTGGCCGTGTTTGGTGTGGCTTTACCTGCCCTCAAACAATATGGACACTCATCTTTATCGTAATTGAAGACTTTTGCGAGGGCGATCGCAACAAACGTATTAAGTTAGATAAACAGATTTGGAACGCTGAAAAAATTGCCCGCAAAAGCGCTAAACATTTTTTATGGATTGCTGTGTCTGTTTTAACCGGAATTACATTCGTCGGTTATTTTGTGCCAGCTCCAGAATTGGTCAGCGGATTACTTCCTCACGTCACAGCGGATGGCAACTGGGGAATAGGTTTAGGGGGCTGGCCGATATTTTTCGTCCTGCTCTGCACCGGCATGACCTATCTAAACGCAGGCTGGATGCGCGAGCAGGTGTGCAAATATATGTGCCCCTACTCGCGCTTCCAAGCTGCGATGTACGATAAAGACACCATTTACGTGCAATACGATGCTGCGCGGGGCGAGCAACGTGGTCCGCGCAAACCTAACGAAGACTACAAAGCTAAGGGATTAGGAGATTGCACTGACTGTTCTTGGTGCGTGCAAGTTTGTCCGGTCAATATTGACATTCGCAACGGCACCCAATGGGAATGTATTAACTGCGGTTTGTGTGTAGATGCCTGTGATTCAGTTATGGATAAAATGGACTACCCCCGCGGCCTAATCCGTTTTACATCCGAAACACAACTAACTACCGGTAAATACCGCATTATCCGGCCAAAAACAATTGGTTACGCCGTAGCCATGTTAATTATGGTCGTGGCATTTTCGTACCGGCTTTCCGTGCGCGAGCCTTTGGGTGTTGATGTAGTGCGCGATCGTTCGGCACATTTATTTCGCTTAGACGGTGATGATATTCAAAACGTCTATACAGTAAAGATTAACAATATGGATCAGCAGGAACATACATTTATAGTCGATGTTAAGGGTGAATATCCATTCCGTATCATTAATTCGCGCAAGGTGCATGTAAAATCCGGCGAAGTGTATTCTTTGCCTGTCCGTATTGCCGTACCCAAAGAACAGCTCAAGGGCGAAGAAAATAAAATTACTATTTCAGCTACCAGTGTAGAAACGGGCCTTACCGCAGCGGAAGAGTCAACCTTTATGGGGCCATCCCATGATTGATCCACACAACTTCGACGACAACGGCCCGCCCGATCTGACTGCCCGTAAAAAAAACTCTTGGAAGGAGCCATGGCTGTGGATCGTCCTAGGTCCATTGTTTGTCACCATTATTACATCGCTTATTTTTGTGTATATCGCGGTCAGTGGTGCTGATCAACGAGTGGTAGATGATTATTACACGGAGGGTAAAGCCATTAACCATAGATTTGAAGCCGATAAATTAGCCATTGCCCTGGGCGTAGGCGCAATTGCGCAAATTGATTCGGTGTCTGGCGAGGTTATTGTTGAATTAACAGGATTAACTACTTATCCAGATCAATTGTCTTTATATTTTTCTCATCCAGTTAAATCTACAGAAGATATAACTGTAAAACTCAAAAAAATAAATGCGAGTCGATATAGAGCCGACTTACCTAAAGTCCTTAAAGATCGTTGGTATTTACAATTATCGCCAGTAGATGCGGCAGAGGATAACAAATGGCGTTTAGTCGGCGAACTTAATTTAAATTTGCAGCACGAAATTACTTTGGCCCCAGAGGTTCAATAATCCTTGTATTTTCCGCCTTGTTATCATTGCGGCCTACAATCGCACCCGGACTTTTCCGCACCTCTTAACAATCAAATTCAGCCCTTTTGCTGTACCGGCTGCCAGGCCGTTGCTCTCACAATCACAGGCGCTGGGCTTAACGATTTTTATCGATTTCGCACGGAGCCAAACCTGCGCGCGAAATTGTCTAAAATGAATTTTGACGCTTTTGACGACTTAGAAGTCCAAAAAGAATTTGTTATAGATAGCGTAGAGGGATTAAAACAAGCCAATCTTATTATTAACGGCATCAGTTGCGCCGCTTGTGTGTGGTTAATAGAACGGCACCTCAAAGGCCTTCCCGGTGTAAAACGCTGTGGGGTTAATTCGCTAAATTATCGCGCGTTTATTCAATATGATCCGCAAAAAATAGCGCTTAGCGAAATTTTTTCTGCGCTTACGGCTATAGGTTACAATCCCGAGCCTCAACATGCGCAATCACAATTTAATTACTGGCGTAAGCAACAGCGCACGGCGCTCATTCGCCTAGGTGTTGCCGGCATTAGCATGATGCAAGCCGGCATGGTAGCCGTAGGGCTTTATGCGGGCGCTCTACAAGGATTAGACGCTCACTGGCAATTAATTTTGCGTTGGATTACCTGCCTTTTTGCTATACCCGTTATTTTTTACTCATCCCAGCCATTTTATAGCGGCGCCTGGCGTGCATTAAAATTAAAAAAACTCAGCATGGATGTTTCCGTCAGCATCGCGCTTTTATTAGCATTTTTCGCTAGTTTTTACGCATCATGGACGCAGTCTGGCGAGGTGTATTTTGAATCTATCGCCATGTTTGCCTTTATACTTTTGGCGGGCCGATACATCGAACAGCGTGCGCGCTATCGCAATTTTCAACAAAGTGCTGCAGGTGCGAATTTACTTCCATTAGCAGCTGCGCGTGTAAAAACCGATAACGCTCAAGAAGAGCTTGTACCTGTATCTCACCTAACACCTGGAGATCACATCAAAGTTACCGCAGGGGAAATTTTCCCTTGCGATGGGTCTGTAATCGCGGGCGAGAGTTACGCCATAGAAGCACTTATTAGCGGTGAATCACAACCGCAAATAAAAAAGCCGGGTAGCGATGTACTTGCAGGCAGCATTAATGGCGATGCGGCTCTAATTATTCAAGTAATGTCTACCGGTCCTAATACTCAATTGGCAAAAATCGAACAATTAATGGATGAGGCGACAACTAACCGCCCGCGGTATTTATCATTTAATGACCGTATTAGCAGTTATTTTATTGCGGCAGTTTTAATAATAGCTGCGAGTAGTTATTGCGCGTGGCATTTTATTGAACCGTCTAAAGCACTATGGATTGCGCTATCTGTGTTAGTTGTAACCTGTCCATGCGCACTCGCCATAGCTATGCCAGCCGCTTGGATTTGCGCTTTAAATCATTTAAGGCAAAAAGGCATATTGATTAAATCGGTCGATTTTTTTGAACGCCTTACGGCGGTTAAATATATTCTATTCGATAAAACTGGCACCCTTACCGATGGAGAACTTACGCTTACTCGCGTAAACGTATTGCAAGGAGACCAAGACGAATCTATACGTATAATTGCAAGCTTAGAAGCACCAAGCGTACACCCCATCGCCAGCGCTTTTCGCAATTTCCCAAATGCCGGGCGCGTCAACGATAATAAAGTCGTACCCAATCAAGGTGTGGAAGGCGTTATAAATTCCGTACACTATAGATTCGGTCGCGCCGACTATGCCGCACCAACAAACACCCCTCGCTACCCTGGCCTCGGCCAATGGCTACTATTAACCGCCAATCTAAAACCTATAGCATGGGTTCAACTGGAAGATAAAATCCGCACACAAGCCAAATTTTGTATCGAACAGTTAAAAACCAGGCATATTCAGTGCGAAATACTTTCAGGCGATCGCCAAGAAAACGTTGTACACCTTGCCGAGCAGTTAGGAATAAAAACCTGGCAGGCAGCAGCATCGCCACAAGATAAATTAATGTACCTGCGTACACATCAACAAAATAATCACACTGTTATGATGATTGGTGATGGCATTAACGATGTACCAGTTTTAGCAGCTGCGGACGTATCCCTTGCCATGGGTAAAGCAAGTACCCTTGCACAAACTCAAGCACAAGCTGTTCTGATACAAAGTGATTTATCATTAATTAATTATTTGCTCAGTTACTCCTCGCAGTTAAAACGAATTATTAAACAGAATTTCTATTGGGCGCTGATTTATAACTTCATCGCCATTCCGGCTGCAGTTGTAGGTTGGGTACCGCCTTGGCTTGCGGCGGTGGGCATGTCGACAAGCTCGCTGATTGTTATACTCAACTCGCTGCGTCTGGCATAGCACAACATATTCTTTCGCGCGTCATTATTCTCCCCCCTCGTTTAGGAAAATTCAGCAAATATTTTTGAATTCATCTACGTGCATCTGCATGCTTATTAAATTTTATCGCATCATTTTTAACTTCAGTTGACACGTAAGCGTTAATCTATATATCTAGGTCGAAGAGGAGGAATCATCAATTATTTTTAAGACTTATAAAGCTAATTTATCCGAATAGAAGCTTTCTCGATAAGTACAATTCAGCAGGCCTATATACCTGATGCAGCTATTAAAAGAGTTATGCACGGGCTTACTTTTCTTACCCGGTAGGTTAGACTGGGACTTTGACATCCTTGTAGGAATTTATGGTAAATATCGGGCGCTACAATCGTTTGACGATCAAAAAACAAGTGGATTTTGGAGTTTATCTGGACGACGGGGAAATGGGCTCAATCCTGTTGCCGCGCCGCTACGTTCCAGTCGAGGCAAAGATAGGCGATACAGTTAATGTTTTTGTTTATTTTGATTCGGAAGATTGCCTTATTGCCACAACTGACCAACCTAAAGTGCTCTGTGGGCATAGCGCTCTGCTCACAGTCAAAGACGTGAATAAAGTAGGCGCATTTATGGACTGGGGACTGATGAAAGATCTGTTGGTGCCTTTTTCAGAGCAGCACAAACCTTTCGAAGTAGGGCAAAAATATGTGGTTACCGCCTATACAGACGGCCACAGCGGGAGGATTTTGGCCTCATCTAAATTACATCGGCACTTAAAAGAAACCGCCCACCATTTTAAACCTTTAGCTCCATGTGAATTATTAGTATTTGGCAAAACTGATATGGGCTATAAAGTCGTTATTGACGAGCGATACTTAGGGCTCGTTTTTCGCGACGAGGCGTTTAAACCCTTACGTTACGGGCAACGTTTAAAAGGTTTTATTAAAGGCACCCGCGCAGATGGGAAAATAGATGTGTTATTACAATTACCTGCGGGTGTTGGAAGAGATGAATTATGTCAAAAAATATTAGACTATATGTCCTCTCAGAATGGCATTTCGTACATCACCGACAAGAGCCCTCCTGAAGACATTTACAAAATATTCAATGTGAGCAAAGCAAATTACAAAAAAGCGCTCGGTAGCCTATTAAAACAAGGGAAAATAATAATAAATCCATCAGAAATTCATTTGAATCAACCCGCCAGCGGCCTAGTCAATTGACGGGTTTTAGACCACCTCATTAAACAAATCAGCGCATATAATCAACGCCGCAATACTGCCGCAAAAATGTGTCATGCTCAGGCATTTTTGCTACTTTCTCGTGCATGTCTTGGGAGAGATTGTTTAGAAATTCTTTGAGTTTCCTGTCGTTCATAATTCGAGCAAAATGATGATACGACTTAGGCATTATCCCCTGCCCCAGCATTACCTGAATCCAAGAATCAACCCGAAATAACTCGCTATCACCCTGAAAGGCGTGAGCCGTGTTTTTAAACAATTCTATGCGTTGAGCGAGGGTATCAGGCACATCCATTAATCGACAAAACCGCCAAAAAGGGCTATCGGTGCGGTCAGTAGCCTTGTAATGCAAAATAATAAAATCGCGAATTTTCTCCATTTCCATTTCGCTCTGCCGATTAAATTCATTTACAGCTTCTTCACGTATTCCTGAAAATGGAAACAATTGCATTAATCGCGTTATCCCCATCATAATTAAATGAATACTAGTCGACTCAAGCGGCTCCAAAAAACCGCTCGCCAATCCCAACGCGACTACATTTTTGTTCCAAACGCGCCTACGCTTTCCGGTCCGAAAACGTATTACCCTAGGCTCGATGAGCGTTTCCCCTTCAATTTCTGACAATAATTTTGCAGTGGCCTCATCCTCGGACATAAATCGGCTGCAAAAAACAGTTCCGTTACCAACTCTATGCTGAAGCGGGATTTGCCAACGCCAGCCGCTTTCATGAGCTATTGATCGAGTGTAAGGAGCGGGAGGACGTACCGATGCCGTTTGCACTGCTACAGCTCTGTCACATGGCAACCAATGAGTCCAATCGTCGTAGCCCGTAAATAGGGTTTGCTCGATTAAAATGCCTTGAAAACCGGTGCAATCAATAAATAAATCCCCGGATACTAACTCTCCGGACTGCATCCTTAGCGACTCGACAAATCCATTCGATGTGTTTTGTATAACTTGATGTATTTTTCCCTCAACGCGCTTTACCCCTGCCTTTTCTGCAATAGTGCGCAAAAATTTGGCGTAACGAGAGGCATCCAAATGGTAGGCATAATTAATTCGGTTATTTGCATCAAATCCGCATTTATGCTCCCGTGCAGCCAACCATTCTAAACAATATTCACCGAATTCGTTGGCAACGCCTAATTCTTTGCCGCGCAACCAAAAATGAATAAAGCCAGCCAACCAGGTTTCTTCGCCAGTTTTCCCAAACGAGTGAATATAGTTGTCGCCAATTTGTCCCCAGTTTTCAAATTGGATACCGAGTTTAAAAGTCGCCTCCGTGGCGCGCATAAATTCTTGTTCATCTATCCTTAGAAATCGATGGAACGTGCACATCGGTGGTATGGTTGCCTCCCCAACACCTACCGTGCCGATCTCTTCCGATTCAACTAAAACGATATCGAGCTCTTCATTCAATTGACGCCCAAGGCTTGCAGCAGCCATCCAGCCAGCGGTACCACCGCCTGCAATTACTACTCTGGTTTTTTTATTCTGCTCCAAAAGAGCCTCCTCTATCAGATGTTTTATCGGTTTAATTTATTGATTATAAAAGCGCGCAATTGACGTGCCTTAACTTCATCAAGAGCACCCAAATACCCGTGCGCAGACTCAGGCAGATGCTCGGTAGAACGACTTGCTTCGCCAAAAATATAATAATCAAACAGGTGTTTCCAACCCGCTTTTTCGTGAGCTGGCTTATCACGCAAACTTAAAAATGCGTGATATAAAACATTCATAGCTGCACCAGTGTAAATAGGAGCATCGTTCCACCAAAAGTTCACCAAAATATTAAAGTGGTTCAGCCCTTCTACATGATGCATCCACATGCTCGGAATGTATATTGCGTCACCCGGACCAAGTTCCGCGACATGTGCTGCAGATTCTGCAATTTTAAAACGAGGATGGAGTTTGTAATCTGGCCTCTTAAAGTTAACCATGCTAATTGCTTGACCGCCCGGTGTAGGTTCAAGCGGGCCAAAATATAAATTTTCAAATTGGTTAGGAGGGAAAAGAGTGAAACGACGTCGCCCCGCCACACAACAAGCTATATTATCGAGCGCATCGTAGTGACATGTAGCAATTGACTGTGTACCAATCCAAATGCGAATATCCGGCGGTGAAGTGGGATATTCAACATTTGCTCTAGGCAATTGAAGAGTCAACTCGTTCGATAAGTTAGTAAAATGTGTCCCCACTGTATTTGATGTTAGATAATAAGATGGATGTGCGGGGTCAGCCTCACTTGCGAGGATCAAATCCAAGGCTTCATCTACCCGCATTTTTACCGTGTCATAATTTAGCGACTGCAAATCCTCGTTATAAAAATAGCGTCCTTCAATACCAGCATGCCCTACATTAATTAACGATGGTTTACCGTTATACAGAGACTTCAGATAGTCGACAGCAGTAGATGAGGATGTAGAAGCAAGTTTCACAAGATTCCATTCTTTTACCACCCCACGCAAAATCACCGGCTCAGCCGAAGCGCTAATTTCTTCAGGGATAGATGCAGAATTGCTGAGGTCTAGCTCATGAATTTGCTTACTAATATTTACCATATTTGAATTATTTCTCGTTTTGAAGCCATCGCTACCTTTTTAGGATTGCGAATTTTTTATGTCAATTAACTTTTGTATATTTGAAAGGGAGGCAACAATCAAAAAAGCCCCCTGAAGGTAACCTGACTTATTAAGTCGCTCCAAAGCTTTTCCGTCTAAACTGCCAAGCTTGCTTTCACTGATAGTGTAATAGTTTTCCAAACGGAATTTGCCACCGTTATTTAGCTCGATATTTACAGTCAAGGGCTCAAATAATCCCAACTCATCAAATAACGCGTACATTGACTCCGACACTTCTTTACCTTGCTGAATTACTCCTAAAATTTTAGCCACTCGCTCTAGATAAGGACTGCTTCCACCCAGCGGCAAAAAAAGCGGCTCTCCTGCGCTCTCATTCACCTTAGAGCTATCTATATCAATAAAAATAAGCGGGGCCGACGCGTCATCATCTTGCTCAGGCATGCTAATAATAAAAGGGCCTCTTGCAATAATCGCGGGCACATAGTTACCACGCCATCCATTAGCATTTACAGCATTTTCTTGTAAAAACAAGTTTTCATCTTTTTGAATCCCAAGCAGCGCAACTGCCTGATATTGGTTGGATTCCAAGTGTTTAGAAAAAACAATTGGATACTCGCGTTGAATTTCCGCGAATTCAGTCGGAAATACAATAGCGGCAGCATTATTGTCACCGACCGAGGCAGAGTAACGGTCTGTCACTTTAAGGTTAAAGTGTTGCACGTTATTCAGCATTACATAGTTAGTCATAATATATTTCTTTCATCTTATAAACGCGTTTCAGAACACTGTAGGCGATGATTTTAGTCATTCACTACAGCCCAATTCCTTCTACTTGAAGCTTATTGAAATACAAAAAAAAGCCGCTGATTTGACCAGCGGCTTTTTAACTACTAATCAATGAGGGCCAATAGCGCCCTTACACAATTAGTATTTGTAGCGAGCACCCAAAGCAAAGCGAGCACCCAAATCATCAGCAAAGCGAATCATGCGATCATTACGGTTATGCTCACGGCTATCTTCGCCAGTGATGTTCAAGCCTTCGAAGTTCACGGACAGATCATCAGTGATGTTATAACCTACACTGAAGTCGATCTGAGAATAGGCCTCAACATATCGAGGGTTACGAGAGCTGCCTTGGTTGGTCTCTGTTAAGAACTCTCCACGCCAGTTGTAAGCCAAACGACCCTGGAAGCCAAAGTTCTCATACATCAAAACAAGGTTGGCGGTATCGCTTAAACCGGTAAGAGCGAATTGATCTACAGTAGGTAAGCCCAAGTCTATGAACTTAACATCACCGCGAACAATGGTGTAGTTAGCTTGTACGCCAAAACCTGTTTCACCGAAGAAATGCTGCACGGCCAATTCAGCACCATACAATTTGGCTTCTTTGTCGTTAACAGGAAAGCTGGTAGAGAACACTGTTAATGGATCTGTTCCCAACGCACCAATATCCCAACCAGAGCGCTCACCCAATAACTTCAATTGATCGCCAGTGGCCTCATATACACCATTTGGGAAGATCGGAGCATCCAGCTCTGCAGGTGTCGCTTTTGCTTTTTCCGCGTCACTCATGATTTCTTTTCTAGTCATCGTCAACGCAGCTGGATGCGCTTTCAATACCATCATGGCATAGAGGTTAGTATCGTCGGTTTGAAATCCGAGTGTTTTCAGGTCAGCTGCAGCGGCCTGAACAAATGGGCTAGCGGCTGTGGTTTGGTCACGAATATCAAAGTGCGTTTTATCCTGCTGGCTAGTACCAATAAAGTTACTAACTCGCTTCTCAAACACACCGCCCGATACATAACTGGTCTCACCAAAGTACCACTCCAACGAGAAGTCAACGTTGTTAGATTTCAGTGGGAGCAGACCTGGATTACCTTCTTGGGCGGTCGCTTTGTAATTGTTGAAGCTAGAACCAGTACGGCCAAAGTTGCTTGGAGCTGCTCTGAGGTTACCATATCCTGGACGAGCAATAGTTTGGCTATAAGAGAAACGACCAACCAAATCTTCATTGAAGTTCACACTGAAATCCAAACTCGGCAACATGTTGTCGTAGTTGGAATCTTTAGAGAAACTTACAGTGGTCGTAGAGGGAGCATTCGAAAAATCGTTGTTGTTTTCCCAAGTTTGGAATGGTGGCGGGTATGCAAGGCTAGTAGAAGAAACGTCGGTGGTTTCATAGCGCAAACCAGTCAATAACTTAGTCTCAAATCCAGCAACCTCACCTTTCAAGCCAACTTGAAAATATGCACCAGAAGTATCTTCTTCAATTTTATCTTTGTTAGCAAAATTAGGTGATACACGAAGATGGGCATCTGGGTAGCGTAGTGTGCCGTCGGCTTTTTTCAAATTCATGGCAGCACGAGTTAACGCAACAGCATCACCACGGAAAGCTACTTGTGGGCTAGCACTTACGTCAAAATCTTCAAAGCGATCGCCAATATTGAATGCTTTTATCAAACCAGTGCCAGCAAACTCACCAGGGTTGTTGATACCCCAGTTACCTAATGCTTGGTTGTCACCAGCAGTTTGATACGCTTCCATCTCAGAGGAGATTGAATCAACCCCAAATTCAAATCGCGCGTCGTCTTCTAATTCGAAAACACCATCTAATTTAATTTGTGTAATATCGTTTTTAGATCCTGAACCGAGAATGCGCAAAATAGACGAGCCAACGTGTGCATCCGTCAGTGCATTGCCAGGTACAGTTGTTTCATGAGTGTAAGTAGGAATATCACGCGTGAAATTAATAGTTTTGTCTGTTACGACGGGAGCACCCATACCGAATGCTACTTCACCTGAGCCGCCAGGGCCGGTAGGAGTACTTTCCATAGTTGAATCATGGGCGTCCAACAATACCTTGAAGGAATCATTAACTTTAAATTCTAGGTTCAAACCTAAAGAATCCAGTTTGTTGTTTTGCGAGCGATATTGTTGCTCAAAACCGATATCAACTTTATTTTTCGCGCCGGATGCATCACGGTAAGCTTCTGAAACAGTCAAAGGTGTTTTAATGGTTGAACCATCAAAGACCACAGATGAAATATTGGAACCGTTCTGGACCCAGTTGGTAACTTCACCACGATTCTCTTCAATATCGTTATCGGCTAAGGTGTAGTCGACGGTAGCAGTAAAATTTTCAACTGGACGATATTGTAACGTCAGCTGACCATTTAAACGCTCACGACTGAAGTCAGAGAATCCATAACGGAAATCGTTGGGGCGGGCGTAAAGTTCACCATTCGCTGGAACTTTATTGAAAACACTATTTGGCGCAGTGTCGTATAATTTGTCCGTACCACCCACACCGATGTTCCAGTTGTTCACTGTAACACCCGCAGAACCTGAATCGCGCTGAGACGAGCTCAATGCTAAAGCAGCGCCGAACATTTGATTGTCATCGGACCAACTAACAACGCCAGAAACTTCAGGGGTGACATCACTACCTACTTCATTGGTAGTGTCCATTAAAGCTTTTCCACCCACCGAGAATGAAAGGCCGGATTTATCTAAAGGACGGGCGGTTTTAATATTAACCGTTGCACCGATACCACCTGGAGCTATATTGGCTTTACTTGTTTTATAAACTTCCACACCTGAAATATTATCGGATGCGATATTGGCGAAGTTAAAAGCCCGGCTACCACCAGCTTTAGTCGTTGCATCCGCACCACTACCACCCGCATAAGTGGTACCAGTAGGCATGGTACGACCGTTAAGAGTGATCATGTTATTTTCGGCCCCAAAACCACGTACTGTGATTTCGTTACCCTCACCGTTTTGACGGCTGATGGAAACGCCTGAAATGCGCTGAAGAGATTCAGCAAGGTTAGTGTCAGGGAATTTACCCATGTCTTCGGAGCTGATGGCGTCAACCACACCCACAGATTCCTTTTTGATATCCATGGCCTTATCTAAAGAACCTCTGATACCTGTAACCACAACTTCTTCTGCAGCATCTTCCGCATACACGTGATGCGCAGAGAACATGGTAGTTGCCATTAGCGACACAATTGCGCTTGATAATTTAGTCTTTTTTAACATTTGATTCTGACTCGCCTTATTTAGGTTTCAAGGGTGAGGGTGGACGGATCTTAGGTCCTGCAGATACTTATTCCATAACCTAGCTGTCATTGCACAGCGAGTTTATAAATAATGGCCAAACGAACCAAACGCTAACCGAACTTAAGGTGCAACGTTTTGCCTGTTAAGCATGTATCAGAGGTACTTCGTTCATTCTTGGTTTGAAATGAAGCATAAAATTTCAGCCCACCAAACAATAGACCAGTTAACGAAAAAAGTGTTAACGCTCCATCAAATGGCTTCTTGCAACTCTTACATCACTTCTCACGATAGATATCTCGCACAAACCAAGTCGATTGAGAACCCTTAGATCGCCATTGCCATGTTTACTTTTATTGTTTTTTAGATCCTACCCCTGGCCGAAGCCAAGAGGAAGTAAATCAATTCCAACCAGTTGCAGATTGCTGACCATCTTCGACAGAAGACAAGCATACCCTTTCATACAAGCTGGCCTATAGCAAACGATGCCACATTGAGACCTAAAAGAAAAGAGCCAGGTGGCCGCAAGCACGAAATGTTTCTACACATTTTTGCTTAAAATGAAAAAAACTTTGAAATTGTTGCAAAAACTCGAATTAATAGGCTTTACTTTTCACGAGAAAATTCGGTTAAACATTTCCGCTCGAACTTTTCCATATTTTTTAGCAATCGCACCGGTGGGAAAGGCAACACTGCACTCACCTTCAAAAGCTCAAAAAATGACCTATCAGGTTAATTTGCAGGCTAGAAGAATTTTCGAGCTAAAGAAATTTTTTCATCCGGATTTCAGAGATGTAGCGCAACATATCTGAACAGTCTGCCGCTGCTTTTTTAATTCAGCTCAAATGTAACGCATTAGCAGTAATTAAAAACGAAATGGTTAAAAAACGACCTGCCTTGGCGGTGATCACGAGTTGCAGTGAAATTTAGGATTAACCCTCTGTCTTCATTACGAACAAGCTTTCAGGCGGCTTTAAAAATAACCTTCAATTTAAAACCATCATCAACGAATAGCAGAATGGTCATAATTAGAGTCGAGCGCTATAAAGATTGAATCCACCGCACGCCACAAGTTGCAGCCATGGCTATACCAGGCTGCAGGTAACTAAGGCCTTCCTGAGTATTAAAAGCATTAATACCGCAGCTAACCGGCTCAACTGCAATTGAATTACGTTCAGGAGGAACGCAAACCTGGATGAAATTGAACTGCCCCGGACCACTTGTTTGCCAAATGGCTAGTCCGCGTTGAAGTCGCTCGGACCAAAGTACAACTTCTTTAACTGAAAGGGTGTCTTCATCGCGGTCAAGCGCGTAACAGGTGTCGAAAAACGTGCTTTCAATGGGGGTTAAGCTGGCAAATGAGGTCATAGGCTCTAAAGCCCCAGTTGGCAATAACCGATCATCAACTAAAACTTGTTTACAAGCCGGCAGACGCAGTAGCAAATTATTGACCGGCTCACCCAGCGTAAAGTAAGGATGCCAACCAATACCTACTGGAACAGTTTCTTCGGACAAATTCTGTACAGCAATTTCTAAATCCATCGAACCGCTCGAATCCAATGTGTAGGTCATCGTAATCCGTGCAGGAAACGGATAGCCGACGAAATTTCCTGTGTAGTCATAAACAGCACGAGCTTGTGCGCGATTGGAGCTCATATGGGTTGAGGAAATAGTTACTGGCAAATGCTGTATAAAGCCGTGTAATGCATTATTGCGTTCTGTTTCATTGACCGGAAATTCATAGGTGCGACCATTGAGCGTGTAGCGACCGGCGTCAAGCCGATTAACAAACGGATATAGTGGTATACCGCGATAATACCGGTCCTGCTCAATAGCCTCTAAGGAATCGAAACCTTCAATTACATTGTGTTCGGTACCTTGTTCATCAGTAAAAACTAAAGCGTTGATAATACCGCCGTGATCGCTGAGCAACTCTAAGCGGGCTTTTTTATCTCCAGTGATTAACTCAAAGCGAGGGTATGATGTGGTTGATTTCATACAATTCCCGCAGGCAATGCTTCGACCCACCGACCGTACGCTTCGCCGTAAGACTCCATCAGATCCGCTTGAGGCTCTATAACTTTTAATTTAACCAGACCGCCAAAGGCTTCCTTCGCGCTGGCATAAAATCCGCTGCCTATGGCGGCTGCTCTAGCTGCGCCTTCGGCGCCATCAGTGTTGTAGCACTCGACAGCAGCCCGTGTAGTATTGGCAAAGGCTTGTGCAAAAACTTCGCTTAAAAACATGTTGCCATAACCGACGCGAACCACATTGCATTGTCCTCCAAGACTTTTTAAAACGTCGAAGCCTTGATTGAGCGCGAAGACGATCCCTTCCTGCGTGGCGCGGATCATGTGACCTACGCCATGGCGATTTAACTCCAATTTAGAAAAACTAGCTCCTAGCGTGCGATTCTGGAAAATACGCTCCGCACCGTTACCAAAAGGGTGAAATATTAAGCCATCGGCGCCGACTGGTGTGTTAGCCGCCCAAGCGTTGAGCTGGGCGTAGTCGATGGAGTGGCCATTAGAGCCTAGCAGCTGACGCAGCCAACTGTATGAGCGGCCCGCACCGTTTACACATACAAGTACGCCATTGCGCGGCGCTTCTTTGGTATCAGTGACGTGTAAAAACGTGTTAACTCTTGACTCGCGGTCGGCAGCTTTTTGATCGGTTACACCGTAAATCACTCCGGAAGTGCCCGCTGTAGCGGCAACTTCGCCTGGATGCAGAACATTTAAACTAAAAGCATTGTTAGGTTGATCGCCGCCTCGATAGGCAACTGGAATGCCTTTTGGTATACCCAACCGCGCTGCGGCCTCAGCATTTACTTTTACTTGGCTGCCAATACTTGGGCGAACACTGGGCAATAACTGAGGATCTATATTCCAATGTGATAATAAATGCTCGGCCACAGTTTGCGACTCGAAATCCCACAGAGTGCCTTCGGACAGGCCCGATGCGGTGGTAGTTATTTCGCCGGAGAGCTTCATCGCGATGAAATCGCCCGGCAGCATCATTTTATGAATGCGCTCGAAAATACTTGGTTCATTCTCCTGCACCCAGCGCAATTTTGCAGCGGTGAAATTACCAGGTGAATTCAACAGATGGCCAAAACAATAATCAGCACCCAAATCCACTAAGGCTTTGTTGCCCAACTCGACGGCACGGCTATCACACCAAATAATCGAAGGCCGCAATACTTTTTGGTCCTTATCAACCAGCACCAACCCGTGCATTTGATAGGAAATACCAATAGCAGCTAAACGCTTAGGATCTACTCCCGGCTTTTTAAATAATTGCGCACAGCCTTTCTCAATACACTGCCACCAGGTCTCAGGATCTTGCTCGGCCCAGCCGGGCTCAGGGCTATTAATAGCGAGCTCCGACTCCGGGTATGTAGTTGAAGCGATAGCTTTGCCACTTTCGCCATCCAAAATAGACAATTTAACCGAGGAGCTACCTACGTCGATACCGAGAAAATGCATGAATTTGGCCTATTATTTGTTTCGATTCAAGGGAAGATGTGCAGCGCAGGCAACAGACGTAGCCTGCCTGGCTTGAAATAAAAAAGCGCGCGATTGTAGCACCGTGGGTGTAATGACCGCTAAAAATTGCTAAATCCATAAGCGGTTTTAGGGCGTGAATCACACTCGCAAGAGCCCCTTACCATGCTGTTCTCACACAGGAAAGTGCTATAGTGCTGACGCCGCCGCGCGGCTTTGTGGACTCTGGGTGCATGCCAGCCCGCCTCCCACAATCGCCATTATTCGATTAACAATAACACTGACGATTGAGACCGATTATGAACCCAACCGACGCGCAACCACCCGCGCAACCGACTGAAAACTTTGTCTTTATTTTGCTTATTAGCTGCGTGGCCACAATTGGCGGCTTTCTTTTTGGATTTGATAGCGGTGTCATCAATGGAACTGTTGACGGCTTAAAAGTCGCTTTTAACGCAGACTCAATTGGTACCGGTTTTAACGTGGCCTCGATTTTATTAGGCTCAGCAATCGGCGCGGTAAAAGCCGGTGTATTGGCCGATCGCTATGGCCGACGCAGTATGTTAATGGTTGCCGCTGTTTTGTTTGTGGTATCGGCTTGGGGCGCAGGCATATCTACAACCTCTTTAGAATTTATTTTATATCGCGGCTTAGGTGGTTTGGCTGTAGGTGCTGCAAGCGTAATGGCTCCTGCCTATATCAGTGAAGTTGCTCCTGCGCGTTATCGCGGCAGCCTGGCCACCATTCAGCAGGTAGCAATTATAGGTGGTTTGACGGCGGCATTTTTAAGCAATTATTTATTAGCAAAAATGTCAGGCTCCGCGTTGCACCCGTTGTGGTTCGGTTATGAAACCTGGCGCTGGATGTTTTGGGTGGCTGTAGCGCCCGCTGTAGTTTTTTTGTTTGCTTTATTTTTTATCCCAGAAAGCCCGCGCTACTTAGTTGCTAAACAAAAAACCGCTCAAGCGCTGAAAGTTTTACAAAGACTCTACGGCCCAGCTCTAGGCCAACAAAAACTCACCGAAATTAGCGCTTCTTTAGCGGCGGATCATCACCAGCCGCGCCTTTCCGATCTCATAGATTCGACTACGCGCAAAATTCGCCCATTGGTTTGGGTCGGTGTTGGCCTTGCGTCTTTTCAACAATTGGTGGGAATTAACGTCGTGTTTTATTACGGCGCCGTGTTATGGCAATCGGTTGGATTTTCGGAGAATGACGCATTATTTATTAACGTGGTATCGGGCTCGCTAAGTATCGCTGCGTGTATTGCTGCACTCTTGCTCGTCGATAAAGTCGGCCGCAAACCTCTGCTTTGGATTGGCTCAGTAGGCATGGCAATTACACTCGGGCTGTGTACGATTGCATTTTCCACTGCATCTCTAGACGCCAACGGTAGTTTGAGCCTTTCTGAAACCATGGGTGCTTTGGCATTAATCAGCGCAAATTTATATGTAATCTTTTTTAACTTTTCCTGGGGCCCAATTATGTGGGTAATGTTGGGTGAGATGTTTCCCAACCAAATTCGCGGCTCCGGTTTGGCAGTTGCAGGCTTCTCTCAATGGACCTGTAATTTTGGCATCACAATGACCTTCCCAATTTTATTAGCTTCGGTCGGACTAGCAGGGGCTTATGGGTTCTATGCCTTCTGCGCCGCTCTATCAATAGTTTTTGTGGTGAAATTCGTCCATGAAACTAAAGGCGTTGAATTGGAGAATATGAAAGGTTAACTGACGCGCGGGGTATGCTTGTCTACGCATACCCCGTTTTAACTTCCTTTATTAAGCTGTCACCCGCCGCCAAGAAGTAAAAATCCTCAGCCGCCATCAAATTCAAAGAATTGCAAAACTTCGATATTAAGCATTAATAGCCACAAAACGGTTAAATATGCGGCAGCCTGACTTTTATTATGGAAAAGATACCGTGAGAATTCTCAGCAGCGTCTATTAGCAAGTCTAATTATCAAATCTACTTTGCTTCGAGGTTCAAAACATTCTGCGGAGAATTTTCGTCAGATGTTCAAGTGTCGATCAAGCCGATGCAACTTCCGAATGCCGAATAAATCCGCGATAGGTCACAGCCCAAGATTCTTTCCATTGCGCCAGCGGCGACTGGCTGAACTGACTGCGAACAAATTGGGCAATTCGCCCTTCCACTAATGCCAACCAAAGATGTACGGTTTGAGACACAGGTAGAGTTAATTCTAATCCTTCAGCTAATTCAGCTTCTCGCAATACCTGCTTTAAAATACTTTCCAAACGCTCATAAAAATGCACGATACGAAGGTGTAAGCGGTCAGTTTCCCCGGCCAATGCATCACCCGTCAAAATGCGCGTAATGCCCGGGCTTGCTTGGCAGAACTGCAATAGCAACGCAAATATTTCCTCGCAGCGGGTAAGCGCCGCTAGTTCGTCTCTAGCAGCAATAGCCGCAGCGGGGATTAAAATGGCCTCTTCAATAACATCAATTAAACCCTCAAACATTTTAGTTTTACTGGGGAAGTGACGATAAAGGGCAGCTTCTGACACTCCCACCTCCTTTGCTAACGCGGCCGTAGTAATACGCACGCCAGGGCTGCCTTCTAACATACTGGCAAAGGCATCGAGAATTTGTTGGCGGCGAGGTTTTGCGGGAAGTGTCGGAGTCATTTGTACATCGCTCTTATTGTAAGAATTATTGGCTAAAAAGCTCATTGCGCAGAGATAAATCCCCGAAGTCGCGCCATTCTCGGCTTTAAATCGGTTTGATAATTAGTAGGAAAGCATCACAAACATTAATAGTTAGCTGCTATTCATTACACTGAGCAATTTCTATTGGCCTGTCCAAAGCAGTATCTATGCCGAAGTCAGGCGCTGTCTCGTCTAAGGAGGATACAAGTGAATGCCGTCGAGTGAGGCACTTTCTACAACCTATCTATATTTAAAAACCGCTGCGGTGAAGCTAAAGTCAACTGCGTATAAATATAGCTCGGTTTCAAGACAGGCTTTCTTACGTCAGACTAGGGAACCGGCACATGCACCGAGTAGACGCTTGAATTGGCTGTTCGATCTATCAAATGATTTCACAGCAAATAAAACAGATAGACGAGTTAACCTGGCCTGGAGAGAAAGTTATTTTTTATTCATTTCGCCGTTTAATAGCGGTATTTTTTAAATGCTCTCACAAGAAATAATATTCCCACTGCCGCGATAATATGTTTTAAAGCGTGCCCGCTTACGCCCAAGCCAAACTCGTATATTTGCCTATCAAGATGTTCACATAATTTGGCTAACAAATAACAACCAAGCAGCTGCCAATAGCCAGCAGCTTGAGTGGATGAGGAAGGGAATAACAATAAAATAAGCGGAATAATGAGCATCGGGAGAAACTGTACAATAATATACGGCCTTAAATCCCCCCGCCCCAAATACTCCGTATAACTCCAATAACACACCGCAGCTGCACCCAAAATAATTAAGGGTAGGAGTAAATTTTTACCTGCGTCAGGCGAAATTCGCTCGCCAATAATGATGGAAAACAACGCCATAAAGGCAATGGTCATCGGCAATCTGTCCCACACTAACGTCGAATTATTAGGCACCAGATGATAGTAACCCGACCCTACAGCCACTAGCATTACACCAACAAAAAACACTATATAAGCTGTGTGAAGTGCTTGCAAAAACGCAGCATGGGCAGTTTTTAAAACCACTAACAAGCCGAGAACGCCGCTCAGCGCAAACATCCCATTGGAAATAACATTCCAAAAATTATTGATGTTAAACAGCCGCCGTGAGTCAGCAAATTTATGGTATTCAACATTTTGAGCAAGTGGCGGCACGAAGCTTATTCCCACTAACGCGCAAATAGTTAATAGCAGAATCAAATATAGGGAAATTTTCCTCTTTTCCATACGAACCACATTATGTGCTTATCAAAAAGGGCTTTTACAGATTCGCCGAATCGAATAATTAATCCATAGATTACAACGAATACCGCACATTAAATAATATAAAGCAGCGCAACAATAAGGGTTAAATCAAGGATGCGTTATCGGTATAAATCCAAAATAATCTAACCTAAAAATCGATTCTCCACTCGCCCAGCTACATCCACCCGCACTTTAAAAATAGCGCCTGAATGAGGGTATTGCTTCAGCTCCGCTTCCGGACGACTGCTAACGCTGGTGATATACAACGTTTTTAGATCCGCATCGCCAAAGGCTGGCATTGTGGGGCAGCGGGCCGGGACAATAATTTCTTGGGTAATCTCCCCATTAGGATTTAACCGCACAACACGGCCACCTTCGTACAAGGCGGTCCAATAATATCCTTCCGAATCCACACAGCCGCCGTCTGGGCGGCCTTGGCCTTGGGGAAACTGGTGAAAAACTCGCGAGTTGTTAATTGTGCCTGTGGCAAGGTCAAAATCAGCGGCCATAATTGCGTGGCTAGGGGTATCAGCGTAGTAAAACGTGCGATTGTCCGGGCTGAAGGCAATGCCATTGGCGGTGAGCAGGTCGCCTATTTGGCGGGTGGATACACCTTCAGACGTCAGCGAATAAATGCTTGCACCCATGTAGTCTTTTGGAGGGTAGACACTGCCTGCCCACAGTCGCCCCGATGCATCCACTCGTCCATCATTAAAGCGGTTTTTATCCAGATGAGCTTCGGGGTCAGTAATAAAAGTGAGCTCAGTATTCCAACCATTTAACAGATAAAAACCATGCCGCATGGCCAGCACAAAGCCACCTTGTTTGCGCAGGGCGAAGCAGCCAATTTCCTGCTCAAACGTTAGGAAATCATCTTCGCCAGTGGCGGGATTAAAGCGGTGAAGTTGTTTGTTATTGATATCCACCCAATACAATAGCTGGGCGTGTTCATCCCAGCGAGGGCATTCGCCCAGATTGGCGCGGATATTTAAGGCGATGCTCACCTGGCTCATGTGTACTCCAAGAGGTTTAGTCAAAACAGAAAAATTTAATGGCCGAATAATCGCACAGGAGCCTTGTGAATTAAACGTTCAATACTGAACTCACCGAATGTGATACCTCAAAAGAAAAACCCCGCCTTGGGCAGGCAGGGTTTTAGGAGGTTTGGGCGTGGGCGACCTAGGGTCGATGCAGGCGTGGAGCCTAAAGCGTGTACTTGGGAGGGGCACTGCCTTGCAACGGACATCGCATGTTGCCCGGCGATAGTACGCCGCTAGTCCTGTTCTGCCAAGAACTAAAAAGCCATCGGCAAAAAAAAAACCGCAACCTCATGTCGCGGCCAATTCTCACAGTATGTTAATCCTTAACCCTCCCAGGTTGTCCGTGAACCATCCTCGGTTGAAACTCCCAAACAATTGCCGTCCTTTTCAATGCGAGCAGTTTAGTCATCGCTTGAAATTTACCTAGCCGCGTTTGGCGCCAATGCGTGTGCGATATTTCCTACAAAATGTCGTTTTGTGATTTGGATTCCTTAATTTGTTGGCGCTGGCGCTCAATTAGATGACGAATCAGTAGGTCACGCTCCGCCTCTGCCATGCGGGTAAATTTAATCCGCCAGTAATAAAGGCCTTCCGTCTGACGAGCACAGTCCACGACGCGGCCTTCGGCAGCGACTTTGGTTTCGCTGGGTAGCAGATGAAGCTTAAGGGCAATTTGGCTGCGCGGCGCAACTGCCTGTGGATGGGAAAAGCCAATACCGCAGGCGCTAATATTCACCTCACCCACTCGACTGGCCATCTTCTGCATTAATTCACCATCCAACATTAATTGGCTCGCGATGCGCTCCAGTTTTTGATTCATTAATCCCAGCAATTTACTCACTTGCGGCTGCGTATTGGCGAGCACGGCTAGCAGCTGATTAATTTGCTCGTCCATCAATACAAGCGACGACCAAAATGTGTCTTCCTTTTTGCTCTCGCCGATTAAGCGATAGGAAAACCCCAGGGTGTCATTGATGCGAAAGTATTGCCTGCGCTCCATAGAGCCTCCTAAAAAATATGGTCCGGCAAAGTGGCTTTATCCCGAGGCCGCACCGCGCGTGGTGTTAACAGCGGATTGCTCGGGGCACTCTCTAATAACAGCCGCTCTTTCTCAGTCAAATTGGCACTTAACTCCTGGGAAACCACAATTTCCACGCGCCGATTGCGGCCGCGGCCGCTGGCATTGTCATTAGCTGCTAGTGGGCGCGTATCGGCAAACCCTGTGACCTCGAAGCGGGATTTGGCCAGCACCCCCGAGACCATTAGCGCATCGGCTACCGCTACCGCGCGCACGGCAGAGAGCTCCCAGTTGGAACGAAAGCGTGCGGTTTTAATTGGAATATCATCGGTATGTCCAAGCACGAGAATTCGACCTTGTTTTGCCTGTAAAACGCTTTCAATCGTAGCTAGGGTTGCTCGAGCCTGGGGATTAAGATCGGCTGATCCGGATTCAAAACTGCCCTTCTCGCGCAGACGCACGATGATATTTTGGCCTTCTGTTTCAATCTCTAATTCGCCGCGCTCCATTTGGCCCTGCAGCCGCTCGGCCAGGTGCTGGGCATCTGCCTGAGTTTGCGCGAGGGTTTGATTAAGTTTTTCCATTAACGCTTTGGCTTCTTGATCCTGCTCAGCAGTATGGTCCGGTGAGGCTGGCGCGCGCTCATCCTGCTGCACCGGTAGCGGGATGAGCGCATCTCCCTCATTGGGGGTGGTGCCAGCACCTAAGCTTTCCTGCATCGAATTTGCGATCTGGGCAAATTTTTTCGCGTCCATCTCGCTGTAGGCCAGCAGCAATACAAAAAAACACATAAGCAGCGACATTAAATCCGCAAACGTGATGACCCAAGCGGGGGCTTTGGTGTGAATAGGCGCTGGCTCATCTTCGTCGTATAAGTACACAACTCACCTATTGCCCTTGCGCTGCCCTTCTGGCAAATACGCACGCAGCATGGAATCCACCAAGCGTGGATTAAGCCCCTGCTGAATAGCCAGCACGCCATCAAGCATCAGATTTTTACAGGAGGATTCTTCTTGAGCACGCAGACGCAATTTATCTGCAATAGGAATAAACACGCAGTTGGCAAGCACAGCACCATACAACGTCGTAAGCAGAGCCACCGCCATCGAAGGCCCGATAGCCTTAGGATCCGCCATATTCCCCAGCATACTGACGAGGCCTACCAGCGTGCCTATCATCCCCATCGCAGGTGTGACTTCACCAAAGGCGCTAAATACTTGCGCGGCGCGCTGGTGCCGCTGAGAAGTTTCTTGCTTCTCTTTCACCATTAACGCCTTAACCAGGTCGGGATCCTGGCCGTCTACCAGTAACTCCACACCGCGCTTTAGAAATGGATTGGAAATACGTCGATCTTCCAAGGCTAGTAGGCCGCCTCGCCGCGCCACATCGGCAAGCCCTACTAACTCTACGATCAAATCGTGCGGTTCCAGTGCTTTAAGCCGCAATGCTCGGCTCGCTACTTTTCCCGCACCGAGGAATTGCGTCATACCAAATTTTGCCATCACCACAAAAAAAGATCCGCCAAAAACAATCATCAATGAGGGCACGTCGAAAAACATCGCCAAGCCGCCGCTTAATGAGGCTGCAAACGATAATAAAAGCGTAACTCCCACCAGACCAATGAGGGTTGCCAAATCCACGGACATCTCCACAAACACGTTAATCTCACCTGTACAACTGTAGACATAAAAACCTGCGTTCACCTGCGAAAAGGTTTTAACCGCCGCTCTTCGGGATAAATTGTTTGAGAGGACTTGCGAGCTTTGGTGGTGCAGGCTAGTGTTCCGCCTTTTGGCAGGGTTCACCCTGTTCTTGCGAGAATCATCCTATGGCGGCGAAGAAAAAAATCGACTTTGAAAAATCCTTAAGTGCACTGGAAACGCTAGTCACCGCCATGGAAAAAGGTTCTATGAGTTTGGACGATTCATTAAAAGCATTTGAAGAGGGCATTAAACTTTCCCGCGAATGCCAACAGGCATTGCAGGAGGCAGAGCAGAAAGTGGAAATATTGCTCGCTAAAGGCGACACGGCGCCGTTTAATCCTGAGGAAAATGCTTAATGCCATTCGACTTTAGCGATTACTTAAGCACTCAAACCAGCACGTGTAATCAATGGCTGGCAGAGGCGCTACCCCAGGCCGTGCCTGGCAGTGAGCATTTAATTGCAGCTATGCGCTACAGCCTGTTATTAGGCGGTAAACGGCTACGACCGATATTGGTTATGGCCGCAGCCGAGGCCTGCGGTGGCGTTACTGCAGCTACCCGTGCCGCAGCGGTAGCGCTGGAAGCCATCCACGCGTACAGCCTGATTCATGATGACCTGCCCGCCATGGATAACGACCACCTGCGCCGCGGCCAGCCTACTTGCCATATCGCGTATGGGGAAGCCACCGCCATTCTTGCTGGCGACGCCTTGCAAACCCTAGCCTTCACTGAACTTACAACGGCGGATGCGCCTGCGCATATTCGCCTTGCACTTATTGAACAGCTCTGCAAGGCCTCCGGAGCTCAAGGCATGGTGGCCGGGCAGGCATTGGATATGGCCGCTACTGATCAAACCATTTCATTACAACAATTAGAAACGATGCACCGGCACAAAACCGGCGCTCTAATCGAAGCAGCTGTGTTGATGGGTGCTTTAAGCGCGGGCGAGACGACGCCGCAGCGCAAAAGAGCCCTCACCCACTACGCCCGCGCTATTGGCCTTGCGTTTCAAGTGCAGGACGATATTTTGGATGTCACAAGCGATACAACAACACTTGGTAAACAGCAGGGTGCTGATGAACACTTGAATAAATCTACATATGTCAGCCTGTTGGGATTAGACGCGGCCCGCAACCACGCTCATGCATTAATAGCAGAAGCTCTGGCAAGCGTTGAGGAATTTGATACAGGCGCTGAAGCCTTACGAAAATTGGCGCAGTACGTAATAGCACGAGGGTTTTAATAGCCGCGCGCTATTCGTATTCCCATCATTAACTGTGTGTTTTTACGCTTAAACCAGCGGCGCCTGCATGTAGATATTTGGCAACATTTATAAATCCCCACACATCACTTAATCGCAACGACTTTGCAAAAGAGCCAACCGGGTTTAGCCCCGTTACGCTTTTTAAGCAGCTATAAAATCTCTATTTTTATTTATTCTTTCACAACATCAAATTTCACTGGACATAAACGCCCAGCAAAAAAACAAAGCTGCGGTTCATGCACCTTGACGCATGTAGGCTAGCCAACTATTACTCTAGTACGTTGCTGAACCTGTGAAAAACCAGCCCTCTTCGTTCGGCGTGGTTAATTGCGCCAGGCCAACTGTCGGTTAGTATCTTTACGAATTCCCCCTATTTAATTTTCAGAGCACGCTTAGGAGTTAGCATGTTATTTTTTAGATTAAGTCCAAAGCGCTTTCAGCATCTTGGCAGCTTTATTTGCGCAACTCTATGCCTCGTATTTAGCGTTGGCGCGCGGGCAGAAACTAGCGAACTGGTTTCCGTCCTCGTACCGACAATAAAAAAATGGGGCGAAAACCCCATAATTGTTGCGGCAGTGAAAGAGCAAAATGCCAAAAAGCTCAGCCTTGATGCTATTCAAAAGCGTGATAAAGAATGGATGGCGACGACGGGGCTTGATGATCAAATGAAAAGCCTGATGAAGAATTCCGCTGCAACAGAATTAAATATTCTTGAAGCAACAAAACCCTATTTTTTTGAAAGCATCTTGATGGATAACCAGGGCGCCAACGTCGCCATGACAAACAAAACCTCAGATTATTGGCAGGGTGATGAAGATAAATTTACTAACGCTTACAAAGCAGGTGCAGGCGGCGTTGATATAGGTAAAAGCAAATTTGATGACAGCGCAAAGGCCTATCTGATACAGATAGCGGTGCCGGTTACAGATGCCGGCACGGTGATCGGAGCAATATGCGTGGGCATTAATTTAGACGAATTAGAAAAAACCAAATAGGCTTATAACAATGAGCTGGCTTTACGGATTAACACTAAGAAGCAAGTTACTGCTACCCATCATTGTTATCACAAGCCTTGCAGTTTTGTTAGGCGTGATAACACTGGTGCAGCTAACAACTATAGACCAGCACATTAAACTTCTCGGTGCAGTGAATCTAGCCGCCGCCAACGACTTACTGGAAGCGGATTCAGAAGTACATAAGGTGCTAGCACAAGAGCGCAGCATGTTGTTTCTAAATCCCGAGTCGCCCGAATTTTTACAATCTTCCAGCACGCATACTAAAAGCCTTAATACCGATGAAAAATTATTAGCCTTTCGCAAAAAAATCCCAGATGCCGATATAACCGCTTAGTTTAATGCTTATTTAGAAACTCGCGACCATTGGGAGCAATTAACTAAAAGCGTAATCACAGCCCGTCCCACTAATACGCGCGAGGGACGCACCACCGCTATTGAAGCAAGTTTTAAAGATGAAAATCAGGCATTTGAAAAAATGCGTACACATATTTATGCGCTAAAAGAATATATAAACCACCGTTCCGAAAAAATAATGCGCATGTCTGAAGAATCGATCGTGCGCAGCCGATACATTGTAGGAGTATCGCTGGGGCTATGTGCACTAATCGCTATTTCAATGGCCCTGCTCATACCGCAATTTATTATTGCTCCTATTCTTAATATGCAAAAATTTGTTTATCGGCTTATTAATGAGGAAGGAGACTTATCGCAAAAGATCCCAACAGGCTATGGCGATGGATTAGGTGCACTTGGCGCTACCATTAATGAATTATCTTAAGTCTGCGCGAACTTATGGCGCGAGTTATACGCTTAGGCTCGGTTTTTCATGAGCAATCCAAAACGTTAAAAAATCATCCGAGGTCATTACGCAACTCAACAGCGATAGCGCCAATATTATCGGCGTGGTCAACGTGAATAGAGGCATTACCGATCAAATTAATTTACTAGCATTAATGCAGCGATAGAAGCTGCGCGCGCTGGTGACCAGGTCCGTGGATTCGCAGTGGTTGCTGATTCTGTACGTGAACTTGCCTTTCGCACCGCAGAATCCACACAGGAAATTCAAGTGATGATTAGCAAATTACAACAAAGTGCGCTCCAAGCAGTGGAAGCTATGACACAAAATCAAGTCATTGCGGAACAATCAGTTGCTCAAGCTGCGGGAAACAGGTTCAGCACTCAGCCAGATTGACGCTTCCGTAAAACGTATCTGCGGTGTAAATGAGCAAATTTCACCTTCAGCAAATCAGCAATCCATAGTGGTTGAGCACATCAGCAGAAATTCACTCAATATTTCCCAATATGCCAAAGACGGCGCTCAATTGGCATCTAATGTGGCTGAAGCATCCAACGACCTAGAAAAAGTCGCGGCAGAATTAGATCAAGCACTGCGAAAATTCAAAACCAATTAATTTGCATGCCGCCATCTACGCCAATTGAAAACTCCCTTAGCATTTCAAATTTCCTTGAGTACCTATGAAAAATGTAGGTGGAGAAGCGCTTGCTAGACGCCGCCGGCTAGGCGAATTAACCAAAAATGCGAACGACTGCATGAAAGAAGAATGTACAATTTCATCTAGAATGCATTGAGAGTAATACAGGCAGTTGCCGAGTTTACAGGCCATAAATGAGCATTTTTGGAAAATTCAACGACGCCCGCGCCCGTGTGTAATTTTTTAGAGGTTCCCTACGAAAAAAGTTATTTCAAAAAACAGCCGCTATACAGCTAGAAATTATCCACGTTTGTACTGGTCAGCACAGCTCATTCATCAGCCAAGTAGTTTCTTAAGCGATTCTGGAGAAAGTATATGACCGCCATACTCAATGATTTTGCAAATGATTAAGGTACAGTGGGCGTTGAATTAATGGCCTTAATTGCCGTAAACAAAATGGGTTTGTCAGGCGACACAACTGTTGCACGCAATACGACTTCAGCTACATCGGGCCTGAGCATAAGCGCGTCTATCGACTCACACACCGTGATCTCACACATATATTCCAGCGGCAAATTGAGCGGTTTAATTGAGGTGCCAGTGCGTTTATATTGCTGTGTTTTAGGGAACGCAAAATCAAACGCTTGACCTATTGCAGATTGTTTTTGCTCGGTGGCGAGCAAGGAATATGAAAATACCGGCACATCGGCCAGATGAATGAGTTTAGTTTTTTTCACGCGAATTCGGTACACATACCCGGGCTCATAAACAAAACCACTAATAGTCGGTATTGTTTGCATTCGTTCCAATGAAAAATCCGGCACACTGCCAGAGGAAACAATTAAACTTAAAGAAGGTGAAGGCCAGTCATTGGGATTCCAATAATGATGATGATTGACCGAAAGTGTTTCTACCGCCTCGTTTTCTACCCGACCTTTCGGATCAACAGTAACATCTCCACCACCACTACCACCGCCGCCTCCACAACTGGATAAAACGCTCAAAGCCAGCATCACTAAAAAGCTTTTTTTACTTGCCATACCGAACTACTCCATCATCACTTACATCTACAGCCTAAGTATAAGTCACCCGCTACTGTACAGACTCAGTGGTGGATCGCAAATTACGCCAACATCAACAGCAAAAATTGGCTTGATCCATTCTATTAAAAGAACGACTGAACACTTTAATTTAAAAAGACTTCATGTGAGATGATGCTTAAACAACGCAATATTTATACAAAGTAGAAAGTCTTAATTGCAGTTAAACGACGTAGATAGCCGTTCAGAACTAACGGCGATGTATACTTCAATCACAATAATCATTCGATTTTTTTAACTCTTCGGCTTGAGAAGAGCCGCAAACAAACGCAGCAAATAAATGATTTGAAGAGGCAAACATATATAGCTTAAATGCAGTATCGAAATGATGAGGCCAGCCTATCACTGCGCAACCAGAGTTTGGTGGAGGGAATTCAAAGGCTCAAATACTACAGCTGTAAATATAAAAACAGCAGCTAATAGCGCCTTATTGATTAGCTGAGCTAATTTTGACTATACGCCATCCGAAAAACGTTGGTCGCAAATACTCGCTAAGCATAAAATGCATCGTGGTTAACGAGGACAAAAAGCGCAAGAGATGCGAGCCAAACTTAGTTCAAGCTGTAAGAAACACCCACCCGCTAGAGCGCAGGGAAAGTCAACGCCAAAACCCCGTAACGCAATAAAGCATTATCGGGGTTTCGATTTTACTGTAACCACTTACATCGACAAGTAAATACAGCTCTGATGCCGAGAAACCGAACGCAAAAAAGGAAGCGCTCGGTTTAGATCAACTAGATTAAAAAATTACGCTTTTGCTTTTGGTGGGCGACCGCGACGTTTTGGAGCAGAAGTTCCAGCTACATCATTGCCTACTTTCTTAGGGCGTCCTTTTCCACGCTTGCCAGCAGCAACGGATGCTTTAGGAACTTTTGCTGCTTTCGCTACTTTGGGAGCTTTAACTGATTTAGTAGCTTTAACTGCTTTTTCAGCTTTTGGCTTACGGCCAGGCTTACCTTTTTTAACAGCTACTTTAGTAGTTTTTGCAGCCTTAACAGTTTTAGCCGCCTTCGGCGCTTTTGCAGCTTTAGGAGCCTTAGCAACCTTTAACTTCTTTTTCGCAGATTTTAACTTTGCAGAATCAAGCTTAGCACGCTTCTTACTCCATTTTGCTTTGAAAGCCTCAAGTGCTTTAGATAAATCAGATTCAGCTTTAGAGGTTAATTTAGCACTCAATACTTCTAGACGCTCACCAGTTACTACTGGTGGCTTAGCAGCTTTGGCAGCAGTTTTAGCGCTCTTTTTGGCAGAGGCTGCGCCTAATTTTGCTTTCGCAAGAGAAGCGCGTGCAGTTTTAACTTTAACAGCAACGGCCTTAACAGCGGCTTTAGCTTTAACAGATGTTCTTTTTGCAGCTGGAGTTTTAGTAGCTTTTGCTTTGGCTGAAGCTGCTTCTGCGGTTTGCTTCGCGTCAGCTAATTTGGCTTTAGCAGCGGCAAGAGCAGCCGTTGCTTTATCTAAAGCACCTTGAGATGCAGCAGATAAAACTTTAGCGGGCCGGCCTGCTTTTTTAGGAGCGGAAGCAGAAACTGCCGCTTTTTTACTAGGACGACCAGCTTTTTTCGCAGCAGGTGCTGCAGCATCAGCCTTACGTGGGCGACCAACTTTTTTTGCTTGAACCATTTTCATAATCCTCGACGGACGTTGCATATTAAAGTAAAAAACAAAATTACTGCGCTCGTAGCGCCTAAACACAATTTTATTTTATAAATTTGAGTTTTGCACTATTTTTTTTAAAAAAAATGCAATTAAGTTGAGAAATAGACCAAATTTTACTACTGACGCATACCTTTTTGGTGTTTTACGGACAATTATCAGCTCGCTAAACATTTTAGCTTCCCCGCTAAACATCAAATTTTCTACTCGCGCGAATTTTCCAGCCCGAGATATTGCACGCTTTTACTCAAGAATTATTCATCTTCTCTAAATCGCATCCGTATGCGAGACCCGATAATAGTTAGCGTTAAAGCAACAAACACTTTCAAATGTCGCCTGCTCAAGCGTTTCTTAATAATGATAAACAGAAGTGCCTCTGCCGGTTAAAAACGTAGGCAGTATTGCTAACACGGTTAATCCACCAGTAATTCAGTGAGGGCTACACGCTGGCGATGATTATCTGAGTCAAAATGCGACTATGCAGAAAATCCTTTTGCCCTACTCACCCGTCCTGTTTTACTTTAAGAATGCGCAAACAAAACAGCGCTAGACTTAGAATTGCAAACAAACTGAGCCAATAACAGAAATGAACTTCGCTTAGAGTCTTACGCGTCCAATATTGTTTATGCTCCACCACATGAGCCGCAAAGCTTTTAGCCAGTAACACAAATATACTGGGCGCTAGAAATCGTCATATATCCCCAATTACAATCAAGTGAAACACCTGCAATCAGCAAAATGCGACCGAATAATCCGATTACATTAAGCATGTCCGGTGGTTTTGAGCTACAAGGATTTACAAATGGGCAGATGCGCTCAGTTATTGAGTCATTTAACGCTCTATAAGACATAGCAAGACATCATTTTTAGTTTGCTGCGCTTACAAAGTTAAGCAGTAGCTTCGGGTTAACAATTTCGTGGTTATAAAATTGGCAGCAGTATCGAAGCGATTTGCGAACCCACGATTAAATGAAATCCAGTTATTGTTCAGTTGCGCATACAAAGCTTAGGGCATAAATACTACTAACGCCCTGATTCTAACCAAGCAACATAATCGAACATGAGGAAAATAACGCAATGGCGTTACGAAGGGGGATTTTAATAATTGAGGCAGGTTGAACTCCAGGCCACTGTACTTATGAAGTTCGCATTGATAAATAGATCCGAATATCAACTCTGCTCATTCAGTTATGCGACTGAGCAATCTATCGACTACCGAAGGTTTTTTAACCCCAAATGAGGTCGAGTGATAGCTAAGTTAATGGTATAGCAGATAAATACTCTGCCATACACGAGTGCACTTTGTTGACGTGATTTGCTCAATATCCTCCGGCACCAAATAGACGCCGTGCTTTTCACCAAACAATAACCAGAAATATTGCCAATGTCGTCCGATGGCAATCAAGCGTATCAAGTTAATGGCCGAGGAGTTGCGTAAGCTCAATTTAAAGCGGACTTTTAATCACTCACCTGCCCAGACAATGCGATTACCTAAATTAGACTAATCCGGTAAAGAACCAGGCACCCGCTAAAAACTCGTTTGCCAAGTTTTATCTATTTTGCTTGGGTCTGCTGCAGGCCGAACGAGCGCTTCCTACTTCTATTATATAGGATAGATATAAAACCGCTGCGCATTGGCTTGCGTAGCGGCAAACGGCTCAATAAGTCACTGCTTCCCATGATTGAAAATGCACAGACAGCGCACGATTTGCCAGTAATCCTATTCGGCACAAAAGTCTATTGACCGTATTAAGCTTTTATCCAGAATTAAGCTCTTATCCAGAATTAGGCGCCATATATAGAAGGCTGTGCCGCTAAGAGGCGATTGCGATTTACACATGTTGCGGGAGATTGTTAGTGGTATGCCAAAGCCATGCGCCAATGCGCGCGCATGAGCATCAAAAATATTTTACCGTTGCTCGGTATAATCAGCAGAATTAAGTAAAAGAGGTTTCACTAGGTTCCACATCATCTCAATATGATCGGCCCGATCGTTCAGGCAAGGAATATATCCAAAGCGTTGGCCACCAGAATGTAAGAATAACTCTTGGTTTTCACCCTGAATTTCTTCTAAAGTCTCAATGCAATCTGTTGCAAACGCGGGGCAAATTACATCGACGGATTGCACGCCTGCTTTTGCCCACTCCACCAATAATTTATCCGTATAGGGCTGCAGCCACTGGGCTTTACCTAAACGGGATTGAAAACTAATCGCCCAAGATTCCGCCGACAATGCTAATTCTGCAGCGACAGCATTTGCTGTTGCTACACAATGATCGTAATAAGGGTCTCCCTTATCTACGCAGCGCTGGGGAATGCCATGAAAAGAAAATAGTAGTTTTTGATGTTGCCCATTAACGCTCCAATAATCCTTCACGCTGGCGGCAAGAGCTGCAATATATTCTTTGCGATCAAAATAGCAGTTCACCAGAAATACTTCAGCGATGTAGCGGGTATTGCCGATGTAACGCGCGAATTGATCATATATCGGCGCTGTGGTAGTAGCGGAATATTGCGGGTACAGCGGCAATAATATAATGCGGGTAACACCTTGCGCCCTCAAAGCATTAATTTGCGCTTCCAACTCCGGCTGGCCATAAGTCATAGCGGACACTACCTCTACCCTATTCCCCATTTCCGCCCGCGCTCGGGCAGCTAGGCATTCCACTTGTTTGTCTGTAATTGCCTTTAGCGGTGAACCATCGGCAGTCCAAACTAATTGATAAGCTTTAAGTGCTTTTTTAGGTCTAAACGGCAAAATAATTCCGTATAAAATCGGCAGCCACAGCAACCTTGGCAGCTCAACGACTCTTGGATCACTCAGAAAAGCGCGTAAAAATTTCCGTACGCTTGATATGGTTGGCGCCTCAGGCGTGCCTAGGTTTAGCAAAACAATGGCAGATTTTTTTTGCGTCACAAAATTTCTCTCAATATTTTAAGGCGAAAAAAAAGGCTCTTGTGAGCCAATTTTAATAAACAATACCGCGCATTGATAATGCGAAGTAAACCTTAGCTAAGTACGCCAGCAACGCGCTGGCGGATTTCATCCAACGGGCCTATACCATTTACTTTCGAACATTTGGGTATGCCACCGGTAGATGCCGACAATGCTCGATAAAAGCCTATTAAAGGTTCTGTTTGCTCGTGATAGACGGCAAGCCGCTTGCGTACAGTGCCTTCCTCATCGTCAGGGCGTTGAATTAATGCTTCGCCAGTAACGTCATCCAAGCCTTCCTGCTCAGGTGGGTTATATTGGACATGATAAACGCGGCCGGAATCCGTATGCACACGTCGGCCGCTTAAACGCGAAACGATTTCCTCGTCGTCTACGTAGAATTCCACAACGTGGTCAATAGGAATTTGTGCATCCGCTAACGCTTGTGCCTGTGGAATTGTGCGCGGGAAACCGTCAAATAGAAAACCGTTTTTACAGTCGTCCTGTGCGATGCGCTCTTTCACCAACCCGATAATTAACTCGTCCGAAACCAAACCGCCGGACGCCATAACATCTTTTACTTTAAGGCCCAACTCGGTACCGTCTTTAATGGCGCTTCTGAGCATATCGCCCGTTGATATTTGCGGAATAGCAAACAATTCCATAATGTGTTTAGCCTGAGTCCCTTTTCCGGCGCCGGGAGCACCTAAAAGAATAATCCGCATGAATGAGTTCTCCTCAAAAAGGCCTTCGCCTGGGCAAAGGGCTAAAGATACACGCAGGGCTAAACTTACACAAGGTTGTAATCCACATAGAACTTATGGTGGTTAATATACAACCTGTGGCGCAAGGCTAATATTGCCGCCATTAATCGCCTCTGCATCGGCACCTAAATTGGTACCACCATACGCAATTTACACTTGTTTTACAGTGTGCTTTACTCCCTTTACTCTACCGTCCAAATAAAAATTCTGGTGGAATTTATCCAGGCAAGCGCCGAAACTGCAAAATATTCAGCATGAAAAATAAATGCAGTTTCATTTCCTAAACGCTTATATCCTGAGCGCTATATAAATTTTTCATAATCGCCTGCGCAAGCTTAACTCTTATGCTCAATGCAGTAACGTTTGCAATTAACCGCCAGATTGGAATTTAGCTTATTGCGCAGACTGCTTTGCTAACTGCCATAATTCATCAAATCCGGCGGCGTCAAAATCCTTCCAGCTCTTTTGGCGCTGAGTAATTAACTCGTCCATAGCGATAATTCGGTGTGCAAATTTGGTATTTGATGCACGCAAACAGTGCTCAGCATCTAATTTTAAATGGCGGGACAAATTCACCGCTGTAAATAGAACATCGCCGAATTCTTCGCTGATTGCCGCGGAATCGCGAGCCTCCAAAGCATCTTCCAGCTCTTCAATCTCCGCTTTTAGCGCTTCAATTACTGCCGTGATATCCGCAAAATCCATCCCCGCCACTGCCACACGTTTTTGCAGTTTTTCCGCGCGCAATAAAGCTGGCAAGGCCGCAGGAATATCTGCGAGCAAATGTGATTGCTCCTTTTTTGCACGCTCAGCGGCTTTTAATTGCTCCCACTGCGCTTTAACGGCGGTATCGTCAAGCGCAACATCCTGCCGCCTGCTCGCTAAAGTACCGTCGGGAAATACATGAGGATGACGGCGTAAAAGTTTGTCGGTTATTGCATCTACTACTGATGCAAATTCAAAAACGCCTTGCTCTGCACCCAATTGCGAGTAAAAAACGATCTGAAATAATAAATCCCCCAATTCGTCACGCAACTGAGAAAAATCATTGCGCTCTATAGCATCAACAACTTCATATACTTCTTCCAACGTGTGCTTAGTAATCGACGAAAACGTTTGTTTTAAATCCCATGGGCATCCATCTACTGGGTCGCGCAGTCTAGACATTAATGTAATTAAATCGGCAAGCGTGTAAGTCGGCATATTAAATTCGCCGTTTCACATTGGAAATATTGGGCAACCGGCTTAAGCGGGCAAGCACTCGGCTAAGATCAGCGTAACTTGCCACCTCGACGCGAAATGACATATCTACAGTATTTTTCTGTTTATTCGACAGGGTTTGCATGGCACTGACATTTATGCGCTCTTTATCCAATAACGTGGTGATATCGCGCAATAGACCGTGGCGGTCAAAAGCCTCAACAATTATATCCACGGAATAGAGCTGTTCAGGTTTCTGCGCCCAATCAACTTTAATAATACGGTTGGGCTCTTCTGCGGCAAGATGCAAAATATTCGTACAATCCTGGCGATGAATTGACGCTCCACGGCCGAGCGTAATATAGCCGGTGATACGATCACCAGGAATGGGTTTACAACATTGCGCAATGTGGGACAATAAATTTCCCACGCCGTCGATATAAATATCCGAGCCATCCGGTTCCGACGACTGCGCCCGGCCCACGAGGGAGGTTACTTGTTCGTTGTTTTTTTCCGGCTTAAATAATCGCTGTGCAACGTTAATAATGCGATCAACGCTTAAATCGCCAGTGCCCACAGCGGCATATAAATCATCTAGCGTGCGCAGTTTTAGTTTTTTCGCCAACGCCTCATAATCGATATTATCTACCGCTAAACGGAGAAATTCATGGTCCAGTAATGCGCGTCCATCGGCAATATTCTGATCGCGATCTTGTTGCCTGAACCATCCTTGCAAACGGCTGCGCGCGCGCGAGGTTGTAATATAACCCAGGGCTGGCACCAACCAATCTCGACTCGGCGCTTCGCGATTGCCGGTAATTATTTCCACTTGATCAGCCGTGCGCAGAGAATAATTCAGCGGCACTATGCGACCATTCACTTTAGCGCCTTTACACCGAATGCCAATATCCGAATGAATGCGGAATGCAAAATCAACCGGCGTTGCATTTTCCGGTAAATCCACGACGTGGCCTTCTGGTGTAAATACATATATCCGATCCTGATCAAACCCTCTGTGCAAATGATCATCCAGCGGATTGCCGCCTATTTCATCGTGCCATTCAAGCACTTGCCGCAACCAGGCAATTTTTTGTTCATAAGAATTTGAAGCGCCGTCTTTATCAGATTTTTTATACCGCCAATGTGCACAAACACCGTACTCGGCTTCTTCATGCATCCCACGGGTACGAATTTGTATTTCTAACACTCGGCTCGCAGGCCCTTTTACCGCTGTATGCAATGAGCGGTAACCATTTTCTTTAGGGTTGGCAACATAATCGTCAAATTCGTTGGGGATATTGCGCCATAGAGAATGCACAATACCCAACGCGCGATAACAGTCCTGCTCTGAGGCAACTAAAATACGCACCGCTCGAATATCATAAACTTCGGAAAATCCAATGCCTTTGCGCTTCATTTTGCGCCAGATGCTATAGATATGTTTTGCGCGGCCATTAATATCTAAAACCTCAATATGCTCGTGTTCTAAAGCACTTTTGAGCAAGGCGATAACCTCTTCGATATAAACCTGCCGATCAAGCCGGCGCTCATCTAATAATTTTGCAATGTATTTATAGTCGTAGGGTTGCAAATACCGAAAAGATAAATCTTCCAACTCCCATTTAATATGACCGATGCCTAAGCGGTGAGCTAAGGGCGCATAAATTTCAGACACTTCGCGCGCAACACGCTGACGCTTTTCAATAGGGGCTTTTTTAACAGCACGGATGGCACAAGTTCGCTCAGCTAATTTAATCAACGCAACACGCACATCATCAACCATAGCAACGAGCATCTTGCGTACGTTATCGGATTGATCTGTACTCGGTTGCCCTAATACTTTATCACCGTTGTGATTGGTAAGATTACTAATAGCGGCCATTCTACGTACGCCATCAATTAAATTGGCAACGGTGGCGCCAAAGGCTTTTTCAATCTGCGCTAACGTGCATTTATTTTCACGCACGCTACGATAAAGAATGGCTGCAACTAAGCTGTCTTTATCTAATTGCAGGCCAGCTAAAATTTCCGCCATTTCAAGGCCTGCGCTAAATGAGGAATATGCCTCTCCCCAGCCGTCAGCTTCGTCCCCAGGTATATTTTCCAAGGCCAACGCCATTTCACAGGCTTTCTGTAATTGAGGTACTGCATCTGCAGAAAGTTTGGCCGTATCGCGCAGATAATCAATCCAGGAAATAATATCTACTTTGCCATCGACGGTAGTGGGTCGATCTTGTCTAACTTTCACCATATCAACTTGAACTCAATATCGGTGCGCACTTAATAAAGCTACGCGAATAGATGGGAAAATAGCTCGGAAGTAGCGCAGAGTAATGCGGCCACCTTTTGTTCCGTCGCGAGCGCATATCGCGCCCACAAAAGCGGGAAATTCTCAGCAATGTTACCCACGGAAACACATCAGTACCGATCCGTTACGATCGTACATAAATCCTCGACCCCAGGCATTCCTTTTACAGCAGCATTTCGCTCATTATAGTACGTAGGAACGCCGCAGTTTAAGTCGTTTCATTTATCGCAAGTCAAACCAATGAGCGGATAACTGCGGTTAGGATTTAAGTAAAAAATCCCGCCTTAGCATACAGCGCAAACTTTACGGACTGCCTACCTTGTTCATCACAGCTCTGGCACTGTGCGAAAATTAAGTTTTAATTTTTATTAAAATTATAACTTTGCCGTGAAACTTATACGAACGTGCAATCAGGGTGGGAAATAATTAACTACCCAAAATCTGAAATATTCAACAACAAAAATACTGCAGGACCTGCGCAAACAGCAGATATTATCCATCAAGGCCAACGACAAAATTCAGCTAGAATCCGTAATTGACACTGTTTAGCTCCTGAAAAAAACTGTGCATTAAGGCTGTGAAAATAAACCGGAAGACAGATAGCGATCACCTCTGTCACAAATGATAGCCACTATCGTTGCATTCTCAACGCTTTGACTAATATCTAAAGCGGCTGCAACCGCACCGCCGGACGACACACCGCAAAATATTCCTTCTAGGCGCGCCAAATCGCGCATCGTTTGCTCCGCGCGCGATTGAGTCATTTCAACAATTTTATCTATATTCTGATCAGTGAATATTGCCGGTAAGTAGTCGGGGTGCCATTTGCGAATACCGGGAATACTCGCTCCATCGGCTGGCTGTAAACCAATAATTTGAATCGCCGGGTTTTGTTCTTTTAAATATTTGCCATTGCCCACAATTGTACCGGTTGTACCCATTGAACTTACAAAATGGCTAATACGACCTTGAGTCTGCTGCCAAATTTCAGGCCCGGTGCTGGTGTAGTGCGCCAATGGATTATCGCGATTACCAAACTGATCTAGCACTTTACCGCGCCCCTGCGCTTGTAGCGACAAGGCTAAATCGCGGGCGCCTTCCATGCTAGCCGCCCGCGGCACTAGGATGAGTTCTGCACCATAGGCCAACATGGCATCCTTGCGCTCCTGTGTCATATGATCAGGCATGACCAAGATGATTTTATAACCCTTAATCGCCGCCACCATGGCCAAAGCGATGCCGGTATTGCCACTGGTTGCCTCAATAAGTGTATCTCCAGGCTTTATATCGCCGCGCAGTTCCGCTTGCACGATCATTGAATAAGCTGGCCGATCCTTAACAGATCCTGCTGGGTTATTTCCCTCCAATTTAAGCAAAACCTGATTGGTGGTATTTCCCACCAAACGTTGTAGCCGAACGAGGGGTGTATTGCCAATAAACTGGTCAATTGTTGGGTATAAACTGGCACTTGAGTCACTGAGCATAAATCACTCGTCGATGCAGTGAGAGGGAGTTTGTAAAGGGGCGGATTCTACGCCATTTTATGGTAAGGTGGCGCCGCTCATTCAATAATATTATCGATAATTTATGAATCGCTTCGAGACACAGATTGGCAAAAAAATGCTATGGACAAGCATCCTACCTTTGGTTGCGCTCTCGTGTATTTTGTTAGTGGCCGATATTATTGCACTGCATAATTCCCAGCGCAGTATTAATCAAAACTCTTTTGAATTAGCTCGCGGCTTACTGACACAATTAGATCTGCTCTCCGAGCAACCTATTGACCAAAAACGCTTTAATTTACTTGCCAATATTCTTCTCGCCGATTCTGATATTGTTGGGCTGAGCGTATCCAACGATAAAAACCATATTATTTATCAAGCGGGCATCCCCACCCAAGCGGCTATTTCCTCCGCGCTTAATTCGCACACTTTTAGCGACACTCGTAAGGTTAATGGCAGCTGGGTCGTAAGTATTCCCAACCGCTCTCATACCTGGACGCTTATTTTGGATGAGAAAAAAATGCAAGCAGGTTTTTATCAAAACCTGCTAATTCATTTAACAATATTCATCCTGACACTGTTATTTTTAATTTTTCTGTTTAGCCGAACGAAAGTCAAATTTTTCGGCCCCATTCGCGCACTTACGCATTATCTACTATCGCTCAAATTATCACCTCACCATGCAGTACCGGATAAAACTGAACTGACCTATTTGCACGACTGCGCTTTGTTAATCAATGAAGTGTTAGACAGCCTGAATCATTCGCAAGAAGAAGTGCGGCAAACCTACGAAGCGGCTCTCAACGATTTCAAAGAATCGCTAGAATCGGTGGAAATTCAAAATATCGAAATGGATTTAGCGCGCAAATCTGCCGTACAGGCTGAGCGGGTGAAAGCGGAGTTTCTAATTCATGCAAGCTCAGATTTACTCGAACCTCTACGGCAGTGTCTTGGCGCCATTGGGCAATTAACACGCACCGCTATGGATGCTGAACAGGCAGATTACATCAGTAACTTAGAAACCACATTGCGCGGCATTATTGGACTTGCACAAGACATAGTAGATTTTTCCCGTTTGGAAAACGGCAAATTTCATTTAGAAGTTAAAAATGTACAGATACGCCAAGTGGTTCATGAAGCACTCACCTTTTATGCACCCTTAGCTGCCACTAAAAACAATCGTATTCTCTCGATCATCCAGCCGGATGTAATCGAAGTTTTATTAGGTGACCCACGCCGCCTACAGCAAGTACTCGGCAATCTCATTAACAAAGCGCTTAATCACGGCAGGCAAGGCAACATAGCGATTAAAGCGAGCGTTATTCGTACTGAATCCGCTGCGCAATTAATTAAATTTAGTGTGATTAATTATAGCGGCGGTTATGACGATGACTTTGTTGTGCAATTTAAACGGCTGCTGGAGAGCAAAAGCCTTGAGTATGAAATTACCAAAGGCGTAGCGCTAGGCTTATCCATTGCGCGCAATTTAGTGGAGAAAATGGGCGGCGAATTAGGAATTGATCTTGAACCTGCCGATCAGCCTTGCATTTGGTTCACCGCACGCTTGCATATTCCAGAATCACGCTTACAGCAGCCTGCCGCCATTGCGCCACTTAAAGGCTGTAATGTATTAGTTATTGACGAGCAACCGGCAAGTCGCTTGGAATTAACTACGCTCTTAACAAGCTTAGGGGCAAATTTTTTAGAAGTTACCTCGACTGACGAGCTAGCTGCGCAGACACAGCGCTTGCGAGAATTTAAGCCGCAAATTGCTGTTGTGGACGTTTTAAATAAAGCAAATCAATTTGATAAGCAAGCCACGCTCACTGCCATTACCTTGTGTAATGAAAGCCTAGGAATCTCTTGTGTGGTAGTGGGAAACAGCGCTGCTGCAGCAAGCTTGCAGAGGGATTTAGATCCGATTAATGCAGGTATAATTAATCGCCCATTATTGCCGGGGAAATTACATCAAGCACTTGCGCACCAAATCTCCGTTACGCCGATACTCAATGCAGTAAATTCCACACCCAAAATAATCCCTAAGTTATCTCTTGAGCATAGCCACCGCATATTAGTTGTTGATGATAACCCTTCGAACACTAAACTCGTCGCTGAATTTTTAAAACCATTTCCCGTAGATGTCGTCACCTGTACAAGCGGCGCAACTGCTGTAGCACTGTGCCGTGAACAGCGTTTTGACTTAATTTTTATGGATATACAAATGCCAGATGCCGATGGCTTTGCCGTAACCGCTAAAATTCGCGAATTAGAATTAGGCGACACCCGCACGCCCATTGTTGCTTTAACAGCGGAGCATGTGTCAGAAAATAAAACCAAATACATCGTAGCAGGCATGGATGATTATTTATCCAAACCCGTCAACTACGAGGATTTAATCCAACTAATTGCTAAATGGTTGGGAAAAACATTTTTGCGCACTGAACCTGCAAGTAAAATTATTACACAAGCAACACCTGCGTTCGCGAGCACGGAGATACCTATAGAGTCCCCGAGCACATCCTACCAGCCGGTAGTTAGTGTGCAAGAATGCCTTAAATTAGCTAAAGACAATACCGTTTTAGCTCGCGATATGTTGCAAATGTTAATAGAAAGCTTGAAACAGGAGCCGGTCGATTTATTTAAATTACTCGCCACGCATAATTGGCCTGAGTTACAGCATTTTGCTCACAAACTATATGGCGGCGCCTGTTATTCGGGCGTGCCCGCGCTTAAAGAGGCAGCGCAGGTGTTGGATCGCAATTTACAACAAGGGCAATTGGATAATCTTGAATTACACATAACTGAATTACATGTGGAAATTCAGCGCTTATTGGCATGGGCGGATGATTATGATCTTGATGCCTTGTTCGAATTAGCCTAAGGAACCTCTGAAAAATGTAGGCGGCGAAGCGCGCTGGGGAGGCGCATTTTTTTGGTAAATTCAACGAGGCCAGAGCGAGTGAGGTAATTTTTCAGAGATTCCCTAATTATCAACAGGACCTACAAATAAATTCGAGCAGGAAAACTGCTGTCTGACACAGCCAACTTATCCGGCAAAAAACGTTTAACCTTAATTTAATACCGCGAAGCGATCGCTGCACACACAATGAACATAATATTTGGACGCCCGCCAAGGATTTAACCACTTGCACCGTCTAACCACAAAACCTTGTCTTGAGCGTTTTTAATGACACCTATACAGTCCCGCATCAATGGATGAGGCCTCACTGATTCGCGCAGCGCAGGGCGGTGAAGCGCAGGCTTTTGCCACACTGATCGGCCAATATTACGACACACTTTTTCGCTTCGCCTATCGCTGGTGCGGTAACCGTGTGGACGCAGAAGATGTCACACAGCAAGCCTGCATTAAACTCGCCCGCAATTTGGGGCAGTTTCGTTTTGAAGCGGCATTTAGTAGTTGGCTGTACCGCTTAGTTATTAATTGCGCAAAAGACTGGCGTCAAAGCCAGCTACGTCACCAAGGCGACACACCGCCTTTTAATACTGATACGGACATAGAACTTGAAATCACTAAAACTGCCGAAACAGAAGTTTATTTACAGCAGGTATTAAATCAGCTTGATCGTCTTGGCGAGCACTATAAAGAAACTGCTCTGCTCGTGTACGCGGAAGGCTTATCCCATGCGGAAGCGGCGATAATTTTGGAGGTAAAAGAAAGCACTGTGTCCTGGCGGTTACATGAAATTCGCAAACAACTTCAGCTGCTGCAATCAGCACAACCTGGCAGCTGGGAGATTTAATCATGAATGATGAACAGTTAAGCCAATTATTTTCTAAGCAGGATATTCCGCCTGCGGATGAGGAGGCTAAAGCCCGCGCTCTAAAGGCCGCCATGAGCGTTTTTGTTGGCCAACATACCGCTTCCGACGCGGCAGATTCAACTAATATCCAAGCGCCTTCTAGCGAAAGCACCCAGCAGTCGCCTGCCAGCAAAACCAAAGGAATTTCAGCCGCGCAAAAAAATGTACATTTTTTTACGCTTTGGCGCCAAGGATTTTTCGAACGCTTGCGTCCTACTCATACATCATCCACGAGTAGGAGAATTTCAATGAATAAAGTTCAACAACGTTTTTTATTAAATGGTCTTGCCGCATCAGTCGTTATTGCTATGGGCGCAATTTACATTAACCAACATCCCTGGCGTCAGCTGAGCCCAGAAGTTGCTGTGGTATCGGAAAGCGGACAAATAGGCGTGTTAAGTAAAACCGAATTAAGCGCTTTGCAGGCAGAGCAAGCGGTTAAATCCGAGGCTAGACCTTTAAATAAAGAAAAAGCCGACGAGTTGGCCGAAAATATTCCGCAAGCACCCACAGCGTCGGATATGGAATTTAAGTTCGCTGAACCTGCGACAATTTCACCAAGCGCGATAGCCAGTGGCAGCGCGCAAGTCGATAAAAATTTAGCCGATACAACGACCTCAACAGCCATTGCCAATGCGATAACAACCGCACCTCAGTCACAAACTCCTGCACCTGCAGCAATTACCCGCGCTGCAGAGAAAAAAGCCCTGCCCGCAAGCGCTCAACCATCTGCTGACGCCATGATGCGTACGATTGGCGAAAATAAAGCGGGGGCAGTTAATACACCAATATCTGTAGCCGATGCTGTAACACCTGCCGCGCCAAAAGAATTTCGCGACCGCTTTGAAACCTTTAAAGAAAATCCCGTCACACCGGTCGCAGCTGCACCTGTATCTACATTTTCAATAGATGTAGATACGGCGGCCTACAGTTTTACACGGCGACAATTAAATAGCGGGGTTTTGCCCGCTAAAGATGCTGTGCGCTTAGAAGAGATGGTGAATTATTTCCCTTACAACTACCCAGTGCCGGAATCTAAAAAAATCCCTTTTAAACCCAGTATTACCTTATTAGATAGCCCATTTAAAGCAGGCAATAAACTTGTGCATATCGGTATTAAGGGCTACCAAATTCCTAGCTCTGAAATCCCGCACAGCAACTTAGTATTTTTATTAGATGTATCCGGCTCTATGAACGCGCCGGATAAATTACCACTTGTGCAACAGTCGATGAGCGTATTGTTAGAAAGCTTAAAACCTGATGATACTGTAGCGATAGTGATTTACGCAGGCGCTGCAGGCACGGTGCTAAAACCCACAGCAGTAAAAGATAAAGCTAAAATTCTTGCCGCTATTAATAATTTGCAGCCCGGCGGATCCACTGCCGGCGCCGAAGGTATTGCTTTGGCCTATCAATTAGCAGAAGCGAATTTTAATACCAAGGGTGTTAACCGCATAATTTTAGCCACCGATGGTGACTTTAACGTAGGGCCCACAGGGGATAAAGATTTAAAAGATTATGTAGAGCGCAAACGCGAAAAAGGTATTTATTTGTCGGTGTTAGGTTTTGGCCAAGGTAATTATCAAGATGCCATGATGCAGACATTAGCGCAAAACGGCAACGGCGTGGCCGCTTATATCGACACATTAAGTGAAGCGCAAAAAGTTTTAGTACAAGAGGCAACCTCTTCTCTATTTCCTATCGCCAACGACGTTAAAATTCAAGTTGAGTTTAACCCGGCCTTAGTAGCCGAATACCGCTTACTCGGTTATGAAACTCGTGCACTTAAAAGGGAAGATTTTAACAATGATAAAATTGATGCTGGGGAAATTGGCTCAGGCCATAGCGTAACGGCTATTTATGAAATAACCCCCGTCTCTGGCGGCAAGCCTTTAATCGATCCCAGCCGTTATTCAGCTGAACCTAAAGCAAAAAAAGACGGCGCGCACGAATACGGGTTTTTGCGTATGCGTTATAAAATACCGGGAGATACTAAATCTCAATTAATTGAAGCACCGATTTTAACTGATGCGGCGCAAAACCCTGCGCTTAGATCCGAAGCGGAATTTGCTACTGCCGTGGCAGGTTTTAGCCAAATACTCAGAGGCAGCGCTTATACCGGAGATATGACATTCGATAAAGTCATCGAGCTTGCTCAAAAAACCAAAGGCCAGGATGAATACGGTTATAGAACTGAATTTATTCAATTGGTACGCAAGGCTAAAATAGCGAAAGCCTTATAGGTTTTTTAACGGATTGGACTGCGCTAATAATTCTGGAAATGCATGAATATTTTGTTAACAACCATGCATAAAAAAGCCGGCTACGGGCCTAGTCGGCTAGCAGAAAAAGCAAGTTGATTTTTTGCAAAAACTCGCCAACCGGCTATATGTCATAAACAATTTTTTAACTGCTGCTAGAGCGGATGTTCCAGTTTTAAATAGGTGTGCGTACTCAGAGAGCGTGACACACCTTTTGGATCGGACAAAAATGGGAAATGCAGTTGGGGTTTGGCTAATATCCTTAACCGCCAAAGTCCGCCGCCGAAAAAATTAAACGTCAGCTGATCCGGCTCGATCAACTGACGTAATACAAACGCTCCAGTGGAGTAGGCGGCGCCTAAAGTTACGCATTCGCGTGTGTGAATTTGTGCATCGAACCGATAAATACGCAGCGTATCTTCGCTAGGGATGTCATCGGTCATAAATAAAACGTAACTATCCATTACCCTCACGCAGGCTTCAAAGACCGCGCCTTCGATTGGTACGCCAACAGGCTGGCCATTATGAATAAGCTTACTTAGCGGCAGGCGTTGATCATCTGCAGAGTGAATTAATTGGGTTGTCAGTTCAGTTTTTGATATCAGCTGCATAGGACGCGCTACCAAGCTAGGCTTACACCAAAAGCGGCGAGCGCACCGCCGACAAAGGCACCAACGGTTACGCACACAGGCGCACCCGGTCCACAAGCAAGGCCTGCCAGAGCGCCGCCTGCCACACCACCGGCAATACCTGCCCCAGTTGTCACCAGTTCCCGGCCCGCCACATCTACCTTGTCTTCAGCGGTGGCCACGGCGTATACCGATAGCGCCACGGAAATCACGATCATTCCCTTACCTAAATAGGATAAACGGCCCATAGCGGCAGTGACTTTTGGGTTAGAACGCCCGGCGGACAACACAATTTCACCGTAAACCGCGTTTTGTTCCGCGCTGGTGAGTTTGCTAAATACCGCGTTTTTACCGTAAAGCTGTTGAACTTTGCGCGCGATTAATTCATTTAGAGTTTTGCCCTCGCTTTTTAAACGCTGGGCCATAGCCAATCCTACTGGCGTGCTGCGCGAACGAATCAGTTCCATAGTAAGGTTGCGCATCTGTTGGGCCTGTTCGGCGGCGTTAAGCCAGCTGATGCGCCCGCTCGTAGCCTGAGCACGTAACTCACTTGCCATTGCCTGGATTTGTTTGGCGTACAACTGGCGAGCATTGGCATCAATGGCGAGATGACTGCCTATATTGGCGATTTCCGCTTCGAAAGTGCGGATAACCTGCTCAAAATGATCCTGATTATTGCGTGGGTCACCCATGTATTGGTCTCACTGCACTTTCACGTGCACAACAAATTATGCGGATTGAGCGCTGATTGTAACGGCCAACGAGAAATTTAACGCAGCAATTATCAGTACTGGTTAACCCATTCCTCCAAAAACGTATTTGTTGTAGCGGTGAATCAAGATTTGTTAGGTCAAAAAAAGGCGCCCTAAGGCGCCATTTTGATTGCTATAAAAAATCCTAACGCTTGGTAATTTTTACTAGCTGACCGTCATCATTAACAATCCAGATTGCGCCAGTGTTATCTACTTCAAGATCGCGCACACGATTTAGATTGGATAAAAAGCGCTCTTCAGCAAGAACTTTGTCACCGTCCAATACCAGACGTACTATTCCTTTTACGCCCATAGCCGCAATGAGAAGGTTTTTGTTCCAACCTGGAAACATGGCGCCTTGGTAGAAGATCATATTTGACGGCGCGATAACGGGATCCCAGTAGTACAAAGGTTGCTCCATACCTGCTTTAGCCGTACTGCCATCACCAAATTTCTGCCCACTGTAATCAATACCGTAGGTAATCTGCGGCCAACCGTAGTTTTTACCAGCTTGAGGACGGTTAATTTCATCACCACCTCGTGGGCCGTGTTCAATTGTCCACAGCTCCCCCGTGTCGGGATGGATGGCAGCGCCTTGTGGACTGCGGTGACCATACGACCAAATTTCAGGCTTGGCGCCGGACACACCGATAAACGGGTTGCCAGCAGCTGGTGTACCGTCGGTATTAATCCGCACTACTTTACCTAAAAGTGTAGATTTGTCTTGAGCAAGGACACGGGCTCCCGCTTCCGAACGCTCACCTAGCAACACAAACAAATGCCCTTCTCGGTCCCAAGCCATACGGATACCGTATTGCAAAGTACCGCCCCAATCTGGGTTTTGTTTCAAGATTACTTGGACGTTCTCAAGGCTCTTTTCATCGTTGGAAAGGCGCGCACGCGCGATAGCTGTACCACTTTTATTGTTAGGACGCGGCTCGCCGTAACCAAGGAAAATAATACGGCTAGTGGCAAAATCAGGCGCTAAAGTGACATCCAATAAGCCGCCCTGTGTACCTATGCCTGTGCCGCCGCCAGTTACGGTAGGAACGCCGACAATAGAGCTTGAGACTTTTCCATCTGCAGTGGCAATCACCAGCGTGCCGAGTTTTTCAGTTATTAACCAGCGGCCGTCTGGCAAACGAGCCAAAGAGGTAGGTAATTTGAGCGCACTAGTTACAGCTTTAGTATCGAAGCTATAACCACTTTTTTGCTCTGGCGCGCGAGTTTGACCTTTAAACGCTGGCATTTGGCCAAAGGGTTTAGCGTTGGGTTCGGGCGTGCTTACCGGCGGACCGTTAGGATCTATTGGCGGGAGGCCTGAACCGCTAGAGCTAGAAGAGCTACCTGAAGACGAGCTGCTAGAAGAGCTAGAAGAACTGCTTGAAGAAGCTGTAAAAGGAAACCATTTGCGCAGCAATGTAGCGGTCGAATCGGCACACGCGCTAGTACAACTGCCCTCGTCACCTAAAGGCATATTGGCGGAAATATAGGTAACTAAGGCTGCCTGTGTTGGGTATTTGCTGAGCTTGCCTGCATTGATCGCTGTCGAGGTACTCGTGCCCTGTCCTTTATCGCCATGACAGGTCTGACATTTTTCGCCCCAGTAATTTACAGTGCCGCCAGTTGACGATGAGCTGCTGGAACTGGACGAAGAGGAAGTGGACGAGTTAGAAGAGCTGGAGCTGCTGGAACTGGAAGAAGTTGTTTCACCGCCGCACGCGGTTAACAGCGCGCTTAAACAGGCGACAACAAGAAGGTTTTGTTTCATCGCAAACCTCGATTTTATTAGGTGAAGTTATCTGAGGCCTCAGCCAATTGCTCTGAGAAGGCAGCCAGTGTAGATAAAATACGATAATAAAACATGCGATCTACCCCACAGTTTGCGGGGCATTCTTCTTAAGAACTTAATTAGTGCGATAGGAAGCACAATGCGATGCCAAGTTAAGCCAGTTCTCAGCAGTTAACGACAAATGCCAACATTAAAGGCATATGATCTTACAATAATCACTTTCGCTATTCGCAATCGCTAATTATTGTTATTCACCTGGCACGACAATCTGGCCGCCAAATCGCTTATTTATCAGTGCTGCAACGTCGCTTGCGCAACTTTTTGCTTACGCAGATAACGCTCAATCGTCTGCACTGGCATTTCTTGGTGAATTTCAGCTGGCAGAGCAGGAACCGCTGCACCAGCGTGGGATTGCGTATCAGCGAGGATTTGCTCTTCTACCTGTTCGAGCAAGCGCAAAGCTGGCACTTCGTTAACTTCAGAGGGCACTAGAAAAAGCCCCCAGCGCCGCAAACGCTTACCGGCCTCAAGGCTACTGGAGTAGCGCACGGCAGGAGCAGCTAACACCAGGCCGATTAGAATCGGCAGTAACCAGTAAAAAAACAGCGGGCTGAAATAAAACGTCACAGCCCCCCAAATCAGCGCTGAAAACGAACTGAATATCGTGCGTTTAAACGCTTCTCCCCAAGGCACCAGCAAGCCTTCACGCGCCTGAGCATCCCAGGTGACCTTCTGACCTAAAAATACTGTCAACACGAAATAGGCGTGAAAGGTCATCGTAATAGGTGCTACCAATATGGCGAATAGGGTTTCCAACACGGCGCCGAGTACTAACTTAATTGCCCCTCCGAATTGTTGCCGGCGATCCCGCAGCGTAATAATGATGGCTAACAATTTAGGCAGCAAAAGTAGTACGGCAGTAATAATCAGCATTAAATGTACGGTTTGCGGCTTAGCGATGGGCCAGTTGGGGAACAACTGGTAGCCGACACCAAAAAACACATTTTGCGTGACAGCCCGAGTAACCGCATCGATGCTGCCAAGGCCCAACATAATCAACCATAAAGGCGACGACAGGTAAGCAAAAGCGCCCATAGCAAAATGCATACGGCTGACGATTTTTAAGCCTTTTGTATCGAGCAGAGCTAAATGTTGGATATTGCCCTCCACCCAACGGCGATCTCGCTTAGCGTACTCAAGAAGGTTAGAAGGTACCTCTTCGTAGGAGCCTTCTAGCTGCGGTAATAAATAGGTACTCCAGCCGCCGCGTCGCAAAAATGCCGCTTCTACAAAGTCATGGCTAAGAATATCGCCCCCAAACGGTGCCTTGCCTGGTAACGTAGGTAAGCCGCAGGTTTCCATAAAGGCTTTAACACGGATAATTGCGTTGTGCCCCCAGTAATTGGCGGTGTTGGTCTGCCAAAAGGCGAGGCCTGTGGCGAGCATCGGGCTGTACAGCACAGCGGCAAACTGCACAAAACGGCCAAAAAACGTGTCTTGGCGTACGGGGATAGGCACGGTTTGCACAAGCCCCGCTTCGGGGTTGGCTTGCATGGTGCGCACGAGTGTTAAAAGGCAGGCACCGGTCATAACACTATCGGCATCAAGCACGATCATGTGCTCGTAGTGACTGCCCCAGCGGGTGAGAAAGTCATCCAGATTGCCCACTTTGCGGCGGACGTTTTTCTCCCGGCGCCGGTAAAAACAGCGCGCGGCTAATTGCGGCCCTAAGCGCGTAAGCAGCGCCTGCCAAGCTTCAAGCTCGGCCTGAGCTATCGGCGCTTTTGTGGTATCGCTGAGCATATAAAAATCAAACGAGTCAGCTTCACCGGTGCTGACCAAATCCCGCAATGTGGCTTCGAAACCTGCAGTTATCCTTTTGGTATCTTCGTTATAGACCGGCATTACCACGGCGGTGCGGGTAGTTATGGGCGCGGTATCCGGCGGAAGTAAAGCCTGCTTTTTAAGCGTAATTGGGTCGCGCTTTAATAAATTTAATGTAAAACCCAAGATCGCATTCCAAAAAGCAAAGCTGATCCAGGCAAAGTTAAGGGAGAACAGGATCAGTAATAAGCCTTCGAGAATCGTCAGGTCGTTGGCTCGCAACACGTCAAACATCAGGTAGACGCCGTAGCCAGTCAACATGCACGACAAAACTAGATATACAAAAAGGCGCCACTTGCGTGACGCCCCGGATAAGCGCAAAGAATACACCGCTTCGGTCATAGGGTATTTGCTTCAGAGTTATTTGCTTTTGGGCAGGCTTTCTGGGTACCAGACGTAGGTCCAAGTCTCGGTAATCGGTTTGCCGTTGAGGGTTAAATTCAACCGCATATCCACGGGTTTGTTGGCCTCAGGCTCCAATTTGAAGTAGGCGCGCCAGCGCTCAAGGCCAGGGATTTTCTGCAACATCAGATCGCTAACCTTACCGCTACTGGTAGTAAGATTCGGAACTACAGGCATATCGCCGCTCACACCTTCAAGATCGCCGCTGTAAAAATCTACAACAAACAAACGTTTGGCTTTAGGCGGCGGATTGGCTTGGCCTGGCAGAGCTGCCCAACCGGTCGTTGTATAGAGCACACGCCCCAATGTGGCATTAGGTGGAGTTTCGTTAAGCACTTTTAGGCGATAGCGAAAGTGCTTTTTCTGTTTTGCCAGCAGCGGTTTAGCGGAAATCCAGTAGGCAACTACGTTGTCATTGGTTTCAGAATCCGTCGGGATTTCCACTAGCTCCACTGCACCTTTGCCCCATTTGCCGATCGGCTCGACCCAGAAGCTGGGGCGCTGGTGGTAATGGGCTTCAACATCTAAATAATGGTCGAATTCGCGATCTCGCTGCATTAGGCCAAAACCTTTGGGGCTTTTATCCTGCATCGCGGAGACATGCAAATTAACCGGGTTTTGCAGAGGGCGCCAAATCCACTCACCGCTACCGGAAAGAATCTGTAAGCCGTCAGAATCGTGCACTTCTTTGCGATAGTCGTCGTGGTGTACAACAGAGTTTTCACCAAACACAAACATACTGGTCAGCGGTGCGATACCTAGTTTTTTAACATCTTTGCGCGCAAATAAAGTGCCTTCTACCTCGACTTCCACGCGGCGGCCCGGTTTAACTTCAAACTTATAAGCGCCCGCTAAGGATGGGCTATCGAGCAGGGCATAAATGGTCAGAGTGTTCTCATTCGGGCCGGGCTTTTTCAGCCAAAACTCTTTGAAATAGGGGAACTCCTCACCGGTCGGTTCAGCCGTATCAATGGCCAGACCGCGGGCTGACAAACCATAAGCTTGCCCAGGTCCGACCAAACGAAAATAAGATGCGCCCTGAAACACCATAAATTCGTCTTTATATTTGCTCGAATTAAGCGAGTAATGCACACGGAAACCGGCAAAATTATCGGAGGGTAATGGGGTTTCAGCCAAGGGGGCGGCTGGGCCATCGTAGCGGAACAAACTGCGATCAAAATTAACCGTGGCCGCCAAGTCGTTTTCTACGGTTTTTATCGTCAGAGGGTCTTGATACAAAAATCCGGGGTGAAAAAACTGCACCTCAAACGGCGATTGATCGCGCCACAGAGATTTTTCTGTATTAAACCGAATGGCTCGGTATTGCGAGTAATCCACCTGCGTGAGCGCTTTAGACGCATCTTTAACCGGGCGCTCGAAGTTTTGTAATGAAAGTTTTTTAGCCTCCTGGACTACGACGGTGTCGTAAAAAGTCGGCGGCTCGCCGGGTTCTTTCGGTGGCTCTTCAGGGAGGTCGTCGTTGGTCAACTTCACGCCGAGGGCCTTGGCGGCCGCTGTTTTAAGCGCTGTAAGCGTGGACTCGGGTTTTTCTTCGGCCGCTTGGGCCGGGTAACTTACCAACGCGGCCATGGCCACCACTAGAGAAGTTATTCGTATAGTCACTGCAATCCGCCTGAATTTAGTTGCAAATAAAAAGTAAGCCCTCGCGGGGCCCTTGCGTACGTATCGCGCTATTTTTGAGCGCGCGCATTTTGTGGTGTTTTTGGTGAAGAGTCCAGAACTGTCAATCGCTTTGTCGGCCTTGTGCAAGGCAGAAGGATTGTCCCAGCCTAACTTCGCTCTTACAATCGCCCATTATTTACCGCTCAACAGCCTTTACTAAGGATGGCTATGTCGCTTGCAATTGTTTATACCCGGGCCCAACTGGGCGTTAATGCACCTTTAGTAACCGTAGAAGCCCATCTCTCCACCGGGCTGCCGGGTTTTACTATTGTAGGCCTCCCTGAAGCTGCGGTGAAAGAAAGTAAGGATCGCGTACGCAGCGCTCTGATCAATAGCCATTTTGAGTTTCCCCACCAGCGCATTACCGTCAATCTCGCTCCGGCGGATCTTCCCAAAGAAGGCGGCCGTTATGATCTGGCCATCGCTTTGGGTATCCTGGCTGCATCTGAGCAAATACCCAGCACTGTTTTAGCTGATTACGAGTTTTTAGGCGAGCTTGCCCTCTCCGGCGAATTACGCCCCGTCCGCGGCGCCATTGCGGCGGCCATTGCCGCCAATAAAGCTCATCGCCTACTGGTACTGGCTGAAGATAACGGCCCGGAGGTCGCGCTCACTGGTCAAGAGGGTAAATTCCTAGCTGCCAACTTGTTACGCGTATGCGCCCATTTAGCTGGGCGCGAAACCTTATCTGTACCAGAGCCCTGTCCACCCTGGAGACAGGAATACGACAAAGATTTAAGTGATGTAAAAGGTCAAAAAGGCGCTCGCCGTGCGCTAGAAGTTGCAGCGGCAGGCGGCCACAATCTTTTGTTTTACGGCCCTCCCGGTACCGGCAAATCCATGCTGGCAAGCAGATTGCCAACGATACTACCTCCATTGAGAGAGGACGAAGCTTTAGAAGTCGCCGCCGTGAATTCACTGGCGCAGGCAAAAAACCTCGCCGATTACTTCCGCCGCCCGTTTCGATCACCGCACCACACTTCGTCTGCCGTGGCCCTGGTGGGCGGTGGTGCCAACCCCAAACCCGGGGAGATTTCTCTTGCCCATAAGGGAATTCTGTTTTTGGACGAATTGCCCGAGTTTCCCCGCACGGTGCTTGAAGTACTGCGCGAACCCTTGGAAACCGGCTGTATTTGTATTTCGCGCGCCAACGCGCAAGTGGAATACCCAGCGCAGTTTCAGCTGGTGGCCGCGATGAACCCCTGCCCTTGCGGCTATTTCGGCGATAACTCCGGCCGCTGCCGCTGCACGCCGCAGCAGGTGGCGCGCTACCGCGATAAAATTTCCGGCCCGCTGCTCGATCGTATCGATATTCACCTGCAGGTGCAGGCAATTCCGATTAGTGAACTGCAACACCAAGCACCGGGCGAATCCTCCGCACAGGTTCGCGCCCGCGTCATCGCCTGCCAGGCAGTTCAGTTAGCGCGGCAAGGTGTGTTAAACGCGGCCTTACAGGGCAAACAATTGCGTACCGAATGCGCGCTTGCACCGGCTGAACAACAGTTGTTAGAACAGGTAATGCAGCGGCTGCATCTTTCCGCCCGCGCCTACGACCGCATTTTACGTTTAGCGCGTACGCTGGCGGACTTACAAAACAGCCCAAAGATCAGCAGCGCCCACCTAAGTGAAGCAGTGGCCTATCGAGGTTTAGATCGGGCTTCGGGGCGGTGATTAGCCATGGAGTGCAACAACAGCCTTGAGCAGCTGAGCTGTTGGTTAAAATTCAAAACAATTACCATGGAGAATAATGTCGCCACCAGCCTCGTACAAAAGTGTAACCCCATGAACCGCGATCTCATCATTCACACTCTGCAACCAACCTATTGGCCATTTATGCATTCGGCAGTCGTATTCAAGGTAACTCAACACCTGATAGCGATTTAGATTTAGCTGTTTTAGTAGCGGGTTACGCAAAGCCAGAGCAACTATGGCACCTCGCCCAAGACCTCGCCGATTTAACCGGCTACCCAGTGGATTTATTAGATTTGCGCGCAGCCAGCACCGTAATGCAATTTCAAATAACCTGGGGGCACTAATATTAAATGAGGATCCAAATGCTAAGACCGATGGCCCAGTTAATGATCTTGCAACGCAAGGAATGCGGCGCTTGTCTCAGGAGGTATTCAAACACTTTGAAAAAACTTACATTGAGCCTAAGCGTAATTTTTTTGAAGCTGCTACCAACACACCAGATAGCGAATATTTAGGCTCCGAGGAATTAAGCAATCACATTAAACAAAATTTTCCTCAGCAATCGCCATCAATTTCGGACCTCGCTGCCGCTGCAAGATCTAAGGTAATTGTATTCGTCATTTATCAATTAAGTAACCCCTACCCTCCAGCAGGATCCGGTGTAGGCTGTGGTTTCTACGATGCGTCTGGAATAAGCGATGGAGGTGGCATCGCAAAAATAATGAATAAATATATATTCGATGTCTGCTTCAACCCCGCCATTAAGGGCAACAATGTTCTTTATTTTCTAGACTATTGCCTGATGAACCTGAGCAACTCATTCTTGTCAGGAGGCGATGAGGCGGGATATTTCGCAACAAAAGAAGGGATCACCCGAGGGCTTGATTCTTCATTCGTTAGCAAATATTGGTTGCTGCACAGTGGTTTTATCAAAAAATTCAGCAAAGAAAATCGTGATCGAGTTGTTATCACTTCGAGCTACAAAGCTACATATCTCAGCCATTTACCGAAAGTGTTTGAAGTACTTGACGAGATATCGAATGCGCATAACGCACCAGAAAGCAATTATTCGCAATAACAGAGAACAAGTAGATACCATCTCTCCCATACCACCGCAAGTCGCCAATTAAGCCACTTGCGGTATGTATTTTTTCTGATTCTTCAAGACGCCAAAGCAAATATGCACCAGCTTGCGCATAGCAGCGCCCAAAGCCTGCATCTTATTTTTACCATTATTTATCAGTCTCAACGCCATCGCTTTAATCGTAGGGTTGTGTTGGCATGCCACTATGGCGGCCATATAAAGCTTAGCTCTAATCATTGGATTGCCTTTTTTACTCAGCGTTGAGCGCCCACGGAAAATACCCGATTCCTGTATTTTGGGTATCACGCCTAAAAATGCAGCGCATTCTCCAGCGTTATTAAATTGTTTGCCACGAATCACTGATAACATTAATCGTGATGTTACGCGACCGATACCAGGAATGCTAAGCAACAATTCCTGGTCTTTTTTTAAATCAGGATGACGATCAATATGATCATCAATTTCTTCATTCAAACGATCGCGTTCATGTTCCAAATGCTGAATCATCGTGGTTAGTGATTCAATAACACGAGCCGATGCTGGAGAAAATTCCGCTTTTTCCATGCGATTTCTCTCACGCATCAAATCAGTTTCTAAAGTTTCTAAACGGCTTAAAAGAGCCTTTAATTCTCGTATACATTTGATTTCTGGCTGCCATAAATCAGGCTTTACCAGTGCGCCATATCGAGCCAATGTGATGCTGTCAATTTTATCGGTTTTATGTTGCGCACCTAGGCCTTTCGCAAAGCCTTTGACGTGAGCAGGATTGCAAACCGACACCTGTGCCCCCTCATCAAACAGCCATAAAGCTAAAGGCTCGTGATAAATTCCTGTCGCTTCCATCACGCAGTGACATCCTGTCAAAACCTGTTTAGTATTGGTTCTCAACCAATCCCGTAATGCTGAAAATCCTTTAAATGAATTTTCAAAAACTTTGGTTTTAACTTTGGTCGTGGTTACATCTCGCAACCAAGCGACATCTATTTTAGCTTTGCTTACGTCAATACCGATGATAGCGTTCATTCATTAATTACCCTTGTTTATGCAGCATAACGGGCAAGCCCGGCGCTCAGATACCATCCAATTTAAACGAAAGAAAAGCTGGGGGCGTAATCTACTTGTCAAGCTCTAGGCTTAAGGTCGGAACCACGCTCATCCCAGCTTTGGGGTTTACGGACGTTAATCCGCTTTGCTGAGAGATACAAGGCCGTAAGAGCTTCTATTGTTTGCATTTGCTGATCCATAAGTGCTGATAAGTTTAATTATGCAAATCTGCGGGCAATAAAAAAGGGTAAAGCCGAGGCCTTACCCTTTTTTCGAAATCTAAGTGCTACACATAAGCTTAAACAGGTAACCTAATACTCTTGCGTAAGCTGCAAACCTAAGGGATCACTCGCTGGGGTTTGTTGTAGGAACTCAAACCTTCTTCACCAACCGCGTTGGAGAGAGGGTAGGTTCTAATTAGATTTTTGTGATGTTCTCGGCTTGAGGACCTTTTTTACCGTCAGTAACGGTAAAACGTACTTTTTGGCCTTCCGCTAAAGTTTTGAAACCGTCGCCTTGGATAGCGCTAAAGTGGGCAAACACATCAGGGCCAGATTCTGGAGAGATAAAGCCAAAACCTTTGCTTTCGTTAAACCATTTAACAGTGCCGGTCATTGTGGACATATGTACTACCTTAAAAAATGTAAGAATTTGAAGATTCGTCTCCCGGTTTTTACGCCAGGGTTGAGCCAAAGAGAGGGATTGCGTGAGGAAACAAGACGAGTTACTACAAATCGAACATCGTACCGGTAAACACAAAAAAAGCCGCACCTTCTAGCTTCTAGAGTAGGTTATACCTTTTGCCACTTTAGTCAATGATTATTTGTTCAACTGGCGTTAAGTTTGGCCAAACGCGAATAGCGGCTAAAAATCGGCATCATCTTGCATAGATTTCGCAGCTGGTCAGAGGCTTTCACTCGTGTTGTGAGGCTTCTCAAGCCTGAGGAATCGCAGCTGCCTGATAGACTCAATTGGGTTATGCTGGGTGTTTTTATTGTCCAGGTTTTTTTATGTCCTCCCCTGTAGTACTTACTCCATTAACAGCTTTCCTTCACCATATATCCGCGCAGTTTAAAGATGTTTTCTCACCTCACCAGGCGCTGGGCGCTCTGGTCAGTGGCCTGGGTGCACCTATTGAATTGTCTGCGGAGGAATTACTAGAACTTGTATTAAACCAAGAAACCGACAGTGCGGCGGCTGTGCTTGCGGATGCGCAAAATGCCATCGACTGGCAAGCTATAGTGCAAGGCGTCGATGAGTTGATGGCGGATGAGCAATGGCTGTTAGGTTGTTACAGCCCCGTGAGCATTCCCCCTGGGAATGAGCTGGCGCAGTGGTGCGACGGTTATTTGCAAGCCTATTGGTATTGCGAGGACGTGTGGCAGGAATTTTATAGCGTTTGGGAGGAGATTGCCGCAAGCTCCACGCAGGAGGATGATGACCTGCACAATGTTGCCGAATCTCACCCTGTTCTAATTAACATGGTATTTCTGATTGCGCATTGGGACAGCGCTTTGACGGAAATGGAAAATCTTGAGGAGCTGCCAGAAAATGTTGATGAGTTATTTGCAGAGATTACCGAAGGCGTTACACATTTTTATCTGCTAATGCGCGAAATGTCGGCCAGCGTAACTCAGGTGAGTGCACCGGTTATTAAATCCGCTACTGCGAATCGAAACGACCCATGCCCCTGCGGCAGCGGGAAAAAATTTAAAAAATGCTGTTTAAATTAACGGAGCGGCCCATGAGCTCATTGCAAGATCAATTACTTAAGGCTGGCTTGATCGATAGTAAAAAAGCTAAAGATATTCAAAAAGAACAGCGCAAGCAAACCAAAGTACAACACAAAACCAAGGGAAAGACTGTCGACCCGATTAAGGCTGCAGCGGAAGAGGCGCGTTTACAGAAACTGCAAAAAGACCAAGCGCTAAATGTGCAGCGCAATGAGCAAGTGCGCAGAAAAGCTATTGTTGCGCAGATAAATCAATTGATTGCTTTGAATAAGCAGCCGCGCTCAGGTGATATTAGCTACAATTTTACCGACGGTAAAACGGTTAAAAAAATTCTTATTAACGCCGCGCTACAAAAAGCACTTTTAAACGGCCAGCTGGCCATAGCTAAACTTGGCGATAGTTATGAGCTTGTACCCTATAAAGTTGCCGATAAAATTATTGAGCGCGATGGGAGCTTTATCGTCAGTCAAGTCAAATTGGATACCGCAGCGCAGGATGCAGACCCTTATGCAGATTATCAAATCCCTGATGATTTAATGTGGTAGCTCACAGGCCTATTTATTTTTTGTGCAGATTATTTTCCGCAAGCGGCGTTCAGAAAGCCTATGCGGAAAATAACTCTGTTTTTCTATAAGCCATATTCACGCCGCAAGGCGTCGTATTCTTGAAATCGCGCCGGAATGGCCGTGTATGTATTGCCCGAACGAGTAAATAGGGCTTGGCCCCAGCTGCCGGTTTCCGTAGGTTCCCACAAAAATGTTCCCAAGCCGCGTTTATTCGGTAAATCCCGCATGGATTTATTTAATAGCTTGGCTTCGGGATTATATTCAGCCACGACAAACGATAATTTAGGGTAACGCGTAGCAAAGCGCTGGAAATTACTCTGCCAATTTGCAGCCGGGCCTTGAAATGCCGCATAGGCGGAAAATCCCATCACATCAAATTCCAGCTTTTGCTGTAAAGCGTTGTCAACCCACCATTCTACATCGCTGGGGCTATCGGTATTTTCAATATGTAGGACGGTAAGAATATTCGCGTCCGCTTGTTTTACCGCTTGAATACCTGCGCGTAGTAGTCGCGCTAAATTACCCCAGTTGGCATTATTCGCCTGTCCGTTTAACGCGCTGTTTACCGCCGAATTATTGCCCCAGCAATCGGTGTTAGTGGTGGGAGTATGGATTAACATGCCCGGCGTAATTTCATTGCCCACTTGCACCATATTCGGCAAGGCGTTTACCGCGCGCAGAGATTCCAATACTCCCGTTGTATAGCGTTGCACCTCCACTGCGAGTTGATCAATCGTGCGTGCGCTACGCCAGGCTTCGGGGATAATTTGTTTACCCGGGTCCGCCCAGGTGTCGCTGTAATGAAAGTCGAGAAGAAATCCCATGCCTGCGGCTTTTATGCGTTGGGCCGTGCGGACAATATCGTCTTTGCCGCCAAATGCTTGGGTTTTACCGGTGCAGCCGTTGATGGACGAGGCATAACCGTAAGCGGCTTTAGGGTCCACAAATGTACGTAGGCGAATAAAATTAATGCCGTGGTTTTTTAATAAAACTAATAAATCTTTGCTCACGCCGTCTACATCGACGTAGCGAGCGTTATTAGCCAATTGCTCCGACCAATAAGAGATATCCATGCCGAGAATATAATCTCCGCGCTCATATCCGGCTATTTGCCCCGACGAACTGGATGAAGAGCTTGAGCTCGAAGAGGAGCTGCTCGAGCTGGTGGAACTGCTTGAACTTGACGAGCTAGACGATGTAGTGGAGGTAGTTTTTCCGCTTGAAGAACTCGATGAGCTGCTGGAGGTTGCTGCGGGGCCTGAGGCTTCGCCGCTGCATGCGTTTAGAATGAAACACAGCAGCAGAGCGCATGCGGACCTTACAGTTTTATCTGGCAATTTCATGACGAAGCCCTCGCTGGTCAATTTATTTTGAATAAATGCGTGCACGGATTAAGCGGATACGGGTGGGTTCTAAAGTAGCGCTGGCATAATACGATTGGCATTAATGTGCGCACGCAATCCAGCTCTCAAAACGGTGATGTTGTAGTGGCTGGGCTGTTATTACGTGCTTTGCAACACTATTTTGGTGGAGTGTGCTGATTAATTTTAAAGTCGCAAAACCCGACACCAGGCTTAGCCAGAGATTTCTTTTTTAACTTTTTGAAGGTGCTAAGCTTCGCGCATCAATCAATACAGACGAGGTGAGCGTGTGAATAAAGCGATTAAAGCTGCCGGCGTGTTGGGCGCGGTTGCGGTATTAACTGGTGCCTTCGGTGCTCACGGGCTTAAATCTGTGCTGGATGAATATAGCTTGGGTATTTGGCACACCGCAGTGTTGTACCAGTTTGTGCATGCCCTTGCGCTATTTGCTTTGGGCTTTGCGCCAGCGCAACAACCCTGGCGAGTAAGTTATTGGGCCTGGATTATAGGTACGCTTTTATTCAGTGGCAGCTTGTATTCTCTAGCCCTAAGCGCCCCTAAAATAGTTGGAATAATTACTCCAGTGGGTGGAATCGCATTTTGCATCGGTTGGTTTAATCTATTGCGTTTTAATGGTGGCGAAATTAAAAACAACAATTAACCGGCCTTTGTACTATTGAATAATTATTTGTTTGGTTAAGCCGCCGAGGCAGGCTAATAATAAGACTGCGCCCACAATACGAAAAAACTGCTTTTGTTCGCGGGCTACTAAAAATTGATGAAATCGCTCACCCAGTAAATGACCTATAAAAGCTGCTGGCAATAGCCACAGGTGTGCAGCCAGTTGTAGGTCAACGCTCAATATTAAAAAAGAAGTCATTTTGATCGCGACTAAAATAAACCAGAGCACAAAAATTGTATCGCGCATTCTCTCTTTGGCTACTTTGCCAACATACACCGCCATAATCAGCGGCCCACCCACTAAGGATGTGCCACTAAAATAAGCGCCGAGGCTTAATAATGGCCAGTCCATCCAGGGCTTGGAACTGACCAGAGGTTTATTTAATAAATAGCTCAGCGCGTAAATGGCCACCACGCAATAAATAATTGGTGTAATTATTTGGCTAGGCAAGTTAACGATACCTATAACGCCTAGCAGTTTAGCGGGCAGCATTATGGGCAGTGTGCGTTTGAGAATGCTCCAATCGACCTGGGCGAACAAATGGCTGGTGTTATTTTGCTGGCGGCGGCTTTGCCAAAGTGTAATTGGTGAAAAGATCAATAAATGCATTGCAATAATCGGCAAATAAATGAGCGGCCGATTATCAATAAGCAAAATAAACGGCATGGTAAGCAGCGCGCCTCCAAAGCCTAAGCCTGTACGTACGAACCCGCTCCAGATAAACAAAATAAAAATCAGCAGCGTATGCCAGGAGTAATCAAATATCATCGGTGTGTGCGCATCTGGCATAATTGGGGCCGATATTGTGGAGGCCTTATGGCACTGAATCAAACATTTCATTTAGCAGATCAATCGCTGCGTTTAGTTGTTTTGTTGTGCGGACTTATGGGGGTAGGTTTTGTGGGCAACTTGCTAACCGGGGGATATTTAAACCAGTGGGGAATTCATCCGCGTCAGTTGAGTAGCCTGTGGACGCTTATCACTGCGCCTTTTTTGCACGCAAGCTTTGGCCATCTTTTGAATAATTTGGCGGGGTTTAGTGTGTTGGCGTTTTTGGTGTTATTGCGCGGTAAAGCCTGTTTTATTCAATCGAGTGTAATTATTGTCGTCGTCGGGGGGTTGCTGGTGTGGATGTTCGCTCGCTCCGCCAATCATATAGGTGCCAGCGGCTGGATATTTGGGCTCTGGAGTTTATTGCTAGCGATGGCCTGGTTTGAGCGCAGTTTTACCAGTATTGCCCTGGCCGTAGCTGTATTATTTTTTTACGGTGGAATGATTTGGGGGATTTTGCCGCTGCGGCGCTTTGTATCTTTTGAATCGCATTTATTCGGATTAATAGCGGGAATATTGGCAGCGTTTTTGTGGCGCAAAGGTTTGAGGCTATTTAGCTAAGGATTTTTAACAGTGCATGCAAATTAAACGCAGGCGTACAGCACCTGCGCTACGCAACTTTTGCAAGTCTATTTTTATAGGCACATTTCTTAAATTAACCGATCGTATTCTCATACCCTTGAGCAGTTAATAATGCGTCTAACTCTGCAGCATTAGTTGGTTTAATTTTAAAAAACCAGCCGGCTTCATAAGGCGCAGAATTAATCGTTTCTGGCGCGTCTTCGAGCACTGAATTAATCGCAATGACTTCACCACTGACCGGGGCATAGATATCCGAGGCGGCTTTTACTGATTCCACAACGCCTGCTTCTTTACCGGCGGTAACCTGCGCGCCTACAGCTGGGCATTCAACAAATACAACATCGCCAAGCGCCGCTTGGGCATGATCGGTGATGCCTACGGTAATTGTGCCATCGGTTTCTAAGCGAGCCCACTCGTGGCTGGCGGCGTATTTCAATTCGGCGGGGACTTGGCTCATTTCAATTCCTCAGGGTAATTAAATTCAATTAAATGTTTTTTAAAACGGCTTTTAAACCGCTTGGCCGTTGCGAACAAAACAGGGCTTTACAATTTCTACATCGACCGGTGCATTGCGTATCAGCACCTGGGCGGTGGCGCCGATTTCTGTGCCTGCACCCGCAGGAATTCTCGCCAGTGCAATTGAATAACCTAGCGTTGGGGAAAAGGTACCGCTGGTGATAACGCCTTGGCGCGCAATGCCCGGGATAATAACCGGGTAATCCGCGCGCAGTACACCCCGAGTTTTTAATACCAAGCCGACCAGTTTATCCGTGCCTGCCGTTTTTTGGGCCTCAAGAGCTGCGCGACCGATAAAATTACGCTCATTGGGTTGCCAGGCGATCGTCCAGCCCATGTTGGCGGCCAATGGCGACACTGTGTCGTCCATCTCGTGGCCGTACAGATTCATACCTGCTTCGAGACGGAGTGTATCGCGGGCGCCTAAGCCGCAAGGAGTTACATCTGCCTCCTGCAATGCCTGCCAAAAACCGACGGCTTGGTCTCCAGGCAAGATCACTTCAAAGCCGTCCTCGCCGGTGTAGCCGGTGCGGGCGACAAACCAATCGGCTTTATCTGCAGGTAAGGCTCGGCCTACAAAAACGCCTAACTCCATTAGGCTCGGAATATTTAAAACTGTCGCTACTGCATGTCGGGCCTGTGGGCCTTGTACGGCAATAATGGCAAGCTCCGGGCGCTCACTAATCTGCACGTTAAATTGCGCGCCGACTTTTTCCATCCAGGCGAGATCTTTCGCCCGCGTGCCGCAGTTGACGACCAGGCGGTAACCAAACTCGGCGAGGTAGACGATTAAATCATCGATAACGCCGCCCTCTGGGTTGAGCATGGCGGTGTAAAGGGCTTTGCCCTGTTGCGTGAGTTTATTCACGTCGTTGGCTAACAAATACTGCAGATAGGCTTTGGCATCCGCGCCGCTAATGTCCACTACGGTCATATGGGAGACATCGAACATGCCGGCGTTTGTGCGCACATGGTTATGCTCTTCAATTTGCGAGCCGTAATTTACCGGCATAGCCCAGCCACCAAAATCCACGAGCTTACCGCCAAGGGCGCGGTGCACATCGGCCAGCGGTGTTTCTTGCAGAGGTTGAGGAGTGTGAAGATGGTTTTGCTCTGCCATAAAAATGCCCGCCGTAAAATCCGCCATTCTAACCTGCAAGCCCTACGCAGCATTAAAAAATGTTGCCACGGGGGACGATAGGCGCAACCCCTATCCGTTATGCTGGCGGCTTTTTGCGAACAGGCACCTTATGAGCGAACAAGCACCGTTGATTTTAGTGGATGGCTCTTCTTATCTTTACCGGGCATTTCACGCCGCGCCGCCGCTAACTAATGCCGCTGGTGAACCCACAGGCGCGGTGAAATTGGTTCTCAACATGGTGCGCCGCCTGCTAAAGGATTACCCAAAAAGCCCCATTGCAATGATCTTCGATGCCAAGGGCAAAACCTTTCGCGATGATTTATTCGAACACTATAAGGCCCACCGCCCACCTATGCCGGATGATTTGCGCGTACAGGTAGAGCCCATTCACCAAGCGATAACTGCCATGGGGTTGCCGCTAATTGTCATTGATGGAGTCGAGGCTGATGATGTTATAGGAACGCTCTGCCGCCAAGCCACAGAATTACAGCAGCCGGTAATTATCTCCACTGGCGATAAAGACATGGCGCAATTGGTAAACCCTTGGGTGAGCTTGCATAACACCATGACGGAAACGCGCATGGATCAAGCGGGTGTGTTGGAGAGATTTGGCTTGCCGCCGCATTTAATTATCGATTATTTAGCATTGATGGGCGACAAAGTGGACAATATTCCCGGTGTGCCCGGTGTCGGCGAAAAAACCGCGCAGGCACTGCTTACGCAATTGGGTAATTTAAACGCTATTTATGAGCGCATGGATGAAGTGGCAGCACTGCCGATTCGCGGTGCTAAATCCTTAGCGGAAAAACTGCGCGAGCATGAAACCATGGCGCGTTTAAGCTACCAACTTGCCACGATTAAAATTGATTGCGAGCTGCCGTTTGCCTGCAGCGATTTGCAGCCGAAACCTGCCGATGTCGCCACATTAAAAGCACTTTATGAGCGCTTGGAATTTAAAAGCTGGGTCAACGAATTAAACAATATTGCTCGTGCCAGCGACGATGCAACAGTTACGACTAACACGCCTGTTGTGAATACTCCTGAATTGACAATTGATTATCAGTGTATTTTTACGTTAGATGAATTAAATGTCTGGATTAAACGCCTAGAGCAGACAGACTATTTCGCGTTCGATACCGAAACCACCAGCCTTAATTATATGGAGGCAAAATTGGTGGGGGTGTCGTTTGCCTGCACGCCGGGGCAGGGTGCTTATGTGCCGTTTGGTCACGATTATTTAGGCGCGCCCACGCAATTAACTCAAGAACAAGTATTAACAGCATTAAAACCTCTATTGGAAAATCCGCAGCATAAAAAACTAGGCCAGCATATAAAATACGATGCGCATGTATTGGCCAATGTTGGAGTTAACATGCAGGGAATTACCTATGACACTATGCTCGAAGGCTTTGTTGTTAATTCCACGACGCGCCAGGATATGGATTCCTTGGCTGAATTATATTTGCAGCAGCAAACGATCCATTTTGCCGATATCGCAGGCAAAGGTGCTAAGGCGTTAACCTTTAATCAAATTGCTGTTGAAAAAGCTGCACCTTATGCGGCGGAAGATGCGGATATTACGCTGCGGCTGCACCAGGTTTTATTCCCACAAATTCAAGCGGATACAGGCTTGCTTAATGTATATAGCCAAATTGAAATGCCGTTACTACCTGTATTGATGCGCATTGAGCGCACCGGCGCTTTAATTGATAGCAAAATACTGCAGCAGCAAAGCATGCAGCTGGCCGTGCAGTTGGATCAATTGCAAAAAGAAGCGTTTGAATTGGCCGGAGAGGAATTTAATTTAAGCTCTCCTAAACAGCTCGGTGAAATTCTATTTAATAAATTAAAAATTCCCGCGATTAAAAAAACCGCCACAGGTCAAGCCTCCACCGCAGAAGATGTATTGCAGGAGCTAGCCCTAGATTATCCGTTACCCAAATTGTTGTTAGAGCATAGAAGTCTTGCCAAATTAAAATCCACCTATACGGATAAATTACCGCATATGGTGAACCCAAATACCGGCCGCGTGCATACGTCTTATCATCAAGCCGGAGCTGCTACAGGGCGATTTTCCTCCACTGAACCGAATTTACAAAATATCCCCATTAAAACTGCCGAAGGTCGACGCATTCGCCAGGCATTCATTGCACCACCTGGATTTAAAATTGTTGCAGCAGATTATTCGCAAATTGAATTGCGCATTATGGCGCACCTATCACAAGACGCAGGCTTATTAACTGCATTTAGCAGTGGGCAAGATGTGCACCGCGCCACCGCAGCAGAGGTATTCGGTGTGCCCTTAACACAGGTATCTCACGATCAGCGCCGCAGTGCCAAAGCAATTAATTTCGGTTTAATTTACGGCATGAGCGCATTTGGTTTAGCCAAACAATTACGTATAGGGCGCGGTGAGGCGCAAAAATATATCGACTTGTATTTTGCGCGCTACCCAGGAGTTAAACGCTATATGGATGAAACCCGTGCAATTGCTTATGAACAGGGTTATGTCAGTACACTGTGTGGCCGGCGCTTATATTTACCCGATATTAGAAGTACTGACCGCGCCCGCCGCCAGGGCGCAGAACGTACCGCAATTAACGCGCCCATGCAGGGCACCGCGGCGGACGTTATTAAAATGGCTATGGTGACCGTAGATAATTTTCTGCAACAGGAAAAATTAAACGCTCGGATTATTATGCAGGTGCATGATGAGTTGGTGTTTGAAATTGAAGAGTCCCTTATAGCAGAATTGACCCCTAAAATTTGCGCGCTGATGAGCGGGGTTTTAGCTTTGGACGTGCCGCTGTTGGTGGAAGCGGGTGTGGGGAATAATTGGGATGAGGCGCATTAGCATGTACTAATACATGCCGAAAATGATGGTGATTTCTTGCTTAAATTAGTTAAGAAATCTTTGAAAGAAAATTTGCCACAAAGCATAAACGAGGTTTCTATGGCCGACACTAGCAATACCGACACGCTGCAAGCCCTAAAAATTGCCTTCACTTATATGCCTAAGGCAATCGAAGTGAATAAATATGAATACGGTGAGCGCTATCAAACGGTGCTGGCCCATATTGAAGCAGTGAGGGAAGTGCTGTTGCTTAATAGTGTGGACCCGGAAGAGGTTTATGGTGAGATTAATCCAGATAGCACACCTCGTTCTTCTTATTAGTTTTTGGATCTGATGTATTCTCATTAAGACGCATGCGGATGCGAGAATTTGGTACCGAGATTTAATCGGAGCACACACGCTGAATTTTCGCTGCAAAGCGCAACAAAACCTTCTTCACAATATTTAGCCAGAAGATTAGTACCCTGTTATGAGAATGTTCCTCTGTATAACACTGTTTATTGCACTTTCAGGCTGTACAGAAGGTAAGGCCCCCGATGGTTTTAAAGCTGTGGTCCCACAGCAAATTGATACATCACGGACTGGTTGCCCAGATTTAATTGGTAGCTATTTACTCGGTTCAGTCATGCAGGAAAACGCGGTGCTTGCAGACTGGCTGGGTGTCGCAAGCACAGGCATGACATTTTTGGTTTTCGATAGTTTAGTGGGATCAAGTGCCTATAACGTGCGCGTTCAGGCTGAGCGCCAGTATTTTTTAACCGCCGCTAAAAAATTGCAGCAGGTGCAGCCCGATGAATATTATCGGTGGCGAAAACTGGCGGCTAAGGCCATAAATGAAAATAAGGAATCTGATAGCGATCTGTTGCGAGAAATTAGCGAACTAGGGCCTGTGTTTCGTTTTAAAGCGCAATTGCGCAGTTACGGATGTAGTAATGGATGGATGAAAATCCTCGAGGTGGAGCACAAAATAGAACAAGACCTAGACTCTTACATTGGTCAGCAGGATCTGTGGGTGGCGCGGGATCAATTGGGCAATTTATTATTGCGCACGGATTTTTACCGCCAAAAACCCGGTTGGACTTTTTGGGCAGCTGGCGGCGCGGGAATGCGATTAATTAATGAGGGGCAACACTGGCATAAAATGCAAAAAGCGCCGGACGATCTACAGCCGCGCGATTGGACTGAGACAGATCTGCCACCAATAGTGTTTACACAGGCGCCATTGTCCAAACAGTCATCAGCGAGTTGCCAAAACAATGCTGCAGCGCTGGTAGATTTTAATCAACTTATCGTCATGCATTTACCTGCGGGTGTCTTCGTTGAGAAATTTACCCCCGTGGATGAAGCCACTGCAACCCCATGTATGCAGCGGTTGAATATTGCATTTAACGCCGCAAACCGCAAAAGTGCTGAGGAATTTTTGAATTATGTCCGTCAGTTACCTTCAGTGACAGAATTTGAGTTAACTGAAACTAGAATTGCCGATCAAAAATGGCATTTTAGTTTTCAGGTGTTGATAAGGCTAAATTAACAATGTGCTTGTTATACGAAGTTGTTAATCGAATTAAAATGTCCACAGATTAAATCTATCATTGCGACGAGTTACAGAAAAAATTCCATAAAGTGCATATGCTATGAACGCGCAATGCTAGCCAAACCAATCGATCGAGATTAATACTCATGCATTATTTCGTCGTAGATGCCTTTACCTCCCAAGCTTTTAGCGGCAACCCAGCAGCTGTGTGTATTTTAGATGCGCCATTAGATGATGCGGTTTTAACTGCTATCGCCGCAGAATTTAATTTATCGGAAACCGCTTATTTAATTCGTAAAGGCAATGATGTTTGGGGTTTGCGCTGGTTTACGCCCACTACTGAAGTAAATTTATGCGGCCATGCCACATTAGCCGCTGCATGGGTGTTATGGACAGAGCAAAATATTGATGTACCGGTACTGCGATTTATCACGCGCAGCGGCGAGCTTATCGCCGAGCGCTCCCCGGAAGGCGTGGCGTTGAATTTCCCATTAATTACTACCGAACCCTTGGCGGAGCACGAACCCTTACAGGCGCTATTTCCTCATGCGCTGGCGTTCGCTAGCGCTGGTGAGGACTTATTGGTGGAGTTAGCCAGCGAGTCCGAGGTTGAATCTTGGGTGGCTGATATGCCAGCTATCGCAGCTTTACCCTGTCGCGGCGTAAGTGTGACCGCTGCAGTGGCTCATAAACCTTATAAAGTTGTTTCGCGTTTTTTTGCGCCGCGCTTTGGCATTGACGAGGACCCAGTGACTGGATCTCTACACTGCGCTTTAGCCGATTACTGGGGTAAAAAATTGCGTGTGGAGAGTTTTATAGCGCGGCAGGCTTCCAGCCGAGGGGGTTTAATACAAGTAGAGCGTCAAGGCTTGCGGGTGGTTTTGACAGGGCAGGCGGTGGTGGTAATGATTGGAGTATTGTGCTTTCCCAAATAAAAAAACCGGCCTTGGCCGGTTTTCATCTTTATACCTATTAGGAGCGACGGCGTAAACGCGCAAGCCCCATTAAACCTAAGCCTCCGAGCATCAGCGTCAGCAATTGGGGTTCGGGCACTGAATTGGTTGTTGGTGGCGTCCAGAAAAAACCATGTATTTCCCGCAGACTTGAGTTGGTGTAAGACTTCGCATAGAGCGAGCCGTCGAAGCCACCACCGTCATACACATCGGCGCCGTAAGCCAGTACCGATCCTTTCACCGCCATAGCGTTAAAACTTAAGCTTGTGGCATCGTAAAAATTCCACAGAGTATTGGAGTAATTCCAGGCACCGCTGAGGTTTGTATTAATAACGTTTAGGTTGCCGGACAGGTTAATGATGGCTTTGCTGGCGTTGCCCAGGGCTAATTCAATGCTTGAGTTTTGAAAGAACAAATCTGCAGTATTAAGGTTAAAAACGGCGAGACTGCCTGTACCTGTGTATTGCAGTTTTACCTGATTGCCATTTTTTACTGCGCTTGCGTTGCTGGCTAAAGCTTGGTAACCGGCTGTGAGGTTGCTCATCTCAACGCTGAGTGCTTGTTTTTTAGCTGAAAGATCAACGCCACCAGTGGCGCAATTTACGCTGCCGACGCATTGAATTTGCGCGCCTGCATCCTTGGTTTTATACACGGCGGTTTCACCGCCGAGAATTTTTACCTGGCCGCTTACTTTGCCGCCGACTTCTAAGCCGTCGAATGTACCTACTGGGGTATCGCTGCCGCTGTTAAATTCGGATAACTGTGTGGCGGTAAGATTGCCACCAATAAAGCTCATACCCTCAACGTGCACAGCGCCGGTAAGATTGTTTTGAAGGGCTAGGTTGTAATCAAGCAAACTTGCGCTGGCATGGTTAGCAGCGAATAAAAGGGCTGCTGCAATTAAGGAAACTTTGGAAACTGCCATGGGTACATCTCACGGGCGGAACGGGGAGATGTACCTATAGCAGCAATTGTGCGAGTTTTAAATTTCCTATAGCAAACAGTAAGTTGATATAGATTTTCGTCAAGCCTGGAAATGGCAGTGTTAATTTTGACGACAGTTTTTGCTGAACTCTTCGCTCTGGGAGTGGGTTTCTTCCTCAGCGATCCGGCTTAGTTCTGTCTCAATCCAGTTTTCCACTTGTTCAATTAATTCTTTGCTGTTGCGCCCTGCGGTGGGAATGGGCGCCCCTATTACGACGCTGATTAAGCCTGGGTATTTGCGCAATTGTTTAGGCGGCCAACATTTACCAGAATTAAGCGCCACCGGAATTACCGGCACTCCGGCTGTAATGGCTATATCAGCTCCGCTGCGCGCATAGCGGCCGCGCTCGCCGAGTTTCGTGCGTGTGCCCTCCGGGAATAACAACATATTGTTGCCCGCCGCCAATTGTTTTAAGCCGCCTTCTTTCACTTGTTTTAAGGCGTCCCGTGGATTGTCGCGGTCGATGGCAATTGGTCGCAAACCGTTCAAACCCCAGCCAAAAAACGGCACCTTGAGCAGTTCGCGTTTCAGTACAGTGATGGCCGGGAAGAACATCAACTGTAAAAAAAGCGTCTCCCAGGTGCTCTGATGTTTGGCCAAAATAACCACCGGGCCTTGGATGTTGTGCAAATGCTCAAGGCCAATAACCTTATAGCGCGCGCCCACAGTCATGCGCAGCCACTCGACGTTCAGCCGACACCAGGTAATGACAAAACGGTGCAATTTAGCGGGTGGCAAAATACTCGGCGGCAGCCAACGCACGAGCTGCGTGAAGGCGCCGTACGCGATGGTGCTGGGTATATAGACGATAGAAAACAACGCGGAGCGCAGCCAGGTCAGCATAGAGATTTATTTCACCACCAAACAGGAAATATCCGCCACCTGCCAGAACAAATCGCGCAGTTGTTGTAATAGAGCCAAGCGGTTATTGCGCAGGGCCAGGTCATCGGCCATCACCATTACATCGGTAAAAAAGCTATCCACTGGCGCCTGCAAAAATGCCAGTTGGGTGAGGGCGGTTTGGTATTCGCCGTCTTGTAACAATGGGGCCACTTCCTCTTGCGCTTTATTGAGCGCCGCCGCCAGAGCTTGTTCGGCAGGCAGCTGTAGTAGGCTGGGGTTAATTTTGTCCTCTGGCGCTTCGGGCAATTTAGCTAGAATGTTGGAAACCCGTTTATTCGCTGCGGCCAAGCTTGCCGCTTCGGGCAATTGACTGAATGCCGATACAGCTTGAATGCGATGGTGTATGTCCAGCGGGTTACTCAAGTTTTTGGCACTAACCGCCTGATAGACTTCAGGGCTGATGCCTGCGTCGCTATACACACTGGCCAAACGCTCTAATACGTAGGCTAAGGCTGTGTCCAGCGTGTCGGCGCGCAGCTTGGCGCCTGAGGAATTTGCAGTGCCTTCAATTTGGGGGCTTTGAAACCCTTCAAAAGCGCTTGTCAGCAATACTTTTAAATCCAAATCCAGGCGTTTTTCGATCAATATACGCAGCGCACCGACGGAGGCGCGGCGCAGGGCGAACGGATCTTTCGAGCCGGTGGGAATTTGGCCTATACCAAAAATTCCTACTAATGTATCTAATCGATCGGCTAGAGCCAGCAGGCAGCCGGTATGGCTTTCGGGCAATGCGTCGCCAGCAAAACGCGGCAGGTATTGCTCTTTAATCGCCTGGGCAACTTCGGCGGCTTCACCGTCATTTAACGCATAGTAGAAGCCCGCAATGCCTTGCATGTCGGCAAATTCGTACACCATTTTGCTGACTAAATCCGCTTTCGATAGCTCCCCTGCGCGCTGCGCAAGGCTTACGTCCCAACCCAATAAATCTGCCATTACACCGGCTAAATGGCTTAGGCGCTCGCTCTTATCGTAGACGCTGCCGAGCTGCGCCTGGAACATTACGGTTTTAAGTTTCTCGCGCTGTGTTTCGAGGCGGGTTTGACAGTCAGTAGTAAAGAAAAACGCCGCATCGCTCAAGCGTGGGCGGATGACTTTTTCGTTGCCGGCGATAACCTGGGCGGGATCTTGGCTTTGTAAGTTGGCAAGCGTAATGAAATAGGGCATTAACGCGCCCTTGGCATCCACCAAGTGAAAGTATTTTTGGTGCTCTTTCATCGAGGAGATTAACGCCTCGGCGGGCACTGTTAAAAACCGCTCTTCAAAGCGCCCGGCTAAAGCCACCGGCCACTCCACCAAAGCGGTTACTTCATCGAGCAGGTCCGCATCAATAACTGCAACCCCACCGAGTTTTCTCGCTTCAGCGTTGACTAGCTCGGCCACCAGGCTGCGCCGAACGGCAAAATCGGCAAGTACAAAACCCTCATCTTTGAGTTGTTCGGCGTAGCGGCTGGCGTCGTTAATAGTAATAGCGTTAGGCGCGTGGATGCGGTGCCCGCGGGTTTGGTTGCCCGACTTAAGGCCCAAAATTTCAGCGGGCAATACTTGGTTATCCCACAACATGACCAACCACAAGGCAGGGCGAACAAACTCGTTGCGACTGGCGCCCCAGCGCATGCGTTTAGGGATGGGCAGAGCGGCCAGTGCATTGCTGATAAATCCCGGCATTAGCGATTGCACGGGTTCTCCACCGATTTGGGCCAGGAACGATAATTTGTCGATTTTGCCGTCGTTGGCAATCTGCAGTTGTTCAAACGCAACACCGAGTTTATCGGCAAAGGCTAGAGCCGCTTTGCTGGGCGCGCCGCTCTCATCCTTCGCCATTTTGGCTGGCGGCCCCCAGTGGGTTACTGCTTGGCGCGGAGTTTCGGCAGCAATGCCCTCAATGCGCAGCGCCAAACGACGCGGACTAGCAAACGCTTTTAACGCATCAAAGGTAATGCCTGCTTGAGTTAGAGCCTGTTGCACATGATTGGCAAACGCCTCTTGCAGGCTTAGTAGGGCTTTCGGTGGCAGCTCTTCAGTGCCTAATTCAACAAAAAACACGTGCGACATTAGGCGCTGACCTCTAGAGTTTTACGTTCGGCGGCGACGCGAGCGATGACTTCATCGCGCAGAGCGGCAGGGGCGAGGGGGAAGCCCAGGGCAAGGCGGGCGTCGAAATAAGCTTGGGCGACTTCGCGAGCCAAGGTGCGCACGCGCAAGATATAGCGCTGGCGCTCAGTGACAGAGATGGCTTGGCGCGCATCCAGCAAGTTGAAGGCATGGCTAGCTTTCATGACCATTTCATAGGCGGGCAGGGGCAGGTTTTGGCCCATCAAGCGCTTGGCTTCTGCTTCATACACATCAAAGCTTTGGAACAGGAACTCCACATTGGCGTGGGTGAAATTAAAGTGGCTCATTTCCACTTCGTTTTGGTGGAACACATCGCCGTAGGTAACCGGCTCGCCTTGGGGGTTGATCGTCCACACCAGGTCAAAAATGGATTCTTTGTTCTGCAGATACATGGCGATGCGCTCAAGGCCATAGGTGATCTCGCCGCTGACCGGATAACATTCAAGCCCGCCCACCTGTTGGAAATAAGTAAATTGAGTCACCTCCATACCATTGAGCCAGACTTCCCAGCCCAAACCCCAAGCGCCGAGGGTCGGTGATTCCCAGTTATCCTCTACAAAGCGCACGTCGTGAATACTCGTGTCCAGCCCCAGGCGTTTTAGCGAGCCTAAATACAGGTCTTGAATATTGCTCGGCGAGGGTTTGAGAATTACTTGGAATTGATAGTAGTGCTGCAAGCGGTTGGGGTTTTCCCCGTAGCGGCCATCGGCGGGACGACGGCAGGGCTGTACGTAAGCGGTGTTCCAGGTTTCAGGCCCAATAGCGCGCAAAAAAGTGGCCGGGTGAAATGTACCCGCGCCCACTTCCATATCCAGCGGCTGCAAAATCACACAACCTTGCTCAGCCCAATATTGTTGCAGAGCGAGAATTAGGCCTTGAAAAGTCGATACATCTGGCGAATTGGGCGTCATCAAACCCTCCTGAGGGTAACCCGGGCAGAGCGCCTTTAGGCGATCCGCTCATAAAAAAGGGGCCGATTATAGGGCGTTAATGGTTATTCACCAAGAAAGCCCGTTGCCAAAACTCACACGCTTGGCACAATGGCAGCATTTTATTCAGGCCACGCTCCAATGCTCGATACTCTAGTGCTTGTTTTAATTAAAACCTTTGGGCGTTTGCCGATGAATTGGGCGCGCGCGCTTGGGACCTGTTTTGGTCATTTAGCTCTGGTTTTTAATGTTGATATGGTGCGGGTTACGCGGCGTAATATTGCCTGTTGTTTAGGGAATTTAAGCGCTTTAGAGCAAGAACAATTAGTGCGCGCCTCGGTGCTAGAAACCGCCCGCCTGGCATTTGAAAGCGCCGTTATCTGGTGTGGTGACGAAACCTTATTAAACAACCAAATAAAAGCTGTGCACGGACTTGAATATGTCGAACAGGTTCGCGCAACAGGCAAAGGCTTAATTATTCTCGGCCCGCATTTGGGCAATTGGGAAGTTCTCGGCCGGTATTTGGATCGGCTTGGGGACGTAACCGTAATGTTTCAGCCGCAAAAATTGCCTAAGTTGGGGGAATTTATTAAAGCGGGGCGCCGACGTTTTAATGCCACACTCGTTGCCACCGACCGGCGCGGGCTAGCTCAGATGCTCTCCACATTAAAAAAAGGTGGCATTACCGGTATTTTGCCCGATCAAACACCTAAAGAATTAAATGGCGGTATTGTTGCGCCTTTTTTTGGTCACCCGGCATTTACGATGACGCTGGTATATAGATTGATGCAAAGTACGGGTTGCGGCGCTGTTTTCGGTTACGCCCGGCGTGTTAAAAACGGTTTTGAAATTACATTTACACCTGCGCCCGATAAATTATTCAGCGAGCATATGGAAGAAGCCGTGGCAGCTTTAAACCAAGGTGTTAGCGATGCGGTGCTGCAAGTGCCGGAGCAGTATCAGTGGGAATATAAGCGCTTTAAGCATAATGGGGATAAACAGTTTTACGATGGCTTGGTGTAATAAATTAATAAGTACAGATTAAATTTTACATTTCGCGAAAACGCTGATGTCCGCGACGTTGTTGAATGGATGCATTTGAGTGGTTTGGAAAGTGCCTATAAATGACGTGCCTTAATTAATGTTTTCTTGGTGTGTGGTTCTTGGGGCAGCGGAAGGAAGGGCTGATTGCTTATTTAAAGTTATTTAGGTTTAAATCGTGCAGCTGTATTTTATCTATTTTATTTCTGAGCGTTTAGCAGACTCGATCTGCTTTGAGAAAATTTCTCGTGTTTGCCGCTACCATTGTTTTGTCAGTAAGGTAAGCCTGCGGCTCGCCTTATTATTTTCAGGCTTATCTTTGTGCCTGTTTGATTGATTAAAACGCAACGCGCAATTGTTAGATTCTAAAATTCTCGATTGCGGTCACTAATCCGATGCTCGGTCGGCAAGCGCGCCTCACCATTCAACATTCTTACCCGCACATTGCCTAAAAATCATTTGTTCGATGACGGATGCTACCTGCTGAGCCATAGCTGCCACAGATAACGAGGTCAAATAGGCAAAATCTGACGAAAAGCCCGTATTGCCGTAAGAGCTACGCATTTTTCGGGCAAATTGGCATGATTTCGTGTATTGTGCAGCCCAATTTTCACACCCCAGCTTATAGAGAGTGCTATGACTGACTTATCCCTTTACAGAAACATAGGTATCTTCGCCCACGTGGATGCCGGCAAGACCACTACCACGGAGCGTATCCTTAAGCTGACCGGTAGAATTCACAAAATTGGTGAGGTTCACGAAGGTGAATCCACTACCGACTTTATGGCTCAAGAAGCCGAGCGCGGAATTACCATTCAGTCAGCTGCTGTGAGCTGCTTTTGGAAAGGCTGCCGCTTTAACGTTATTGACACCCCGGGCCACGTTGACTTCACCGTTGAAGTGTACCGTTCATTAAAAGTATTGGACGGTGGTATCGGCGTATTCTGTGGTTCCGGCGGTGTAGAACCACAGTCTGAAACCAACTGGCGCTACGCCAACGACTCTAAAGTTTCCCGTTTGATTTTCGTTAATAAACTCGACCGTATTGGCGCCGACTTCCTGCGCGTAACCGATCAAGTGAAAAAAGTCCTCGGCGCCAAGCCATTAATTATGACCCTGCCGATTGGCCGCGAAGACACGTTTGTCGGCGTGGTTGATCTGTTG
>DATDJI010000021.1:0-92256 GCA_036520615.1 Cellvibrionaceae bacterium | reverse complement strand
CGCTTTCCCCGAAATTTGTAGTTCGTGAAGCTCTTTCCACTTGTACAGCATATTGGCCCCTATACCCAATGATTTCGCGGCCTCTGGAACCGAATAGCCTTGCTCAAGCACCAGGGCTACCGCCTCGTCTTTGAACTCTTTAGGATATTGTTTGTAACTGCGTTTCTGAGTCATAGGGGACGCCAATGGTTGACGTTTTATTGCCTCTCATTAAAGTGTCCGGTGGTATTAGACCATTACACCTCTACCAAGCACTTAGCCTGTACAATTTAAAATAACTATTTTTAATCTAGAGATTAATTTATGCATACAACTGATCTGCAATTAGGTGTTGAAGCCGCTTATGCGCAAGCGCTAAAAAGCTTTAATGAAGGTGGTGTGCCCATTGGTAGTAGCCTGCTAGTGAATGGAAAAGTAGTGGCAGTTGGTCACAACCATAGAGTTCAGTGCGGTAGCAACATTCGGCATGGCGAAACAGACTGCATCGAAAATGCCAAACACCAGGTTGATTTTACCCAAGCAACAATTTATAGCTCGCTTACGCCTTGTTTGATGTGTACAGGTGCAATAATTTTATTTGGCATTCCGCGCGTAGTCGTGCTTGATAATATCAATATTGGTGATTACGCAACTGATTTGCACATGCTGGGCAGTCGCGGTGTTGAGGTTACGATTATCGAGCATCAACCGTCCATTGAACTTAACCGCACATTTCAAAAAGACCCTAAAACCAGGCCTATTTGGCTTGGGGACGTTGGCATATAAAATGATTTTCAAAAAAGGATGCATCAAGAAAATAAGAAAGTAAAATATAGGCAGCTATATCTCAACACGCCTCGCAACAATCAATCTGTGAAAAGTTTAAAATAAGGAAATATGAAGAATTGGAGATCTTACATGTAAGGTTGGCTAGAGGGGTTCAGCTTGTAACACAACTGAAAAATACGTAGGTCGATATTTATCGTGATGATAAAGGCCACTATAGATTTCTTCCCCGGCTATAACAGACAGGCTTTTTTAATCCATGAGCAACAGCATTACACGATTCATGCACTTAGACGACGGAAAAAATACGATTGCGAAGAAAATTAAGGCTTGCTAATCGCCGAAAATGCCGCAACTTTAGATAACCAAATTAGCCGCTACGAATAGCGCCGTTTCAAACAGACGAAAAATAAGGAAAATTGTCCCCACAAACCCAATTATTATTCAACTTCTTTTAAGATCTTTTCCAAGGCTGCCAGTTTTGATTGAATTTCTACAAGTGTAGTTTGCATTAAAGAAAGTCCCTCGGCCATTTCTGACTGCACTGTAGCGGTTTTTACTACAATTTCACGATAAGCGTCATCCTGCGTAAGACGGAATTTTGCCTGCAGGGTAGCTGCAATATATTTCATGGAAAAAATAATTACAGCCGCCAGCGACGGAAAAAAAATACTGCAAAAAGCGAACTGTCAGACATAAGTGCCTCTAATTTTCAAGATTAATTGTCAAGGAGCGGGTGGCTTCAGCAATAAAAGCTGGAGTCAGTTGAACAGCAAAGTGCGAAACTTCGTAATAATTTAATGCCTTGCCGTCGTCAGACAATTCAAGTTGACTCGTCACCAAGCCTGCATCGGCAAGTTTCTGAAGATGCAGCTGTAGTAATGGGCGGCTAATACCAATCTCACGGGCGAGCTGGCTCACATAATTACGGCCACCAGAATGCAGTGCTCCGATAATCCTAAGCCGGTGGGGATTGGCGAGTGCCGCCAGGATAGCCAGCAATTGATCTCCCCGTTGGTATATGTTTTTGTCTATCATGTGCAAACAATATCTTGCAGGTGAAAGAAAGTCAAACCATGGATGAAAACTTATTTGTGTCCACAAACTTGGCACCCGAAAGTGAGACTTGCTGGGTGATGAGCCGTTTAGACGTCCTGAATAATTGATCTTGACCGAACTTTTAGAAAAACAGTAAAAGCAGAGCCATTTTGCCCGAGATGTTTTTATATAGCTTAGGTGAAAGAAATTAAATTTAAACCTATCCAATATGGCGCAAACCATCTAATTAATATGCATGCAGATATAGGTCTTATTTTTTAACTTTTTATCGATACGATTAACTTTTAATTCCTAAACATCCACCAGTGGGTTGGCAAATTTATAAGTGGCGATACCACGTGATAGAAACTTCTATCTTCGCATAGAATTACTATTAGCTGAAAACGTTACTACTACGCGAAACTAACTAGTGGATAAGGTTTGCCCCGTATTGCCTTCATGAGTGGCTGAGTTATTGGCCAGCTAACTCACTTCTTGTATTCGTCTTTGCATACTGTATCTGACGTGCTTTTAAAAAATTATCAAGGCGGGACGTGCGCCCATTGAGTTTTTCAGCGGTCCCTAAATCCTTGTTGCCTAGGTTGCCTAGCGCACGGTTTCATCACTGTAGGAGGCATACAGTGCATAGATCTGTGTTGCCTTTGCAACGCCCCCACTATTTTCACGCACCCAGGCGAGGCTCTTATGGATTCGATTAACAAAAATCAAACCGAACACCATCATGAAGATTTAATTGGCAGTGCAGCTGTTGAGCGCATTAAGCATATTGTTGATAAAGCGGAGAGTTGTTTTTTCACTACTACAGCGATCACTGGAACCTGCGGCACGCGGCCAATGGGCGCACAACAAGTGGATAACGAAGGGAATATATGGTTTCTAAGCTCAAGCGATAGCCATAAAAACCAGGAAATCACTTCAGACCCACGTGTTACTTTGTATTTTCAAGGCTCCCCTCATTCTGACTTTTTGGTATTAAAAGGTATCGCCACCGCCTCTCGCGATGAAAATAAAATTAAAGAACTCTGGAAACCTATATTTAAAACCTGGTTTACCGAAGGTGAAAATGACCCGCGCATTTCTGTTATTAAGGTGTCGCCAATAGAGGGTCATTATTGGGATTCAAAACATGGCTTTGCCGTTGCCGGAGTTAAAATGGTAATAGGTGCGGTTATGGGTAAAACATTGGATGATTCGATTGAAGGAAAGATCACTCTTTAATTTAGTTGACCAAATAGGCGCTCCAGGAACTTTGAATAAGCTAAGCCGCAGTATGAGGCCGACTTTTCCTTGCAACTGCGCAACACTTTGCGTTTATTTGAACGTTCCGTTAATTGTAAGATGGCCAAGATTTTTAACCTCCCTAGTTTATTAGGCGGCATGGCGTACACCCATTGGTACCAGTAACCCTGAGGTTAGTAACATGTCCATAATTGTTCTTGCTGTCCTGTCGTTATCCGTTGTACTTGTTTATCGCTATGGCCATGTTATCGCTCAATATTTAGCGCAGTTCTTTTCAATTTCTGCAGATACTGCCGCTTTGCCGCCACCCAAGCGCGGCACGTTTCATGATTTATTTTTTAACACAGTATTTTTATTACTTGGTTATGTTGCCAAATGTGACGGCCATGTACACGTCGTAGAAGTTCGGCTAACCGAAACCTATATGGATAAGATGGGATTAAAGGAGCCACGCAAAACCGAAGCAATGAAATTGTTTAAAGAGGGATCACAGCTAAAAATTAGTTTAGATGAGCAATTACAGGAATTTTTGGACCTGGTTAAAAAAATGCCCGATTTAACGGAAATTCTATTAGTGTATTTAGTCAATTTGGCGCGCATAGATGGAATTTTGTACCCCTCTGAAATCGCTACGCTACAGTCAGTGGGCAAAACATTGGGATTTTCCAGTTATGCATATGATCATTTACTTAAAATGATCGCATCCCAGCATAAATTCACCGAACAAACTGCGCAAAAAAATAGCCAAAGAAAACCAGACGCAGATAAAAGTGCACCTTACGACACCGGCGATAGCGACGAATTGACGACGGCCTATGAAGCCTTGGGTGTAGCGGCAAGCGTCAGCGATGCTGAACTTAAAGATGCCTACCGCAAAAAAATGTCGCAATACCACCCAGATAAATTAGCTGGCCAAGGCGTACCGGATTTTATGATTAAAGCTTCGACTGAGCAATTTCAAAAAATCCGCGCAGCCTACGAATATATTCAAAAATTCAGGGGTTAATCTTTACAGAAAGAGAATTACGTCTGGATAAACGGCATAGTGCCTGCATAAGGCTATACCGGCGGTGCTCAATATCTCCCGCCTTTACCGCCTTATTATTTTTAAACAACTCTAATCCAAAAGGTTCTCCGCAGTAAATAAGGTTAGATGTTGAGCAAAGAATCTTTATAAATCGTCAAATTAGATTTATATATGCGCACTTTACAGAAGCTTCTATGCTGCGTCGCGCGCTATCACTGGCGCGTTGTAGTAAATTTTCAATTTTGCTTGATAGCTGATCAGGTAGAATTATCACTCCGCAAATCGCCCCGCTTTGGAGAACTCTTCATGAACGCAAACGATATTCTTTTTGAAGGCCTGACAATGGGTAATGGTAAATTGTCGAACCGCATATGGATGGCACCGCTTACTCGCTGTCGTGCAGGCCTTGAACATATCCCAAATGCACTGATGGCGGAATATTACGCTCAGCGAGCATCCGCAGGCCTTATTATTGCCGAAGCTACGATGGTTACCGAGGGTAATTCAGCATTTTGGCAGGAGCCAGGAATTTATTCTGCGGCACAAATTGATGGCTGGAAATTAGTAACCGCAGCCGTACATGCAAAAGGCGGCAAAATATTTTTACAACTTTGGCATGGCGGGCGCGCCTGCCATCCAGCATTTAATGACGGCAAACAACCTATTGCCCCCAGCGCTATTGCTATTAACGATGAGGTCCACACGCCAGACGGGAAGCAGTCACACGTAGAACCCAGGGCAATAAGTGATGACGAAATTCCAGAGATTATCGCAGGCTTTAAACAAGCCGCAATTAATGCCAAAGCTGCAGGTTTTGACGGTGTAGAAGTGCACGGTGCCAATGGTTATTTACTGGACCAATTTTGGCGCGATGGTTCGAATAAGCGTACAGGCCCTTATGGCGGCCCGGTAGAAAATCGCGCGCGATTAATGCTTGAAGTAATTAGCGCTGTGTGTGAAGTTTGGGATAGCAAACAAGTAGGCCTGCGTATCTCTCCGCTGAATAGTTACAATAGCATGCTCGACAGCGATCCCATCGGTATCACTAGTTGGCTTGCAAAACGCTTAAATGATTTTAATTTAGGTTATTTACATGTGATGCGTAGTGATTTTTTTCAAACACAAAAAGGCGATCTGCTAACGCCTGTGCGCGAGCATTTTAACGGCACTTTAGTAGCGAATATGGGCTACACACCTGCAGAGGCTGCGCAAGCAATTAATTCAGGAAAACTCGATGCAGTGGCATTTGGCACGCTGTTTTTAGCTAACCCGGATTTGCCTGCGCGCATAGAGAAAGATGCACCTTTAAATGCAGCGGACTCCTCCACCTACTACACGCAAGATGCAAAAGGTTATACCGATTACCCCACTCTTGGTGCGTAAATTTATCAGGCGCATGCATTACTTGTACTCACTGTTAAATTTCTATTTATTTTACTTAAAGACTATCTGATTTATAGGTATTTTAAAAACACCCAAGCACGTATATAACCTCTTGCAAGCTTGCTAAGTGAGGCGGTATTAAGGTACCTATTAATCAGGGCTATTTAAAATTCGACTCTCCGCGTCGAGCTCTTTATTTTTTAAAGTAATTTAGCCAAATATCTACGTACTACGCCTGAACACCGCTCTACGTGAACTCGGACATGAGCTCAAGTGAGCTAGCGTACAGTCCTGCATGGTTAAGCCAATTACACTTGTTAGTGACGACATTTACAGGTAATGTTATGGCAATTCAAAATGCATTAGCAAGTTTAGCTGTAAGTGATATCGCTGCCGCAATTAGCTGGTATAGCCGTTTATTCGACCGTGCTGCAGATACTCAACCTATGCCAAACCTTGCCGAATGGAAATTTCCCAACGGTGGTTGGTTGCAAATTTATCAGGGCATTGAGCGTGCGGGAAAAGGCTCGGTAACCTTGTCTGTGGATAATTTAGAGCAGCACATTAGTGCATTACAAAAACTCGGTGTTGATACACATGATTATGCTACTAATGTTCACGTCAAAACTCTGATGATTAAAGACCCGGACGGAAATTCTATTGCACTTGCCCAAGCTATAAATAGTCAAATGGCGCGTTAGATGAATTAAATTTCCGATTTCTTCAAGCCAAATCTTTAATTTCTCGCCTAACATAGTTGCCAATTGCAGGAGCACCTAAACCTTTGATGGCCGAAATACAAACCGCTTTCTTACTCGAATAGATCCTTTTGCAAAGTATATTCTAGTGCGTCCTCAGGGCGGATTAAGCCGCTTGCTTTCACTCCTAATAGGCGGAATTTATGATCTAAATTCACGCGGCGCAAACATTCTCCCGCTGCTTTGCGGATTACAGCCGCATCGGCAGTGGCCTCAGGTAGTGTCAGGTCTCGGCTAATTCTGCGAAAATCCGTGTAACGTAGTTTTATGCCTATTGTGCGCGCCACATAGCCTTTACGTTTTAGATCTTCTGCGAGTCGCGTACATAGACGAGTAAAAATCGGCGTTAATTGCTGTTTGTTGTCGCGCGCGTGTAGGTCATGTTCAAAGGTCGTCTCGCGGCTGATTGATTTACATCCGGAACCTGTAGCAAGCGGAGAATTATCTTCGCCCTGAGCAATACGCTGCAGCCATTGAGCATAATTACGCCCGAAATGTTCTTGCAAAAAATCTATGTGCGTTTGAGCCAAATCACCAATAGTTAAAATATTTAATTGATTTAACTTGGCCGCCATTTTTGGTCCAATGCCGTTTACTTTGCCAACCGGTAATGGCCAAATCCGCTTTGGAATATCTTCGCGGGATAACAGCGTTAGCCCGTCTGGCTTATCTAACTCTGATCCAATTTTTGCCAATAACTTATTTTCCGCCACGCAGATAGAGCAGGTTAATTGCGTGGCTTCGCACACCACTTTTTTTAACCGCACGGCAATTTCAAGAGTAGATTCTGCATGGGCGGTTAAATCGATATAGATTTCGTCGATACCTCTATCCTCAATAACTGGCGCTATTGCGGCTACTGCTTTTTTAAATATGGACGAATAATGGCGATAAGCTTCGAAATCTGCCGGTAATAAAATGGCGTTAGGGGCTAACTTTGCCGCCTTCATCGTGCCCATTGCGGAAAATACACCTAGCGCACGGGCCTCATAAGTAGAAGTGGTAATAACACCGCGGCCTACATAATCGCGCAGCCGAGCGAATAAGCGCGTGCCGTCGGGTTGCAGCACTGGACGATCAGCCGCGCGCCCGCCTACCACAACGGGTAAACCGCGCAATTCCGGATAGCGCAATAACTCGACAGAGGCAAAAAATGCATCCATGTCTAGATGAGCTATGCGGCGGGGTGGCGTCTGGACCATAGATATAGAGGTTGTAAAAATCTAAGTTGTTTAAACCACAGCATTTTTACAATGTTCCACTTCGGCGTCGAGCTCTATTTAAGCGAAGTATCTGGCTCCAGCCTGCTAATGCGATAAATTCACCGCACAAGTTTCTTTAAGGAGTATTTAAAAATGTTTTAATCGCAGGCAATACTAAGTCAGGCTGATCTTCAAATGCTACATGGCCTGCGCGGGGTATATTTAATAACTGCGCCTGGGCAGCATCTTGACGCAACTGCACCATTGATTCCAAAGGCACGAGGTGATCATCATCACCGCGAATAATCAGCAGCGGGCAATTAATATTTTTAACAGATTCTTCCGGGTAGCCCGACGGTGTTTCGTCCTGCCACATTTTAACAATGCAATTAACCAATTTCTCGAAATTTGGCAGCGGGTTTAATTTCGAGTAGGTCTCGTATGTTTGCGGAAATTTTTCCTGCCAAGTTTTAGCGGTGATTTTTTTATAAATCTCTTTTACCTTTGTATTATTTTTACCGCTCCAGTCAGCACCGATGGTGATGAGTTTGTCTACTTGCACTGACTGCAGAGCTGCTATTCTATACGCAATTATGCCGCCATCGCTAAAGCCCAAAATACTCAGCTTAGAAATATTCAATCGCTCAAGCACCGCTACTATATCCTGCTGAATGCGCTCATACGTCAATACACAATCCCCAAGCGTTGACTTGCCCTGCCCACGGCTATCAATTCCAATAATTTTAAAATCGCCAGCTAGCTGTTGTACAAAAATATTTAAGTCTTCGATAGTGCCCATGCCTCCGTGCAGTAATAGCAGGGGCGCCGCCGTGGGATTACCGGTTATTTCGCAATATATTTGCGCGCCGTCAATTTCAAAAAATTGGCCGGCTTCATGGTCGAACCTGCTCATTTAGTAATTCTCCACAATCACTTGGATAATTAAATCTTAATGAGCTTGCGGCTGATTGGTAATTGAGTCTGTACGCTGATACACAAAGGTTTAATGCTTAAGACAAATTACACTAGACACGTGAGTGCGAGCGTTCAGAGAATTGAAAATTCATAAATATGTATTTTTCTGCACTGTCGGCTATCCCTCTAAAGCGTCTACAATGCCGCCTTTTCTATTGAGGCCACCTGTGGTGTCTGATTTCGGTTCAACCCCCATTTCATCGAACACGCTCAAGGCTCTCTCACCCAGTAAGAAGCAGCGCGCCGCTCTTGTACTGGAGCAGTTACAAGCCCGCTACCCTAATCCGCCGATTCCCCTACACCATAAAGACGCGTTCACGCTGTTAATTGCGGTACTGCTAAGTGCGCAGTGTACGGATGAGCGGGTAAATCAAGTTACTCCAGCGCTGTTTACATTGGCGGATACACCCGAAGCTATGGCGCAGCAACCGGTGGAGGCAATTGCGCAGATTATTCGACCGTGTGGGTTATCGCCGCAAAAATCAAAAGCGATCAAACGCCTATCGGAATTATTATTGGAACATCACAACGGCCAGGTGCCGCAGGATTTTAAAGCCTTAGAAGCGCTGCCCGGCGTCGGCCATAAAACCGCGAGCGTTGTTATGAGCCAAGCCTTTGGCGTGCCAGCGTTTGCCGTAGATACGCACATCCATCGCTTGGCTCAGCGTTGGGGGCTAACTTCAGGGAAAAACGTTGTACAAACGGAGGCGGATTTAAAAGCGCTATTTCCGCAGGAGAGCTGGAACCAACTGCATCTGCAGTTCATCTATTACGGCCGTGAGTTTTGTTCTGCGCGCGGTTGCGATGGCACCGTGTGTGAATTGTGCCGTCGCTGTTATCCCAATCGAATTAAAGCTAAAGCCACGCGCAAAGCGTAGTTACAGCTATCCACCCTAAGGTTGTCTGCATGCGTTTAGCGTTTTTTTTGGTCGTGTATTTATTAAGCCTTGCTGTTTGGGCCGCCGCTCCAGAGCGCCCCCCCATTCCGGTGTTTGTAAAAACGCTCAGCCCTACCCAGCTTGAAATGCCAATCGTTTTATACGGTCGCTTAACACCGGCCCAAAGCGTAAGCCTCTCGCCTAGCGTTACTGAAACCTTAAGCGCTATTCACGTAAAAGATGGTCAGCGGGTAAAGGCCGGTGATGTGTTATTTGAAATGACCCGCCAGGAAGAGCAAGCGCTATTAACGCAGGCGCGCTCGCAATATCGAGAAGCTCAAGACCAATTCTCCCGAGCAGAATCTCTATCCAAAGCCAAACTCACCTCACAAGAAGCCTTTGGGATTAAACGCGCCGCGCTGGAAAATGCTCAGGCTCAATTAATAGCCGTGGAAGCTCGGCTGTCAGATCGCTTAATTCGCGCGCCCTTTGATGGCCGCTTGGGCCTTAAGGCTGTAAATCTTGGCGATTTAGTCCGTCCTGGCGATACGTTAGGACAACTAGAAGCGCCTGATCTGTTTCATCTGGATATCGAAGTGCCGCAAGCTCAGGCTAGGTTGTTACCCATAGGTACGCCATTTGAGGCGATTAGCCTGGATGAGCGCCACAATTCACCAGGTAAGGTGCTGGCATTGGATAACCGTTTACAGCCTGCCACGTTAACACTGCTTGCGCGCGGGAAAATCGCAGGGCCCGGTTGGCTCGCAGGCGAACGTGTAAAAGTGCGCATCAATAGAACGCTTGATGGTCTTACGCTGCCGGAGGGAGCCTTGGTGCAAGAAGGCACACAGAGTTTTGTCTTTCGCGTTGAGGAGGACAAAACAGTAAGCCGCCAACTGGTAACAGTTATCGCACGCAGTGGCGGCCAGGTTGTGATTGAAGGACTTACCAGCGGGCAGAAAATAGTCACGCAAGGAACGGCCAAACTTACACCCGGGGCACGAGTTTCTCTGCTCGGTGAAGATACCGGCAAGCCCGCACAGGAATTAACCCCCCGGAGCACACATTAATGTGGGTTTCTGATACGAGTATCAAACGGCCAGTATTTGCCACGGTCATTAGCTTAATTTTGCTGGTAGGCGGATTGGTTTCTTACTCGCGTTTGAGCCTGCGCGAATATCCGAATATTGATCCGCCGATCGTATCTATAAGTACGGATTACACCGGCGCCGCTGCCGCCACCGTTGAGTCGCGCATCACACAAATTATTGAAGACCGCGTGGCGGGTATCGAAGGGATACGGTTTATCGAATCCAGCTCGGAAGATGGTCGCTCATCGGTGCGGCTGGAATTTCGTTTAGGCCGCGATATAGATGCGGCTACCAGCGATGTACGCGATCGCGTTAGCCGTGCTATTTCCAGTCTGCCGCCGGAAATTCGTCCACCGGAAATTCAAAAAGTCGATGCCAACGAAGACGTCATTATCTGGTTTAACCTGTTCAGCGACGGCATGACGGTGCCTGCACTGACGGATTATTCAGAACGCTATTTGGTTGATCGTTTCTCATCATTAAGCGGTGTGGCCCGTGTGCGCGTCGGCGGCGCGCAAACCTATGCTATGCGCATTTGGCTCGACAAAGACAAACTTGCCGCCTATGAACTCACCGCTGCTGATGTAGAAAAAGCCTTGCGCCGTGAGAATGTGGAGCTGCCAGCAGGTGTGATCGAATCGGTGGATCGCCAATACACGCTGCGGGTCAATCGCCAATTCACCACAGCGGAGGAATTCGCAAGCTTAGTAGTACGTGCCGACGGCAAAGGTATGGTGCGCTTAGGTGATGTAGCCGAAGTACAAAAAGGCTCGGTGGAATATCGCAATATGTTTCGCGGCAACGGCTCCAACATGGTGGGCATCGGCATAGTCAAACAATCTACGGCTAATACTCTGGATGTAGCGCGCATTTGCAAGGCAGAAGTGGAACGGCTGAACAAAAATCTGCCCGGTGGCATGCAGCTGGCGCAAAGTTACGACTCATCCGTATTTATTGAAGAAGCCATCCACGAGGTGTATCGAACATTTGCAGTGGCGGCAGCTTTAGTAATGCTCGTTATCTATTTATTTTTAGGTAGTTGGCGGGCAACACTCATTCCGGCCGTTACCGTACCCGTAAGCTTAATCGCCACATTTAGCTTGCTGTTAATGCTTAATTTCAGCCTGAATATGCTCACCCTTTTAGCTTTGATTTTAAGTGTGGGCCTAGTAGTGGACGATGCCATTGTAGTGCTGGAAAACATTCATCGGCGCATGACCACACTGGGGGAATCCGCTTTGGTGGCGGCCTTTCGCGGCACGCGGCAAGTGGGGTTTGCCGTAATGGCCACAACCTTAGTACTGGTTGCAGTGTTTATTCCCATCGCCTTTGTGGAAGGGGATTTAGGCCGCTTATTTACCGAATTTGCCGCAACTATGAGCGCTGCCGTACTGTTTTCAGGCCTGGTTGCACTAACACTCTCACCGGTGATTGCCGCCAAGCTGCTCAAACCGTCCCATCACCCCAATAAGATGCTGCAGGTGGTTGACGGGGGATTTAATCGCATTAGACGTCTTTACCGCCAGATGCTTGAACGGATGTTGTTCCGTCCTTGGATTGCAGGGGCGATTCTCGTGGCAAGCGTTGTGGGATGTGTGTTGCTATACAACCATTTACCCAAAGAATACGCACCAGAGGAAGATCGCGGTTCATTTAATATTATGGTAGACGGCCCTGAAGGTGCCTCCTACGCCTACATGGCGCACTACATGGAAGAGATCGAAAAACGCTTAATGGTTTTTGTCGATAACGGCGAAGCCGAACGTATGCTGTTACGGGCTCCGCGCAACTTTAATGCTACCGCCACGACGTTTAATAGCGGCATGGCCATCATTAATCTTAGCCCCTGGGGTACAAGGCGCGATGCCTGGGCCATTATGGCGGACATGCGTAAATCTCTAGCGGACCTACCCGGCGTACGCATAGCCGCCGTTATGCGCCAGGGTATTAACAGCCGCAGTGGCAAACCTTTCACGGTGGTGCTCGAAGGCGGCACTTATGAGACTCTTGCGCAATGGCGCGACATAGTATTTAAAGCCATTAACGAAAATAACCCGGGCTTTTTGGCGTTGGATTCAGACTATAAACAGACAAGCCCGCAGTTCAAAATTGACATTAATTATGAATTGGCTGCCAGTGTGGGTGTTTCCGTACAAACGATCGGTTCTACACTTGAAACGTTGCTCGCATCCAAGCGCGCGTCAACGTTTGTAGAACAAGGCGAGGAATATGATGTGTTATTAGAAGGCCGGCGCGAGCAATTTAACGACCCGGCGGACCTGGATTCCATTCAAGTACGCTCCGACACCACAGGCGCCTTAGTGCCACTGGGCAACCTGATCAAATTAAGCGATTTTGCCGACTCCAAAACCCTCAATCGTTTTAACCGCAACCGCGCCATTACCATCGAAGCGAGTTTAGAAACCGGCTTCACCCAAGATAAAGCTCTGGCCTATATCGAAAACCTGGTTAAAACCCAGCTGCCTGAAACCGCGATCCTTGATTACAAAGGCAGTTCGCGTGCCTTTAAAGATGCCAATGGCGCCAGCAATTGGGCTTTTATCATCGGTATTCTCGTAATGTTTTTAGTGCTCGCGGCGCAATTTGAAAGTTACATTAATCCTTTTGTAATTACTCTGACTGTGCCTTTGGCCATCTTCGGAGGCCTATGTGGACTGGCACTGGCTGGCATGAGCTTAAATCTATTCAGCCAGGTCGGCCTGATTATGCTGGTGGGACTTGCGGCCAAAAACGGCATATTAATCGTGGAATTTGCCAATCAAGGTCGCGACGAAGGCCTGTCAATAGATGATGCCATTCGCCAGGCCGCCGATATGCGCCTGCGGCCAATCTTGATGACCAACATCACGGCCCTTGTAGGCGCCCTACCCCTGATATTTACGCCTGGAGCGGGCAGCGAAACCCGCAGTGTGTTAGGCGTAACCTTGTTTTCAGGGGTGTTGGTCGCTACTGTGCTCACCCTTTGTGTTGTGCCGTTAATTTACCGCCTGTTGGCACCCTTCACTCACTCCCCACTCGCTGTTACCCGTAAACTAAACTCCGCCCTGCAGGATGATGATTAATATGGTTCGATGTACTCCAAGGATGTTACGCCCATGGGTTCGCACCCAACTCACACTTCTATTATTACTATCGGCTTATTTGTGCTCCGTGCCGCTGCAAGCAGCCGAAGAGGAATTCGCTCCAGAAGCTGTGCCGCAAGCCACACTTGCCTCCGGCAGTCTTTTGTTAGGTGAGCCTTTAGCGCAAGAGCCGATACTCAGCGCTTACTACACAGAACATCCAGATCCGATTTGGTATACACAGGCGGCTTATCCGAAGCGGCAAAAACTCCTGGCGTTTATCAGCAGCATTGCCGATGAGGGCTTATTACCGCAGGATTATCATTTAAACGCGCTGGTTGCCAATTGCGGCGGAGAAATCATGACGCGTGGATTGCAGAAAAACTGCGATCTTGTGCTCAGCGATGGCTTCCTAACTCTTGCTAACCATTTAGCCAACGGCAAGGTAAATCCCACCAGCCTCACGCCTGAATGGAAAACTCAAACCAAGCTGGTGGATCTAGGCCCGCTGTTGGGCGAAGTTGGCAAAGGCGTAGATGCTGTGGACTTAGTTGTTTCTCTAAGACCTAAGTCCGCCGAATACCAGGCTATCCGCGCTGAAATTCCTAAACTGCGCGCGCGTTTAGCCGAAGCTCCCCCCTGGGAGCCAATGCCATTAAAACCCTCTATTAAAGTAGATATGGAAGATGCCCGCCTAGGGCCGATTATCGAGCGCTTAATGTATTGGGGGGATTTGGCCAGAACCTATCAATCCAGCGGGCGACTGGATAGTCAGTTACAAGAGGCCATCAAAAACTTCCAAAAACGCACGGGCCTGGATATAGACGCAGTTATCGGCAAATCAACTCTTGTCGCACTCAACGCCAGCCCCGAATTTCGCATGCAACAATTAATCGGCAATTTAGAGCGTTGGCGCTGGCTGCCGGACGATTTAGGCCATAAATACCTACTGGTTAACATTCCGAGCTTTGAACTAAAAGGCGTTATTGATAACCAAGTGGTGCTCAAAAAACCGGTGATCGTCGGCCGCAATTACCGCCGGACGCCAATTTTTAGCAGCAGGATTAACAACTTAATCTTCAATCCAACCTGGACGGTACCGCCCAAACTTGCGATTGAAGACAAACTGCCGGAAATTCAAAAGGATCCTCAATTTTTCGCCAAACTCGGTATTACCGTATACGAACGGGATCGAGTGGTAGACGTGGCTGCAGTTAACTGGCGCCGCCTGGGTAAGGGCAATTTTCCCTTCCGCCTGGTGCAGCAGCCCGGCCCGCAAAATGCCCTTGGGCAAGTGAAATTTATGATTCCTAATACCGATGATATTTATCTACACGACACCTCAAGCCGCAATCTATTCAGCCGAGCAGAACGTGCATTTAGCTCTGGCTGCATACGAGTGCACAAGCCTTTAGAATTAGCCTTCTGGATCCTGGGCGAGCAAGGCTGGACGATGGAAAAAATTGAAGAGACTGTGGAATTGGGTGCGACCCAAGCGGTAGCGGTCAGACAACCAGTGCCGGTACATTTGGAGTATTGGACAGTTATTTTGGATGACGAAGGTAAAGTGAGTTACCGCAACGACCTCTATGAACGCGATACCGCTTTATGGCGCGCGCTCCATCAACCGATCATCGCCCCAGTAATTCAATAATGACAACCTCACTTCGAAAGCGCTGCCTCAGCGCTTTGTTAACCTGCGGCTGCCTGCTCAGTTTATTGGCGACCGTAGATGCCAGCGCAGACACAAAAACTATAACGAACTCAAGCATCAAAGAAAGCGTAGCCAAATCGAGTCGTTCAACTGCCTCCACAGTCTCGACTAAAAGCCAAACGGTTTCCGCTAAACCTCGACAAGTTAAAAGTGCCGCAGGAAAAACCGCGTCCAACCCAGCCGTGGCAAAAAAAACCACTTCCACCCTGGGTAAGTCACCGGCAAAAGGTAAATCCAATACTAAAAGCCGTCGGCACGCATCATCCACTCAACCCGTGGCCAGCAAAGCCCTTTTTAACGCCGTACCGATTACCGGGCCTAAATTTACCGCCGCGAAAGCTAGCATTAAGGTCATTGTGAATGGCGAAGATATCCCCTATCAGCGTTTTTTCACCACGGTTATGCCCGGTCAGCCGCTAAATATCAGTGTGGAAAGCCAGGAGAATTATCTGGTCAACCTAGACAATACCCCCTTAAGCGGCCAAAGCAACCGCTGGGTGTGGCGGGCGCCGGATAAACCCGGCTACCATCAAGCGCAAATAATTGAACAGTTAACGCAAAAAACCCTGACTCTGCACGTGTTTGTACTCTCGGCGCTAAAAAACGGCAGCGACAATATTGCAGGCTTCACGATTGGTCGTTATCCGCCGCCCAAAGATGGCAAGGCTCAGTACAACGCACCGCTGGGTTTTATAGAGGTAAACGCCACAAATCAGCACCTTTATTTATCCCCTCACTTCCAATTAGGGCAATTTATCTGTCGGCAAAAGGATGGCCTGCCGCAATATATCGCTTTAGTGCCCGATCTTTTAGAAAAGTTAGAATGGCTGCTGGAAGGAGTCAATCAACGTGGAACTCGCTTGGATACATTTGAAGTGATGAGTGGCTTTCGCACTCCGTTTTACAATCGTTTAATTCGCAACGTGGTCCATTCTCGACATATTTACGGCAGCGCTGCGGATATTTTTATCGATGTAAGCCCACGCGATGGAATTATGGACGACTTAAACCACGACGGTCGCTATGACAAAAAGGACGCCGATGTTCTCTACAATCTTGCCGACGCAATTAGTGAAGCACATCCCCATTTAGCCGGTGGTGTAGGTCAATATTCTGGTAACGGAGCCCACGGCCCGTTTGTACATGTCGACGTACGCGGGTTCGATGCCCGCTGGGGCAAATAAATGCCAGCAAGATGCTGGGTTTCCGTGACATTCCCCAACGCTATGTTTAAGCTACGCGCCCGCTAGCTCTCGCTAACCTCGCATACATTGATTTAACTGATAATTGTCTTGAACCTAGGGGTCGGATGCATTAGCACAGGTGCCGTTTTCTAGCGGAAATTCCCGCCCTAGATCGACGATCCTGATTGCAAAAAAAGCTTTTCCGCCGCGTCAAAACATTAATGTTATTTCCTTGTTGAAGATGGCATTTCGCTGCTGTTTTTTTAGCTTAAAACAATAACAATCAGGAGTTGTCCGTGCACAAATCTCCCCAAGCCTCAATTGACCAGCGCGTATCCTGGCGTGAAAAAATCAGCTACGGTCTTGCCGATACCGGTTTTAATTTCTACTGGACAAATATCACCACATTTTTATTGTTTTTCTATACCGAAGTATTTGGCATCACCGCTGCGGCAGCGGGTTTTATGATGACCACGGTCAAATTAATTAATGCCTTTACCGACCCGCTCATTGGAGCTTTTGCCGATCGCACTAGCACACGTCATGGCAAATTCCGCCCGTTTTTAGTTTGGATGGCCGCCCCTCTCACCGTCTCTGCCGTTCTGGTCTACACGACGCCCAACCTTGGCGACGACGGAAAAATCATTTGGGCCTATGGCACATACCTTTTAATGATGGTGTGTTACACCTGCATTAACATCCCGTACAACGCGCTCTCCGGCGTTATGTCCGCTGACCCGCAGCAACGCGCGGACATTAACGGCTTGCGATTTGTGGGTGGCTTTACCGGCGGCACAATTGTCAGCGCCGCAACACCTAAACTTGTGGAATGGTTAGGCCAGGGCGACACCCAAGTGGGCTGGCAATTAACGATGGTATTTTGGGGCATGGCCGCAAGTGTTTTGTTCGTAAATGCATTTTTCAACACGCGCGAGCGAGTAGAAGCTGTCAGCGAAGAAAAAACCAAAGTGTGGGATGACATTAAAGATCTTAAAGGCAACCGGCCTTGGATGATCCTATTTGTTTTAGCACTAATCATCATGATTACGATCACCCTGCGCAGCACCACAGCGCCCTACTATTTCAAATATTTTGTCGGTAGATCCGACTTGATCGCCGCGTTCGTGCCGGCCTATATGTTTTCCGCCGCCGCAGGAGCTGCATTAACTCCTATCCTCACGAGGCTGATCGACAAGCGTAATTTAATGATTATTCTCATGACGTTGACGGGTATTTTTTCCGTAGCCTTTTATTTCGTGCCGAAAGATCAGGTAGAAATTATGTTCGCCCTGCAAATTGCCATAGGCTTAGTACTCGGCCCCAAGTCTCCGCTGGCGTTTTCCATGTATGCAGATACAGCCGACTACAACGAGTGGCGTACCGGCCGTAGGGCTACTGCTATGACATTCGCCGCCGCTACCTTTTCTCAAAAACTCGGCACTGCTCTAGCCACTGCGCTTATAGGTTCCGTCTTCACGGCCCTGGGCTATATCGCCAACGCCGCACAAAGCCAAGCATCACTTGATGGCATTGTGCTACTGATGTCGATATTTCCTGCCATTTTTGCTTTTATCGCCGCCGTGGTGTTGCTGTTTTACACCTTGGATAAGCATCAGCTCAAAACTATTCAAGAAGAATTAACGCTTCGCAAAGCTACTAAACAAGCCGCCGTTGGGCCAATTCTGTATTAATTAACGCATTCACACCTGCCAGCCTGATTTCTTAGGAGCCTCCATGTTACGAGCCACCCACAATGGCGAGCGTTTTGAACTCGACAATCCCTTCGATTTACCCCGCGCGGCGGGCTTTTTATGGAACCGCAGGATGATGGTGCAGGTCACCTGCCGCGGATATGCCGTTGCTCAATACATGCAGCCTGAGCCTGCCAAATACGCCTATGCCCCTAACCTTGAAGCTAAAACTTTCATGCAGCCTGAGCAGCCCTATTACGCCCATCACCCAGGCCGCTTTTTTTATATAAAAGACGAAGAAACCGGCAAGCTGTTTTCCGCCCCGTTTGAACCTGTACGCGCCAAACCTGATCAGTTTCTTTTTTCTGTCGGCCAAGCTGATATTCAATGGGAGCTGCAGATAAATGGCCTATCCTTGCGTTTATTCCTAACTCTGCCTACTGAAGATGTAGCGGAATTGTGGAAGGTTGAAATCAGCAATAACACTACCAACCCTCGCGTCCTGAGTCTTTATAGTTATTTTCCTATTGGTTATATGAGCTGGATGAATCAGGGGGCAGAATATCGCCCGGATTTAGGTGGAATTGTCGCCAGTTGCGTTACTCCCTATCAAAAAGTGGCCGATCACTTCAAAAACAAGTATTTCAAAGATAAAACCTTTTTTATCGGCGATCGCAAACCCACTTCCTGGGAAGCCAAACAAGAAGCCTTTGAGGGCGAAGGCGGCCTGCACAATCCAACCGGCACCCAATCCGAAACCCTCTTAAACGGTGATGCGCTCTACGAAACTCCCGCCGCCGTATTGCAATACCGTTTGGATTTAAAACCCGAACAAACCGAAACCTATCATTTCATTTTCGGCCCCGCGTTTGACGACGCTGAAATTCAGCGTCTAAGCCAAACCTATTTAGGTGCGGAAAACTACGCCAAAACCCTTGCCGCTTACGGCAGCTATATCGCCCAAGGCCAAGGCTGCTTAACGATTGAAACCCCGGATGCCGAACTGAATAATTTTGTTAACCACTGGCTTGCTCGCCAAGTGTTTTACCACGGTGATGTCAACCGTTTAACTACTGATCCGCAAACCCGCAACTATCTGCAAGACAACATGGGCATGAGCTTCATCAAGCCTGAACTTGCCCGCCATGCGTTTTTACATGCGCTGAGCCAGCAGGAGTCCAATGGAGCTATGCCCGATGGCATATTGATCGCTGAGGGCGCAGAACTTAAATACATCAACCAAATTCCCCATACCGATCATTGTGTTTGGCTACCCGTGTGTTTACGTGCCTACCTAGACGAAACTAACGATTATTCAATTTTGGCCGAGCAAGTTACCGACGTGGAAGGCCATAGTCTCAGCGTACTCGACCGCATTAGCAACGCCATGCGCTGGCTACTCGAAGCGCGCGATGAACGCGGCTTGAGTTATATCGCCCAAGGCGATTGGTGCGACCCGATGAATATGGTCGGTTACAAAGGCAAAGGTGTGTCAGGTTGGCTGTCGGTGGCGACAGCTTATGCGCTCAACCTATGGGCAGATATTTGCACCGAAGCGGGCAAAGCTGAACTCTCGCACGGCTTTAGAGACGGTGCAGACGCAGTTAATGAGGCGGTTAATACGCACCTTTGGGACGGTGAATGGTTTGGGCGCGGCATCACCGATGACGGCGTCATTTTTGGTGTTAGCCACGATAAAGAAGGCCGCATTTTTTTAAACCCGCAGAGCTGGGCGATTCTAGGCGGGGCAGCCAACGTAGAGCAGCGACAAAAAATGCTTCAGGCTGTAGAAGCTCAACTGGAAACGCCCTACGGCGTCATGATGTACGCTCCGGCGTTTACGGCGATGCGAGATGATGTAGGTCGCGTTACACAAAAGTTCCCAGGCTCAGCGGAAAACGGCTCGGTTTACAACCATGCTGCCGTTTTCTACATTTACAGCCTCTACACCATTGGAGAGCAGGATCGCGCCTACCGCTTAATCCGCCAAATGATTCCCGGCCCTAATGATGCCGACTATAAACAACGCGGCCAATTACCCGTCTATATTCCTAATTACTACCGCGGAGCCTATTATCAAAACCCCCGTACCGCGGGCCGGTCTAGCCAATTATTTAACACGGGTACAGTATCCTGGGTATATCGCTGCCTTGTAGAAGGGTTATTTGGTGTAAAAGGACAAGGTGCGGATTTGCTGATAAACCCACAACTACCGAGCCATTGGCCTAGCGCGAAGATAGAACGGCGCTTCCGAGGCGCATATTTCACCGTGGAATATCGTCGAATTAAAGGGTTGGAGAAAATGCGTACCTTACTAAATGCAGACCCTCTACCCAGCAATCGCATACCCAATCCTAAATCGGGTGAACACTATTATGTCTTGGTTGAACTACCTGAATAATAAAAGTAACGCAATTTGATATTGCCCAGCACTTATTAACGCGTTTTATTTTGTGCCGCAAACCTTTGCTAAACAAAAGCTTGCGGAAATTTATTTTCCGCTTGCGCCGTATAAAAGGTTGCACGTAAGGCCTTACAAAACTATACCTGTATAGGGATTCTCAGCCACTAACCGCACGGTGAGTAGTGGCCCGAACCCCAATAAAGACGGGCTTCATATGGGTAAATTAAATGCAAATAAGACTTTTCATGCCTGAATACTGACGCTACAATGCGACCCCGCTCAGTTGGAATAGGTGCCACAAAACACCTGATTAATAACCAATAAATGTTCAACTGCAGCAAAAACGCTAATTTTTTATTCGCCATCTGGCTTAAGCCCTTTTGCTAAAAATTTGCGTGTAACAAACCCATAATTAGCATTTCTTCAATTTTATAACCTCACTCACGATGTGTTGGCGTAGGAGGGAAGCATGCTAGTTTTTGACCAATCTTGATTTATAAGGTGGCGACTTAGGTTATGTCATATCACTCGAAGAAGAGCTTTGCCTCACGATTCTCAGGGTTGATTTTCGTTGTGGGCTTGCACCTTGCAGCCGTCATTGCATTGTTGATTGGCCTTAAGCCCAAGGGCGAAATGGTTCTAATTGACAATGTAAAAGTAGAGACTGTGGAAGATAAGCAAGAGAAAGTAGAACCACCACCACCACCACCACCTGACTACGTACCACCACCACCAGATTTTGCGCCACCACCAACATTTAACGTGGCAGCTGACGCTCCTGCTCCTGCTAATGCTATCACTACAACGCCCGTTAAACCTGTTGAAGCTGCACCAGTTGTGGCAGCTAAACCACCAACACCCGCTAAAGTCCCCAAAAAAGGCCTTAGCCGCCCAGATTACCCAAGTGAATCTAAAAAACTCGGTGAAGAAGGTGTGGTGGGAATGGCCTTATATCTTAACGCGGATGGAAAAGTTCAGGACGCTAAAGTTGAAAAATCCAGTGGCTTCGAACGGCTGGACAATGCTGCAGTAAAACAAGCTTTGAAATCTTGGAAGTTTGAGCCCTGCACAGACAACGATAAGCCTGTTGCTTGTTGGTACAAAATCAACTTCCGCTGGCAGCTGAAAGATGCATAACCCGGTGCTGGGCCACAGGCTTTAGCTCTAAATTAAATGACCCCTCTGTTAATTGTAGGATTTAACAATGATTAATAAATTTTCCTCCGCACTTGTATTGCAGATGGCATTGGCCTTTGGTGGTCAACTACTGCTTTCCACCCATGCTGTCGCAGAAGACGCCGCCCCACCAGCTGCAGAAGCACCTGCTGCCGTGCCTCAAGAAGCAGCTCCCACAGCTGTAGCACCTGCTCCTGATAACGCAGTTGACGCTGCGCAAGAAGCAACTAAAGAAACTGCTCACGAATACGGCTTGGCCGGTCTGTGGGAACAAGGTGATGCCATTGCAAAGGGCAACTTGATCATTATGGTGATCATGTCAGCTTTTACTTGGTACATCTTGGCTACCAAATTGTGGCAACAACAAACCCTTTATGGCCAATACAAAGCTTCACGCAAACTTTGGGAAGCTAAAAGTTTGCCCGAAGGTATAAATTCCTTAAAAAGTGATAGCGCTTTCCGCATGATTGCAGAAGACGGCGTAGCTTCTTACAAACAACACGAAGCTCGTCAAGGCGAAAAAATTCATTTGGGTGAATGGATCCATATGGCTATCAGCCGCTCTATTGCAAGCGTTACCTCTGACTTACAAACCGGTATGGCCTTTTTGGCAACCGTCGGTTCTGTATCTCCGTTCGTAGGTTTGTTTGGTACCGTATGGGGTATTTACCACGCCTTAATCAGCATCGCAGCTTCCGGTCAAGCAAGTATTGACAAAGTAGCCGGCCCTGTTGGTGAAGCCTTGATCATGACCGCTGTGGGTCTAGCTGTAGCCGTACCTGCGGTACTGGGTTATAACTGGTTGACTCGCCGTAATAAACTTGCCATTGAACAGTTAAATACGTTTGGTTCTGATGTACACGCTTATCTCTCAATGGGTGTGCGTGGCGGTCAAAAAGACTAATCCAAATAATTGGGGGGCAATCGCCCCCCTGTTAAAACACATCAACCGAGGTAGCACACAATGTCAATGAATGTTGGCGGCAATGATGACGAGTTTAACTCGACCATCAACACCACGCCGCTCGTAGATATTATGCTGGTGGTGCTAATCATCTTTTTGATTACCGTTCCTGTAGCGGCCAAAACGGTGAAACTGGAACTACCCCATGTAAGTAACATCGCCTTACAAACCAAACCTGAAAACATCATCATCTCTGTAGATGCCGAAGGTGCTGTGTATTGGAACGATGGATTATTGCCTGATAAAGCCGCATTACTGAATAAATTAGCCGTAGCAGGTAGTAAAAAGCCACAGCCCGAGGTTCATATTCGTGGGGACGCAGATGCCCGTTATGAATACGTAGGCCGTGTGGTTAATTACTGCCAAAAAGCGGGCATAATTAAAGTTGGCTTCCTAACGTTACCCGTACGGGCATAACAGAAGAGAAATTAGGTAATCTTATGAGTATGAACGTAGGTCAAGGTAACGACGATGATGTAATGGTGGACATCAACACCACCCCACTAATCGACGTACTATTAGTATTAATTGTTATGCTGATCATAACCATTCCCGTCCAAACCCATGCGGTGAAGATGGATATGCCGGTCGGCACTCCTCCACCCAAAACTGTTGAGCCCGAAAAAGTAGATATTATTGTCGACTTTGACGGTTCAGTTTTGTGGAATGGCAACAGCGTAAGCGCCGGGCAGTTGACGACTTATCTCAAAGCGGCTGCAGCGCAAACGCCTATGCCAGAGATTCACTTGCGCCCACACAAATTGTGTAAGTACGACAAGGTTGCAAAAATCTTGGCTATTTCTCAACGTTTGGGTGTAACCACTATCGGTATCGTAGGAAACGACCAGTTTGATTAAACTGGTTTTTTTTGATTTTAATTAGGTGTGAAATTCATGTTAACTACCTCCACTATGCGGAAAGCATTGCAGGGCGCACTAATTACGCTGGCCTCCACAACGGCAGCTATTGCCCTTCTACCTAATATCGCATTAGCAGCAAAATCTGAAATTAGCGCAAAATTAGGCAAGCCCCTTCAGGAAGCCAAGGATTTAATGGCTGCGAAAAAATTTAGAGAGGCTATCGGCAAGGTTAAAGAAGCTGAAGCCATGCCTGATAAAAAACCTGCGGAAGAAACACTAATCAATGAAATGTTGTCTTATCTTTATCTGCAAACTAAAGATTACAACAGCGCGTTAAACGTCTACGAAACCATGTTGGCCAAAGGTCAGTTTGCCCCAGGTGACGTTAACAAACGCATTCTAACTATGTCTCAGTTATATCTGAGCATGAAAAATTATCCAAAGTCTTTGCAATACGCCGAACGCTATTTAAAAGAAGTGGGGCAAGATCCTGAAGTTTCCCGCCAGATAGCACAGACTTATTACATCCAAAATGATTTTGCAAAAACTGCAGATATCGCAAGTAAATATATTAAAGCTAATGCAGGCGGAGCTAAGCCACCGTCCGAAGACTGGTACAAGTTGTGGATGAGTTCTTTGTTCAAACTCAACAGAACAACTGAAGCCGCAGACGTACAGGAACAAGTATTGGGCATGTACCCTTCTCAAGCCTATTGGGAAGACATGTTTAAATACGTGAAAAGCGAAAGTACTTTTAACGATCGCCAAAACATTATTATGTATCGCCTAATGGATGCTGTAGGTACTGCAAAAGGCCCTACCTTTATTGAAGTGGCAGAATTATCACTTGCTTCTGGAAACCCTGGTGATGCTAAGTATTTCCTTGAAAAAGGCGTAAACTCAGGCGAGCTTAAAGGCGAGCGCGAGAAAAAATTGTTAGCCAAAGCAACTGCAGATGCTGCTACCGATTTGCCTATGTTAGCGTCTATTGAAAAAGAAGCTGCAGGAAAGCCTACTGGCGAGCCCTTGGTTAAAATCGGTGAAGGTTACCTCGGTCACCGCCAATTTGAAAAAGCCATTGAAGCTCTGAGCAAAGGCTTAGCAAAGGGTAAAGTAAGCTTCCAAGACGAAGCTACAATTAACCTTGGTATAGCTTATTTAGGTGCTCAAAAGCAGGCTGAAGCTATTAAAACGTTCAAATCGGTTCCTGCCTCCTCAAAAGTTGCTCGCTTGGCGCGCTTATGGGCTTCATATGCCGCTAAACCACCAGCAGCTCCTGTAGCGGCACCAGCAGCCAAGTCTAAGTAACTTTCTATCGATCAACAAACCGCAGCTCGCTGCGGTTTTTTTTTGCCTGTGGATTTTTAGCCTATGAGCAGCTCTAAAGATACTCGGTTGGTGTATTCCACCGATAAAGGGAAAATAAAAGATAATCCTGCCTCCGCTGTTGCTCCTCCCAACGATGGCATTGTACGCATAGCGCGGGAAACCAAAGGCCGAGGTGGTAAATGCGTTTGTGTTGTGAAAGGTCTAGGTAGCGATTCGGGAACGCTAAATCAACATTTAAAAGCTATAAAACAATTATGTGGAACTGGCGGGACGCTCAAACTATTTGATCTTGAAATTCAAGGCGAACACAGGGAGAAAATTAAACAATACCTAGAACAACAGGGATTTAAGGTTAAACTCGCTGGCGGGTAGGTAGATAAAAATCTTAAAAGATTCTCCTATTAATACGTAACAGCTGCCACTAATGGCTGCAAATGTGAGTGTCGATTAAAAACTCTTTGCAGTAATAGCTACCAAAACGGCGATGGCCAAGCTCAAAATGTAGATCTTACCTAGAAAACCTCTAATTAATAGGTGACTTTTAAAAACGCACGAATATGCCTCTTTAACCACAGCAAGCTTTATACTCGCGAGGGCTTGAAAATATTTATTAATGAGAATTTTTTTAGCAAAATTCCCAAAGGGCATTTAGATTAATTATCCCGTTTGTGCACAGCACTTAAAACTCCAGTTGCAACCACAACTTTTAATTATTGCAAAATTAGATGGCATTATGAAACCTAGTAATACTGGTATAACTCGAATATTTTACGCGCTTACCTATTCAAAACAAGGGTTGATATTTGCCTATAGAAATGAAGCGGCATTTCGGCAAGAGATTTGGTTGGGCTTAGTGTTGATACCTACGGCGCTACTTTTACCGTTGGAAATCATTCACAAAGTAGCCATGATAAGTAGCCTGTTGCTCGTAGTCGTTGTTGAATTATTAAATTCAGCCATCGAAGCTGTTGTCGATCGAATTGGACCTGAACATCACGAATTGGCAGGGCGCGCTAAGGATATGGGTTCGGCTGCGGTAATGTTAACGCTCGTTATGGCAGCAATGCTCTGGGTCGCTGAAATTATTCCTTTGCTGTATTAGATCGTGTATTTTGCTGTCAAAATTCTGACCTTCAACTCACTCGGGTTCAGCTTCAATCATCTAACATTATGAATTTATTAGAAAAAAGTTACGATTCTGGAAATGGCATACAATTCGCTTTGGCTGATTATATCCGTCAAGATGTAATCAGGAACTTTTCATGCCCAAGCCCGCGCAACCTAAATCCGCAGTAGTCCATGTCAATGCTGCAGTAGCGATAAATCAAGTGACACCGGATGGTGAAGCAGTTTTACAAGAACAACGCTTTCGCCTTGCGCACGAATTGCAAAGCTCTCTTGATTTACGCGATACGCTCAGCCAATTTTTTACTCGAGCACGCAAAGCAATTAAATTTAGCAGCCTGAATTTTGTCAATGAAGCCAAACGATTAAATGTAACCTTAGGCCGCGGACAGAAACATCGAGTGGAATATAATCTCTCTGGTGATAATTATCAGCTTGGTTTACTTAGTTTTTCCCGGGATACTCCATTTTCTGAAACTGAATTACAAGGCCTGGAAATTTTATCCGGAATTTTATTTTACCCCCTTAGAAATGCCCTACTCTATCGAGAAGCATTAGATAATTCTCTGCGCGATACGCTTACACAAGTGGGTAACCGCGCGGCGATGGAAATGGCGTTAAAGCGCGAGCTAGAGTTGGCAAAACGCAATAATTTACCATTGAGTTTATTGGTCATAGATATTGATCATTTCAAAAGTGTAAACGATACCTGGGGTCATAACATTGGAGATCAAATACTTACGCACATTGCTGCAATGATTAAAGACTCTTTGCGCCAAACTGACCAAACATTTCGTTTTGGCGGCGAGGAATTTGTCGTAATTCTCTGCGATACACAAGCGGCTGCCGCTCAAATGGTGGCTAATCGAATCCGCAAAAATGTTAATTGCGCGCCAGCGCAGAATAATATTGATGTCAAATCCTCTGTAAGCATTGGACTTGCATATTTAGCGCCGGATGATGACCGCAATAGTCTTTTTACCCGAGCTGATACGGCGTTATATCAAGCCAAACAAATGGGGCGCAATTGCGTTGTCAATGAGAGTGAATTGGGACATGCTACCAGTCCCGAAGTATTAGTTTAATGCGGTGAAAACTAACTAGATATAGGTAAATTTATAATACAGCTTTTATTTTACAAACACTTGAAATGGGCTGCCTTTTTATTACGTCAGCACAAAAATGCGCCTAACTATGGGCGCAAAAAAATCACTTATGCGCCGTTTCTACGATGATACCAATTTACCGGACGGGCGTATTTTTCTACTTGGTTCTCAACGTTTAATATCAACGCAAATAGCGCCATGCGCACCAAAATACCATTATCCGCTTGACGAAAAATTGCCAAATTTGGATTTTGATTAAGATCATTATCCAATTCATTTGCTTCAGCACGCGAATCTCGTGGCAATGGATGCATAATAACGGTGTTCGGTTCGCAATATTGTGTATAAATTGCTTGATTTAAACGAAACCTACCTCTATACAGATCCGCTTCTGCTTTCGTAGAAAATCGCTCCTCTTGAATACGTGTAGAATAAATAATATCCACGGCGCCAATACTTTGAGTTAAATCTGTAGAAACATGCACGTGATGCCCTGCACTTCTCAGCAGCTCCACATAGAGCGCGGGCATGGCCAATTCTTGGGGGGAAACTAAAGTAACCTGCACGTTGCGAATCAAACCCAACAGCCGACAGAGAGAATGCACAGTTCGGCCGTGTTTTAAATCGCCGATCATGGCAATGCGTAAGCCGTCTAAGCTTCTACCAAAATGCTGTAATTCCTTAGCGATTGTATATAAATCTAACAGCGCTTGACTGGGATGTTCATTTGCCCCGTCACCACCGTTAACAACAGGGACTCGACTGGCAGCAGCAAACTCGGACACCGATCCAGCCGTAGGGTGGCGCATACAAATAATATCGCTGTAGCCAGATAACACTCGGGCGGTATCGTAGAGGGATTCGCCTTTAGTCAGCGAGGTACTCTCAAGCCCGGTAGTCTCACGCACATTCCCGCCTAATAAATTAAATGCGCAACCAAAACTCACCCGCGTACGAGTGCTCGGTTCAAAAAACATATTTCCCAAAATCGCTCCTTCTAAAACACGCGTTACCTGTTGGCGCAATGCAAATGGCGCCATTGTGTCCGCTACCGCAAAGATACGTTCAATATCAGCCCGTTCAAATTGCTCGACCGATAATATATGTTTACCCGCTAACGACATATCAATACCCATTTAAACGTTAATTAGACAATAATTATTACCAACAGCATTTAGGCTTTATCCGATAGGTTATGGCTAAATCCTCAGCGTAGCGATACAGCTGTTGAAGAACTATTTTTTGGGTTTTATTCAGCGTCTGCGTTTCATCAATTTCGCGAATACGCATTTTAAGTTGGTCGCAGGATAAAACACCCGGTTCCCCATTAGACAAACGCGCGTGACAAAAATCAAACCACTGCTGCTGCTCATGTTGGGTGAGAGATTCGGGATAATTGCGCGCTTTGTAGCGCAGCAAGAGCGCCTGCAAGCGTTTATCGCTAAAAGCAAACTGCTCTGAAGTTAAATTTTGTGGGGCTGTATTACGCAGTTGTTGCGCTAAAGTCATATCACTTTTTGGCACAAAGCCGTCGTACAATTGGCGCTCAGGATCAGCTCTAGTTGGGAATTGGCTTAAACTAAAAGCCGCTTGTACTTTTTCAGCGAGCGGTATTTGTTTAAGTTGCTGCCAATGTTCCTCACAACGCTGTTTATCAATATTTAGCCGCATCTGAGTGTCTGCATCTAATAATTTTGCAGTGGCGACAATAGGGGATTTATTTAGATGAATCGATTTTAATCCTGGCCGCGGTGGCGCGCCTTCCGTGTGCGGTGTGTATAGGCGCTCAGCTAATTGTTCTGCTGATAAATGTATCCACTCTTCAGGGTTCTGCGATAAATTTACCACCACTACGGCATTTTTATTGGTTGGGTGATAACACAAGGGCATGACAAGTGCGGCATTGCACTGTTCTATGGAAAATTTAGAGCTAATATGCAAAAGTGGCTTTTTATTAATTAAATCCAATTGCGCACTAACGTTTTGTTTTAATCTCAAGCTGTAACAGTAATCGTACAATTTGGGCTGACGAATTTTAATAAGCTTGGCCATGGCAATGGTTGCCGCCACATCAGAATAGGCATCATGAGCCGCCCCATGTTCTATTCCATTAGCTTGGGTGAGTAATTCCAATTTAAAACTCACGCGCCCTTCCAACTGTGGCCAAATTAACGTACCAGGCTTAAGGGCATGTACCAGCCTGAGCATGTCTAAGATATCCCAGCGGCTATTGCCGTTTTTCCACTCGCGTTCATAAGGATCAAAAAAATTACGATAGAGCGTAAAACGCGTCACCTCATCATCGAACCGTAAACTGTTATAACCGACGCCACAGGTGCCCGGCTGTGAAAGTGCACAGTGAATTGCAGCGATAAATTCCGCTTCAATAAGGCCTTCTTGCAGCGCTTTCTGCGGGGAAATTCCGGTAATTAAACAGGCCTCCGGATTAGGCAATATATCCACAGCCGGCTGGCAATATAGCCTTAAAGGCTCCTCAATGATATTTAGCGCCTCATCGGTGCGCACACCGGCAAATTGGCAGGGTCGGTCAATGCTAGGGTCAATGCCCCAGGTTTCATAGTCGTGCCAATAGAGAGTCTGCATAACGGGGCCTTAAAATTGTTGCAGTGCAATCTTACCAGCAAAGAGTGCTTTGGTTATACTCCCGGCCTTATGCAAACGAGGTATCCCGGATGAGTGAACTTAACTTTCTATTTGAAAATAATGCGCGTTGGGCAAACGATATTAAAGCTCGCGATCCTAATTTTTTTCAGAAATTAGTCGCACAACAGACACCTGAAATGCTGTGGATTGGTTGTTCCGATAGCCGCGTACCGGCCAATGAGTTATTAGGGTTATTACCAGGAGAGTTATTTGTTCACCGTAATATCGCCAATGCAGTTGTACATACGGATTTAAATTGTCTATCAGTACTGTATTACGCAGTTTCCGTGCTTAAAATCAAGCATATTATCGTCTGCGGCCACTACGGTTGCGGCGGTGTGCAGGCGGCCATCGGCGATAAACAAATAGGCCTCGCGGACCATTGGCTGCGTAATATTCGCGATGTTTATTATAATCGCCGCGATCAATTCCACGATAAATTAAGTGAGCGCGAGCGCATCAACTTATTGTGCGAACTGAACGTCAGCCAACAAGTAGCCAATGTGAGTCATTCCAGCGTTGTACAAAATGCTTGGGATCAGGGACAAGAATTGTCGATACATGGTTGGATTTACGATATTGGTGATGGGCTGTTAAAAAAGATAACAGAGGTTATCGATTCGCCGGCGCAAATACCTGAACAATATCGGGCAAAAAAACAGATCTCGTAATTAATAATTAGCAACCCTGCGGATTGTAAGAATTACGTACCATCGATGAAAGGTTTAGGCGCGCCCTAGTCTATATACAGGGCGCATTATTCGCAGTGTGTTTTAGATTCAAATTTCCCTTAGAGGCGTGAAGCATCCTTGCAATTAATTTATTGAGTGAAGCGCTTAAATCGTTTGCGTTTTAACCCAAGGTTAAAGGTCGATTACTCGCCTTAATAAATTCCAATTTTAAATCTGCGTAGGTATGTACTGCAGGAAACTGAGGAAATTCACGGATAACATTTTCAGGTGCGTGGAATAAAATACCTGCATCCGCCTCAGCCAACATTGTGGTGTCGTTATAGGAATCACCACAGGCTATTGTACGGTAATAAAGCGTTTTAAATGCGCAAATAGCTTGGCGTTTGGGATTAACTTGACGTAGGTTGTAATCAACCACACCGCCTTTTTCATCCACAGTAAGCTTATGGCAAAGCAGCGTTGGGTAACCTAGCTGAGCCATCAGCGGACCTGCAAATTCATAAAATGTGTCGGATAAAATCACGACCTGAAAACGCTCACGCAACCAATTGACAAAATCCAGTGCGCCTTCTAATGGCGATAGCGTAGCAATTACTTCTTGAATTTCTTTTAAACCTAATTGATGTTTAGCTAAAATGCTCAGGCGCATTTTCATCAATTCATCGTAATTAGGAATATCGCGCGTGGTAGCGCGCAATTCGGAAATCCCCGTTTTTTCGGAAAATTTAATCCATATTTCCGGCACTAATACACCTTCAAGATCTAAGCAGGCAATTTCCACAATAAGTCCTCATAAGTTGGGTTTACACTAATTCATTCGCGCAGGCCACAAATAAAATGGCTTGTCAATTTTCAATCGATGTGAAAAGGCCGCTATTCTCACCAATTACTCATGCGGATGCAATTTTTAGCCGGATCATTTAGCCGAATACGAGCCTAGATGGTATTCTGGGTCTTTTGCGCGGGTGACCTCATGAATCAAATCCCTCTTGTTGATATTGAAGCCAAATTACTTAATGCCTCTCCGTTTACCATTATGGAATTTGCGCTACAGGACCATCAGAACATCGCTATTTCTTTTAGCGGCGCTGAAGATGTGGCACTTATTGATATCGCCAGTCAAATTCGGCCTGATGTTCAGGTATTTTGTTTGGATACTGGCCGCCTGCATGCGGAAACCTATCAATTTATTGAGCGGGTGCGTGACCATTATAAAATTGCTATTGATATTCTCAGCCCCGACGCCGAGACGTTAAGGGAATTTGTGCGTGCAAAGGGTTTATTTAGTTTCTACCAAGACGATCACGCCGAATGTTGTGGCATCCGTAAAATTGCCCCGCTGCGCTCCAAGTTGTTAACCCTTGATGCGTGGATCACCGGGCAGCGCAAAGATCAAAGCCCTGGCACACGCTCTCATCTTCCTGTCGTGCAATTTGATACCACCTTTGCCCGTCCCGGTAAAACACTGACTAAATACAATCCTCTCGCTAATTGGACGTCACAGCAGGTGTGGGATTATATCCGTGCTTATCAAGTGCCATATAACCTGCTGCATGAGCGTGGTTTTGTATCCATTGGCTGCGAGCCTTGCACTAAGCCTATCGGGCCTGGCCAGCATGAGCGTGAAGGCCGATGGTGGTGGGAAGCGGCAACGAAAAAAGAATGTGGCTTACACGCGGATAATATTAAGGAGTAAGCCTTTGGTGCTTGCGAACGCAGCGGCGGCTTTAAATTTATAAATGCCGCACAAGCACCTTTAATTTTTGCCCTTCTAAATTCACCGTTTTTAACGTCAGCCAGCCGCGCGTTTTGTAATAGCCTTCGGCGTCCTGCGCATACAGGTAAATATGTTTCAAAGGCAGGCTACGGGCATAATTCTCCGCCCGATTGAGCAGCACCTGCGCCAGCCCTTGTTTGCGATGTTCAGGTAATACATACATATTTGTAAGCCAAACGCTATGCATCTCCTGCTTTTGCGGCTCAGTCGTTTTAGATTCTTGAGCTGATTTTAAAACTTTTGCAGGCTTTACTTTTGTCTCTTGGCGACGATAGTTTACGAGGCTCACAGAGCCTACAGCGCGGCCTTTTTCTAGCAGCACAAATGTAGTGGGAATAAGGTTGGCAGCTAGATGCAGCCGCAATTGTGACTGGCGCTCGCTCAGTGCGTCGGCGGGAATTGAAGGAACGGGTGCAAACAGATCAGTCTGTTTCGGCAGTTGCGACTGCACCCAGAGTTCGTGTTGCCAAGCGGCTATGGTAGGTAGGCAGTGCGGTGCCGCAGACAGGTTGACCAACTTATAGCGGTGAGTCCAGGCAGGTGCATTCATATTCGTTTAATCGCCCACCTTTTTGTCACATCCACCGCTTTTTTGCACCTTCTCTATTAACACCGGTTATCCACGTTTACTAACGTAGGTTCGTACGTATTTATTTAACGAATTCGCCGTGGGCCTGTTTATCAGCGTGATAGCTAGATCTTACTAAAGGTCCGCAGGCAGCGTGTACAAAACCTAAGTCTTTAGCGATCTGCGCATACTCTTCAAATTCAGCAGGCTCTACATAACGTTTAACTGGCAAATGGGATTTGGACGGCGCCAAATATTGGCCGATTGTCAGCATGTCAATTTGATGATCCCGCATATGATGCAGGGTTTCGATGATTTCTTCTTTGGTTTCGCCCAAACCTACCATTAGGCCCGACTTTGTCAGCACTTCTGGCCTGCGAATTTTATATTCCTGCAGCAGCTTTAAAGACCAAGCGTAGTTGGCACCGGGGCGCGCTTCTCGATAAAGGCGTGAGACGGTTTCCATATTGTGGTTAAACACGTCGGGTGGCGTCTCGGTGAGAATATCAAGGGCTATATCCATGCGTCCGCGAAAATCCGGTGTGAGAATTTCTATCTGTAAATTCGGTGATGAGGCGCGTGCTTCCCGGATGCAATCGGCAAAATGTTCAGCGCCACCATCTCTCAAATCATCACGGTCAACGGACGTAATCACGACATACTTAAGCCCCATTTCAGCTATAGCACCGGCAAGATTTTTAGGCTCGTCATTGTCCAGCGGCTTAGGTTTACCGTGGCCCACATCGCAGAATGGGCAGCGGCGTGTGCAGATGTCGCCCATGATCATAAAAGTCGCTGTACCACCGCTAAAACATTCACTTAAGTTGGGGCAGTTAGCTTCTTCACATACGGTAGAAAGGCGATTTTTACGCAACAATTGTTTGATGCGATCAACTTCAGGTGAAGCGGGAATACGGATGCGAATCCAATCGGGTTTTCGCAAGGGCGCATCGGAGGCGATAACTTTGACTGGTATACGCTCGACCTTATCGGCGTCGCGCAGTTTTTCGCCTTGGGCGATACGACGTGTGCGTTTTACAGGTGCTTTATTCATATCTAAATCAGGCTCGAACCTGTGTACGCTGGGATCCTGGTTGAGGTCGTTCATAATTAAAGGCACACCTAATCAATTACAGCGGCTGAGTCGCCCAGCGCTTGAGTTAAAACAAAGATAAAACGATCGGCAACCTGGCATACGTCGACGTCTTGGGTAAATTCACTTATCTGCGCCATATCTAATCCTGCGTAACCACACGGATTAATTTGCCGAAACGGTGCTAAATCCATTGCCACATTAATACTAATTCCATGGTAGCAACAGCCTTTGCGCACGCGCAGGCCAAGTGAGGCAATTTTGCACTCGGCTTGGTTTTTATGGCCGGCCACATAGACGCCCGGAGCATCCTCTTTGGCATAAGCTTCTATCTGCCAATGGGCAAGCAGCTTAATACAACTGCGCTCTAACAGGCTCACCATTTGGCGCACACCCATATTGCGTCGGCGCAGATCCAGCAGCGGATAAACAACCAATTGACCCGGCCCGTGATAGGTAATTTGCCCACCGCGATCGCTCGCTACAACAGGAATAGTGCCAGTTACTAATAAATGTTCGGGCTTACCCGCCTGCCCTTGGGTAAACACTGGTTCATGCTCTAAGCACCACAATTCGTCCTGGGTTGCGCCGTTGCGAGAATCAGTAAATGCACGCATGGCCTCCCAGACTGGAGTGTAAGCACACAGGCCCAAATGTTTAACTACCAAGCTCAATTAGAGCACCAATTTTAAATCGGGAAGCGTTTTTAAGGCTTGGTAAATTACGTCGATATGCTCGGCCCCGTTAGCCTCTATCACAACGTGCACAGATACAAAACGGCCTTGAGAACTGGGCAATATACGCACCTGGTCACGATCAAAACCTGGTGCATGCTGGCTGAATACGGCTAATACCTGCTCGGCGAAATACTCACTAGCAAGGCCCATTACTTTTATTGGATAACTACAGGGAAACTCCAGTAGCGGCGGGGGCTGGCTCATATCAGACTCCGGCAAATAACATCATTAAAGAATCCCAAAGGCGGCCAAAAATCCCCGTTTGCTCGACAGCAGTCATGGCGACTAATGGGCCCTTATAAATTTCTTTACCGTCCAAACTGACCACCACCTGCCCCAACTCTTGACCAGGGTTGACCGGTGCTACAATCGGGTTAGCTACGGTGGTTTGTACAGTTAAACGGTCCTTGCCGCCGCGCTGAATGGTTACGTTTACGTTTTTATCTACGCCGAGGGATATTTTATTAGCCTTGCCTTTCCATACTCGAGCAGAGGCAAGCTCCTGGGATTTTTGAAAAATAGAAGCGCCTTCAAAATAGCGAAACCCATACGCCAAAAGATTTTGCGATTCCACCGCGCGGCTCTCCTCCGAAGCGCTGCCTAACACCACGGTAATTAAACGCATATCGTTACGCTTGGCTGAAGCCACCAAACAAAAACCGGCTTCTGACGTATGGCCAGTTTTTAAACCGTCAACTGTGCTGTCCCGAAACAATAAACGGTTGCGATTAGGCTGATTGTGACCCTTGTAATTAAACCAGCGCTCGGCATACAGCGAGTAATGGCTAGGGTGATCATTAATCACCGCCCGGGCCAAAATAGCCAGATCCCGCGCCGTAGTTGTGTGGTTGTTGCCTGGCAAACCGGTGGCATTTTCAAAATGCGTGTTATTCATGCCCAGCTGCTTCGCTTGCTGATTCATGATATCGGCAAACGCAGGCTCAGAACCTGCAATATGCTCAGCCAGGGCAATGGACGCATCATTGCCCGATTGGATAATTACCCCGCGCAACAGGTCGATAACCGAAACATCGGAGTTGACCTCTAAAAACATCGTCGAGCCTTCCGTAACTGCCCCACCCCGCCGCCAGGCGTCTTCTGATACGTGGACTAAATCCGTTTCTTTTAACTTACCCTTCTCCACATCACCCACGGCGATGTAGCTGGTCATCATTTTGGTAAGGCTCGCAGGTGGCCTTGGCGTATCGGCATTTTGCTCCAACAATACGCTTCCACTGCTGGCATCCATCAATAGATATACGGGAGCTGCAATAGTTGGAGGAGCAGGAATAAGTGGGGCATCTGCCCAAGCGGTGCTGGACAAGAGTAAAACACTAAAAACAACGCGGGAAAAATAAAGGTTAGGCATGAAATTCAGCTTATAAACGGAAAAAGCCGCGCATTGTAACAGGTGTGATGCGGGCAACAAGCCGTAGACCAGTTGTCTCGACGCTCTAATCCCCGCCCTCCCTTCAATTAACCCTAAGGGTATGGCTTGTTAAATCAATATATCTGCCGCTGCTGCATGGGGAAATCAAAAATTACCCGGGTATATAATTTCTGAATTTCAAAATGATAGTTGATTAATATTTTAAAATCGTTTTGAAGTCTATGAATGTTGCGCCTTACCTGTGCCTTGCTTGCAGAAAATAATCTCGAATACTTCATCCAGTGCAGATTGCTTCAGCGTTTTAGAAATTGAAAACTCAGTTTCCTGAGCACCAATGGCTATGTCTACACTCCGTCCGGCAATTTATCCTGCAGCTGCATCGCTAAAATGTGCAATCCCTCTGCATTAAAAAACTCGCCATCGACTGGCCAGCGCATAAACGAAAATTCCTCCTTTAAATACTGAAATTTAAGTTGCCATGAGTGCAAATACATGCGGTCCGCATTTTGATTTCCGTAGCGTTCGTCCCCGAGAATAGCCGAATGCTGACTGCGCAAAGCGACGCGTAATTGGTGGGTTTTACCGGTTTGCGGAGCGAGCACAAATAGCCTGAGACCCGGCTGCAAAGCCGCACTGACAAAATAGGTTTTTGCAGGGTTTTGTTGACTGTGCTTGAGCATCCAATTGCCATCGCGCACTTTCGCCATATCACCAACAATCCAGCCCTGTTTTTTACCGGGTTTTAAATTGCTCAGCGCTAAATAGCGTTTGGTTACCTTGCGATCGGCAAATAATTGCGCCAGAACCCGGTTAGCCTCGGTGTTCTTTGCAATTAGCAGTAAACCCGATGTGCCCGCGTCCAGCCTGTGCACCAACGTTAGATCCGGGTTTTGAAAGTCTTCGCGCAGTTGTTCAATTAATGTAGCCTGCTCACTTGGCCCGTGCACGGCAATGCCGGCTGCCTTATCCACGACCAGAAACTCCCCGGCATCCGCCACCAGCTCGTACATATTTAACCCTGCAAAACTACAATTTTATGCAAAAAATTATCGCCAAGTCTTTTATTCAGTTGGAATTAACAAAAAAATGCATTGCCCGATGCAATGCCAGATTAAGCCGATTAATGTGCCTAATATCTAACGTCTGCTGACTTACCAGCCCTGCTGAAATTTTTACCCAACCGGGACGGCGATAATTTCAATATCCATATCTTTAGGAGCAATGAATGTTATTAACTTTAAAACCTGTGCGCGTGCTTAGGATTTTAAAAATATTTTTAGCGCTGGGTGGCCTGTTCGCATGTGTTAATGCAACGAGCGGCTCAGAGACAAAACTCTCAGCTGCCCAGCCTGGTCAAACGGTAAGCGTTGAACCCCTGCCGAAAGTACAAACTGCCGCTGATTTATCGCCTTATGCTGACGAAAACGGATCTAAATTGTGGCTACGCCTTGGGCCTTTACCCGCATCCGAACGCCTTGAGCAGTATAAAAATTCCTTGCGTTATGTAGTTGTGTTAACTAAATCGGCGACGACCGACTTAGCCAAACGCGAGCTTATCGATAGCGTAAGCGCGCTGATCGGACGCCCGCTTAAAAGCCAAGCGGACATACAAGGCGACGGCGCTATAGTAGTTGGCACTAGCGCTGAGCCTGCACTTTCCCCAGCTGCTGCGAGTTTGGCCGCGTTGGGTGCGGATGCCTATACGCTTCAGCGTACTCAACTAAACGGTAAATCGGTGCTGGCCGTCGTCGGCAATTCAGATATAGGCGCCCTGTATGGCACCTATGCACTGTTGCGCCACCTACAAAGCCAGCAAAGTATTGAAGGTATGCAGTTCACCAGCGCTCCAAAAATTCAGCGCCGCCTGCTCAACCACTGGGACAATCTAGACGGTAGTGTCGAGCGTGGTTACGCCGGGCGCTCGCTTTGGAACTGGGCCGAGCTACCGGGTAAATTATCTCCGCGCTATAAAGAATATGCGCGCGCGAATGCCTCTATTGGCATCAACGGTACGGTGTTAAATAACGTCAACGCCAATGCACAAATTCTAACCGCGCCTTATCTTGCTAAAGTAAAAGCCCTCGCCGATGTATTTCGGCCTTATGGTATTAGGGTGTATTTAACCGCGCGCTTTAGCGCGCCAATTGAAATAGGCAAACTCGCCAGCGCAGACCCGCTCGATCCACACGTACAACGTTGGTGGCGCGACAAAGTAAATGAAATTTACCGAGCCATTCCCGACTTCGGTGGATTTTTGGTTAAGGCCAACTCAGAAGGACAACCCGGGCCGCAGGATTATCAGCGCACTCATGCCGACGGTGCCAATATGCTCGCCGATGCGTTGGCGCCGCATAAAGGTATTGTGATGTGGCGAGCGTTTGTTTACGCATCGAGTACATCCGACCGCATTCGCCAAGCCTATGGGGAATTCCAACCCCTAGATGGCCAATTCAAAGCCAACGTTATTGTGCAACCGAAAAACGGCCCGCTGGATTTCCAGCCCCGCGAACCATTTCACCCTTTATTTGGCGCAATGCCTAAAACCCCACTGGCTTTAGAGGTGCAATTGACAAAAGAGTATCTGGGCGCTGATACCCATCTGGCTTATCTTGGCCCTTTGTTTGAAGAAGTTTTACAAACGGATACCTATGCCAAAGGCCCAGGCTCGATCGTTGCACGTATTGCAGATGGCAGTCTCTACCATCACCCGGTCAGCGCGATTGCAGGGGTTGCCAATATAGGCGATGACAACAATTGGACCGGTTCTCATTTTAACCAAGCCAATTGGTACGCGTTTGGGCGTATGGCTTGGAACCCAGATATCAGCGCCAAAATTGTTGCAGAAGAATGGGTACGACAAACCTTCTCGATAGCTCCGGGATTTGTAGCGCCGGTTGTCGATATGATGATGGTTTCCCGCGAGGCCTTAGTGAATTATATGAATCCGCTAGGGCTTACCCATATCATGGCGAACAACCATCACTATGGCCCTGCGCCTTGGTCGAATACACTCGCCCGCCCTGAGTGGAACCCTGTTTTTTATCACCGAGCCGACAATCAAGGTATAGGGTTTGACCGCACAACTACAGGCAGTAACGCCCTTGAGCAATACCACGAGCCAGTTCGCCTTCGTTACGCCAACCGCACAAGTGTACCTAACGAGCTTCTGTTGTTTTTCCATAGAGTAGGTTGGAGTGAAAAGCTCAATACCGGCCGTACCCTATGGGAGGAACTGGTTCATCGCTACAGTTTTGGCGTTGACCAGGTGGGTGCAATGCGTGAAGTCTGGGCAAGGCAACAAGCGTATGTGGATAAAAAACGCTTCCAGGAAATTAGCGACTTTTTACGTATTCAGCATTTTGAAGCGCGCTGGTGGCGCGATGCGAGCCTCACCTATTTCGGCAGTGTAAATAATCTGCCCTGGCCTAAAGACGCTGCTGCAGCTGCACATGGTTTTAACTTTTATCGGGGCCTGCCCTGTCCGCCCGATGTGACCAAACCACGCTGTAAAGAAGTTTATGAAGGCAGCCCTTCGCCAGCTTTGATGGCTAATTGATGTCTATAGGTTTATTCGGACGATTTAATTTTTTTCATTTCCCCATTGCGCTCGGCCATAAAAAAACCCGCATTAGCGGGTTTTTTTATTCTTTAACACGATTTGATTTAATCAACTGGCTTTTTGCCACAACACAGGTGCTCTTGAAGCATCCGTTTGTACCCATACCACGCCTCGGCCTGTAAGCCGACATTCCACACCGCCACCAGAAGTTAAATAGGATTTTAATCCCGCCAAGGGCGGCGCTTTAAGTTCTAAGCTTTTGGAAAATGCCATCAAATAGCGCGAGTTGATACGGTAACAGCCATCAACCTCAACCATTTCCCAGAGCCCTTGAGCGTTCAACCAAAGCTCACCTGCACCGGAGCAATGAATCCACTTACAGGCATTTACCACTGGGTTTAAACGACTTTGGTCGGCATTAAGCTGCACGCTACCAGTCGAGGCTAGGTAAGCATTTTGCTGAACCATGACAGGAAAATCGCTGGCATCAATTGCGCAAACCATACCATGGGTTATTGCCGTAATACCTACATTGCCCGCGGATTCAATCGCTTCATAGGTATTGATAATAAAACCCTTAGCCAACAACCAGGCTCGCACGCCGCTGCCGGCTTGCAACTGCTCATGCAGGCTCAGGCCCATAGTCACCGCTGCCGCAGCCGCAACATGCAATTCTTTACCCTTAGGAATAGTAACCTCAAGAAACCCACAATTGGCTTGCACACTTATCTCATGGGCCCAGCCATCGGCATCGGCATCGGCATCGTTGAATACTCGATACGTGCCTTCAACGCTAGGTTCATTAACGGCAAATTCCTCGCTCGCATGGAGGGAATAATAAGGCCCTTCCTGCGCAGCTGCGGCTTCACCGGCTTCGCTATTAATAGTATGAACACTTAGGTAGTCATCACTCAGCTTGATACCGTCACTGTACTTATCCGTACTTTCAACCTCGTTAACTGAATCATGATAACCAGCGTTATCCTCATCGAGTTCTTCAGTATCGGCAGTTCCCAGAAAAGCTTCTAACTCCTGTTCATTTTCCGCAGTTAGGCCGCAGTGGTGATCGTTTGAATAAAAAGCACCTACAGCATCAAAGGAAAACTCAACTGCACTGTTTTTCCAATCAGCCTCCACTTGATCAAAATCCAATAGCGGATCGAAAGCACGCTTGCCAGATTCGGCCGAATAGGGTTCCGCCGGATGCCAGTCGTCCCAATCGGCAGCGGAAATTTCAGTAACATCCGCTTCTTCAAACAATAGAACGCCTTCTGCGGTCGCTGAGCCATCAAACTCAGCTGCCGCCGCATCAAGATCTACGCTGTCGTCTTCAGAAGGCTTATCAACTGCTTTGCTTTCTTCAGCAATTTGCGCCAGTCGGTCGGTGAGCGCTTGGGTTATTTCTACCGATTCATCCCAGGTGACCGGTGGTTCAGTAGGCTCGTCGTCAAAGCGGGTTACCTCAGCTCTGTGGTCGCTAAAGTCGCCGCCGCTGCCAGCCCCATAGCCAACAATTGCATCGGTGCTGGCTCGGTTCAGTGCAACACTATTACTTGTATTGGCGTGTAACTGCTCAACCTCACCCGATTCCGCCAATTCCGCCACCGTCTGCCATTGCGCCACAGGCTCGACCCATTGCAAATCGGTCAGATCAGACTCGGCACTTGCCTCCGCTTCAACCACTTCGATCGCTTCAGTCTGTGCAGTTGGAGTGACTAAGTCGCTCTCCAACGGAGCCACTGCATCAACTGCAGCCTCTGCCTCGATACTGGGTTCAACGTCTACTAATTCCGCTAGCTCGGGCGCTAACTCAACTGACTGCCCGCTCTGTTCGATCCGTTCAGCTGTAGGTCCATCCGCAGTAAAAACAGACTCGATGGAATCATTTGATGCCTGCTCGCTGGAGACAGTAATCTGTTCAATCGCATCGGCTCCAGAATTAATAGCTTCTGAGGTCCCTAAAATAGAAGCTCGGGCGTCATCATTAAACGCGTCGATAACTTGGGCATCTGTTGAATACGCAGCGATTTCACTGGGTGAAGTTAGGGATGAGAATGTTTCAAAAAATTCATTTTGAGCTGATTGAGCTTCAGCCGCTGGAATTTGAGCTGCATGGGTCTGAGTTACTAGGGCCTCATTTACTAAGGTGTCATCTACTGAAGTTTTATCTGTCGCAGCCTCACCAGCTGCAGCATCTGTATTCCAAACCGCGAACGGATGATAAGAGTGCGCCTCTGATAAATCAGCGTTCGCTACAGAAGTTTCAGTAACAAGATTCTGTTCACTTAATTCACCGGTTTCATCAATGGGCTGCTCGGTTAGATCGGGAGCTATTTCTTGAGGAGAAACAACTAAATCAAAGGAGGCTTTTGTATCCGTCGCGCCTGACTCTACTTCTGAGGCGTCTTTTTCTGAAACGTCTATTTTTGAAGAATCTATTTCCGAGTCGTCTGTTTCAGAAGCGTCTATTTCAGAAGCTTCGTCTACCTGAGCTGTGCAGATTGATTCTGGATTATTTACTAAAGGCCGGTCAATTTCGCCCTGTTGATTAGTTTGAGCAACCAGCATGCTGATCTGAGCTTCAGCTGACTGTGCTAAGGCTTCAAGGACTGCTTGCGATTCAGTTGACGTTTTTTCATCTACGTTAATCTCAGCAGCTGCATTGATGGCAGCATGCGATATCTGCGGAGCAACAATATTACTTACTGCAGTAACGGGTGCCATAGACACAACTGGAATTGTCAATTCCGTATCAAGGCTTTCCTCTAAACGGGACTGCTCGACCAAAACGGGAGTAATGCTAGTAGTCGCAGGCTCTTCATCGGCATCGTCTTCATCATCGTGATAGTGGCTGGAAAACGAATGCATCAAAATAGTGGTTTTAACAGCTTTTTGCTCTTCGACAGCGGCGCCAAAGCCTGATTTATACATTGCCTGGACGAACCTTAGCGCAGTGTCCTCTTCAAGATTTTTTTTGATTACCAGCGGAGCGCGTGCGAGCATTTGTTGTGCTTGAAGAGGCGCTATTTTAAATAATTTACTTAAACTGTTCGCCGCTTGCATGATGGACTGGCCTTTCAGCAGTTCACCTGTTAATACAACGTTATAAGAATTAGACACCAGATACCTCCCACACCTTAGCGCTCACAACCAAAAAAGACCTGTAACGACGAGCGGTATCTGCAGATGGTTGAATCGTTTGTCTATAGATGAGAGCCATAGCGTTTACTGACCTGATTTGCGGGGAAGGTAATAGTACCTGATCTTATTCCCGGTATAAAAAGGTTGCAGAATAAAATTGCGGTTTTTTTGTACAGAGTCTCGTTCCCTCACGCGGCCCTAAACCAAAGTGCCAATTCACATAACATGAATTTTGATCAATTTTCCAATATTACAAAAACGGATCCGCGAATTAGACTGATTATTCTTCCTGTAAGGTTTACAGCCTTGGAAATTAGTAAATTAGCATGGATGCTCGTCATACAGACTGACATTCCAAGTGCCTCACAGATGAGCGTTAAGCGGTGTACTTGAGCCAGACGTAACGACCTTTACTGATCTAAGCATTAAACGATGTAAATATTCCTCAATCCATTTTAGATGTGTGATTCATGCAAGGCGTAAGGATTTATAAAAACCTGTATAGTGCTAAACAAATGTTGATGTGAACAACGCAATTTCGACGTAACAAATGGCAGATTAGAAGAGCGAAACTAACAGGTTAATCGGACAAACTGCGTATCGTGATAGTGGTGTAATTTCCAGAGTAGAAATTCTACGTTATTAAATCTTTCATGCGGCTTTAGATTCACTAAATAGCTATTAACTTTGACTTTCCTGTTCGGTAAGCCTGTTATTCAAGTACTGGTCGACAGCTCGTTTAAATTCCTCGAAACCATTGAGCATATGATCAACAGGAAGCACTACCTGTCCCTTCGCATCAAAAAGAATTAGTAGTTGTAATAAAGGCCAGCTTTTAACAGCGCCTATCTGTTGCCAACTGTGCACTTTGGCGACCGCACCCTGGTGCAATATCAGGCCTTCATGAGTCAGCTCAATACGAGTATGGATAAATATCCGCCAACGCAGCCCCAAAAAAAATAAGCCTAGAAATAGCGCGCTGATCAGCCCCCAGAACGCCATCCATGCCCAATACGACAGCTCCCACATATTCAATGCCTGATAAAAACACACCAAACCGACAACTGGCAAACAGGCTAACAAAAGATAAAGCACCGCTTGTTTCATGCTCGAATAAAAATATACCGTCATAACTGCCTCTAGAATTCGCCGATTAACCGCAAGTTTAGGTGCTGAATTCGGGCTACGCTCAATTGCGTTAACAAAATGTCTACTGGGTGTTAAGTTGAACCTCAACTGGCTGCACCAAATACCTATGATCTGCGGGTGCAAATGTCCGACTAAGCAAAATAATGCGGAAAACCAACAGCAGAAATTAGCCTTGAGTAACCATGGAAATAGCCGCTTTTTGTAAATAAAAAAGGGCCGCTAAGCGGCCCTTTTCAACTACATCCAATACTATTTGGCTTTATCCACCATATATTTTACAGCGCCTTTGATTTCATCATCGCTACAGTCAGCGCAAGTGCCTTTGGGCGGCATAGCGTTAAAGCCTTTGATTGCATGCTCATACAAGCCTTCCAACTTACGCTCTGCTATGCGCGGCCCCCATGCAGACGCGTCACCAAACTTAGGCGCGCCCAGTACTCCGGCACCATGGCATAGGCTGCATTTAGCCGTATAAAGCTCTTCGCCTGTGCGCGTGCCAAAAGAAGCTGCAACCACCGCCGCCGCACAGGGCTGCCCTTCCATACAACTTTTACCCACTGGCTTTATGCGCTCAGCAACATCTTCTGCCGCCCAAGCCGTAGACAAAGATAAGCTCAAAATACTCGCACTAAAAAATACAGAAAACCATTTACCCATGCTTAAAATTCTTACGGTCACAATAAAAGCCCTCAAAAAAATAAAATATGCGCCGATTATAGAGCCTTAGTGCCGCCAGCGGCAGGCGGCATGTAAAAATAAGGCTAATTTTTTGATCCTAACGAAATTTACTCAGCACTCATACTGAACTCGTCTACAGATGTATCCACCGCAGCTTGTAATTTAGTCAAATCGATATCTTCATAACTTGGGCTCAGGTTTGGGAATTGCCGAGTAATATTACCCGCCACATCTTTAAACCGCTCCAATTTGCCATGTAATCCTTGGTTGCCCGCTAACGCACGCACAGTCTCATTATAGTGGGCGTTTGCAGTAGTCAGCGTTTTGCCCAATTTTAGCAACCGCTCAGCCACTAAACAGGCCTGATTATAAATATCACCTGCTCGCGCACTAATTGCTTCGGCCTCTTTACTGCTTCGATCCAGTTGCCAAACATTAGCCACGGTGCGCAATATTGGCATTAACGTGGTATGAGCTACCAAAATGACGTTTTTGTTATAGCCGTAATTAAATAACTCACGGTTAAATTTTAACGCTTCGATGTACGCAGATTCCAACGGCAAAAACATCAATACAAACGATGGACTGCGAATTCCGACAAGGTTGCTGTAATCGCGCTCCGCCAAACCATCAATATGGCGCTTTAAGGCTTTAACATAAGCCTCTAAAGACTGCTTAATTTCTGCTTCTGTTACAGCGGCACAAGCAGCATCGTAATCCACTAAAGAGACCTTACTATCAAGCACCACGTGTTTACCGTCGGGCAAGTGAATAATAAAATCCGGCCGACGCGACGATCCATCCTCGTGCTGTAAAACCACCTCGCGACTGTAGTGTTCTTCCGGCATCAATCCGGCTAATTGCAGAGTTTTTTCCAACTGCATTTCTCCCCAGGTGCCGCTGAGTTTTTTATCACCCTTAAGTGCCAGAGTTAAATTTTGCGCGTCTTGAGTGATTTGCTGATTAAGTAATTGCAATTGTTGTATTTGCAGATTTAAACCGGAATTTGCCACAAACGACTCTTGATGGATAGCATCTACCCGCGTGCGAAACTCGCTGATTTGCTCGCGAAATGGGCTTAACAATAGGCCCAGATGCTCTTGACTAGAACGGGCGAATTGCTCGCCTTTTTCGCGAAATATTTTATTCGCCAGGTTTTCAAATTCTTGCTGCAACTGCACTTTTTGAGTTTGCCACTGCTCCTGCTGCACCGTTTGTTGCAATTTGCGTTCAGTATCTGCAGCTTTCAGTGCCGATAGCATCTGTCCTAAGTCTTCCAGCCGCTGTGCCTGTTGCTCGTTTTTCTGCTGTAGGCCATGTAGCTGAGCACTAGCCTGCATCAATTGCTCCTGCCGCGTATGAATTTGCTCATCTAATACAGCCGCACGAGATAACAAATTTTGATGCTCAAATTGCGTCACTGAATAACGCTGCTGCAACTGAATATATTCAGCGGCTGAATTTTGCGCTTGGGTTTGAGTGTGCTGCAAAATCTGCTGGGTTAACGCCAACTGAGTACGCAGCCGCATCACCCATCCTAAACAACCCGCTACGATAATCAGCAGACTTATGCCAAGGATATAAATAAAGAGTTCTGCCATGGGGCCTACTTAATTGGCGCAATAATTTCTGCTTCCCGCGGCGCGCTATTTTCTATGCCGCAACAAGTCAGTTTTTAAATCGGCAATATTTTCCAATCCAACTGCAACACGAATTAAATTTTCACTTATGCCCGCAGTAATTTTATCTTCATTACTTAAACGCCCATGAGTTGTAGTGGCTGGATGAACAATAGTTGTTTTCGTGTCGCCAAGATTCGCCGTTAAACTCATTAAGCGACAGGAATCCAAAACCGCCCAAGCTTGAGAGCGGCCACCTGAAACGCAAAATGATAAAACCCCGCCAAATCCACGCTGTTGGGATTTGGCCAGCTTATGGCCAGGGTGCGTTTCAAGACCTGCATAAAAAACTTTTTCCACCCAACTTTGCTCGCTTAACCACTGGGCTAATTCCAATGCATTGGCCGAATGTGCATCCATGCGTAGACGTAGCGTTTCCAGGCCCTTACTAAAAACCCACGCATTAAATGCGCTCATACTCGGTCCACAGGTACGAATAAACCCTAATACCTCGCCAATTAATGTTTGGCTACCAGCAACAGCACCGCCTAAACAACGCCCCTGCCCATCCAAATATTTAGTCGCGCTATGAATAACTAAATCGGCGCCCAGTGTTAAAGGTAATTGCAAGGCCGGTGTGCAAAAACAATTGTCTACGGCTAATAGGCAGTTATTATTTTTAGCCAATGCGCTCAATGAGCGCAAATCGGCTACATCATTTAATGGATTTGACGGGGTTTCTAAAAATAACAGGCGAGTGTTGGGTTTAATGGCCTGCGCCCAAGCGTCCATATCCGTAAGGCTCACAAAATCCGTGGTAATACCAAATTTAGTTAGGTATTTAGTAAATAAAACTGATGTAGTACCAAATACGCTGCGTGAGCAGACAACATGATCGCCCGATTTCAGCAAAGCCATACACGTACTTAAAATAGCTGCCATGCCCGATGCCGTCGCCACCGCGGCTTCGGCGCCTTCTAAAGCAGCTAAACGCTCTTCAAATGTACGTACGCTGGGGTTGGTATAACGCGAATAAACATTACCCGCAAGCTCACCGGAAAATCGTGCAGCTGCTTCTTGCGCTGACTCAAATACATAACTTGACGTTAAAAAAATGGGTTCGGAATGTTCACCTTCATGACTGCGCCGTATACCTGCGCGAATAGCTAAAGTATCTATATGGGCGTCTTCTAAATAGTCATCCATTTTTACACCTAATAATTAATTTATTAAAAATTAATACCTTTTGCTCTCATAACAGCGGCATATAAAAACACACAATTGCGTTTTAAAATGACCGAAGCTTTTTACTGAGAATTGCCCATACCCACAATAGAATTTTGTCCCTGGCCAGTATCACGGTCGGATTTAGCATCGTCATTGCGATCTGCGGCCAACTTATTTAAATATGCTTGACTTACATCGCCGGTGATATAATCACCGTCAAACACTGAACAATCAAATCGCGGAATAGCGCCATTGCCTTCGGCAGAGGCGGCAATTAAATCATTTATATCTTGATAAATCAGCCAATCTGCACCAATAGCATCAGCCACTTCCGCTTCGCTTTTATTATGCGCAATTAATTCAGTTGCGCTGGGCATATCAATTCCATAAACATTCGGGTATTTAACGGCGGGAGCAGCGGATGCGAAATATACTTTTGCTGCTCCGGCATCGCGCGCCATTTGAATGATCTGTTGACACGTAGTGCCACGCACGATGGAGTCATCTACTAACAAAACATTTTTACCGCGAAATTCCAAATCAATCGGATTGAGCTTTTGCCGCACGGATTTTTTGCGTTGTTGCTGGCCAGGCATAATAAAGGTACGGCCGATGTAACGGTTTTTTACTAAACCCTCGCGAAATTTAACTCCCAAACGATGCGCCATTGCTTGACCCGCGACACGCGAGCTATCCGGTATGGGAATAATTACGTCTATATCGTGATTCGGGCGCAGACGCAGAATTTTATCGGCGAGTTTCTCGCCTTGGCGCAACCGAGCTTTATATACAGATACTCCATCCATAATTGAATCAGGACGCGCAAAATATACATGCTCAAATATACACGGCGATAGACGCGCGTTATCGGCGCATTGACGCGTGAAGAGTTCGCCCTGCGGGGTAATAAAAATAGTTTCGCCCGGCGCAACATCGCGAATTAATTTAAAACCTAATACATCTAATGCAACGCTTTCAGAGGCGACCATATATTCATCGCCTAAATCCGTAGTGCGCTTGCCATATACTAGTGGCCGAATTCCATTGGGATCACGAAACGCCAACACGCCGTAATTGGCAATCATTGCCACCACGGCATAACCGCCGCGAATACGTTTGTGTACACCGGTTACGGCTTTGAATATATCTTCATAGGTGGGGCGCAATTTGCCCAGCTCTTGCAATTCATGGGCAAATACATTGAGTAGCACTTCTGAATCTGAATCAGTATTTACGTGGCGTAAATCCGATAAAAATAAATCGTTGCTCAACTGTTCTGTATTAGTGAGATTGCCATTGTGCGCAAGAGCAATTCCATACGGAGAATTAACGTAAAAAGGCTGCGCAAGCGCGGGGCCGGAACTGCCTGCTGTGGGATAGCGCACATGGCCTATCCCCATATTACCCACAAGGCGTTGCATATGACGGCTGTGAAAGACGTCCTGCACTAATCCGACGGATTTTTGTTGCGCCAGACGCCCGTTATGACAGGTCATGATGCCTGCGGCATCTTGGCCACGATGCTGCAACATCGTGAGTGCATCGTACAACGCCAAATTAACATTGGTTTTGCCGACCATTGCGACTATGCCACACATAAAATAACCTCAAAAGACAGTCTAGAAATTACGACCTGATACGGTGATAGGCTTGCGCCATCTGACTAAAGATAGCGCGAGCGCTGTCTTCAAAAGCATGAAATTCAGGAATAAGCCGAGACTGGTGCCACCAATTGTCTTTATCAATGGGGATAACGGGCGGCAGAAAAATAATAATAGCCATCACGACCAAAAAACCCCGGCCAGCACCAAATAGAGCTCCTAGGAGACGATCAGTGCCGCTAAGGCCGGTCATCTTAACAATCTGCCCTAATAAAAAATTTACTAAAGCGCCGATAAACAAGGTGGCGGCAAACAGCCCGCCAAACGCGGCCATTTCACGCAGAGAAGGAGTTTGGATGTAAGGTTCTAATACAACAGCTGCCTGGGTCTTAAAATGTGACGCCACAAATAGCGCTAAAACCCAGACCACAAGGGACATAGCCTCTTTTACCAGGCCGCGTACTAGGCCTATCAGACTTGATAAAGCAAAGATGCCGAGAATTGCCCAATCCACCCAGATCATCGTGTTGCAGTCACCCCGTGTTGGAAAGGGGGCGATTCTACCAGAGGGGGCGGCAAAGGCGAACCGCTTTGCGCCGAAGAATAGTTATCAATGCTGCGATCACATGCGCACACTACTCTGTCGGACGCAGTCCATAACGCTTAGCGGGAGAAAAATAAATAGGTTGGTGGAATCAGGTAAAAAGAAAATGCCGAACGCTTTTAGACAAAACTAACGACTATTAAAAACGTTACCAACGGCACATTAGGTGTGTGGCTCGATAAAATGGGTGAACGTGATCGTATGGGCTTTTTTACATCATAGTTCTACGGTTGCAGATTACGTAGAGAACTACAGCTGAATGACGAATAGACCACTTTTAATGCAATCAGAACCGTCTTTAAAGATTTGCATGCCCAAGCTCAGATATCAATACGCTCGGGAAATCCAAAAAATTACATTATTTAAGTATTTGGATCATTTGACATCGTAGCTATGCATTCCGTTAGATTGCCTGTATTTGCATAATAGCCGAAGGCGATGTTGGACAATAAACTGTTTGCCTGAACACACCAACACTATGAATGTTGATTTTCCAATTTAGCATCTTCAATTATTTGTTGTCGCACATACCAGCCAACACCGCCCAAAAACAAACAGGTTAAAACCAAAATAGCAATCCCGGAAAGCACCACGCTATCTAGATACATACAACCCCCAATATGCCAGCAACACTATTCAAATTTTTATTCGCACCCACCGCATTAACTAAGTCCGATCAAGCGGCGGCCACACGGACGGCAGAGGAAACACTTATTAATAATCGATGTAGAGCAGCACAACCCAAGTAAGCGATAATCTAAATACCCAAGTACGGCGAAAATTTACACGCAATTTAAGCATTTATACCGGGTTTATTTATATTGCTTGTACTTTATAGATGGTCGGCTCCTTACACTTTTAGTATAGGAGCCGAGGCAAAGAAGGGTTTGATACTTATCAATTTTTGGGTGTTTAAATTACACTAGGCGCTATGAATTAAATGTGAATTTTCCAGCTGAAAAGCAGTTTCCTTGTCGCGACTAAAATAATTTAGAAAAAATTCGCGCATGCGGGGCTGAATTTCTGTGCGATAACGAGTACCACTGAAGACGCCATAATGACCTACTCCTGGCTGGATATAATCTATTTTCATTGATTGAGGAATACTCGAACACAAGTCATGTGCAGCCTGAGTTTGACCAATGCCCGAAATATCATCGTTCTCACCCTCTACAGTCATTAATGCCACAGTTTTAATCGCATCAGGCCGCACCAAACGCCCGCGGTGCATTAATTCGTGTTTAGGTAATTTAAATTCCTGGAAGACGTCACGGATTGTCTGCAGATAAAACTCAGCGGTCAAATCCAACACCGCTAAATATTCATCGTAAAACTCACGGTGTTTATGGACGCTATCACAATCGCCTTCAACTAGGTGGCTAAAATAGTCTTTATGGGCTGTGACGTGCCGCTCCTGGTTCATCGATATAAACCCGCCCAGTTGTAAAAACCCAGGGTAAACCCGGCGCATTACACCTGGATTAGGAAAGGGTACGGTATAAATCGCATTATCTTTAAACCAATCATAAGATCGCTCCATCGCAATTTTATTGGGTACGGTGGGCGATTCGCGCGGATCAATTGGCGACCCCATAAATGTCATAGTTGCTGGCAGATCAGGATCTTCTACTTCGGCCATCAGTGAAATCGCAGCCAACACTGGCGGGCCAGGCTGACAAATACCCACAACATGAGCATTGGGCCCTATAAAATGAAGCATATCAATGACGTAATCGATGTAATCATTTAAATCGAACTTGCCATTGATGACAGGCACCTCACGCGCATCGGTCCAATCAGATACAAAAACTTCATGGTCTGGTAAAAATGATTCGACGGTGCGGCGTAATAAGGTGGCATAGTGGCCGGAGAGAGGCGCGATAATAAGTACTCGAGGGTCAACCTGTACCTTCCCCCTTGCTTGTAATAAAGCATTTTTATCGCGTTCAAAATGAATTAATTGGCAAAAGGGCCGCTGCCAAATCGCGCGATCTTTAATCCCGACGGGAAATCCGTTTACCGTTGTCTCGGTAAGACGCCAAAGTGGCTTGCCGTAACGGCGCGTCATAGATTCAAAAAGGTCGAATGCTGCTGACACTGTGCGCCCACCGACGGTTTGCGCAAAAGGATTAAACGGCGATTCTAATAATTTTTTACCAAAACCTGCCGCTTCCCTCAAAGGAGCTAATGCTGCGTGATTGAGTTCGTAGGCGTAATACAACATAAAAATCCCCTTAAGCCAAACCGCACAAATACACCCGGATAGGTGCACCTTAAGAAGATACTAGCACACTCATGCTGCGGCGCAGCTAAAATCTTTGAGTGTAGGTAAGAAAATGCCTGCAGAGAAAATTATGCAACTACTGGAACGTATAATTCTTAAAAGGATTTATCGCCCAACCATCGACGCGTAAGTCCAGCGTAGGCGTCAACTCTTCGATCCCGAAAATAAGGCCAGATACGCCGCACTTTTTCCGACTGCTGAAGGCTGATTTCTGCACAAAAAATTCCCTGGCTTTCAGAGTCAGCTAATACGAGAAACTCTCCCTGTGGTCCACAAATAAAACTGGTCCCCCAAAATTCTATCCCGGAAGCTCCCACTGGTGAATCTTCAAAACCCGTGCGATTTGCTACTAAAACGGGAATGCCATTGGCGACGGCATGAGATCGTTGAATTGTTACCCAGGCGTCTCGCTGACGCTCTTGCTCAGCCTCTGAATCATCTGGATTCCAGCCGATGGCCGTCGGGTAAATCAATACATCGGCACCGGCAAGTGCCATTAAGCGCGCAGCTTCGGGATACCACTGATCCCAACAGACTAATACTCCCAAACTGCCCAGCCGCGTTTGCACAGGCTTAAAGCCTGCCAGTTCTCCGTCGGCGTCACCAGGTGTAAAATAAAATTTTTCATAAAATCCCGGGTCGTCCGGAATATGCATTTTGCGAAAAATACCTACGCGACCTTCTACGCCATCTATTACTTGGGCAGTATTGTGGTAAATACCCGCTGCTCGGCGTTCAAATTGTGAAATAACCAGAACTATATCCAGCTCTTCGGCCAATTGCGCGCAGCGTGTGTAGGTGTACCCCTCAAGCGATTCTGCCATATCAAAACAGTCGGTATTTTCTTCTTGGCAAAAGTATTGAGTGGCATGAAGCTCCTGCAAAACAATCAGCTCTGCGCCTTTTTCTACGGCATCGCGTATTAACATTTCAGTTTTATCAAGATTGGCAACTTTATCGTTACCCTCAATCGCCTGCTGAAGAACTGCGGCGATAAAATTTGCGTTCGCCATTTAAAATCTCCCAGGATTATTTAAATCGATAATTTGCATCGTGGCGCAATGAAGGCTGCCATGCTGCTCTAACAAAGCCTCACAACGCACAGGTATTAGCGTGTACTCCGGGCAAGCATCGCCTAATATTTTCAACGCAACCTCATCTTCAGGTAAGCCATATACAGGTACAAATAAATGATGATTACATATTAAAAAATTCGCGTAGGTGGCGGGCAACGCACGGCTATCTAACAAGCTGCAATAACTCGGAGTGGGCAAAGAAAATAATTGCCAGTTTCTGCGCGCTGCTATTTCGGTTAATTGCTGATGTAGCCGCTCCAACGACTGTGCGTCAACATGATCTGAATTCAGCCCCGAATATACGATGCGAGACTCACTGACAAACCGAGCAATCGTATCAATATGGCCGTCCGTATCATCGCCCGTTAATTGAATATTGTGTAGCCATTCAACAGCTTCAACCCCCAACCATTCGCGCAGCGCAAGCTCCATTTCCTGTTTTGTCACCGCCAAATTGCGAGCGTCATCGACAATACAATCCTGATTAACCAATAGAATTTTTCCATTCGATTCTAAACCACCACCCTCACAGACTAACGGGCAGCAGTTAGGATTTTGTCCTAGCAATTGCGCTAAATACAGTGCGACTCGGTTATCATCCGGCGCCGCGTACTTACCACCCCAGCCATTAAATTCAAATTTAATGTAGCCTTCACTGCAGGATAAAGGTCCGTAATCGCGCAACCAGGTATCGTTATAGACAATTGTATCGATAAGTTGCACACGCTCTAAATCTGCATTTCGCTGCATTAAGGCAGTTTTTACCGTAATTAAATTTACACTGGGATGAACTAGTAGCCAAACAGGGACCACCTGAGCAAATGCAGTCACCATATCGGCGTAACAGGCTTGAGCCTGAATTAAATTGCCACTCCAATCGCTCGACGGAAACGGCCAGGCGACAGTGATTGCACGAGTGTGCGCCCATTCGGGCAGGAGAAATGATTTTTTCATAGAAATTAACGACGGCTAAAAGACTGTTCTTTATCAAGTGATGTGAGCCTATCAGTGCTTGCCCCCAATAGACTTTCGCGACCCAGCGACAAGCGCCCCGATTTATAATGCAGAATATTATTGTTTGATAACGACCAAGCGTTGGCTGGATCAGATTCTTTTTCAAGATTCAAAAGAAAGGCTTTTTCTTGATTTGCCAGTAAAACCATCCCCCCTAAAGAAAAGCGAAATTTAGCAGGCCATTGAGTCAAGATCTTTACACAGCCATCATCAGCATAGATTTTTGCGACAAATTCAAAATGTGTAAAACTAATATTTAAATAATCTTGCCGAAATCCCTCGCTCGCTTTTAAGCCCGCCCGGTGACAAGTATTGCTCCAGGAGCCTTGAATCTGAGTTAAAACGCTAAGTCCGGGCCCAATTTGCACTGAGCTATCAGCAGCGGCCGGCATGCTCGTGAGAGATATAGTCCCAACACACAAAAAAAACAATTGCCTTAACAAACACATAATCATTAGCGCACAAAAAAATGTTTTGCGACTTGCTTTTGCCAAATTTGCTCGTCAATGGCTCCCACTACTTTATCTATGATCATCCCGTTAGCATCAATAATAAATGACTCGGGAGCTCCATATACACCCAAATCAATGCCAAGTTTTCCATCTTGATCGAGAACATTAATACTATACGGGTCATGCAATTGTTCTAGAATTGCTTTTGCAGCGTTTGGGTCGTCTTTGTAATTGATGCCAACAATTTTCACACCCATTGAGGACAATTTATTTAAAAATGGATGCTCATCCTTACACGTTGGGCACCAGCTCGCCCAAACGTTCAAAATAAACGGTGTCCCGATTAAATCGGCTTTTGTTACTCGCTGATTTGGATTGTCTAAAGTAGGTAACGAAAATTCCGGCAGAGTTTTACCTATAAGAACCGAGGGTAAATCGTCAGGATTACGCGACATTCCCCAATAAAGTAATGCTGAAAGGAATATGAAAACAATTAACGGAATAAAAAGACGGAGTCGCTTCATGCCGTTTCCTTTGCAGGGCCATATGCAGCTTTATCAGCTATGGGCACGAGAGCGTCTTGCTGCTTTTGCGACACTTTTAAACGGTAGCGTTTATCAATAACTGCCAATACACCACCAAAAGCCATTAATAATGCTCCCAACCAAATCCAGCGTACGAAAGGCTTATAATGCACTCTCAATGCCCATGCATTGGAATCCAATTTTTCCCCAAGCGCTACATACAAATCGCGTGTAAAGCCTGCGTCGATGGCAGCCTCAGTCATTTTATTACCACCTGATAAATATTGGCGGTTTTCCGGATGCAAACGAGTATAGAGCGAGGAATTTTTATATACCTGAATATCGCCAGTCTCAGCGGTATAATTGGGTCCGCGAGTATTGGCCACATCAATTAATTCAAATTCATATCCGCCTACTTTTACTTTTTGCTGGTAGGCCAAACGTAAGTCTCTTTGCTCTGAATAAATTGTCGCAAAGCCTGCCCCCATTAACGTACAGGCAAAACCTACGTGAGCAATTATCATTCCCCAATAACTGAGGCTTAATTTGCGAATACCCGATTGCAACCCCTGGCGAGATTGTCGGGATTTGATAAACACATGGGCTATGTTGGAGAGAATGACCCAGGAACCCAGCGCAGCTACCAATGCAGCACCCCAGTGATATTTCGCTCCCAAAAGTGGTGCCGATAACCCAATCAATACGCTTAAACCAACAGTAATCATCAATGGTGCCAATTTTTTAGCATCCGTTTTTTTCCAGTTCAAAAAGACGCCGATACCAGAAAGTGCGGCAATTAACGACATCAAAGGAGCAAAGAAAATATTAAACCAGGGCGGGCCCACTGAGATTTTAGCGTCGGCAATAAAATCAGCCAATATTGGATATAGAGTTCCGAATAAAACACACACGGCCGACATTACGAAAACAATATTGTTGAATAATAAAAAAGTTTCTCGAGACAGCCAGGTGTATGTCGGTAACGAGCGAAATTCTGGCACTCTAAAAGCATAAAGCAATAATGAGCAACCTACTACTAAGCCTAAAAACACCAAAACAAATGTTCCGCGCGCTGGGTCCGCAGCAAATGAATGCACCGACGTCAATACGCCAGATCGCACCAAAAATGTCCCTAATAAACTCAAAGAAAATGCAAATATTGCTAAAAGAATTGTCCAGCTCTTAAAAACACCTCTTTTTTCTGTTACTGCAAGCGAATGAATAAGAGCGGTACCCACCAACCAAGGCATAAAAGATGCGTTTTCAACTGGATCCCAAAACCACCATCCACCCCAGCCTAGTTCGTAATATGCCCACCAACTGCCCAAAGCAATACCAACGGTTAAAAAAGCCCAAGCCATATTTGTCCAGGGGCGCGACCATCTAGCCCAGGATGCATCCAGGCGACCGCCAATAAGCGCTGCAATAGCGAAAGCAAAAACTACAGAAAAACCCACATAACCCATATACAACATGGGCGGGTGAATAATTAAACCAAAATCTTGCAATAACGGATTTAAATCACCGCCTTCGTTAGGCACGCCCGGCAAATTACGGGCAAATGGATTGGATGTAATCAACATGAAGGATAAAAATCCTATGCCGATAACACCCATTACAGATAGCACCCTTGCTAAAACATCTAAGGGCAATTGCTTAGAAAATGTAGCTACAGCTAAAGTCCAGGCACATAAAACCAGCGCCCACAATAATAGCGAGCCCTCATGGCCACCCCAGACGGCGCTAATTTTATAATACGTAGGTAAAAGGCTGTTTGAATTAGTGACGACGTATTTGACGGAAAAGTCTCCCACTACAAAACTGTAGGCGAGCACACAAAACGCAATTGCTGTAAAAACAAATTGCCCGACGGCCAAAGGTCGGGCAGCCGACATCCATAAGACTCGACCGGTAAAACTACCTACCATAGGAACTATGGCCAAACACACCGCAAGTGTTAGGGCGATGATGAGCGCGAAATTACCGTATTCAGGTATCATATTCCATCCCTTTGCATGCTTGCTGATGCTTACTGGTATTTTTTACTGACTCGGCAACTTCTGGCGGCGTGTAATTTTCATCATGCTTAGCAAGCACTTCGCTCGCTTTCATTATGCCATCGTTACCCACAACTCCAGTTACTACTGCAGCTTCGCCTTCGGCAAATAAGTCTGGAAGAATGCTGTCATAGGTGACAGTGATAGAAGCCTGGCCATCGGTAAGATCAAACGTAGTTAATAACAATTCTTTAGCTTTTTTTACCGAGCCCGGCACCACGCATCCACCGGCTCGAATAGATTTACCGCGCGGCGCTTCGCCTGAAGCGACTTTGGAGACCGGATAAAACAAATTGGCGTATTCCTTCATCGCAAATCCGACCAACACAGCCACGATACTACTGACGACGACAATTGCTGAAACGAGCACTAAACGTTGTTTACGCAGCGGATGCATGATCAGAACCACTCCCTGAAGAAGGTGAAGTTTTCACAGTCGATTTACGCGAGCGTGATATTTTTTTCAATTGCTGAGCACGAAAATGAGGGGTAATAACAAGCGCAAGCAAAACTACTAGCATTAAAAAATAACAAGACCACACATAAGCCCCATGCGTACCCATTTGTAAAAACTCAGTGAAATTCGCAAAATAAAAGTTCATTATACTAGCCTTTAAGAATGTCACTTACCCATTGGGTTTTTAGTTCACGGCGTAAAATTTCAACCCGTACAGCTCGCAATAAGCTCCAGAAATAAAATAAATAAAAAGCAAAAAACATAATAATAAGTGGATACAACATACTTGGATCAATTGTAGATTTCTGCGTAAACTTTATAGTGGCAGGTTGATGTAATGTATTCCACCACTCTACTGATTTATAAATAATCGGCACGTTTACCATCCCTACAATAGCAAGCCAAGCGGCGCTGCGATCAGCGGCATCTTGATTTTGAAACGCGCCTTGCAGTGCAATAATTCCCAAATACAAAAAAAGCAAAATAAGCATCGATGTAATGCGCGCGTCCCACACCCAGAATGTTCCCCAGGTGGGTTTACCCCAAACAGCACCGGTAAAAAGTGCTGCAAAAGTTAGCAAAGCACCTATAGGAGCGGCTGAGCGCATAACGATAAAAGATAATTTTGTCCGCCAAATCAGGCCTATGGCCCCTGCAATAGCCATGACGTAATAGCCAGCCATAGAAACTATAGCGCTGGGCACATGGATATAAATAATCCGATAGCTGTTGCCCTGTTTGGCATCCGCAGGAGCAAACGCCAGGCCCCACACAGCTCCAACGAATATTAAACCACAGGCCAGCACGCCGAGGCCCCAAACCCATAAGTGTGTTTTTTCATAAAACCATTTGGGCGAGCCAAACCGATGCAACCACTGCCAATTCATTGATCAACCTCTAAGGTCATTTATCTCATTATGATTAAACTGCTTAGTACCTGCACTAACACAGATCACAACTGTGCGGCGTCAGTCATGGCGACTTTTTATGCGGTTACGCTAATTCGCAAGGCACCAGCGCTAGCAAAGGGTGCGCCTAACAACGCTAAGAAAAAAAATACACCCAATATTAATAATGAAAATATATAGGGTAATCCCTGCGCCAAATTATTTACCGTATCCGCACCGAAAATCAAAATAGGGACATATAACGGCATAACGATCAACGATAGTACCAAGCCGCCGCGCCGCAACGATACCGTTAAAGCCGCCCCAATCGCACCTATTAGGCTTAAACACGCAGTACCAATAAATAGCGATATCATAAGACCTATATAAGCGTCTGCAGGCAAAAACAACATTATTCCAAGCACTGGCGCAAGCAATGTTAAAGGAACGCCTGTTAATAACCAGTGGCAAAACACTTTTACGCCTACGATCCAACTTAACGATAACGGACTGACGAGCATTTGCTCTAAAGAGCCATCTTCAAAATCCGCCTTGAACAGACTCTCAAGGGATAACAAAGTTGCCAACAGGGCAAATACCCAGATCATACCCGGTGCTAACTTGGCGAGAAAAATTTTGTCCGGTGTTATTCCTAAAGGAATAAAAATCACTACTACCAGAAAAAATAATAGAGGGTTGAAAAGTTCACTTTTTTGGCGCGCAGCCAAAAGCAACTCGCGCTTTAAGCTAACGGACAACGCATAACGTAAACTGTAGGACTCAAGACTCAAGTAGCACCTCGTCAAAACAAGGTTCTAAAGTAAGGTTTTTTACTTTCTCAATGGCAAGTGCTTGGTGAGTAGTTAACAATACGGTGCCACCTTGCGCTACATGTTTCTGCAGTTGTTGCTCCAACCGGCTAACCCCAGCAATATCAATGGCCGTAAAAGGTTCATCTAGCACCCACAACGGTCGGTCAGAAGCATATAAACGAGCTAAGGCCACCCGCCGCAATTGTCCTGCCGACATTTCTTGGCACAATGTATTTGTGTATTCTTCCAAGCCTACTTCAGCCAACGCTTGCTCGATTCTGAGCTGCGCTGCAATCCCTTTTTGAATGCCTGTGTACCACTGTAAATTTTCGGCAGCTGTAAGAGATTTTTTAACGCCTGGATTGTGGCCCAGATATAGAAGACTTTGTGCAAAATCATAAAAGCGGCTGCGCCAGGGCGAATTTTGCCAAAAGATGTCGCCTTGATAATCATCATAAAGGCCGCATAGGCAGCGCAATAATGTTGTTTTTCCCGCACCATTGGGGCCGACGACTTGGACTATCTCGCCAGCATTTAAATTGAAATTCACAGGATTAAATAAACTCTCATCACTGCGCCAACAGGTAAATTCGTCAAATCGCAGTAGGCTCACTCAACATTCTCAGTGGTAAAGGCATTAATAGAGTTTCGGATCCTTATGCTTGCAGATGCTCAATATCTTGCCAATACGCAAATTTAGCGTGGAGCGTAAATCAGAGCGCGCATTGACAGATCAATGAAAACAATCCTAAAAATACTGCTGAATTAAATTGCTTTAATAGTGCCTTTTGGTAATACGGCTACCACGGCATGTTTTTGAAATTTCATTTTAACGTTGTCCGCAACGTCCAACGTTAAATAAGCCTCTTCAACATCGACAATTTTGCCTAACATTCCGCTGCTTAATACCACTTCATCACCTTTGCTCAGCGCAGTAAGAAGTTGCTGATGCTCTTTTTGACGTTTACGTTGTGGACGAATCATAAAAAAATACATGAGCACAAATATCCCAATAAAAGGGAGTATTTGAAGAATGGGGTTCGGCGCCGCAGCCGCAGCATCGGCGGCATAGGCACTTGCTATAAAAAAGGACATAGTAAAAATTCCATCAATTTTTGGGGCTGCCGACTCTACAAGTTTTGCCTGACAGGAGCAACTTTATAACTCTACAAGAGAAAATCCGCACTTATTGCTATCTACACATAATCGCGGAAAAGCTTGCGGAACGTGCTGGGTGAGAGCCCCGTCCATCGCTTGAAGGCGTTGGTAAAGCTTGTTCGATCGGAAAAATCCAACGCGCTGGATATGCTATCTATACTTAGCTCCTGATGTATAAGGAAGTCGATAGCATGGTGAAAGCGCACCTGATCGCGCAAATCAGCAAAGTTAATACTGTGCTGTTGTAAGCGTCGCTGCAGCGTGCGTTTAGACAGATTTAAATCATCTGCGATTTCGCCGATGCTAAGCCCAGAACGGCCAACTCTACGTTGTAAAACTTCCAACACTCGCGCAGGAACACCATATACTTCGGGTAGCGCCGCCGATTGATTATATTCATCGAGCGTTTTTACTATTCCACCCGCTCCTAACCCTTGATCATTAATACGCCGCTGCGCATGATTTCGCTGCAAGTCGATCATGCAGGCCACCCCTTCCGCCAAAAGCTCAAGTATTTCGAGCTCCTCAGGATTAGTCGTCTGCTGGGTTTTACCGATGAAATATAAAAATAACTGATCACAGGCATTGGGTGTAATCATGATTCCAGCCATGGGTTTCACGCCATCCACTTGCAATGGATACTTGGCAAAATCCCAAACAAAAATCCGTTCGCTAGGTATAAACCTGTCGCCATTAATCAGTGCAAAATCCAAATTAACCTTTTTTCCTTCTCCTTGGCTTAACGAATCCCAATACTCTAGTGCACCGCCGGTTTCCTCTGGTTTGACCAACCCTGCTGAGCGCGCCTGCAATAGCGCACATCCCAAATCAAGCATCCGCTGCACTCCTGGCTCTGCTGGCGCTTCGCGCACGGTATTCACCAAATTACGGTACATCAGCCGTATTTTTTCGCCTCTGCTCAACTTCGCTGCTTGAGCAAATTCGGCGAGCGGGTGCGAATAAGCTGTAGCGCTTTCGCTGGAAAGTACAGATTTCAAACAGTTCACCATTTAAGAAAGGTTCGCAATATTTATAACAAACTGTTATTAAAAACGCGAGCATTGCCGATTTTTAGGGTGACAAGCTAGTTCTTATTCCCTAGGCAAACCAGCCTCCAATGTGTCACGCCGTTGAATTGAACGCCATAAATTATTGGTTTTGAATATCCTGCAGCTGCTTAACCTTCGCAATCACAAGCTCGTGATGCGTGGCAGTCTTAAAGCCTTCTAGTATAGACGCTAAATTACCGTCAGGGTCGACCACAAAGGTGGTCCGAACAATACCCATAAAGGTTTTTCCCATAAACTTTTTAAGATTCCACACGCCAAAAGATTCCGCCACTTCGTGAGATTCATCACTTAAAAGAGGAAATGACAGGTTTTGGGCGAGTGCAAACTTTTTCAATTTAGCTGGCGAGTCCGGACTAATACCGACTACCTGCACACCTAATGACGCCAATTGCATATCACTGTCGCGCAATCCGCAGGCTTGAACAGTACAGCCCGGAGTAGAAGCCTTTGGGTAAAAATAAATTACCAGCCACTGACCCAAAAATTGATTCGCCGAAACTAATGCAGCGTTTTGATCAAGCAGGCAAAATAACGGGGCGGGAGCACCAATTTGTATAGTCATACAAAAACTCCATTAAAAAAAAAGCACCCCTTAAAGGTGCTTTTAAATCTGTAACAGGCAATATGCAGGTTACGCGGGTAACAGCGACTTCACCGCATCGCGCTCTTCTTGTAATTCTTTTTCAGTTGCCGTCATCCGAGCGCGTGAAAAAGCGTCAATTTCCAATCCTTGCACAATACTCCACTGGCCGTTTACACAAGTGCATGGGAAAGAGTAAATCAAACCCTCTTCAATTCCATAGCTGCCGTCACTATAAACGCCCATGCTTACCCAATCGCCTTGCGGCGTGCCTAACGCCCAATCACGCGCATGACAAATTGCCGCATTAGCTGCAGATGCTGCGCTCGATGCGCCACGCGCAGCGATGATGGCCGCACCACGCTGTTGAACAGTAGGAATATAGGCAGATTCGTACCATTCACGTTCAACCTTATCGATAGCCACCTCGCCTTTAACTACCGAGTGAAATAAATCAGGATATTGAGTAGACGAATGATTGCCCCAAATGGTGATCTTATTGATGTCATTGATAGAAACACCAAGCTTATCGCCCAACTGAGAAAGCGCTCGATTATGGTCCAGACGAGTCATAGCAGTAAATTGACGCGGGTCAATTGCTGGAGCATTGCGTTGAGCAATCAGAGCATTGGTGTTGGCAGGGTTACCGACCACTAAAACCTTTATTTGACGTGAAGCGTGGTCGTTAATGGCTTTGCCTTGCACGGAGAAAATAGCAGCGTTGGCTTCTAGCAAATCTTTGCGCTCCATGCCCGGGCCGCGAGGGCGAGCACCGACTAGCAGAGCGTAATCTGTGTCTTTAAAAGCGACGTTAGGGTCATCAGTGGTGACGATACCCGCTAACAATGGGAAGGCGCAGTCATCAAGTTCCATAGCTACGCCCTTCAATGCATTTAATGCAGGCGTGATCTCTAATAATTGCAAGATAACTGGTTGGTCTTTGCCCAACATGTCGCCTGCTGCAATGCGGAATAATAAGGAGTAACTAATTTGACCAGCCGCGCCGGTGACGGTAACTCGTACGGGTGTTTTCACTCTGACTCTCCGCTTTATAGCTAATGGGTAATAGCCCTGATGGCTTCAGGACAGCGGGGCGACATTATAAAGAAATAGCCCCGAAAGTCACCCTGCAATGTAGCAGCGCCGATAAAAGTAAACATTGAGGCTCGAAAGACCTCGCGAAAGCGCGCTTAGAGAGATGGAAAAAACAAGTAGATGCAATTTATACACAGCTTTCCTGACGAGGTTAAGATTTGCAATTTATTTAATTTTCCCCTACCCGCAGCTAATATTTGACGCTCTCAAATACACATGAACGAAAACTTAAAAATCACTTTTAACGCAATGTACAAATGCATTGATAAAATTGCTGGATGTGAATTCGGCAGTTAACAATGGGCAGTTCAATGGTTGCATCGTGTTAGCTTACCCACTGCAATTACGACTCGCTGCAAATTTTCAAGCATTTTTTACGAATGAGTTTTAATCAGTTTAAAAAATATTTTTAAATAGATAAGCGTTTGCGCATAAAAGGATATTTATGCACTTAAAAAAGCTTTGTGAAGCGCCTTGTAAATTTGGTCTTTATAATCCGGCGCTTGGGCATCAAGTCTGCCGAGAATTTCGATAAGATGTTCATTATCTTCCCTTCCCTGCCAGATTTTTTTATAAGTTCCTTCTTTATAACCATGGTCCTGACGGAAAAAATTCAGGATATTTTTACCCACATATAAACTGTACAAACGAACAAACGACAAACTGCTTAAACTCATAAGTTGTGCAAACTCCGCAACGGGAAAACCGTCTTTGCGCAGCACCTTAGCTACAAAATGTTCTACCGCGAGATTAAATTCGTCTGGCCCTTCCGGCGCGCTCAAGCCTCGCTGCAATATTTGCGCTACAGCTTCAGCATTTTGCTCTCTCTGCAGTTCCATACTTAAACCAAAGTGCCAGATATCTACTAACTCTAACGCCACTTGATTATGATCCGGAGTTTGTTTTTTCCACCATTTCCAACCGTAGTGTTCAAGCAGCTCAGCGGATTCTAGCCAAATGGCTCTATGCCAAGCATAGTTTTGCTCACGCCACTTCGGGTGAACTTTGGTATTCATGGCATGTTGTAAATCTAGCATCGTGATTAGTTGTTGCTGCATAAAATCCTCGTACGCACAGAGTGCAATCTTTGTGTCACAAATGTCCTATAGCTTAACAAACAACCCCCATATGCAAAAGGTTGAGGTTACGATGACAGGATTGGAAAAGTGGCATCTGCTGGATCACCGTCTATTTTATTTTGTACATCGTCGCGCTCACTCACGATTATTTTATTGGTGGGCGCGTTTGTGTTCCATAAGCGGTGACGGCTTAATTTATGTTGCTGCAGCCCTGGGTCTATGGTGTTTTAATCTGATCGGGCCACTTAAATTATTAGCACTTGGATTTACTGTAGAACGGAGCGTCTATTTTTTCGCAAAACCCGCATTTCGTCGCCGCAGGCCCGCCGCTGCATTACCGCAGTATACGGCATTAATTCAGCCTGCGGATGCATTTAGCTTTCCATCAGGCCACAGTTCGGCTGCTTTTTTATTTGCTACCTGCGTATATTTATTGGATGCCAATTTGAGTTTATTGGCGTTTATCTGGGCGGCAAATATTGCTGTTTCAAGGGTAATGCTCGGCGTGCATTTTATTTCCGATGTGGTAGCGGGTGCGCTTATCGGTATAGGCATTGGCATTTGCTGCAGTCGATTTGTAGAGCTATCACAATGAAAATACTCTATGGCGTACAAGGCACAGGTAACGGACATATCACCAGAGCGCGTGCACTTAACCGCGAATTAAAGTCTCTTGGTGCAAGTATTGACTTTATCTTCAGTGGCCGAGACGCCGATAGCTATTTTGCACTTGAGGAATTTACGCATCGAAGTTTTCAGCATGGATTACGGCTTGCATTCGCTCAAGGCAAGGTAGATATAGCGCAAACCTGGCATAAAAATAATTTGGCATTGGTTTACAACGAAATTCATACTATTAATACACGTGACTACGATTTGGTAATTTCAGACTTTGAGCCTGTCACCGCTTGGGCTGCAAAATTACAACATCAGCACTGCCTTACGATCGGGCACCAATACGCATTTCTTTATGACATACCCAAGGTAAATAACACCTTATTAAATCGCCATTTGTTGAAATCAGTGGCACCCTCCCCCTTAAATATTGGTTTACATTGGCACCATTTTAATCAGCCAATCCTGCCTCCGATTCTTCAAAACCTTAGTACCGCCACTCGCGAACAGGGATATTATTTAGTCTATTTACCTTTTGAAGACCGCCAAGATATTATCGACTTTCTAGATCCGTTTGAGTCAGAGACTTTTATTTGCTTTGGCCCATACGACAGCGTGGAAAAAATTAACAATATTATTTTCAGGCCCTGTAGTAGTGTCGATTTTCATCCGACGCTGTGCGGTGCGCAAGGTGTTATTTGTAATGCAGGTTTTGAGTTAACCAGCGAAGCCCTACACTTAGGTATTAAATTATTAATTAAACCCTTACACGGCCAAATGGAACAGCTCTCTAACGGCCGCGCCTTAATTGAGTTAGGGCTGGGTTTATGTATGTCAACATTAGATGCGAAGTATCTGGCATATTGGCTCGATAACTTTCAACCGCGCCAAATTATCTATCCTAAGGTTGCGCACGCTATCGCCCAGTGGGTTGTGTCCGGGGCGTTTAGTGCAAAAAATAGTACCTACGAAGTTGCGTTATTGGCAAAACAACTCTGGGAAAATACAGATTTCTCGCATACACCCTGGCTGAAATCAAAAATTCAACGAGTCGCCTAAGAACGTGTTTAAACTGCGTTTAAAAATCTCAAAATATCCAGAGTTTAATTAAGTTAGCCAGATCAACGTTGCAATTCAAGGGCATCTTAAGCGTTAACATACGTGACCAATGCTGGCATAAACTCAGCTGCTTTATTAAATAAACGCAAAAAATTTGCTGAAGTGGTTTTATATAATTCTTCTTTTTCAATGCCCCTAAGTTCCGCAATATAGTCTGCAACTTCACACACATATTGCGGAATATTAGATTTGCCACGGTAGGGAATAGGCGCTAAATACGGCGAATCCGTTTCAATTAAAAGCCTGTCCAGCGGGATTTTCTTAACCACTTCACGCAAATCTGCAGCGTTTTTAAACGTTACTATGCCTGAGATCGAGATATAAAAATTCATATCCAAAGCTGCTTTAGCCATTGCCCAGTCCTCGGTAAAACAATGCATGACCCCTGCACTATTTTGATCTGCAAAGGTACTCATGAGCGAGAGCGTGTCCTGCTGAGCCTGCCGAGTATGTACAATAACCGGCAGTTTTAACTGCGCGCCGGCAATTAGATGATTTTTAAAACTCTCTTGTTGGATAGACGCAAAATCAGCCGAGTAATAATAATCAAGACCCGTTTCTCCCAGCGCTACCACCTTCGGTGCCTGAGCCCAGCGGATGAGCGTATCGACGTCGATGACCTGGTCTTTTACATCAGACGGATGTGCACCCACCGAAGCCACCACGCAATCAAATTCTGCGGCAATAGATAAAACTGCATCTTTATTTTCTTCGCTAATGCATACGCACAGCATTCCAGCAACGCCGCATGCGTGAGCCTGTGCGATTAATTGTGCAAGGGTTTGCTGATGTGCGGTTAAATCCAGGCGGTCTAAATGGCAGTGTGAGTCGACAATCATAAGGAATTCAGCCACAAAAAAGGCGCTAATTTTGCGCCTTTTTAAGAATGAAGTCGATGCTCAGCCAAGCATTTAAAAGAGCTTTACATTGTGTGTGTCGGCCGATCCGATTCCAAGGTACCAGCAAGATAGGTTTCTATTTTTTTTGAAGCCGCTTCGCTATCCAGATTAAATTGTACACCTATACCAGCGGCGCGATTACCCTGAGCACCTTTTGGCGTAATCCACACAACCTTACCAGCCACAGGGATTTTTTCCGGTTCATCCATAAGGTTTAACAACATAAATACTTCATCGCCCAATGCGTAGGATTTATTCGTAGGAATGAACAAGCCACCGTTTTTTATAAACGGCATATACGCCGCGTAAAGCACGGCTTTATCGCGAATGGTTAAAGACAGTATCCCGTTGCGGGCGCTACCACCCAATGCTTGCATGTGAGCCTCGTAGTATCTAATTAAATCAATTTAAGTCGTTCAGTTAACCGCTTGGATTCATCGACACCATATAGCCAGGTTCGAAATCTGTCCAGGCGCAGAATGTATAGCCGGGTCGCACTTCTAAGATTAGGCCAGTTTGTACAGACTACCCAACTCAACTAACAATTCTTCTATAACTAACTGGGCGTTAAGGTTAATTCCCGCCAAAAACAGGCGCTTTTTCTGCAGCAAACTCTCGTAAAGACGCAGTAAATCTTTTTTATCCAGTAGAGCTAATGACGCCACGGGCAGTGGCAGTTGCTTAAACGGGAGTGCTAAGGCTGCGTGTACCCATGCCATACACTGGTCCAACACCAGAGCAAGTCCCAGCTGTGTTACAGGTTTAGCTATCTGAGACAAGGATTGTTTGGTCGTGAGGTACTGCTCGATATGCCCCGCTAAGGTAGCGCACTGATCAAAATAGCCGTCCCGTTGCCATTGGGTTACTCGCAAAGGCGCGCCATGAGCAATGGCAAGTTTAGTCGCGGCGTCTGTAACACCCCGCTGCTCAAGCCAAGCTATGCCGTCGGCCCATGAAGGAATCGACAATACAAAACGCGTACAGCGGCTTTTGATAGTAGCTAAAAGCCGCGAAGGATTTACACTCACTAAAATAAAAAAAGTCTGCCCTATAGGCTCCTCGAGATTTTTCAGGAGTGCGTTGGCCGCGTTGCTGTTCATAGCCTCGGCAGGATCAATTACCACCACCTTGCGCCCGCTTTGCTGAGCAGTATTGGATACAAAATCGTTTAAAGCGCGTATTTGGGCGATTTTAATGACCTTTGAATCTTCTTCTGGGGCGAGGATAAATAAATCAGGGTGATTATTATGGGCGAGTAATAAACATCCAGAACAGCTCCCGCATGAATGCATCTCGTTAGGGGCATCACACAGCATCAAGCGGGCAAATAAATGCGCGAGTTGGGACGCACCTACGCCTTCTGCTGCGGTAAATAACAGACCGGATGGTAAACGTGAACGCATAAGCATTTGGTTAAGCTGCTGCCAGGACGAGTGCAGCCAAGGTAAAACTTCTGCCGGATATAAATTCACGATAATAATTCCGCATCTGCTTAGACTCTGCATGGTTATAACAGAGAATATTTGGGAGAATAGAGTTTTTTAGGCCAAATTCAGTGATTGATATTATTTACCAGGACGAACACCTGATAGCCGTCAACAAACCCACAGGGGTTTTAAGTGTGCCCGGGCTTGTCAGTGACGACAATTTACTCGACCGAGTATTAAAACAATTCCCCAACAGTCGCACTGTGCACCGGTTGGACATGAGCACCTCGGGACTATTGTTATTCGCGCAATCTTACCCTGCACAAAAAGCGCTGAATCAACTTTTTGCGCGAGGGGCGATTAAAAAGCGCTACAAGGCCTTAGTTGCAGGAATCGTTCAAGCCGACGCCGGGGAAATCTGCCTGCCCCTCATCGCCGACTGGCCTAACCGCCCGCGCCAAAAAATCGATTGGCAAACCGGTAAAACCTCCCACACGTTTTTTCGTACGCTTAAACGCTGTGAACACTCGCAATCAACACTGTTGGATTTATTCCCTATCACCGGGCGTTCACATCAGTTGCGCGTACATTGCTGGGGTATTGGCCATCCCATTTTGGGCGATCATTTATACAACATGGACGAGTCCCACTTGCAAACATCTCGCCTTATGCTGCATGCGGAGCAAATTTCTCTACACCATCCAATTACCGCTGTCCCACTTACAATAAATTGCCCTGAGGAATTTGCAGATATCAGGTAGGCTGTTTCTTTTTAAAAAAAACCTCAAGCGCTGCGGCTATTTGATCTTGTACCTGCTGTAAGGGTGGGCTTGCATCTATAACGGCAAAACGCCTGGCATCCTGCTGTATACATTTGAGATAACCTGCTCGTACTCGCTCGAAAAAAACGCGCGACTCCTGTTCGAAACGATCCAATTCACCGCGTTGACACGCGCGAGCCAGGCCAGTTTCTACATCTAAATCAAGATAAATAGTTAAATCGGGGACAAAATTTTGTAACACCAATTGGTGTAACGATCGAATCGTAGTTAATGGCAAGCCTCGCCCATAGCCTTGATACGCATAGGTAGCATCAATAAAGCGATCGGAAATTACAGTGGTTCCCGCTGCTAACGCGGGGCGGATTTTTTCGGCCATATGCTGCGCACGAGCAGCGAAAATGAGCAGTAATTCAGTATTTACGGCCATTATTTCGTTGCTGGGCGTTAGTAATAACGCACGTATAGCTTCTGCTATTTCAGTGCCGCCGGGCTCGCGAGTAAGTGTAAATTCTATGGCGTGATCTTTAAGCCAATGGGCGATAAAGGATAAATTTGTCGATTTCCCAACGCCTTCGACGCCTTCGACGCTAATAAAAAAACCACTCATTTAGCCTTTAAACTCCGGGGCGACGACTGATACCGCTCGGCTCGATGCGCGCGCTGATACTGTTCTACTGCTTTATTATGTTCATTTAACGTAGCCGAAAATATATGGCTGCCATCACCTTTAGCGACAAAATATAATTCATTACCTTCCGCTGGATGTAGCGCAGCCTGCAGTGCTTGCAAACCTGGGTTTGCAATAGGTCCGGGCGGTAAGCCTTCATTCAAATACGTATTATATGGATTAGGCGTTTGCAAATCTTTTTGCGTTAAATTACCCGTATAGGTGTCCGCCAATCCGTAAATTACTGTAGGGTCAGTTTGCAAGCGCATTTTATTATTTAACCGCCGCACAAATACGCCGGCAATTTTTTCTCGCTCGCTGGCAACACCCGTTTCTTTTTCGATAATAGATGCCATTACTAATGCTTCGCTCGCACTCATATAAGGCAAATTTTCTGCTCGTGCTCGCCAGGCGCGCTCTAACGTTTGTTGCATTTTTTTATGGGCGAGCAACAAAACTGCTTTATCAGAATCGCCGGCCAGATAGGTATAGGTATCTGGGAAAAACCAGCCGTCCAATGTTTCATAACTAAATTGCAGAATTTTTTTATGCTCTTCAATAGGCTTATTGGCCAGTTCATGCCGCAATTTAGGCTGTTGTTTTAGTATTTCGAGAAATTCTTTATAGGTAAGCCCTTCTGGAAAAGTAACCGAATATTTAATAACGTCGCCGCGTTGCAACTGATGCAATAAATTTAATGGAGTTGCATTAGTCTGTAATTCATATTCACCCGCTTGCAGAGGCTTATTTTCCACCCAATGCGCGTAGGCACGCCAAACAAACGGCCACTCTATACGTTCAGCATTTGCCAATCGGCTGGCGATTTGCGCGGTAGATTCTCCACGCTGAATATCAAACACTAAGGGTGTCGCCGCAGTTTCAGTGGGAGTTTGCATCCATTGAATTGCCCAAAATATGCCTCCCATAGCGCATAGCCCCAGACCTAGGAGTAAAATTAATACATGTTTTATAAACTTACTAGCCATTCGGTTACTGCCATAATTGGTCGATAGCGCGCTGTAATTGGCGTGTTATCGGCCCTGGATTAAAATGTATCTGGTCGATATGCGTAACAGGCCAAATTCCTCTGAGGCTATTACAAATAAAAATTTCTTCCGCCGCTAAAATATCGCAAAGTAAAAACTGTTCAATACGCACTGTATAACCTAGGGTTTTCGCCTGCTCAATTATCCATTGCCGCATTACTCCCGCTACACCGCAAAAGCTTAAGTCGGGTGTGCACAGCTTGCCCTGGCTATACCAAAATAGATTATGAGTTAGCGCTTCGATGACGGTATCCATGTCGTCCAATAACAACCATTGAGTCGCTTCGGGCAGCTCACCCGCTTGGCTCGCCATTACATATTCCAGGCGATTAAGATGCTTAATTCCTCCAAGCAGTGCGCTGCGGCTTAAACGCACAGATGAGACACTCAATCTCACTCCTCTTTGCACGAATTCCGTTTGTTCGATACAGCGCCGGTAAACCCAAATTAAATTAGGTGTGGCGGCAATATCAGGTACATAGCCTTTACCGCCCTCGCCGCGGGTTACTATCAGTTTTAACGCTGCATACTCATTCGTTTGAAAATAGTCAGCGTCAGCCGGCTCGATGTTTTGTATATCCGTGGCAATATTATCAAGCTGCGCTTGAAGCACATCACTGGACAAAGAAATTTTTAAACGCTGGGCATCTGTGAGAAGACGCCGCCAGTGCCAGGGCAATAACACTATGCCACCGCGCTGATAGCGCATGGTCTCAAATAAACCATCGCCATAGGCTAAACCGCGATCCAACGGGGAAAGAGAATGTGGGCGCGCGCCGTTAACCCAAGTAATCGGTGCCTCATTACCTGGGCTAGTTAACGCAGCCATTAGATGTGTCTCACGATTACACGCGGTGAAACACTAAGGTTCCATTCGTGCCGCCAAATCCAAACGAATTACTCAAAGCCACATTAAACGATCGCTCCTGCGCTGTGTGCGGGACAAAGTTAAGATCGCACCCCTCATCGGCATCATCAAGGTTAATCGTTGGTGGAGCTATTTGATTTTGTAATGCCAGCACAGTGACAATTGCTTCTACAGCTCCCGCAGCGCCTAACAGATGCCCGGTCATGGATTTGGTCGAGCTGACAGCTAGACGATAAGCGTGCTCACCGAAAACTGATTTAATTGCCGCACACTCCGCTAAATCACCTGCCCCAGTGGACGTACCGTGGGCATTGATATAACCCACAGATGTTGGAGCAAGGCCTGCGTCCTGCAGAGCGTTATTGATGGCTAAAGCCGCACCTTCGCCAGTTTCTGGAGGTGAGGTCATGTGGTAGGCATCCCCGCTGGTACCAAATCCCACCAGCTCAGCATAAATTTTTGCACCGCGAGCCTTGGCATGTTCGTAGTTTTCCAACACTAATACACCTGCACCATCGCCCAGAACAAAACCATCGCGGGATTTATCCCATGGGCGGCTAGCTGCTTGAGGGTCATCGTTACGTGTCGATAACGCACGCGCAGCGGCAAAGCCGCCGATCCCAACAGGGGTTGTAGCCATTTCAGCACCGCCGCACAACATAGCATCGGCGTAACCAAACATAATTTCACGCGCTGCCATACCAATACTATGGGTTCCAGAGGTACAGGCGGTACAAATAGCCAGGTTACTGCCTCTTAATCCATAGCGGATGGAGAGGTTACCCGCCACCATATTAATAATGGCGCCGGGTACAAAAAATGGCGATATTCGACGCGGTCCCTTAGACAGCAGGGTGTCATGAGTGTCTTCGATAGAGCCGAGGCCACCTATGCCCGAACCGACAATACAGCCGACTCGGTGGGCGTTCGCTGGAGTAATTTCTAGGCCAGAGTCTTCCATGGCTTGAATACCCGCCACCATTCCATAGCGAATAAACAGATCCATCTTGCGCGCTTCTTTATCACTGATATAGGGCGTTAAATCCAGATTCTTAACCGGAGCGCTAAACCGAGTAGCAAAAGCGGAAGCGTCAAATAGCTCAATAGGTTGTACGCCGCTGGAGCCTGCAAGCATGGCCTGCCAGGTTTCTGTCACTGTATTACCCAACGGGCTAACCATGCCCATGCCGGTAACTACCACTCGATTTCGCACGTTGGCCTCACTTCAAATACGTCGTGCATGCGCAAGCCGAATCGCGCCGCAAAACCAAACAACAGGGTATCTTCTGCTGTCAATTGAGGGTGGCAAGCCTGAATAGTAACTACCTATTCTGCCGCTGGACGCCACCTAATCTACTAGCCTTAAAAAAATAAAAGCCGTAACAGGTACGGCTTTTATTTAAGCGTTTGGCAGGGAGCTTACATTACGCGAGGTGCGTAGTGATGTAGTTAATCGCCAGTTGCACAGTAGTGATTTTCTCAGCTTCTTCGTCTGGAATTTCGGTTTCAAATTCTTCTTCTAACGCCATCACCAACTCAACGGTGTCTAAAGAATCTGCGCCTAAATCTTCTACGAAAGAAGCCTCGTTTTTCACTTCTTCTTCTTTAACGCCGAGTTGTTCGGCAACAATTTTTTTGACGCGTTCTTCGATACTGCTCATGTGTGGGTAACTCCTCGTAGCCTTTATTGGAATTGGGCAAAGATAGCCGCCGTCGCATAGTAACGCTTGCGCGTGGGGTGGCTGACTTGGGCGCGCATTTTAACGGGATTTTTTCCTTTTGTAAGCCTTACGGGGAAATTTCTTGCCATAACCCCCAGAAACCGGCAAAAAACCAAAGTCCCAAGCCGTATTATTGGCTCATGTACATGCCGCCATTGACATGCAAGGTCTCACCGGTAATGTAACTGGCACTATCAGAGACTAAAAACGCCACGGCATTGGCAATCTCCTCAGGCTTGCCTAAACGGCCTAAAGCAATTGCAGCGCTCATTTGGGCCTTTTGAGCTTCGGGCAGATCTCGCGTCATATCGGTATCAATAAAACCTGGCGCCACAGCGTTAACTGTAATGTTGCGCGAGCCGATTTCTTTTGCCAAAGAGCGCGTAAAACCCATGACCCCCGCCTTGGTGGCAGCGTAGTTGGTCTGCCCAGCGTTGCCCATGGCGCCGACGATTGAAGCGATATTTACGATGCGACCCCAACGTTGTTTCATCATGCCGCGCAGACAGGCCTTGCTTAGGCGATATACAGCACTCAGATTAGTATTGATCACATCAAACCACTCCTCATCACTCATGCGCATCAGTAAATTGTCTTTGGTGATACCGGCGTTATTAACCAATACCGTTACAGCGCCATATTGCGTGCTGATATCAGCCACGAGAGCTTCAACCGATGCACCATCAGTAACGTTCAACACCCTGCCAATACCTTGCTGATTGGCCGCAGCAAATCGCTGGGTAATAGCCTGCGCCCCGGCTTCACTAGTCGCCGTTCCTACAACAAATAGGCCTGCATTCGCTAAAGCCTCGGCTATGGCTGCGCCAATACCTCGGCTTGCGCCAGTAACCAGGGCAATTTTTTTCTCGGACATGTTAATTCCTTAAATAGTGGAAACTGAAGGTTGGAAATGAGCCAAAGCGGCCTGCCAGCGGGATAAATCATCGGTATTTAACGAGGTCAAACCTTTGTGAATGCGTTTATTTAGCCCGGACAATACGCGGCCTGGCCCTATTTCTACAAAAATTTCAACACCCTGATCAACGATATATTGAATTGATTCTACCCAACGCACGGGTGCATATATCTGCTCGATCATTAGCGTCTTTATCACCACAGGATCGACCTCCGGCTGCGCAGTAAGGTTGTGCACAACAGGGATTGTTGGAGCTGAAAAAACTACCTCTGCAAGATCCAGAGCAAGTCGCTCTGCAGCGGGCTTCATCATCACCGTATGAAACGGGGCGCTCACCGGTAGCAACATGGCACGACTGGCGCCAAGCTCACTACACGCCGTCATAGCCGCCTCAACTGCAGCTACCTCTCCAGCAATTACCACTTGACCGGGAGAGTTGAAATTTACCGGTACAACAATGCCCAGCTCTTTGGCCTGGACGCAGGCCTGCTGCACCTTAGGATCATCCAAACCTAATATCGCCGCCATAGCTCCTACGCCTTGCGGCACGGCCTCTTGCATATACCGGCCACGCAAGCGCACGAGCTTAACGGCATCGGTAAAATTTACGACACCCGCGGCAACCAGTGCCGACCACTCGCCCAAACTGTGCCCAGCTAAAAAATCTGGCCGTGCCGAGCTATGGGCAAGCCAAGCTCTCCAGAGCGCGACACTCGCGGTTAATAGAGCCGGTTGGGCCTGTTCAGTTAAATTTAAGCGCTCTTGCGGACCTTCACTAATAAGCTGCCAAAGGTCGTACTCCAGAACCTCGGACGCCTCTGCAAATGTTTGTGCAACTATAGGTAATTCATTTACTAATTCTTGCAACATTCCAACTTGCTGCGACCCTTGACCGGGAAAAACGAAAGCACTTTTAGACACACCAATACCTAATTATTAATTCGAGCTGATAGCTCGGTAAGCTATATTTAACGCGGCAAGAAAGGCTTCTTTATCCGCTCCACCGTGACTCTTCACCACTATGCCGTTTAACCCAAGCAATAGAGCCCCATTTAGCCCCGCTGGATGCAGTTGGCTGCGAATCTCCCGAAACAGGCCGCGGCATAGCCAAGCTAGCGTGCGCCGCCAAAGCGATGTCATAAACTCATTTTTCACAACAGTTAACACTGTGGCAGCAGCTGCCTCAGCAGACTTTAAAACCATATTGCCCATTAAGCCGTCACATACAACAACATCGGCGGCTCCTGCGAACAAGCCCGCAGGCTCAACAAAACCGATATAGTCGAAGTCGTTAGCAGATTTCAATCTTTGCGCGGCCTCTCGCAACACCTGCGGCCCTTTTTCTGCTTCCTGTCCCACATTAAGCAGCGCCACCGAAATACGACGTTTAAGCACTCGCCGTGCTTCGCTTGCTCCTAAATAGGCGTATTCAGCCAACCGATCAGCATCCGGAGAAAGCACGCCGCCAAGATCAAGCAGCCAACTTGCGCCGGTTTGCGTAGGCACCGCCGTACACAGCGCCGGCCGCGTAACCCCCGGCTTTATACCTACTAAATGGGAGGCCAACATAACCAAGCTGCCGGTATTACCTGCACTTACACAGCCGCCAGCTAAACCGTCGCGCACATAAGTTAACGCTTGCCCCATGCTGGAGGCCTGCTTATGGCGTAATGCGTAGACCGGATTGTCATCAGCTAGGACAGCTTGCTGGCAATAAACCAAGCACAATCTATCAGGACAATCAGATGGCGCCGTGAAGGGCTCAACAACAAATAAATCTATCGCGGTATCCGGCTGAAGCGCCAGAAAGTCACAGCACGCCTCAAACGCAAGACGGGGACCAAAGTCCCCGCCCATGCCATCTACAGCAATCCTGACCAATGCAGCCAAGTTTACTCTTCGTCTTTAGACGCAGTAATTTTGCGACCGCGGAAAAAGCCATCTGGAGTCATGTGATGACGCAGATGTTTTTCACCTGTAGCGGCATCTACTGATAAGGTTTGAGCGGTCAGCGCATCATGTGAACGGCGCATGCCACGACGTGAACGCGATTTTTTATCCTGTTGAACGGCCATTAAAATACTCCTACAGCACTGGTTGAATTAGTTAGGTTTTGATCCTTTCAAGCGCGCAAGCACTTGAAAGGGATTATTGTGTTCACTTGGCGCTATCACCCCATCAGGTGTCAAAGCCGTGCGATCCATACAGTCGTAATCGTGCGTAGGCACGAGAGGCAGAGCTAACAACAGCTCCTCCTCAATAATTTCATAGAGATCTGCCTGATCTTGCGCCACGACCCAAGGCTCATAGTCAGACGGCAGCAGCTTGGCATCATCTTCACTCCACACAATGGCTAAAGAAACATCCCCTACCAGGTGCAACTCTACAGGCTCTAAGCAGCGTTGGCATTGCATGACCACACGCCCATCATATTGCCCGGTAACCACACGGTGGCGAGTTTCCGCCACGGAAAACTCTAACTTTACCGCTACCGAATGTACCTCAAGCGCCATTGCGGCCAGTCGTACCAAGCTTGCAACAGGTATGTCTCCCGCCACCTGCAGGCCGTGCTGCGCAAACTTACGCGGTTCAATTTGACGAGGAACCATGCGGCAGAACCACCCTAAAAATAAGCGCGGCATCATATTGGCATCTACTGCTCGTGTCAAAGAAAACCTAGCACTGGGCTGCTTCTTTTTTGCGCATGCTGTAAGGCCGCCTGCTACCATAGCGCAATACTTGCCTAATTAACGCTAATCTCTTATGCCGCAGATTATTCTCGCCTCCAGCTCCACCTACCGAAAACAACTTCTATCTCGCTTAAATCTTGCCTTTAATATAATCAGTCCTGATGTTAATGAAACCTCTCACACTCACGAATCACCGCAGCAGCTATGCGAACGCTTAAGTCGTGCAAAAGCACAAGCTGTCAGCACTTTAAACCCCGCAAAAATAGTTATTGGATCGGACCAGGTTGCCTCACTCAATGGAACGTTGCTTGGCAAACCGGGCAACAAGTTGCGAGCTACTCAACAATTGCAAAGCTGTAGTGCAAATAGCGTGGATTTTTTTACTGGCCTTTGCCTGCAGCGCGGCGAAACCCAGTTATTTCATTTGGCCCACACACAAGTAAAGTTTCGCGATCTGAGCACACTGGAAATCAACAGTTATTTGGAAGCAGAAACTCCGTGGGACTGTGCAGGTAGTTTTAAAGCAGAGGGCTTGGGTATATGTCTATTCGAATCCATTGACAGCCAAGACCCCACCGACCTCATAGGTCTGCCGCTAATCGCCCTAAGCCGTATGTTGCGAGAATTTGGCGTAAATCCGCTGACGCCTTCGTAACGACTAACTCAGCCTCGCAGACGTTCAGCCTCGATCATTATCCAATCGACTACCTGCACAAATTGATCAGTTACAAACATTGGCTTATGAATCCATAAACGCTCAGCTTCATGGGCACCATAACCAAGACCTAAACTGGGCATTCCTATTTGCGCCGCCATAGCTAAATCATATTCGGTATCGCCAACCATAACAGCGTGCGCCGCACTGCTGTCCAAATGGCTTAAAATTTCCTGCAGCATCAAAGGGTTTGGCTTGGATGCAGTTTCATCGGCGCAGCGCGTCACTGCAAAGCGTTCAGACCACCCAAGCCCAGCCAACATGCGATCAAGCCCGCGGCGACTTTTCCCTGTTGCCACGGCTATTGCGATACCTGCCGACTGCAATCGCTCCAATCCCTCATCTACACCGGGGAACAAATTACAGGGGGTCGAATCCTCCTGGATGAAAATGTGCGAATAATTAGCGCGTAATTGATCAGCTAGAAGATTATCAATAGCCGGGTATAAAACGCGGACCGCTTCTGGCAAGCCCAAGCCAATAATATTGGCGATGGATTTATCATCAAGCACCTCAAGCCCTACTCTACTCGCCGCCTGCTGCATACAGGTAATGATTTTGCCGGTGGAGTCCATCAAGGTCCCGTCCCAATCAAATATAGCTATCACGATCTAACCTCGGATACGTTCAAGCTGATTTAGGCAAACCGTTAAATCATCCGGCAGCGGCGCCTCCAATGTAAGCGCTACGCCTGAAGGCAGCATCAAATCTAACTGAGCTGCATGCAGAAATAAGCGCCGGCATCCCAAGCCGCGAAACATCGAATTAATCTCAGCTGCGCCATACTTTTCGTCGCCAACAAGAGGGCAGCCAGCATATTGCGCATGCACGCGAATTTGATGAGTACGTCCGGTAATGGGCTTGGCGTGTACCAAAGTACTATTTGGAAACGACCGGATTATTTGAAATTCAGTCAGCGAAGGCTTACCTTGTGCGGATACTTTGACAAATCGCTCTTGATTCACCTCACCGCTTTTTAACAAAGGCGCATTTACCTGAGTTCGGTGTTTCGGCCAGGCTCCTTGTACCAGTGCGATATAAGTCTTTTGGATCAAATCACGCTCGCGCAAACAGTTTTGTAAATAGGTGAGGACACTGCGCTTACGAGCAACCATGACCAAACCAGATGTGTCACGATCAAGCCGGTGCACTAATTCTAAAAAACCCTGGTTCCCAGACAGCTGGCGCAGTGACTCAATCAACCCAAGACTCACTCCGCTGCCCCCATGCACAGCCAATCCACTGGGCTTATTTACAACTAGCAAGCCATCTGCATCATAAATAATTGCAGCCATCAAATGCTGCTTTAGCCCCTCTCCTACAGGCACAATTTCCTGCTCCTGGCTTAACCGCATAGGAGGTACGCGCACCGAATCACCCGTTTTCACGCGAGTATCCGGTTTAACCCGGCCCTTATTGATGCGCACCTCACCTTTGCGAATCACGCGATAAATCAGCGACTTCGGCGCCCCCTTCAAACGCGACAGCAGATAATTATCCAATCGCTGGCCATCTTCGTTATCCGTCACTTGGAAATACTGAACCGTCACATCACCCGCCGTAATCATCGAAAACAAATTGAGCGAGTAGTGTAGCCTGGCGAGGACAGCAAGCCCAACAAACACATGAGCGTAAATAACCTTACGAAGCCAGTTTGTATAGCTGCCAACCAGATGCTATAGTCGTTGGATCTCTGACTGAAGGTGAAGCGTTGTGCATTGGTACAGCGAGATAAAAGCCACCCTGACAGTGATACAAAACGAGTTTAAACCGGCTTCTATACGATATGTGAAGCCTAATTTGCGCCGCACTATAAGTGTGTTAGCACGAACATTAAGAATAAAACAACCAAGAATATTAAGCCCCGTCGCCAAGCTGGATCGTTTTGAGGCGGCGGGAGTAGCAAACCACAAGTTAAGTCCTCGACGCCATCGTCTTATAATCGTCCGTTTTGTGCGACGCCTTAGCTCACTATGACACGCTGATCTTAGTATTTCTGGTCTAAAACCAAAGTCGGTGCCTTGGGTGTTTATCTACTCGAACGGCCTGCCCCACTGGTAGTTATGTTTTCACGGTCGATAATTGCCGCCGTTCTTAATCTGTTCTCGCTAGCTACTTTAGACAGGCTTAGCTTTTGAGAGCACACCATGACCAAACGAATGTTAGTTAACGCCACGCAAGCGGAAGAGATCCGTGTCGCATTAGTGGACAATCAGCGCCTGTACGACCTTGATATAGAAAGTCGTCAACGCGAACAAAAAAAAGCCAATATTTATAAAGGAAAAATTACCCGCGTCGAACCTTCACTCGAAGCAGCCTTTGTTGATTACGGCGCTGAGCGCCACGGCTTCTTACCTTTAAAAGAAATCTCCCGCGAGTATTTTTCTCGCTCTGATCGTGATGGCGATGGCCGTACACGCATTAAAGACCTTATCAAAGAAGGCTCAGAGGTCATAGTTCAAGTTGATAAAGAAGAGCGCGGCAACAAGGGTGCAGCGCTCACCACGTTCATTAGCCTTGCCGGCCGCTATTTAGTATTAATGCCGAATAACCCTCGCGCTGGCGGTATCTCCCGTCGCATTGATGGCGATGATCGCGCCGACCTTAAAGATGCACTCAGCCAAATCGATGTACCTCAAGGTATGGGCGTTATTATCCGCACCGCAGGTGTGGGCCGCAGCGCCGAAGAACTACAGCGCGATCTCAGCCGCCAGGTACAACTCTGGGACTCTATCAAGTCATCGGCTGAATCGGTCCCAGCACCGCACTTCTTGTTTGAAGAGAGCGACGTCATCATTCGCGCTATACGCGATTATTTGCGCCCCGATATTATTGATGTCTACTTAGACACCCGTGATTCCTACGAAAAGGCCCTCGCCTACGTACAACGGATCATGCCGGAGTATCAAAATCGCATAAAGTTTTACCAAGAAAGCCTGCCGCTTTTTAACCGTTATCAAATTGAAGGTCAGATCGAAACGGCGTTTGAACGCGAAGTAAAACTTCCGTCCGGCGGCGCCATCGTCATCGACATTACCGAGGCCTTAGTCAGTATCGATATCAACTCATCCCGCGCCACCAAAGGCGGCGATATTGAAGAAACCGCTTTAGCTACCAACTTAGAAGCCGCCGACGAAATTGCTCGCCAACTGCGCCTGCGCGATATTGGCGGTTTGGTGGTCATTGATTTTATTGATATGCAGGCTCCGCGCAACCAGCGTGATGTGGTCACCCGCATGCGTGATGCGCTAGCTATTGACCGGGCGCGCGTGCAAATTGGCACCATTTCGCGCTTTGGCTTATTGGAAATGTCCCGCCAGCGCCTGCGCCCTTCACTAGAAGAAACCACTTCTAAGGTGTGCCCACGCTGCCACGGCCAAGGCACCATTCGCGACACCAAGTCGCTCTCGCTGTCGATCCTGCGCATTATCGAAGAAGAAGCCAAGAAAGAACGTAGCGCAGAAATTCGCGCTGTGGTGCCCGTACCTGTGGGCACATTTTTGTTGAATGAAAAGCGTAATGCCATTAGCCAGATTGAGGCCCGTCATGGCTCGCGCGTTATTATCTTACCGAACGCCGATATGGTAACACCCCACTATCAAGTGACTCGGCTGCGCGACGATGAAATTGACAGTACCGAGCTTAGTTACAACATTCGTTTAATCAACGAAGATGCTATTGAAGAAGCGCAGGATGCCAAAGCAGCCCTGCCGTCGGTAGCTAAAGCCGCCATCAGCCAGATCACGCCCCTATCCGGCCCAATTGATGTGCCGATTACCAAAATTGAAACTCCAGTACCTGTGTTGCAGGCTGAAACCGGTATTGTCGGTAAGCTCATGCAGTTCTTTGGCAATCTTTTCAAAAGCGAAGAACCTGCGAAGGAAGAGCCAGCAGCTCCGGCTAAACCTAACCATCAGCGCCCACGTTACGAAGGCCGGCAACGTCATCGCCGCGATCATCGCCGTGACCGCAACGACAAACCCGAGCGCAAAGAAGAAATAACAGATAACCGCAGCGCAGAAATAAGCAATGAGCGCCCGGCGCAAAAACCTCGCAACGAACGGCCTGATAATCGAGTTCGTGAAGATAAACCTGCGCGCCTTGAAAACTCAGAAAACAAAAATCCCGAACGCGGACCCAACGACCGCTCACGCAACCGCAGAGGTCGCGCCCAGGAAGTTAAAGCAGCAGAGCCTGTCGGCGAATTGAGCACTGTCGTTGCAGATGCCAAACCGGAGCAAGACGATCGCCCGCAACGTCGCCCTAACAATCGCAGACCCAAACCCCATGAGCGCCAACGCGGTCCGCGTAGCGAAGAAACAGCACCAGCAGCCGTGATTGAACAGCCTATTGATCTTACTGAACTGGAAGAGCAACTTAGCGCCGCCATTGCTGAAAACCAAAAAGCGCGTCAAGAAACACCGGCATCAATTTTTAATACCGCCACTCAGCCTGAGGTGCAAGAAGCCGCCAACGTAATTCCCGCGAATGACGCTAATAGCGAACATCAAGCACAAGCAAAACCGATTAGCTCGCCCGCTCAACCATCTCAATCAGTAGATCTAGAAAATGCGAAAAATCAGTTTATTGCAGAAGACAAACCTGCGTCAGCAGCACCTATCCGCCACGAGCCAACAGTCGCCATTTCAGAATCCGCGTTGACAGATTCGTCGGCAATTTCAGATGTTATCGCTGCCGTGCCTGCGGCACAGAGTATTGGGGGTGAGCGGGCCAGTAACGATCCTCGTATCAATCCCCAGCCTATTAGCTCTGAGGTACTTCATGTATCTGCAGCTCCGGTTATTTTCAGGGCTTTAGATACATCTCTTCCCGCCGCTATTGAACGGAAGCCTCGAGATTTACAACGCCCTTCGAATGATCCGCGCAGCCTTAGGAAAAAAGCTTGAATTCACGCACGCCATGGACGGCGTGAATGTGCTGTTTCAATATAAATATTAGAAAAAACAAACGCATACCAAAAAAATTGGTTGCTCAAAAATGAAAAAGGTCTATATAATCGCGGCCTAATTTGGAGGGGTGGCTGAGTGGCCTAAAGCGGCGGTCTTGAAAACCGTTGAGTGTAAAAGCTCCCAGGGTTCGAATCCCTGCCCCTCCGCCATTTTTAAAACCTCGCTAAGCGAGGTTTTTTTTCGTCTGTTATTTTACTGGCCGACAAGCCTTGGCACTGTCATTCAAAAGCATAATCAAAGAAAGATTTCCAGGAGAGTTTTTACACTTAAGAGCTCTAACTTATTACCCTTTCCTTATCAAGGTATCCTTACCGAAACGCGCATAATCAGCCCCGTTGAAAAATGGCTTAATTAATATAATTACTCGCAAGCGCTGATCACAACAGTCGACCTATGGGTTAACTACGCAACCTACGCCATTTATTATGAGCCGGCATAAATCATTTCGAGCGAAAAAATAAAATGAGAATTATTCGATGAATTGGGTTATTCAAGGGCAGAATTTACGCAAAACCTATGCAGACAAAACAGCGTTAGATGGCATAGATTTAAACTTACCTGCAGGCCGTATTGTAGGATTAATTGGGCCTAACGGTGCCGGTAAAACAACGTTATTAAAGGGCATATTAGGCCTTACGCCGATTGAAGGTAATCTCTCGGTATTAGGTTTTAACCCCTACACCCAGCGAACACAAATGCTCGAACACGTATCGTTTATTGCCGACACGGCAATACTGCCGCGCTGGTTAAAAGTAAAGGAGGCGCTAGTCTATGTTGAAGGTGTCCACGAAAAATTTAACCGCGCAAAGGCATTAGATTTTTTAGCTAAAACCCAAATTAAATTAACCGATACGGTGAAAAATTTAAGTAAAGGTATGGTAACTCAGTTGCATCTAGCCTTGATTATGGCCATAGACAGCCAGCTATTAGTATTGGATGAACCCACACTGGGGCTAGATATTCTCTATCGCAAACAATTTTACGAATCGCTGCTAAATGACTACTACGAAAAACAAAAAACTCTCCTGATTACTACTCATCAGGTCGAAGAAATAGAAGGCATTCTAACTGACCTAATCTTTATCAATAACGGCAAAATAGTATTAAACATGCCTATGGAAGAACTGCCCAATCGATTTACAGTATTGCAAGTTGACTTAGCGCACACCGAGACCGCCCGCGCACTAAATCCAATCTACAGTCGAAACTTATTAGGTAATATATTTATGTTGTTTGAGCAACCGGATTTTGCAGCACTTACACCTTTAGGTCAGCTCTCAACACCGAGTGTTGCAGATATATTTGTGGCAAAAATGCAAAATTCGCACTAAGGCATTGATTTATGAAAAAAATTATTACGCTTGTGCGCCGTGAACTCTGGGAACATAAAAAAGGTTTTATTACCTTGCCGCTCATCTGTACATTTATATTAACAATTCTGTTGAGCCTGGCTTTTATCCGTTTTGCCCCTGATCAAATCGCAGAAAATATTTCCAGCCAATCTGGCCTGCCAACCACTCCCCCTACTACATCAGCCTCTAATCCACTCTCTTCTATCAGCTCAACAATTACATCGTCATCAACATCAACCGTCACAGGTTCATCCGCTACAACTACCTCGATAAATACAAAGATTCAATCAACCTCAGAAAGCACCACCGACCCAGATACATCTAATTTAGATCAGCAATTTTCTGCATTTAGCACGCTACCGATGGATGAGCTTCCTCTTTTTAGTCAAATCAATGCGTTCAAATCTTCCACTGGATTTGTCGGCTTGTCTATGTTTGCTTTATCGGTAATGCTTGTATTTGTAATGCTTATTGTGTCGCTAAATTATGCTCACAGGACACTTTTTGATGATCGAAAAAATCGCGAAATTCTATTTTGGCGCTCGATGCCTGTATCGGAAACACAAAATTTAGCCACTAAGTTGTTTATGATTTATGGTTTGGCACCGCTAGTTGCTTTGATACTAATTTCTATAGGCGCACTTGCATGCTGGCTAACCGCGATCACGCAGGTTTCTGGTGATAGCTTGGCGGTGCTGGGTATATTCTTGCAGCCGCTTAAAATATACAAAAACATTTTATTACTGCTGCTGGCTTTATTACCGCTTATCACTTGGTCACTACTTGCCTCCGCCTATGCAAAAAAATCACCTTTTTTATTGAGCACTTTTTTGCCCTTAGGTTTGATGTTTGCTGATCGCCTCATAAACGAAGCACTGGGAATTAATCTTTATATTCGCGCTATTATTAATGGCTACACAGAATATTTAGCGCATTTTCTCCGAGCGCTACAAAATGGCACGAATGCACTGCATATAAGTACTCTTTGGCCGGTTATAGTTGTTAGCACAGTGTTTGCAGTCACCACTGTTTGGTTGCGAAATAATCGTTACGAGATTTAGCGGAATGGGCTGTTTTGCTTGCATGAAAAATTTAATGCTCAATAATTTCTGCGACTTGTTTACGTGTCCGGGGAAAACGTATTCTGCCACTGAAAAGAATGCGCAGCATTTATTAGGCGGCAAAATACGCGTACTAAATAGCAATTGTTTAGTACCGAAACTAGAGGAACCCTAAGGTTTCGCACGCGAGCTAATCACTCGAATCACCACAGCCTGTGAATGCAAACAAAATCACACCCTTTACACACGCCCGATGGTAAAGTAAACCATTAGATGCTGTATGGACTATGTAGCAGCACTTCCACCCTATATGTTTTTTAACTTTGGTAAATAAAATGCGCGCACATCTCACTCGCTTAGCCCCTGCAGGGGAATATAAGAATCTAGTTAAAATTCTATCCGCATGCTTAGTGACCGCCGCTGTCAGCGCCTGTACGGGCACAGGTGAGTCAAGCTCCAGTAGCTCATCATCCAGCAGCAGTTCTTCAAGCTCTAGCTCTTCTTCAAGCTCAAGCAGCTCTTCAAGTTCCAGCAGTTCTTCAAGTTCCAGCAGTTCTTCCGGTCGCAGTAGCTCATCCTCCAGCTCATCTTCATCTTCGGGTACCGCCATAACCGTGCCAACCGAATGGTCTCGCTGTACAGGCTGCCACGGCACGAATGGTAAAGACGGCGCAATTGAAATTGATGTTGTCGCCCTCGGCAATAATTTAGAAACTAAAATTGCCGCAATGCCCCAAACAGGTACGAAGTGCACAGGCACTTGCAACACTAATGTTGCTAAATACCTCCGTGCTGTAGCTGGCGTCAGCACATCCTCTAGCAGCAGTTCTTCAAGCTCTAGCACCTCTTCAAGTTCCAGCAGCACGTCAAGTTCAGGTGGTGTAGGCGCGATTTTATTTGAGGACAGCTTCGAATTTACCGACCTTGGCAAATTCCCAAAAGGTTGGAATTATTTTATCGAATATCAACAAAACCCTGGTCACATCGATCCTACAAAATACATTACTGTCGTTGCCGGAGCCAAAATAGGCAATCGTGCGTTACTAATTAAAGGCGGCCAAAATCCTTCAATGATTACTCATGCGCTACCGACTGGTCTTAATAAAGTCTATATGCGCGCGTGGGTTAAATTTACTCGCAAACTCGGGCAAAACCCTGGCGCTAACCACGAAACACTGATGGGTGTACGCGGCGAAGTAGGTTCGGCTAACAATGAAATTCGCTTCGGTGAGATTAAAGGCGTTATTGGTACGAACGAGGTGCCTACAGACAATATTGCTCCGAAACAGGATCAATGGGGTAAGGGCCCGGTGTTAGCGGCTAATACTTGGCACTGTATTGAGGTGGCGTTCCGCGGTGACATGGCCTACAACACCCTCAATGCTTATGCTAATGGCACGTTAGTACACTCGATTACCTCTGGTAGCGATTGGAACAACGGTGCACTTTCGGCTAATTGGATGAACGGAAAATTTAAAGAGGTTATCTTTGGCTGGCACAGCTTCAGTGGTATATCTAATGAAGTAACTATTGACGACGTGGTAGTTTCTAAAGACGCTATCGGCTGTGATTACACTGTCGGCTCAGGTCCAGCTGTTCAATAAAATCCCTCAATTGTTATAACAATTAAAAGCCCTCTTTTGAGGGCTTTTTTTATTTATGTGAAAAATGCTAAGCGTTTACTCGACAACGTGTTTAAAAAACTTCGCGCACTTCATCGAATACCAGTTCCACAAGAAGTGCACCTTGAAGCGCAAACGGCCCGAACTAATTACTCATCAGAGCTTCAATTATTATCGGCTTGCGTAATAGTTTATTTGGCTCTGGTCTAATTGCCTTACCAAGAACAATTCAGCGCAACTAATTAAGATGTCAGTTATGCACATTTACTCACTCGCATAAATATTTAAAGTTAAGCCATCACCATCTTCGCCGTCCCTTTTCTCAAACAAACCTTGGCTGCGCTCGCGGTATCTGCATAAGGTTTTTAAATCGCAAAAACGGCAAATTTTAGGATTGGGAGTTGTGGCAGCTGCGCCTTCGCTAAATTCATCGGCCAGCGCCTGTAAACGCTGCTGCCAAATGGCCAGCAACCCCTGCCAATCGGTAATTTCCGGTTTATTTAAATCTGCAGCATGAGGAATATTAAGCAGGGAGCGTCCCTCCTCAACCAAACCCGCATAAGCTTCCTTACCTGGTTCTAATACACCAAATAGCGCGCCCACGACATCGGGCGTCAACAGGCAATATAAAGGTACTTGAGGATCCAAAGGGCGCTCCTCTAACCAAAGCTGGCTACTGGCTTCGCGAGATTTATAGTCGATGACCAATTGGCCCCCGTCCGCTAAGGTATCAACCCGATCCAAACGCAAATTTAACCGTAAGTTACCGAGCTGAATCTGCCTTTTCGCTTCCAGGTGCGCGACGCTAAATGGCGGCCGCTGTCGATCGTGTTCAAGAAGCGCCTGCACAACTCGCTGACAGCGCTGGTTTTCAATTTGCCTTAGAGCAGCAGCCACACCCATATAGGGGTCCAAATCCAACCAACTCTGCTGTAGTGCCCGATCAATCGCCTGGTAAATTGCTTCGGGTGTTTGCTCTAAGAATACGGCTTGTGTTTGCCAGGACTGCCAAAGCCGAAATAACACCGCATGCAAAAGGCTTCCGCGCAATCCAGGGTCGATACCAAAAAGCAGGGGCTGAACGTTGTTGGCGTTTAAACGATGCCGGGCAAATGCGGCGAAAGGGCAACCGGCCTGATTTTTTAGTACCTGGGCACCGCCTTCCTGCTCGCTGGATAAAGCTGGGCCTTGATCATCTCGAAAGCGCTCAAGTGCAGTGTCGGCTCGCCGAAATATCTGGCTCAAATTTGGCGGGGAACACAGTTCTCGCCTCGCATATAGAGGCAGGTGCTCGACCAGAGGGCTCGCTACCAGTGGTCGGTCCCCGTCTCTTAAGCTAAAGCTCACCACTACTTCCGGTGCGGCTTGACACAATCGCTGAGTAAGCCGCTCGGCGAGCACAAGCTCGCGGCTACTACTGGAGCGCGGCATCTGCTGGGTGCGTTGTAACGCTATGGGTAAAAGCGGGTTCGGCTGTGCTGGCGGCGGCCAGTGGCGACCGTCCATTCCCATAATCCACAGCGCATCGAAGGGTTGTCCCGCCGCTTCTAATAAACCCAAAATTTGTAACGGAGAATCTCCGGTTTGCGCAGCAAATGGCCGGTAACCTAATCGTCCCAAATGTCCTAATGCCTCCCCATAGGTTAGCGGGCCGAGTATATTTTCCAGCTGCTTCAAATCCGCCAGTAACACTGGCCACTGCATTAATTGCTGATATTCCAGCGTATCCAACATACGCTCACCAGGCCACTTCCACAGCGCCAACAATTGCTCCCAGTGCTCAATCCAAACGCTTAAAAAAGCTTTACCTTTGGGTACGGCTCTGCGCCATGCCAGGGTTGCGGTTAACTGTTGCTGCCAAATGGGCGCCGCCTGAGCTCCGTTAAATATCTCGTTAGCCGACAATAAGCGCCGCCAAGTAACCGTGTGATAACGCCTTGTTACCTGAGCTAATAGACGTGTACGCCAGGGCGCTTCAGCTTCGGCCCCGAAAAACACACTCATAGTGAACAACTGCCAGGCTTCCAGTTCGGCATTTCCATTCACCAGACCGAGCAAATTCAACGCAGCGGCGATAGGAGCGGTGAAACTTAGGGGCTCAGCAACGGAAATGTTGTAACCCGGAGCATGACGAGTCTCACTAAGCTGCCAGTCTTGAGGGGAAAAAACCTGAGTTAATACTCGCTCTACAGCAAGCTTCCTGCTCGGTAAATCCGGAATCACCCAGCCGATTCGGCAATCTGGATGCTCCATTAGGTACTGCTTGGCCCAGGCAGCGGCTAAAGTCAGCTCTTCGTCTGCGTCGGCACAGGGAAATAACTGGGCGGCATTGGGGCGAGCGGGTTCAAATGTTTTAAGAACGCTGCCATGCTGCTTTAAGGCCTCAATAACCGCCTGTTGTATGGGATTAATATCGTCAAATCCGGTTAACCACATATGCGCGGGCAGCGGGGTCATACCCGCCTGAACATATTGGCAAAGCAACTTAGGCATTTGAGCAACACAAAGCGCCTTCATCGCCGTCAACTGAAGCTCAAATTTCTGTGCACACTGCTTAAAAAGCAGCGTCTCCCCGCTGGCTTCCTCAAGGCTTGAAACTTCGATCCCCCACAGTTTGAGGCTCTGCCAGCCGCTAAAGGCAACGGCAGCTAAACTCTCTGGTTTGAGTAAATCCCATCCCTCAGCTGCACGTGCAAGTTCAAGCTGCCAAAGCGCAAGAGCCTGATCATCGCTTAAAAACCTGTAGCCAAGATGCGGAAAGTTCGCAGCGGATAAACTATAAAACGCCTTCTCCCACAGGCGTTCAAGCCAGTCAGCCCAGGCGAGGATATTGGGCGCTTGCCAGCTGACCCGCCCTTGCGTCTGTTGATAAGAGTTGTAAGCGCTCAGCAGCACTCGCGCCAAGCGTCGATTGGGAGTCAGCACCCAAGCATCGGGCGTTATGGCATCGAACAAAGGTTCATATACCGCATTGGCCACTGAAACTCTCCCGCAGTAAAAGCTGCGACGGTACAAAGCCCGACGCCGAATAGCAAGGACTGTAACGGTTGCTGCACGACAATTTAGCGCCGCTAAGAATTGGCGCCTTTGTTCACTCATGATAGCCTGGCGGCCTTTTCGCCCACTCACCCGGACCTGCCCATGCACACATCAACCGTCGGCCCCATCACCCCTATTGCGCTAATTGTTATGGGCGTAAGCGGTTGCGGAAAATCCACACTTGCGACTCTACTCGCGCAAACCTATAACTTTGAATATGTAGAGGCAGACGATTACCACACGGATCTTGCCAAGAGCTTAATGGCCAGCGGTATTCCGCTCACCGACGAACACCGGGAGCCCTGGATCCAAGCGCTCTGCAGCAAACTTCAAGCGCTAGCCGCGCAAGGCAAAAGTTCAGTGTTAGCCTATTCCGGCCTGCGCGCTGCACACCGCACGCGCTTTAGAGCGCTTGGCGTACCGGTTCAATTTATTCACTTAGTAGGCGAAAAAAGCCTAATTCGTGATCGCATGCGAGCGCGCCAAAATCATTTTATGCCCGCAGGATTAGTAGACAGCCAATTCGCCGCGTTGGATACGACTCAAAATGAGGCTGGTGTAATTGAGATCTCCGTAGACGCAACGCTTGACGAAATTATCGGAAAAGCCCTAGCAGTAACGGAAAATTTTATAGTGGCGCAATCTAAATAAATAAGAATAACTCGCCTTGCTAAAACTTACTTGCATCTGCAGCTGAACATCTCTCGGAAATTATTCACACCAACTATTAATTAACCGCTGCACACGTGGCTTAGGTTGTTGGTTGAGTGTCTGCAAGTGTCCAAATGTTAATTGCTTAACTCCGTGTTGCTGCTCAAGCTGCTGCAGAACCCTTAACCACAAATGAGCGCAGGCTTGCGCATCTGCTAAAGCTCGATGATATTGCTTGGCCTTGGGTAAATTAAAATGGGCAATCAGCTCGCCCAATTTATAGCTGGGCGCTCCTGTTAATACACGCCGCGATGCGAGCAGACTGCAGCCAATTCCACCGGCAAAATATTTCTTAATGCGTTTAAATTCTGCATGCAAAAATTTCGCATCGAACGCAGCGTTATGCGCCACCAAATTAAACCCGTCCACAAACCCATAAAAGTCCGCCATTACTTCATGATTTTCTCGAGCATTGCGCAGCATCGGATGACTAATACCGGTGAGCGATTGAATAAATAATGGAATTGCAATACCAGGGTTCATCAGCTGGCTAAACTCATCCACAACTCGCCCCGCTACCAACTTAACAGCACCTATTTCAATACTGCGATCGCCATTATCAGGCGACATACCAGTGGTCTCAAAGTCAAAAACAACTAAGGTGTCTGCAGGAGAAGATAACAACATAAAATTATTTGATAAGTAAATGAAGGTGGAGCCGGACCAAGCGTTCTTTTAAAATACTTCACTTAGTTTTTAAAAAGCGGAGTCTGCAATAAAAAGCCAAGGGGTATTTTAAGGATAAAAACATAATTTCTATTCAAGGGAATTTTTATCGCAATTAGCCTCGCAGCAGTTTTAACGCCTGAAAGGCGCGGGTAATTATTAAAAACTGTTCGACATCACCCCCCTTATCAGGATGATGTTGCTGTACTAACTGCCGATAACGCTGCTGTACGACACCCCAAACTGCATCCTTAGGCAAATCTAATACTGCAAGATGGGCATCAACCTCTGTCACAGCGGCAAAGCGCTTAAAAAAATCATCGATAAAATTTCGACAAGTATCTTCAGTAGCGCAAAGCCAATGATTTAAGTCCCCGTAATAATCTGCCAGAGCACGATAGGTAATATCCTCAGAAGGTAAACCAAGTGTCTGCTCCGCTTCGAAAAATTCAATACTTATAGGCCCTAAGCGCAAACCTCGTCCCTCAGGTGCCCAAACGTCATTAAGCTTATATAAACTGTGTCGCAACAAAAAATGTTTACGAAATAGTGCAACCCAATAATTATCATCCGCGCAAACAGCCAATAAACCTTCCGTTTGCATCCGGGTTAATAGCTGATATTCCTGCACAGGGTCAAAGCGAGACGTAAAAAAAACCGCCAGCCTTGCACACAGCAGGTCGGCGGCGGCTTCTATAGTGTGCATGCTTGATTACGACTCAGCGCGCCAGCTGGTTCCTTGTTTAGAATCCTCAAGCACGACGCCCATGGCTTTAAGCTCAACACGGATTTCGTCGCAACGGCCAAAATTCTTCGCGAGTTTTGCTTCTGCACGCGCAGCGATAAGCATCTCAATTTTAGCTAGGTCTAACTCTGCACTACCTGCCTGCAGAAAAGCTTCGGGTGCCGCTTGTAAAACGCCCAGAAGACTGCCAAGAGTTTTTAACACCGCCGCTAAATATTCATCGGGTATGGTATTAATTTGTCGCACCAAATCGAACAATACGCTCAAAGCAACACGCGTATTAAAATCATCGTCCATTGCCGCGCAAAACGCTTGGCCTTGTTCACTGGCAAAAGCCTCGTCTAACGGCAAAACCTGAACATTTGAAAACTGTTTTAGGCAACCATAAAATCGTTCTAACGCGCTGCGGGCTTCTTTTAAACTGTCTTCAGAATAATTAATCGCGCTGCGATAATGACTGCTGAGCAATAAATAACGCACTACTTCTGGGTGGTAGCGCGCCAACACATCGCGAATCGTAAAAAAATTGCCTAAGGATTTAGACATTTTTTCATCGTTTACTCGAACG
>DATDJI010000020.1:0-36573 GCA_036520615.1 Cellvibrionaceae bacterium | reverse complement strand
TTTATGTTTAATGATGGGATTGGTAGTCTGTAGCATGAGAGTTACCTTTTGGTTTTGTTTAGGATTCGACACCCATATTCAAAACCGGTAACTCTCTTCTTTCAAGTCGAAGTGTCAGATTAGGTCGCGACTAGTACAAATTAGAGGAGTTTTAGCGCAATCACTTTTAAAAGTTTTAATTATTCTGGAGCTCTACCAGATTTTTCCACACGTTCATCTGCCAAAATTAATATTCGGGTGTTTTTCTTGCGCGCACAAAGCGTCCAGATAGTCCGCCCACCACTGCATCATTTTACCCCTCTCTTCAATATAACGAGCATGGTGGGTATAGGCTGCCCTAACTCCATTGCGCTCCACATGGGAAAGCTGGCGTTCAATAGCATCTGGGTTAAAGTTGGATTCATTGAGAATTGAGCAGGCGGTATTTCTAAAGCCGTGGGGAACACACTTACTTTTGCCTGGTGTATTACCGTCGTAGCCCAATTTAAAGATGGCGCGGCGCATAGTGTTATCACTCATTCCTTCGTCACGCTGGCGCTCCGATGGGAACACAAGGTCGTAACCACCGCTGATTTCCTTAAGTTTTTCCAAGACAACAATCGCTTGCTGGGATAATGGAACGAGGTGTTCAGTTTTCATTTTCATGCGTTCAGCAGGTATCCGCCAAAGTTTCGCATCGAGATCAAATTCAGCCCACCGGGCTAGGCGCAATTCTTGTGAGCGCACAAATGTAAGTAGTAATAATTCGATGGCCAACTTGGTGAGAGTGCGGCCTCGCTCTTCATAAGTGCTAAGATCCCGCAAAAAAGAAGGCAGCTCTTCGCGCGGTAGCGAAGCCCGGTGTGCGGTTTTGCGAGCCTTGAGTATGCCCGACAGATCCGAGGCTGGATTGCTTTTAAGGCGGCCGATTTTAACGGCGTAAGAAAATACGCTGCGCATCGCTTGTAGAACTCTTTGCGCCACATCTAGAGCGTTACGGTTCTCTATTTTTTTGACTACCGCGATTATTTCCGGAGTTGTGATCGTGTGAATCGCGCGACTACCTAAAGCTGGGAAGGCATCCATCTCTAACCGGCGCCATACTCGCGCAGCGTGATCTGCTGTCCAAGTGCCTTTTTGATTTAGCCACCATTCTTTGGATAGCATGGCAAAGCTAGAGCCATCTTCGACTTCAGCTTGAAGCTTCTTGGCTTGTTTATTTTGGCAGGGGTCTTGGCCTTCAGCGAGGACGCGTTTAGCTTCGGCAACTTTTTCACGAGCCTGTTTGAGGCCCACTTCAGGGTATACGCCTACTGCAAGCGTTTTTTGTTTTCCGTCATGTCGGTACTTCAATCGCCAGTATTTGGAACCATTGACTTTAACCAACAAGCGCAAGCCGCGCTCATCGGTTAACCAATAGTCATTTGATTGAGGTTTTGCCTGCTTTATTGCAACATCGGTGAGGGCCATAGTGCTACAAATCCAAATTGAACTGGAGATAGCACCAAAAATAGCACCAAACAAACACCGCTGGCAATGGATGAGGCCGGACATTGCCGGACACCGAATAGAAGAAATTCCAATTAACTCGCGGCTTTCAGGACTTATTCGGACGGTAATGAACAAGAATATGGTGCCCGGGGCCGGACTTGAACCGGCACGGCCGTAAAGCCGGGGGATTTTAAGTCCCCTGTGTCTACCGATTTCACCACCCGGGCGGGGAGGATCGAGCTGTGCTCGTCGGTACTGAAGCGCGTTGTGTTCGCGCCGTTACTGCATCGCTCAGTGTGAGCGTGTTTGGAGGCGCGACCCGGAGTCGAACCGGGCTAAACGGAGTTGCAATCCGGAGCATAACCGCTTTGCTATCGCGCCTTAATAGGGGGCGCATTCTACTCAATTGCGGGGCAAAAAACAGCCCTCGGGTAAAAATTCTTAACTGTTGCAACCGCGCGCGCCGATTGCTAGTGGCGGCTACTTGCGAAAGCTCGGCCAGGCAGCGCGCAGATATCCGACCATCGACCACAGCGTAAGAATGGCAGCGGTGTAAAGAGTGGCGTAGCCGAAATAGAGCATCGGTAAATTGGTACTGGGGTCGAACGCCAACAGTATGCCGATGGCAGTCATTTGAAAGGTAGTTTTTACCTTGCCGAGCATAGAGACGGCTACGGCAGCGCGGCTGCCCGCTTCGGCCATCCATTCGCGTAGAGCTGAAACACCTATTTCGCGGCAGATAATAACGGCGGCGGGCAGGGTAAATGCGGCACTATTGTGGGTTTGAATCAGCAGAGCAAGCGCCACGGCGACCATTAGTTTATCGGCCACAGGGTCTAAAAAGGCACCAAAAGGTGTAGTGAGTTGGTAGCGGCGAGCGATAAACCCGTCCGCCCAGTCGGTGATGCCAGCCAATATAAATAAGCCGCAACAGAGCGGATATTTCCAAGTAAAGGGAAGATAAAAGGCAATCACCAGCAAAGGTATCAATGCTATGCGCATGAGGGTGAGCTGGTTGGCGAGGTTGTACATGGGCGTCTCGAGGAGTTAGAGCTGCGGCGGGCACAGTCTTGGAAGGTTACTCACAGTGCAATGCAGTGTAAACCTCTTGTGCTAATTTTTTGCTAAAGCCAGGCACGCGAGCAAGATCCTCAGGGTTAGCGCCGAGCACTTCTTGCAAGCCGCCAAAATAGGCGAGCAGCTCGCGCCTACGTTTTGGGCCTATGCCGGGGATGTCCTCTAAGCGCGATTGCCTGCGGGTTTTATCGCGGGCATTTTTGTGCCCGGTAATGGCAAAGCGGTGGGCTTCATCACGGATTTGCTGCAATAGGTGCAGGCCGGGATGATCGTCATTGAGCGTTTGTTCGCGTCCATCAGGAAAAATAAGCGTTTCAAAACCCGCTTTGCGGGTCGTGCCTTTGGCGATGCCCAGCATAGGAATATCCTCTAACCCAAGCGCAGTCAGCACACTAATCGCTTGAGTAAGCTGGCCTTTACCGCCGTCGACAATTAATAGATCGGGCAAGGGTTTGCTCTCGCTTTGCTGGCGGCTATAGCGACGCTCCAAGGCTTGGGCCATAGCGGCGTAATCATCGCCAGGAGTGATGCCTTCGATGCTAAAGCGGCGATAATCGGATTTACTGGCGCGCCCTTCCAAAAAAACCACGCAAGAGGCGCGGGTGGCCTCCCCTGAGCTGTGGCTAATGTCGAAACATTCCATGCGCGTTGGCGGGGAGGCAAGCCCTACGGCTTGTTGCAGCGCCTGCAGTTTGCGCAGAGAGGAGGCGGTACTGGCGGCACGCATTTTCAGGTTCTGATCCGCCGCCTCTTGGGCAAGCGCGAGCCATTTGGCGCGCATTGAGCGCACACGTGTATGAATGCTGAGAGTTTTGCCGCGCTGGATACGCACCGCTTCGATAAGGCTCAACTCACCTTCCATAGGCTCACTAAGGACCACGGCGTCGGGCAAGTCCATGCCGCGCAAAGACAGGTATTGTTGAGCTAGAAATTGCTCCAACAAATGGCTGTGGCCTTCGTCCAGTTGATCTTTCGGGTAAAAACTTTTGCTGCCGAGAATGCGGCCCTGGCGCACATAGAGCACATGGATACAACACTCGCCCGCTTCGCTAGCGATGGCCACCACATCAATATTGCCCTGGCCGCCATCGACGGAACTGGAGGACTGGATTTGCCGCAGCGCAGTGATTTTATCGCGCGTCGCAGCGGCTTCTTCAAAGGCTAAGCGTGCGGAGGCCGCCTCCATGTCGGCTACTAATTCCGCCTGCAAGGGTTTGTCGTCGCCGCGTAAAAATTGCTGGGTATGGCGAATATCCTGCGCGTATTCCTCAGGGCTGATCAGTCCGACGCAAGGGCCGGAGCAGCGGCCGATTTGATATTGCAAACAGGGGCGCGTGCGGTTTTTAAATACGGAGTCTTCGCACTGGCGTACGCCGAACGTGCGGGCGATAAACAAAAGACTGTCGCGCACGGCAAGGCCGCTGGGAAACGGGCCGAAATAGTCGCCGGCATTTTTTTTAGCACCGCGGTGAAACGCCACGCGCGGATAGGCTTCGCCCTGGGAGACGAAAATATAAGGATAGGATTTATCGTCCCGCAACATTATGTTGAACGGCGGCCGCTGAGCTTTAATGAGGTTTTGCTCGAGAATTAAAGCTTCAGATTCACTGGGTGTGACGGTAATTGTAATGGCGGCAATGCGCCTAACAAGCACTTGGGTTTTAACCGTGTGGCCGGTTTTTTGGAAATAATTGCTGAGGCGATTTTTTAGATTTTTAGCTTTGCCGACATAGAGAATTAGCCCCGCCGCGTCGTACATCTGATAAACCCCCGCTTGGGTCGTCAGATGGCTTAAAAACGTTGCAGAGTCAAAGGTATCGGTCACGTGGGGGCTTTATGCAAACGGCTTAATTCACATCGTCTAAATCGAGGACTTTGTGTTTAAGCGCGAGGATGGTGAGTTCTACGTCGCTGGTGACGCCGAGTTTTTCAAAAATACGGTAGCGGTAACTATTAACGGTTTTAGTGCTGATGGACAGGGAATCGGCTATCGATTGCACCTTGGCGCCATTGGCCACCATGATGGCCGTTTGCAGCTCGCGCTCGGATAGACCTTCAAAAGGCGAACCGGTTTTGGTACGGCTGCAGGTGCGCAGGGCGAGTTGCTGAGCAACCGATGCGCTCATATAAGGGCGGCCCGCGCAGACGGATTTAATCGCCTTAACCATCTCGTCAAAATGCGCGCCTTTGGTGACATAACCACTGGCACCCACACTCATAAACCGCTCAGGGAAGATATCGTCGGACACGGCTGTAACGGCAATAATTTTAATGGTGGGATCGCTGGTAATAATGCGGCGTGTGGCTTCTAAGCCGCCGATTCCCGGCATTTTTACGTCCATCAAGATGAGGTCCGGGCGCAATGTGCGCGCCATACTAAGGGCTTCCTCGCCGCTTTTGGCCTCGCCAATCACTTCAAATCCTTCAACGTCCGCCAACATGCGCATAAGTCCCATACGCACCATATCGTGATCATCGACAACTAATATTTTTACCATGGGCAAAAGTCTCTAAGCTTCTGGGTAAAGGCGCAAATCCTCCAAGTAGGCGGCGGCGAATTTACCATTGTGGCGGGGAAGTTGCCTAGAGGGAAATCCCGTATCCATCATCGGGTTGAGCCAGGGCTCACTTACACTACAGCACAGTTAACAATCCCCTGGCCTTTTAGTGTCTAGAGGAACACATTTATTAGCCCAAGGTTACAGGCTTATAGCGCGGCACAAGCAGTTTTATCACACACCAGGCCACTACATAGGCGAGCGAGCAAAAGCCAAACATAATGGCGTAACCGGTTTGAAGAGCGTTTAGGGCATTGTAGTGATCGAATAACCAACCGCCGACTTTAGACACTACGACACCACCCATTCCACCCGCTAAGCCTCCAATCCCTACAACCGTGGCCACAGAACTGCGCGGGAACATATCCGAAACTGTCGTAAATATATTGGCAGACCAAGCCTGGTGAGCAGACGCGCCTATACCGATAAGAATAATCGGCACCCACAGGCCGTAATGCCCGAGCGGTTGCGCCAACAACACCAGCAGCGGAAACAGGGCAATAACTAACATAGCGCGCAGGCGGCCATCGTAAGCGGCATAACCCTTATTAATAAAATAAGCCGGAAACCAGCCGCCGCCGATGCTGCCAATCATCGTCATGCTGTATAAAACCGTTAGCGGCAGCATTAATTGTTTGCCGGACAAACCATATTGCTCATTTAAAAATTTAGGCAACCAAAATAAATAAAACCACCAGACACCATCGGTAATAAATTTACCGCAGGCAAATGCCCAGGTCTGCCGATACCCTAAAAGGCTCAGCCAACTAATAGAATTGTGCGTCGCCGAAGTCTGCTCAAGCTCATCCGGGTTATCGTTAATATAAGCGGCTTCTGCAGCTGATAAGCGCTTTTGCTGTGCAGGTGTGTCATAAAAATAGTGCCAAAAAAACAGCCAAATAAATCCAATCGCACCGATTAAAATAAAGGCCGTTTGCCAGCCCCACTGTTCAGCAATCCAAGGCACAGTTAATGGCGCCAGAATTGCTCCGATATTAGCGCCGGAATTAAATATTCCCGTCGCAAATGAGCGCTCTTTTTTAGGGAAATATTCGGCGGTGGCTTTAATCGCAGCGGGGAAATTGCCGGACTCACCAATGGCTAAAATCATCCGCGATATCATAAAACCCAAAACCGATACTGGTATTGCGGCTATACCCGCCATCGCTAAAAGATTATTACCTATAGCCCCCATAGGCACCGAATAGGCGTGCATAATCGCACCGATCGACCAAATAATAATGGCCAGAATAAACCCGCGTTTAGTACCCAATTTATCGACAATACGGCCAGCAAATAACATGGAAAACGCATAAACAAATTGAAACATCGCCGTGATATTGGCGTAGTCCGTATTACTCCAGCCAAATTCTTGAGATAACTGCGGGGATAACAAGCTCAGCACTTGTCGGTCGAGATAATTAATTGTTGTGGCAAAAAATAACAGGCCACAAATAGTCCAGCGGTATTTACCTATTGCCATTGTTGAATGCTCATTTCTACACAATACCCAGTTTAAATAACAGTGTTATTAACTCCCGCAGTTTTCGCGGCTGGGCAATTTACCACGGCTAGGCTTATATGGGACGCAGAGAAAAGCTGCGGCCTGTATAGCACCGCAAAAATTGTAAAAAATATTCTCGTTGATGATGTTTTCGGTGCAAAACACATGATGACCCGTCAGATGATATGTTTTATACACCTGGCAATTCATCCACATAGAAAGATCTAGGGAACCTACGCAGCGCTTTTACATTTCCACACAGTTTTTCACCGCAGAAGCTTTTACCATGGCTCGATAGTAGATAAAAAACCTACAGGAGCCAGACGATGAAAATAACCTCACGAATTTGCCAAACACTTGTAGTTTCACTGTTATTGGGTGGCCTGCTGGCCTGCTCTGGTGAACCCTCGAAGGGCAGCAGTAGTAGCTCAAGCAGCAGCTCAAGCGGTCATCCTAAATCCAGTTCCTCCAGCAGCTCTTCCTCCAGTGGTCGAGTCTCATCCAGTAGCAGCTCATCCGGCAAAACCTCTTCATCTAGCAGCTCCAGTAGCAGCGGATCCTCATCCGGCGGGCCGACAGTTTGCCCAGCGATTTATAAACCGGTGTGCTCAGTGGAGCCGCAAAATCTGCAGTGCATTAAAGCCCCATGCCCAACAGGCGTTTATAAAACCTATTCCAACCTATGCGCCTCGAATGTTGCCAAGGCTAAGTTCATCAGCAACGATGAATGCGGCGATTTAGAAGGCAAGCCGTACTTTGAAGAGCCCACCGCCTGCACACTGCAATATGCACCCGTGTGCGGCACCGCTATACATACAGCTCCTTGCGGCACAATACCTTGCCCGGCGGTTGTGCATAAAACCTATGGCAACGCCTGCGAAGCCTCTGTAGCCAAAGCACAACAAATAAAAACCGGCGAATGCGGCAAGCTTGAAGACACTCCTGTGACGAAGATTGATAGCGTGTGTACTACTGATGCTCCAGGGGCATGCGCCAAAACCAGCAGCTCCATTGCGTGTATCACCGCGCCTTGCCCAACGCATGTGTATAAAACCTTTAACAATCGCTGCGAAGCCGGGCGCACACTCGCGACCGTCGTCGCAGATGGCCCCTGTGGCAGCTTGTTGCAAGGCGTGACGGCAGGTGGCGAGCCTCCAGTCAAAATGGTGGACACATTACCTGCCGCCACATCCGTGCTTATTAGCAAGGTGCAATTTAAACAAGACGTACTCACACTTACGTTAGGCTATAGCGGTTGTGGAGCGCAGCATTTTGATCTTTACATTGCTAAAGGCTTCCTAAAAAGCTTACCAGTGCAGGTGAAGTTCGCATTTAAAGCCTTGCAAGAAGAAGCCTGTGATGCCGCATTTAGCACAGAGTTTAGCTACGATTTACTGCCGCTAAAACAGCAATACGGCGCTGAGCACGGGGAGATAGTGTTGCCAGGCATTGGCAGCTACGTATTTTAATCAATACAGACGCACACAGAAAAGCCGGGCAATGCCCGGCTTTTCTGTGTGTAAAATTTAACGATTACGTATCTGCGCTTTTTTATAAAAACTACATATAAATTGCGCAAATATGTGCATAGCAAATTTGTCGGCAACGTGTCCTTAAATAATTATCGGGAATTAAAATTTACGCAAAAATCGAAAAAAACTGCGCCTTTAAATAAGCAGTTTCAACAATCGCCGGATGAACAGGATGATCCGGGCCCTGGCCGCCAGTCCAGATTAACTGCGCGTTGCGATCATTAGCCCGCGCCGCGCCACGCACTAAATCCGTCAGAGTGGCGTTTTCCAGAGGCATTGAACAGGACGCGGAAACTAATAATCCCTCTTTATCCAATAGGCGAATCGCCAATTCATTAATATGGCGATAAGCTGCTTCACCGGCTTTTTGATCTTTGCGTTTTTTTATAAATGCTGGCGGGTCCAACACGACTACATCGAATTTTTCCCCCTCAGCCAGCAGCTTCTTCATCACTTCGATGGCTTTGCCTTTAAGAGTATTTACTTTGTGGCTCACATGGTTGCGCTCGGCGTTACGGCGCGCGCCCTCTATGGCCGACGCTGACGCATCCACTAAAGTTACCTGTTCAGCTCCTGCCACTGCCGCTTGAATTCCCCAGCTGCCTAAATAACAAAACACATCTAACACCCGTTTGCCGTGGCACAGCGGCGATAAAAACTGGCGGTTAATTCGGTGATCGTAAAACCAACCGGTTTTCTGCCCGGTGAGTGCAGGGATTTCAAACGGTACGCCGTTTTCTTCCAATAAAAGCGTGTCGGGCACCTCGCCTATAGTCGTCAACTGCTCGGGCAGGTCTTCTAATTCCCGCGCCGAGTGGTCGTTGCGTACCACAATGCCCTTGGGTTTAAGCACCTGATCCAAAGCGGCCAAAATAGGCTCGGCCATATGGTCGATACCCGCAGATGCCATTTGCACAACTAAATAATCACCGTAGCGATCCACAACTAGGCCAGGCAAAAAATCCGCGTCACCGTATATCAACCGATAATAGGGTTTAGCAAAACACAATGTGCGCAACTGCAGGGCGCGCTCAATCGCCTTAACAAAGAATTTGCGGTCAATTTTCACATCCACTTGGCGGCTTAATAAGCGCCCACAAATCAGCGCTTGTGGATTTACATAAGCAGTACCTAAGGGCGCGCCACTGTGGGTAAATACATTGACCAATTCGCCACCTTTTAATGCTTTAAGCGGGGAACGCTGCACATCGATTTCATTGGAATACAGCCATAAATGCCCGCGTTTAATGCGGCGATCAGCTTGAGAATTTAAATACAGAGCATTCATACAGAGGCCTTAGCGAAAACCCGCGAGTATAGCGGTTTCCCTCAGGGTAAACGCAAACCCAGCGGCGGGCTGCTACACTCAAGCAAGATACCTTTTGAATCCCACGACCATGAGTGCTGAGTTAACCCCGGAGCAAATTTCGCGGATACTGCAGGGCATTAATATCCCGCCGCAGCCGCAGGTTATGGTGGATTTGCAGATGGAACAGTGCTCGCCTCATTGCAGTATTGACGCTATTGCGCACCTGATCAGTCAGGATGTGGGTTTATCCGGCAGCATTCTTAAAACAGTGAATTCACCGTTTTTCAAACACAGCAATAAGATCACCTCCATTCATCAGGCTGTGAATTTGCTCGGCGTAAATTCCGTAGTCAATTTGGTCAATGCGCAATCGATTCGCGGGGCGCTCTCCGATGACGACATTATCGCCTTAGGCCGCTTTTGGGATAGCGCTATGGACGTGGCTATGACATCCGCCACGATCGCCAAACACATAGGCTTTCCCTACCCAGATGAAGCCTATACGCTTGGGTTATTTCACAACTGCGGTATTCCTCTTTTAATGGTGCGATTTAAGAATTATTTGGACATCCAATTTGACGCCTACGGGCGCGATGACCAGGCAATCACCACGACTGAAAACGATATTATTCGCACAAACCACGCCGTCGTCGGTTACTACATAGGTAAAAGTTGGAATTTACCGCGCTATTTATGTGAGGCGATACATGAACATCATCAGGTCGATAAAACCTTCGCTGATGATCGCGCCGATAGCCGCAAAAAAACTCTCTTGGCTATTTTAAAAATGGCTGAACACATTTGTGCTAGCTATAAAACCCTCGGCAAACAGGATATAGACCACGAATGGGCGCGCATTGGTAAAACCATTTTGATTTATGTGGGCTTGACGCAATACGATTTTGAAAACCTGACCGCTTTAATAGGTGAAATGGGATTGGGCAATTCGGACTTTTGTAATTTTTAACGCCCTAAGTGGAGCATCAAAATCGCTCAGCCTCGTTTTTAGCTCGCCTTCAAACAGCCTGTGAAAAAATAAACTTGCTGTGCAAAATAGCCTAGCGAATGTACACAGGCTATTCGAGTTTTAACTGGACGGGAATTTTTAAATAAAATTAATTATTCTCGCGAGCCATTATTAATAGCGCTGACCGCTCCATTTTGAAATTCAACTTCCGCCGCAAGCTGCCCCTGGCCACGGTTATAGTGCCAAATATCAACACGTGTACAAGCTTCGCTCTGAGACGCAGAATTTTTTAACTGCGGGATGGGTTTGCAATAAGAATCTTCCGATGCTGGTGCGCCACACTTTTGTTCTACACTACCTTTTGAATCACCGGTTGCTATCAATTTTGCTCCGCATCTGAGGCTATCGGCATGGCAACTCAAAGCTAATATAAATAGACTACAGCCAAACACAATTTTCATAGCAAAACTCCTAATTAGTTAGATCACAGCTGCAGCGGCTAAAACAACCGCAGTACAGCTTATTTGCATCGAACTATTTGCCCATTCCAAAATATATTGTTTATAGAATCAGCTTTAGCCTCAATGCTAAGTTTCGGCTTGCACGTATTAATGCGTACCTACACTTAGCATTGATCCTAGGATTTTATGTGTGAACACAGGTTAAATCGAATGCTAAGCGTAACTATATTCACACTACCTGTGAACCGCACACGAAAAAAATGCGCTCGCACTCGCATTTTCTCGCCGTTAGCTGCCAGTGCCTGCTAATAATCGCATCAACTCTGCTTGCGCAGCAGGGCCATCTTGCTCGACGCGTTGGTACTGGCCAGACTCGGTTTGCAACCAGCGTTGTTTGCCGTCATTCAAATAAAGTTCTAATTCGGACAATACGCGCACCGCTAAAGCGTGGTCTTCAATGGGGAAACACACCTCCACGCGGCGATTTAAATTGCGCTCCATTAAATCGGCACTGGCACAGTAAACGCCGCTATTGGCAAAATAATAGACGCGAGCGTGCTCTAAAAAGCGTCCGACGATTGAGTGCACATGAATATTATCCGATATGCCTTCAATGCCGGATTTAAGACAGCACATCCCGCGCACAATTAAATCTATTTTTACCCCGGCTTGGCTGGCTTTATATAGTGTGTGAATTATTTTGGGCTCAGTCAGGCCATTACATTTAAAAACAATACGTGCAGGCCTGCCATCTTGGGCAGCGCGAATTTCATTTTCAATGAATTTCACTAATTGGCGTTTTAACGTAAACGGCGCATGGAAAAGTTTCTGCATGCGCTCGGTTTTGCCCATGCCGGTTAATTGATGAAATATCCGATGCACGTCCTCGCCAATTTTATCGTCAGCAGTTAACAGTGAATAATCCGTATATAGATGTGCATTTGCCGCGTGGTAATTACCTGTGCCTAAATGGCAGTAGCGTTTGTAGTGATTATTTTCACGGCGCACGACAAGTATCATTTTGGCGTGAGTTTTATAGCCGACAACGCCGTACACAACAACAGCACCTGCTTCTTGTAAGCGGCTGGCAAGCTCAAGATTTTCCTCTTCATCAAAGCGTGCACGCAGCTCAACAACTACCGTTACTTCGGTGCCATTGCGCGCAGCATCAACCAAAGCATCAACAATTGCCGAGTCATTACCGGTGCGATAAAGGGTTTGTTTTATAGCCACCACTTGAGGATCTTTTGCCGCTTGCCGTAAAAATTGCACGACCGGAGCAAACGATTCGAAAGGATGCATTAATAAATAATCTTTTTTGGTTATCGCCTCAAAAATATTATCTTTGCGGTGAAAGCCCTTGGGAATGCTTGGAATTAACGGTGGATAACACAGGTCAGGGCGGTTGACCATCATAGGCAAACGCATCAGACGTTTAAGATTAACCGGGCCATTAACGCGGTATAAATCATCTTCAGTTAACCCAGTTTCGCGCAATAAATAATCGGTAATTTCTTTAGGGCAATTATCGGCTACCTCTATTCGTACCGCCGTACCAAAGCGCCTTGAATGTAATTCGCCGCGTAAAGCCCGTGCTAAATCAGCGGCGCCTTCTATATCGACATCCAAATCGGCGTTACGTGTAATACGAAATTGGTAGCAACCTTTTACCGTCATGCCCGGAAATAACTTACCCGTATGGGCATGAATCATCGAGGATAAAAATACAAAATCATTGCCACTATTTAAATGCGGCGGCAGCGGCACAAAACGCGGTAACGAGCGTGGTGCAGGCACAATCGCCAAGCCCAAATCGCGCCCAAACGCATCTTTACCCGCCAAAGACACCATAAAATTAAGGCTTTTATTAACTAAGCGGGGAAATGGGTGGGCGGAATCCAGACCTATAGGACTTAGAACGGGTAGCAAGTCTTTTTGAAAATAATCCTCAACCCATGCACTGTGTTCTGCCGTCCACTGATTGCGCCGAATAAAACGAATCCCCTGTTTTTGTAATGCAGGTACTAGTATGTCGTTTAGAATTTCATATTGGTGGTCGACAATTCTGTGGCAAATTTCACTGATGAGTTTTAAGTTTTCTTTCGCTTGCATGCCGTCTAAGCCGGACATTTCCCGCTGAAATTTAATACTTTGAATTAATCCAGCCACGCGAATTTCAAAAAACTCATCGAGGTTAGAACTAAAAATCAACAAAAAATTAAGGCGCTCAAGCAGCGGGTGGCTTTCATCCAGCGCTTGGGCTAGCACCCGTTGGTTAAAATATAAATGGCTCAATTCGCGATTAAGATAATATCGCGGGCTGTCAAAGCTGTGCCCTTCGGACTCTAAAGTAAGTGGCTCTGACGAGAGATCGGGCATTTCAGACATGATGTACCTCTATAAACCGCGCTTACAGATCAGGCGCTAATAAGCGGTTATGCTGCCTGAATTATATGACACTTTTACGGCAGCACCGATGCACCTGGGAATCTCTCAAAAGCATAGGCGGTGAAGCCTGGCGTGGGAATGAAGGACTTCAGGGTGAGGAAGAAATTCTTCAGAGGTTGCCTAGGTATAGGTAAGTGTAGCTAAAAGTAGTAATTAAGCTTGCGCAGTGCAAATAGCGCTTACGCCCTGTCTGCTGCGGGCGCACAGAACCACTAGCGCTCTAAATTGACCAAGCCTTTTTCACTTACTCGAAAATCCGGTAATACACCAGTTAAATCAAATGTCGCGTTTAACTGATAATTAATCGTGGGGTGCTCACTCAGTAGCAGCGTTGCCAATACAGCGCTGGCACTAATTAAATTTGCACTGACGGGAATTTCCACAAAAGTATCACTATAAGCACTGAGCGTCGGGATATCGGCGGCATTGCCGGAAAATACATCAAACCCATTTAACCGCACTTTGTATTGTAAACCCGCAATCGGCAGGGTTCTTTTATTAGGATTTGTCACCTTAAGCTTAAGTAAAAACAATTGCTCAAAACCGTTACGCTCAAGCACGATTAAATTGCTCAGTTGTACATCCGGTGGTTCAAGCTTCGCAACAGGATTGCATGCTGTAAGTAACAGCACGCTGATTATCACAAAGCTAAAAAAACTACATAATTTTTTCATAACAAATACGCTGCAATAAAAAACCCGGCCATAGCCGGGTTTGCATTAACTATTATGGCCGGTAACTACTGGCATCTGTTGCACTTGAACATTTGGCGCAGTGATATCGACTTTCTGGCCGAATTCACGCTCTAAAGCCGCTTCAATATTAGCTTTAGTGGCAGGGCCCGCCAGCGGGATTTTTTTCATACTGGCCAGTTCCTCAGCATTAGGCGCAACCGCTGCTTCAGTACTAGCAAAATGCCTGCGCTTACTACTGCCGCCACTGCCACCCGCGTAAATACATCCAGTTGAAACATCAACCGCAAAGGCTACAACCCCAGGCACCAAAAAGAAAAACAACCCCAGGCCGTCCAATAACACTATTACCGGATCCAGATTGCCACCGCGCGAGCCTTGACGCTCTGGGTGTAATAAAAGACCACAGCCGGTTGTCGATTGTAAAAATGCCGCGAGCCCCACGATCATCAAACCTTTTTTTAACTGCATATGCGTACTCCTCTTAAATACATTTAACTTAATTGTCGGGTAACTAACTATTGATACAAATCGAACAGGTATCGTCTTGCGAGAAATACTTATATAACTACCCCGCTAACCCTGGCCGGTTTATTCATGCGATTGTTCCTCTGCATTTTTAGCAGTATTTTCTATATCTTCAGCTGAGATAGCTTGTGCTGAACCTGCTGGAGCCGCCTCTATTGCAGTGGGTATCGATTCTTCTACGGCTACTGACTCTGCTGGCGCCAAAGGTTTTGAAGGCTGCGCAACTGCCGCAGATGAGGTTCGCTCAAGCACAGTGCCAGGCTCATTTTCACATCCCCATAAAGCGCTCGCAGCAATCAATACACAGCAGGTTTTAATATTCATCTTAAAATAATGTTCAGCCTAAGCACTCAGCCTGCAGTAATTAATTCTTTAAAAAATTTCTCATTACTGTTTAGCAATGAGTGTTTTTGCCATCTGGTCTGATAACTGATTTAACGCTTGATTAAGAGCAGCCACATAGGATTCATAAGAGTCATTACGGCAGGGCACCTCGATACGTGTGCGCTCAGCCGCTAAAGTACGCTCGCCATTATCCGCTGTTACTATGTATTTAGCCTGTAAAGCGACAGATTTGCCTCTTTGACCTGCCATTTCTTCAATGATAATACGCACCTGCCGGGAGGGGCGCATGCGATTATCCCAGGGAAAAGGCCAGACAGTGTCGGCGCCGAGCAAAATCGATAAATTATCCGCAATTACCCGAGTAACCGTTTGGTTAAGATACCCAGCCCAAATATGAAATTGCCCAACGTCCACCTCTTGCCCTGGCGTAAGACTCACAACACCTGGCTGATTATGGCTCTCGGGTAAAAATACCGGGCCAACACCAAGGCTTAGCGCGTAGTTACCTGCTGGAGCTTGTACAGCTTGAGTATGGTGCAATGTGTAGTAATGAGTCTGTGGGCTACTGCACGCAGTTAATAGCCAGGCTAATACTCCAAAAACCAACGAGCGCGATATCATTCTTTTTTCTGGCCTCCAAAGATTAAGGCATTGGGATAGCGTTTTAATTGGTCGGCAATGCGATCAAACGAATCCGCAGCTTCAGTAACCGAATTCAACATTTCAATTATTTCAAAATGTAATTGCGAATCCGGCGCGAACGTAGTATCTAAACTTTTCAACGTAACACGCAATTGAGCGAGGGTTTGTGTAGCCTCGGCCATGGTTTTATCTAAATTAGCCGTGCCTTTTTCGATATTGCCCAGTGTGCCATCTAGCTTCCCGGCGGTATTATTTTTTTCCAACGTATTCATAATACTTGCAAGACTAGCCATGGATTTTGCTAAATCGGCGCCGATTTTATCGCTTGGAATGCGATTGAATTTATCGGTAATTTCGCTGATTTGTTTGGATAGTTGATCCAGTGGATCATCAAGTGTAGGAATTTCCGAATGATTATCGCTAATTAACAACTTGCCGGGCCTTTGTTTGTTTTCAAACGCTAAATCCACATATAGGCTGCCGGTCAATAAACTCGCTGTACGCAACTGACCGCGTAAGCCCTGCTCCACCATGCGCGCCACCATGTCGTCGATAACTTCCCGCTTGGGTTCTAAATCAGCCTTAAAGCGCTCCGGCTCAAGCGTAATATAAACAAGTAGGGTTTTATCGTGATTCTCAATACTCGATAACACTACATCGACAACCTCGCCGACTTTAATACCGCGAAATTCCACAGGTGCGCCCGCTTTTAAGCCGCGCACTGAATGACTGAATTTAAGCAAATAATAAAACTTGGCGTTAAAGCGCCCCTCAAGTACGGACTCTTTATCGGCATAGAGAAAAAATGTTTGATTGGCTTTAGCAGGTTCAGCATTTTCGTAAGCATTGACGTTTTCAAACGCTATGCCGCCGCCTAAAAACGAAACAAGCGAGGCGACCTGTGCTTTTACGCCATCCGGCCCGAGATTTATATCAACCCCGCTAACGTTCCAAAAACGACTGTGCGTGCTAATTAATTTATCATGCGGCGCTTGCACAAATACGCGAATTTCCACCGCATCGCCAATTTCACTTAATTTATAGCTAGTGACCTCGCCGACTTTTAACTGCCGATAATAGACAGGCGAGCCCATATCCACTGAATCTAAACTATCTGCACGCAATAAAAACGTTGTGCCTTTTACACTGGATTCAATAGCTGGCGGCTCCGGCAGGCCATCAAAATTAGTGGAAAATGGTCCAGGCTCACCCGGGTCCATAACAATATAAACACCAGAGACTAACGTACCAAGGTTTGAGACACCGGCCACGCTAATACGTGGGCTCACCAACCAAAAACGTGTATTGGCACTTAGGTGTTTGGCAATTTCCCGCTCCAGCGTAACTCTTAAGCGCACTTTGCTTAAATCAGCGGTTAATTGCATTTTAGATACTTTACCCACGGGTACATCTTTTAAACGTACCTGGGTTTTGCCTACTTCAATTCCAGCAGCGGCATTTAATAAAATTTCTATATCTTGACCTTTTTCCTGCCAAGAATTTATCGCCAACCAGAGCGCAATAATTAATGCCACGATTGGAATTAACCACACGGGCGAGAGTTTTTGGAAAGGTGTAACCATAGGTTTAGATAGATTCATGTTCAAACGCATGAGCTGGAAAATCCCCAGGTTGCTCCTGGGGGGCATCTAATAATCGCGGGTCGAAGGTTTCCGCAGCCAACATAGTCAGTACCACCACAGCGGCAAACGCCACTAGAGCATTACCCGGCTGCACATTGCCTAAAAAGCCGAATTGCACCAAGGCGGTAAGCAGAGTCACTACATACACATCCACCATCGACCAGCGGCCAATTAATTCAGTCACATAATAAAGGCGAATTTTAGCGGCCTGATTACGGTAGCGGTGAAAGTAGGCGCTGGCGAGTAAATAAATCAGCACACCTAATTTTGCCATGGGCACCACTATACTCGCGATAAATACCACGGCGGCAATTAGCCACATATCGTGTTTCATTAAACTGAGCACGCCGCTTACCAGCGTGTCTTCGCGATCACCGGTAAGAGTGCGCGTGGTCATAAACGGCAACAGATTAGCAGGAATATATAAAATCACCGCTGCAATCATCAGCGCGGTAGTTTTTTGCAAACTATTGGGAATACGTTTGTACATAGGGCTATAACAGCGCGGGCATTGGGAGCTGTGGTCCAACAGGGTTTCGCCCACCATCGCCTCACACACATTACACGTATAAAGTTTGTCTTCGGGTTTTGCCACAAAACAATTATCGCTAACTAAAAAACTCCACAAACTCTGTCGGTCAATAACGGCGTAGGTAATCGTAAGTATCGGCACTAAGGAAAAAAATGCATACATACTGACGCCGGGCACCAAACTTGCCATATCACCTAATTTTACTGAGGTTACCAGTATGGCTAATAAAAATATTTCTAACATGCTCCACGGCTGCGCGCGGATTAGCCAGCGCAATACTGCAATTTGCCCGGGCAATTTTTTATTCAGCTGAAACGGTACAAGCAAATATAACAGCGCAGATATTTCCAACAGTGGAAAAAGAAAAATGGTAGAGAAAACTAGCGCTGCCAAAAGCCATTGATCGTGGGCTAACAATGCTGCTACGCCCGACAAAATACTCGCGCTCTGCTCAAAACTTACCAGCTTTAAACTTAAAAAATCGAAGCTATTGCTGATAATAAATAACACGACTGCGGCCACAGAAAGGGCTGTAGCTGGCTGCACCCAGGCGGTTTTTCCCAGTGGCAGCGGCATTTGGCAATGGGGGCACGTCAATATCTGATCATCGGTGGCTTCAACACGGCGCAGCAGTTCCCCGCAGTGTTGGCATATCTGCCAGGCTTGATGACTAGGTCGGCTACGCAACGCCATTTAATACACCCCCATTAACGGCCACTAGCCAAATGCATAAAGCGCTGCTTTAGCCCCGGCAATTGCCCGGCAAGGCTCAAGCCTAGGTTGCGCACTAAGCCTACATAGGGGTTGCTGCTACCAAATAAGCGTTTGAATGATTCCATCGCAGCCATCGCAGCAAGATTGTGAGGCATGCGGGCGCGCTGATAACGATCCTGCACGCTGCTGTGGTTTAAAGCTAAGCCTCGCGCGCAAGCGCGCTCAAGCTCTTGAACCAACGCTGCAACATCAGCAAGGCCGAGATTTACTCCCTGGCCTGCAAGTGGGTGTATTGCGTGGGCGGCGTCCCCTACAAGAGTTAAGCCTGGCGCTGTATAGCGCGTGGCATGGCACTGATACAGAGGCAGGGCAAGTCGCTCATCGCAGTGCAAAATGCGGCCCAATCGACTTTCCAATGCATGCTCAAGGGCGAGTTTAAAAGCCTCTTCATCTAACGCCAGCATCTGTTCGGCAACAGCATTTTCCAGCGACCATACAATCGAGCTGTCACGCTCCGCGCTTGGGAATAACGGCAAAAATGCCAAAGGCCCGGCATGACTAAAGCGCTGATAAGCCGTGTGCTGATGGGGCAGTTCACTCACGACGCGACACACTAAAGCCGTGTGGCCATATGACCACTTGCGCACAGGGATTCCGGCTAGGTCGCGCAGCACAGAGCGGGAACCGTCAGCAGCGAGGATAAGAGGTGTATGGATTTCCCGTCCGCTCGCAGTTTGCAATAACCCATTGGCACCTTGGCGCTGCAGGCTTGTTACCGAATCTGCATACCAAGTAATTTGCGGCTGCTGACTTATGCGCAGGTGTAATTGACCCAAAACATGATCGTTTTCCACAATCCAGCCCAGCTGCTGCTCGCCCAACTCCCGGGCTGAAAACTCAATACTGCCACTGCCTTCGCCGTCCCACACCTGCATATGTTCATACGCGCAGATACGGCTGAGTGCAGGCCATACACCCAGGCCATTTAGTAATGATTGCGAGGCAAGATTTAAAGCTACGACGCGCGGATCAAAGTGTTCATTATCTGTAGGTGCGGCAGTGTCAACGGGAGCTTGCGCATCAATAAGTAAAATCGGCAGCTGCGGTAAGCGCTGAGCGATTAAAAGCGCAAGGCTCGAACCAACTAAGCCTGCGCCGACTATCACGAGCGGATGCTCGTACACATTAGACTCCACTGTTAAGCTCCCGTGGACCATTTAGCTCTCGTGGATAGGAAACCGGTTGAGCCTGGCCTGAAAGCTGGCGGATAAACACCTGCCTGAACTGCGGTACTGTTTCTAGTAATAACATTCCCAAGTCCCGCCCCCAGCGCACGCCAGGTTCACGACGGGAAAACACGCGGTTAAAGCCGTCGCTCAAGGCAATCGTGCGGGTTTGATCTGCCTCAGCGGCACGAGCATAGCGCTGCAGTTGGGCAAGCTCGCCTAAGGCGTCGCCAGAAGCCGCGCCCTCGCTTAACACCTCGGCCAGCCGCAGCCCATCGCGCAGCGCAAGATTGAAACCCTGGCCTGCCACGGGATGTAAAAAGTGCGCGGCATTGCCCTGTAAAACCAAGTGTGAGCGTACCTGCTCTTTAGCGACGACCAGACGAAGGGGATAAAACTGCCGCTGTCCGATGGCTTCAAAGCGCCCCAGCCTATAACCGAAAGCTGTTTGTAATTGGGCTAACAATTGCTCGTCGCTCAACGCCTCGAAAGCCGCTTGCTGAGTGCGCGCAAAGGTCCATACCAATGCCCCTACGCGCTCCTGCGAAGATTGGCCGCGGGGCAATATAGCCAGCGGGCCTGCAGGGCAAAACCGCTCAAACGCGCAGCCGCCGTGGGGTAGGCTAAAGCGCACATTGGCCACCAGGGCCGTCTGCTCATAGGGCACTTCGCGCACGGCGATGCCAAGAGACTTGCGCAGAGGAGAATCAGCGCCATCGGCGAGTACTACCAGAGCGGCGCTATCCTTGTGTTCTTCCACCGGCGCCATTGAGTTCGGCGCAATTAGCTGCGATGACCGCCAACCCAGCCGAACGCCACCCTTGCACGGGCGTAGCGCCGTTACCTGGGCGGCAGAAATCACCTCTATCGCCGAGCTGCGCTTCAACGCTTGATGCAACACGCGCTGCATACCGCTGTTTTCCACCACCTGACCCAGCGGCTGTTGCTGGTTGTCCTGCTGGGTAAATTGGCTTAAGCCCCAGCTGCCTTGGTCGGAGACGTGAATGCGCTCAATTGCCGTGGCGAACTCAGCCAATTCAGACCAGAGGCCGAGGGCGCGAAATAATGTCACGGCCGTAGGGGAGAGCGCAGTGGAGCGGCCATCCCAGGCGGGTATGCGTGCAGATGCATCTGTTTCGCCAGAAGATGCGCTATCTCCAGTGAGCAGCCGAGTGGATTCAAACAGGCGTATTGGAATTGTCGGCAGAGCTTTGGTCAGCAGCAAGGCTAGGCTTGCCCCCACCATGCCGCCGCCGATAATGCTGATCCCTTTAGGGCTCATCAGAGCAATGATCCCTGCGCCGCCATCAAGGCTTCGATAGCGGCGGCTTTTTTCGGTACGGCGTCGGTAAGAACACGGCAGCCCTCAGGCGTAACGAGTACATCGTCTTCTATGCGAATGCCGATGCCACGCCATTTTTTGGCGACCGAAGTCTCGCCTTTGCCGATATACAAGCCGGGCTCTACAGTTAACACCATGCCGGGCTCAAACAGCCGCCATTGGCCGTCAACCTTATAATCGCCGACGTCGTGTACGTCCATACCCAACCAATGACCGGTGCGATGCATATAAAACGGCCGATAGGCATTTTGCTCGATCAGCGTCTCCACTTCACCTTCCAAAAGCCCTAAGCGCACTAAGCCTGCGGTTAATACCTGCACGGCTGCCTCGTGGGGTTGGTTCCAATGATTACCAGGTTTTACCACTGCAATGGCAGCAAGTTGCGCCTCTAACACCAAGTCATAGAGTGCGCGCTGCTCCGGGGAATAGCGGCCGGAGACCGGAAACGTACGGGTAATGTCCGCAGCATAACCCTGGTATTCACAGCCCGCGTCGATCAGAACCAAATCACCTTCCACCAGCGGACAATTGTTGCTGATGTAGTGCAATACACAGGCGTTTTCGCCGCCCCCGACAATGGTGTTATAGGCGGCAACAGGCGCGCCCCCCATGGCAAATTCGTGCAGAATTTCCGCCTCCAACTGATATTCAAATAACCCAGGCTTACAAAATTCCATAGCGCGCACATGGGCGCGGGCGGCAAGCTCGCAGGAGGCACTCATAACTGCCTGTTCTTCGACGCTTTTGAACAGGCGTAAATTGTGTAACAGATGGTTAAGATCGATAAACTCACCCGGCGGCACAGCGCCGCTGCGCACTTTGCTACGAATAAGGTTGACCCAGCCCATAACCCGGCCATCAAAGTTCGCCTCTTGACCGAGGGCGTAATACACGCGTTTGCGGCCCTCTAATAGGCCCGGCAAAATATCGTCGACATCGTCGATAGGGAACGCATCATCAGCGCCGAAATGCGCGCACACGCCTTCCGGCCCATAGCGAAAACCATCCCAAATTTCTTTTTCAAGATTGCGCTCACGGCAGAACATCACAACTTCGCCAGTTGCGCGGCCGGGCAATAACACCAGCACAGCTTGAGGTTCGTTAAAGCCAGTCAAATAATAAAAATCGCTGTCCTGGCGGAACGTGTAATGGGTATCACGGGAGCGGATTTTCTCCTCCGCCGAGGGAATGATGGCAATGGAGTTTTCCTCCATTAAGGCCATTAACGCGCGACGGCGGTTGTGAAATTCAGACTGCGAAATCGTCATTACAGGCTCCGATTAAATTAATGAAGTTGCGGGTCTGGCGCACTGGATGTGTTTACAGACCCGTGCTCTGCGGCCAATTCAAGTACAACAACACGGATATATTCCACCAGCTCGGCAAAATACACCTCGTTTTCTTCGCATTCCTCTGTACTTAATTCAAGCTGAGCAATCTGCGCTAGATCTTCCAGCCCTTCATGTTTAACGCTTTCGGCACCGGCTTGGCCTAAAGCAAATAAAAACCCTTGGCACCACTGGGCTAAGGCTTCTACGCGCGCCACTAATGGCAGCGCATCATCCGGGAGCAAAAGGCGAAATCTATATTCAGCATCGGCCAGCGAATGGGCCACCATGCTGTTTAAAGCATTAAGGCCTGCCAACTGCTCCGGGGTTTTAGGCAGTGCTTCAATATCTAAAAACGCCACTGCCGCTTGCTGCCATTGTTCGTCGTTTAAATCCTGACCGTTAACGTTCAAGCCGACCAAAAAGCCTTGGAATTCTGCAGGCCCACTTACTGCACCCAGCTGAAATAAAAAATCCGCCCAGTGTTCAAAATTGATACTCGGTGCAACCATGACTCTGCCTGTTAAAACGCGTAATGGAACAATATTAGACTTGCCCCACATGCTACCATAAGCCTTACAGATTAAGGCACGTAGCCGCAGTTGGCGCGGCCACAAGCGCCTTAAAGCGCTCTGATCGCAGATAGTATTCGCTTAACGTTCAGTGCCCAAAACCACAGGCTGGGTCTTACTATGCACGAAGCTCTGATCGCTCAACTCGCCACTCAAATTGACCGCCTTCTGCATGATTATCACGCCTTGCGGGAGGAAAATAATCAGTTAAAGCAGCAGGCGCTGCACTGGCACCAGGAGCGCCAATTATTAATTGATAAAAATAACCTCGCCTGTACGCGCATTGAAACTATGATCCAGCGCCTTAAAAAATGGGATGCACCCCATGAAGAATAAAAACCACCGCATTACGCTTAGCCTGCTGGAAAAAGACTACCAAATCGCCTGCCCGCCAGAAGAAGAACCGGCGCTGTTAAATGCCGCCAAAGAATTAGAACGCCGTATGCGTAGCACACGTTTACAACAAGGTGTGGTCGGGTCTGAACGCATTGCCGTGTTAGTGGCGTTAAATTTGTGTTACGAGTTGCAGCAGCTGCAGAATAATTCGGTGGGAACGCTGGACGACCAGGCTCTTAGTGCTATGTTGGCGAAAATTGAAGCGGCATTAAATACCTAAGCTCACAACAAAGATTTACTCAGCTAAGCGCCAAAAAAGGCAGGCATTACCTCAATGGTGTTTAACCCTCTCTTTAAAAATTCAAAACATTCAGGATGGCTTTAAGCCTTTCTAACTGAATCGTTTTCACCGCTCTCTACAGCTATCAAATCAACCAGTTCAACCACATTACTATGTATAAACTTTCCTACCCAGACGGCACCGACTAGACCGTTTATGTAGTGGGCGTTTAATCCCGTAGTGATCTGCTTTAGCAAAGCCTAATCTCGAATCTAACTTTAACCCTAACGCTTGATCCACTGAGCCAACACATCAAGCTTGGCCGGATCCTGATCCACAAAGCGCACCACCACTCGCACCTGGTTACACTGCGGATTAGGGCTGGCGGCGGTTAACGAGTGGATGTATACGTTTAAGCGCGCCAAGGCTTTGTCATCAGCACCCACTATATCCAATGCAGCGGCGTCGAATAGTTGCGGTAGCGTATCAGTGCGCTCAATTACCCCACTCATGGCCTGCAGGGAGACTTCTTTAACCTCACACTTTAAAGTTTGGTTGGGTAAGCGCAAAAACGCTTTTAAATTTGTATTCGCATTAATATTGCTCGCAACCTTGCTCGCCGAGCTATCGGCTGCGGGTTTAGCAAAGGCCGTAGCAGCAACTGCCCCCGTGGGCTTGGTAGGTTTAGTTACGGTGGCGCCGGTCAGCACATCCAAAGAGCTAAACGCGCCGCCGGTTTTTGCGGCGGCAGCCTTGGGCTCATAGCCAATGCGCTTAAGCTGCCTATGTACTTTGCGACTGAGTTCTTCGGCGGTGAAGGGTTTGGAAATATAGTCGCTGACACCTGCCTGCACCGCTGTTATTACATTATTCCGATCGCCTCTACTGGTGATCATAATGAAGGGCGTGCTAACCAGGTGCGGCTGGGCGCGTACCCATTTGAGTAAATCCTCGCCGGATAACTCCGGCATTTCCCAGTCGGAGAGAATTAAATCCGGCAAATTCTGCTTAATTAACGCCTGTGCCCGCGCGCCATCCATGGCTTCAAACAATTCCGCATCTGGCACCATCTGCCGCACGGCGCGCTTAACCAGGTCGCGAATAAACGTTGCGTCATCCACCACTAAAATTTTTAGGCCCATGGGTTTTTGCCCTATGCATTCGCGTTCTCGCATTGAGCCAACAAGGCACACACTGAGATTGTGTGGCTTAGATCCTACGGGTAAACACCCATTGGTCGGCGCTGGAAAACGCTGTGTTAAAGCCATACCCATCTAAATCAAAGGTTTTTAAATCCTCAGCCTGAGTAAGGCGGTTGTTAACAATATAGGCGCACATTCGCCCGCGTGCCTTTTTGGCAAAAAAACTTATGATTTTGTAGCTGCCACTGGCGGCGTGATAGTCCTTAAATACCGGCTCAATAATGCGTCCGGCAACAAGCTTAGGCTTAATCACTTTGAAGTATTCCTGCGAGGCGAGGTTAATCACCATTCGGCTGCCTTCAGCCTTTAAATCCTTGTTTAACAACTGTGTGACTTGCTCGCCCCAAAACTGATAAAGATCACGGCCGCGCTCACTCTTAAGTGAAGTGCCCATTTCCAAACGGTAGGGCTGAATTGCATCCATGGGCCGCAACAAGCCATAAAGGCCCGACAAAATCCGTACATGGCCCTGGGCAAAATCCACGTCGTCCGCATCCCAGCTACGCGCTTGTAAACCCTGGTACACATCACCGTTAAACGCCCAAAGCGCTTGGCGGGTTTGTTTCTTCGGCTGCGGCCAGCGCCAGGATTGAAAACGTGTGTAATTAAGCAGTGCAAGCTTTTCACTTAAATGCATTAAGCCTGCAATCTCAGCTGCTGTGGTCTGTTTAAGATGCTGCATAAGCTCTCGACTGTGTTCGGCCAACCGCGGTGATGTGGCTTTAACATCCAGCGCGGGGGCGCTGAAATCCAAGTCTTTAGCAGGTGAGAGTAGGGCGAGCATGTTTATACCTGATCCAATACTTCTTGCCACCAGTTCAGCGGCGTTGTGCCATCGGCGGGGTCATAGACATTGCCGTAAACCCAAATGCTGGACTCGTCCATAGCATTGTTCAGCAATGTTTCAATCGTGCTAAAGCCTAAGCTTACGTGCAGGCTGTAGATTAATAGGCGAGGGGATTCGACATCGAGCTCGCCGCCAAGCTGCTCTATTAACGGTGTTAAGCGCTCAGAAATTACCTGCGTATCTCCTTTGCTCATAACGCGTACCGCTAGGTTACCGCTGCGGCGCACCAACTCAAATTGCGGGGCGCCTGTGTCCTCAGCGTTGTTAAGCTTGATCACATCACCACTGGCAATACCTTTTACAAATGCGGGGGAGCGCACCAACTGGCACTCGTTCTGTGCATTAACATGCACTTCCAGGCGCTCAACTACCGGTGCACCGGCAGGGCCGATACCCGCGATGAGTTCAATATGGGATAGGGCCGCAGACATTAGACTTTACCTTGAGGACTAAAAGCTCGGCATTATCCTAGAAACTTTTGGTAAGCGCCAAAGGCTGCTGGTTTTAATAAGGCTCTGATAAACCTCTCAGCATATCTGCTGCACCAGTCAACTTTGGCGACCTTAGGACTATACTGCCCTCCCAGGCTACGCCATCACAGGAGCTTAATTATGCGAATTCTCTTATTTGTACTGCTAACCCTCGGTATTACCGGGTGCGCCACTAACGCGGTGACGGGCAAACAATCTATAAACTTTATGTCTTCGGCCGACCAAATCGCCATGGGAGAGCAAAATTACCGCCCTTATCAACAGCAACAGGGCGGCCGCTACACAGTTGATCCACATGTAGACGACTATGTAAAAAGCATAGGTAAAAAGCTTGCCGCCGTTAGCGATCAGCCCAATCTGCCCTATGATTTTGTTGTACTCAACGATGACACCCCAAATGCCTGGGCACTGCCCGGCGGCAAAATTGCCGTAAACCGTGGCTTATTAGTATTACTCGATGACGAAGCCCAGCTTGCCGCTGTACTAGGTCATGAAATTGTCCACGCGGCAGCTGGCCACACCGCTCAGCAACAATCCAAAGCCACGCTCATGGGAATAGGCGCAGCCCTGCTAACCCTTGCAGTTTCCGACTCAGAATACAGTCCCTTGGTAGGTGCAGGCGTAGGTGTAGGCGTAGGTATGACAGTTGCAAAATTCGGCCGCGAGCAGGAATTGGAATCCGACAACTACGGCATTAAATACATGGCCAAAGCCGGCTACGATGTGCAAGCGGCGGTGGAACTACAGGAAAAATTTGTCGCCTTGAGTAAAGGCCAGGCCAGTGGCGGCTTAAGTACATTGTTTGCCAGCCACCCGCCCTCACAAGAGCGGGTGGAAAAAAACCGCCAAAAACTAGCCCAATACCCAGGCGGCGTGCGCAACAAAAGCCAGTTTGAGCGCGCCATGGGCCAAATCCGCCGCGACGCTGCAGCTTATAAACTTAACCAAGATGCGCAAAAAGCCGCCGCAAATAAGCAGTACGACGAAGGCCTATCCCTCGTCAATAAAGCCATTGGGCAACAGGGCCGCGAAGCGCAATTTCACATTACTAAAGGCCGCATCCTGCTGGCCAAAGACGACACAGTAAACGCCAGCAACGCATTCAGACGCGCCACCCAGGAAAACCCAAGCTACGTCATGGGATTTTTATACCACGGTATGACCGAGAAAAAACTCGGCTATGCCGATACCGCCGAGCGTAGTTTTAAACGCAGTATGGACCTGCTGCCCACACCCATTGCGGCTTATTATTTAGGGGATATGAGCCGTGAGCATGGCGATCGCGCCAATGCCCGCCGCTATTTTGAATTCGCCGCGCAGGATCAGGGCGATATCGGCCAGGCAGCACGCCGCCAGCTGCAAAATCTCAATTAATTAAAAAGCCACTAGGTGCACACACGGATGTGCGCGCTAAAGCGATTAATCCATTAATTTAGCAAGAGCCGCAATTACTAAAATTGGCCCTTCAATTAACACTTCCGCCACATCAAAAAACCAAAAATCATCGCTGCGCTCGCCTTTCTTTTTGCTCGGCCAAATAAAAAAAGCGGCGGCGAAGCAGCAAGCGGCGATGATAAGGTTGCGCCAGCTAAACTCTAAAAAAATACAGCTCGCGCCTAGAACCAAAAACACTATCCACAGCACAATGGCTGTTAATTCACGCAGCACTATCACACAAACTCCTCAGTTATCCCGGCATTTATCTAAAGCATGGCCTATAGCTGACAATCTTGCAGATACCTGCTTAAGCAGCACTCATGCTTCATTCGCAAAATAATGCATTCAGAAGATAATTATGTTTCCTGTTTCGCATCTTTTAAAAAATGCAAAAAGCTCAAACTCTCGCTTTCGTGATTTAACCTTGCAGAGTTTTAACTTTTTTGGAGTTTACCAATGCACCTAAGCGCGATCTGTTTGGGAATGGCGCAGTTTCTATTTATGGCTGCAGCGGCCGTCGGGATTGCATTTAATTCTCTCGTCGGCAAACAACTCGCTCCCAGCTCTGAACTCGCTACGCTACCTTTTTTAGGCATGATGGGCACAACTGCTGCACTTACGTTGTTTATGCCTAGACTGCTTGCGCACATAGGCTACCGGGGCGTATTTGTAGCCGGCGCTATCACAGGTGTGTTGGGCTGCGCTTTGGCAACCTACAGCATACGGTTTAAAAATTTTTACGTATTTTGTCTGGCGGGCGCCACTATGGGTATCTTCCAGGCTTCATCATTGTATTACCGCTTTGCCGCCGCCGATGCGGTTGAGGGGCCTCTTAAGAGCACGGCCATCGCCTGGGTGTTAAGCGGTGGTATCGCAGCGGCGTTGATTGGGCCGCTCATCGGCAAAAATTTACTGCACAGCTTGAGCGTGGAATACACCGGCGCTTACGTTGCAACTATGATTCTGTGCCTGCTGGCCATCCTCGTGTTTTTATTTACTCCTCTGCCTGCCCGCCAGGCCTTCCCTAAGGTCGCTGTAACTTGGTGGCCGCTGCCAAAAACCGCGATCCAGGCAATGTTATTTTGCGCCCTGGGCTATTGCCTGATGCTGATGGTCATGTTGGCAAGCCCGCTTGCGATGGCTGGCTGCGGCTTTCACGCTGGTGATGCTGCCAGTGTGATTCAGTGGCACTTACTCGGCATGTTTGCTCCATCATTAATGACTGGCAAATGGATCGCCCGCTGGGGTGCTACGGCTATCGCTTGGACGGGCGTGGTGATTTTAGCCGTCGGCTGCGCGGTAGCCTTAAACAGTATCAGTTTGCTCGCCTTTCACTGTGCGTTATTTGTGGTGGGCGTAGGTTGGAATTTTATGTATATGGGGGGCAGCACACTATTAACCCTAATCTCGGAAGCTCCACTGCGCAGCCGTCTGCAGGCGATTAACGAATTTATTACATTCACCAGTGTGACCCTGGTCTCCGGCTTGACCGGTTGGGTATACGCGCAATTTGGATGGCAGGCGATTTTAATTATGGGAATTTTGCTGTTGGCGGGTTTGTTTGTATCGCAGTGGAGAAAAAAACCGGCTTTGCAAGAAGATACTTAGGAGGCACTGCGTTCGTTGGATTAATTATGAGGGGTGTTTGTTAATACGAGTAACTGTTCGTCGCGGTAAAATTGTTTTGCAAATATTCCCTGTTTCATTCCGAATTAAGATTTATTCGGTTAGGGTTAGCCTTTAGCCTTGCGCACAATTTTTCGAAATAAGTGATTAACTTCGCCCTAATCTATTTGCTCAGAAGAATATCTAACCTTTCCTCATCAGAAATTCCATCCATGCCGCTCAAGCTCCGCCTCAATTAAAGCATTTATTTCTCAAATTTTTTACCATAGGCAATTTCTGGATTTTGCGCTTAAGCTCAATATGCCTAGGCTGTTTTCACCCTGGGCTCATCCTTAACGGTAAACCATATCTAAACCACAGCGTACTAACCTCACAATAAAAATTAAGTTAATAATCAAAGTTGCTAAAAGCCGAACCTTCAAGCTTTTAAAGGTTCATAGGCACCAACTTATATGCTGATGATGATAAATTTGAAAACACCCGAGCTGGTCTAGCTTGTCGATTAACACTCAAGCTAAAACAACCTTAAAACAAAAGAAAACTAGATACCCCCTGACGAGCAATTTACACTTAGCGGCAACTTATATAAGCCGGTTGGCCTGCACGACAGCAAAACCGTCCTTTTCACATCCTTCAGCTTCGCAGGCAAACAGCTGCGCGCTATTCTAGGAGTCGCTATGCCCTTTATCCATATCACCTCATTACCGCCACAGGAACCGGTGGACATGCCGACGGTACTTGAAGGCATCAGTCAAAGCTTTTCAAAGTTGCTGGGCTTGGAAGTGAAATTTGTTACCGCCACCTGGAATTATCTGCCGCCTGGCCATTACGCCACCGGAGGTCAGGCTGTGCAATTTCAGCCTTTAAATTCCCATCCTTTGCTCGTAAACCTCGTCGTACCCGGTTTTTACCGCCACGAACAGGTGGCTAAAGCCCTGCAGGCCACCGCATCGGCCATCCATGAGGTCACTCAAATCCCTAAAACCAACCTATTTATTCAAGCTCAAGTGGCGAAATCTGGCTTCGTTTTTGATAACGGTACTCTGGTTTCCTGGAATTAAACTGAGCTTTGTAAGTAAAATTCATGCTGTCGGTCGGATTTACAAGCCTTTTCGCTCAGTTCATGCTGGTCTGCAGCAGATTAAAGGCTCGGCGCCCTTAAGCCGCAAAATTATCCCGACGGTTTTTTTTACAGACCCTCATATTGAACTACGAAAAATACATTTAATATTTTGATTTAAAAGGAATTTTTTTTAGTGGAATAGTATTAGCTCAGGTGATCTACCCATCTAAGGCAGCTGTTTATTCTTTTAAGGAAATTCAGCAAATACTATTCACACCAAATAGACACCAAGGAGATTTACCTATGTCACTGTATTTTATAATTCTGATCGGCTGCGGCTTATTAAGTATTGCAGCATTGCGTCGCAAACACGTCTGATAAAAAAAGCGGCTTCAAGCCGCTTTTTTTACGTCCCCAATTCAAGCTGCCTTACTATAAATTTTTTCGGCAGCACTCCCGCTAAAAATTCAACCGCTCTACCCGCTAAATCACCGTCTGTTTTCACCATCGAAAGACCAATAACGCGCGGCTCGCTTTGCGCAAGCGACAAAACCTGTAGTTGCTGCTGTTCAACTGCATCAACTATCAAGTGTTCAGGCAAAAATGCAAACCCCAAACCTGCTATGACTGCTGCACAACTGGTTGCGAAATGGCTAGTCGTCAAACGCTGCTCCGCTCCTAACCAACCAGCGTTTTGCTCGCGTTTAACCCCCGTATCACGCAGTACAATCTGGCGATGTGCACGCAGTTGGTCCTGGTGAACTGGCCCCTTAATACTTGCTAAGGGGTGATCCGGGCTTACCACCGGTAGCATTCGAATCGTGCCTAAGGCTATTGGCCAGAATCCCGGAGGCACTTTGGGCATGATCGCTAAATGACATTGGCGCGATAACAGCGCTTCATCGGTGCCTGACAAACTTGTTTCCAATAAGCGTACCCGCGTTGCAGGGTTCTGCCGGGCCAACATACAGCAGGCTTCTAAAACCGGTTGTACTGGCACTAAAGCGTCCAGCGCTATCGTCACCTCCGCCTCCCAGCCCTGCGCCAAGCGTGTCGCTCCCGCTTCAAGTGCCAAGGCAGCATCCAATAATTGGCACGCCTGTCGATAAAACACTCTCCCTGCCTCCGTCAATTGTGCCTTGCGTCCACTTAACTGCAGCGCAGGCACTGGTAACTGTTGGGCAAGCAAACCTAGGGTGTAACTAATACTCGACTGGCTTTTATTTAGTTTGTCTGCGGCTTTGGCAAAACTGCCTTCCTCTACAACGGCGCGAAATGCAGCCCATTGCTCTAAGGATATTTTGGGTAACAAGGGTTTGTTGCTTGGCATAGGCAATACATCAATGTTTTTGATCTTTATTAGCGCAAAATTGCATCAATAAATCAATTAATTAAACCTATGATAACTCCATCATCCCCCACATTGAGGAATTCATCATGAGCAAACAGATTCTACGTGTCGATAGCAGTGTATTTAACGCCCAAGGCCAATCCACTCGTTTAAATGATTTGGTAATTGAGGGATTAGTGGCACGCTGGCCTGGCTCCACAGTAGTCCAACGCAACCTCGCACTGCTACCACATTTGGATGGCAGTTTTTTTGCCGCCTTAGGCACCGAAGCGGCAAATCGCACTGTCGAGCAAAAACACCAGGTTGCTGTTGCTGATGCAATCATTGCTGAGGTGCAAAGTGCTGATGTCCTAGTGCTCGCAGCTCCTATGTACAATTTCTCGATTCCTTCGCAAGTAAAATCCTGGATGGATTATTTAGCCCGCGCAGGCAGTACATTTCGCTACACGGCACAGGGGCCTGAAGGGCTAATCGCGAACAAACCAGTATTTGTCCAAACCACTCGCGGCGGCGTTCACCAAGGCTCAGCCAGAGATACAATTGTGCCTTTGCTTACACATTATTTTGGACTTTTAGGCATAACCGACGTGCGCTTTACCTTTGCAGAGGGGCTTAATCAGCCTGATCTTAAAGAAGCCGGTTGGCAAAACGCAGTAGCACAACTTAGCCAGAATTTAGCAGCATAAAAACTTCGCACGAAAGTTAAGGGGAATACCATGAGTCAGCGCACTGTAGTAGAAATTATCACCGCACAACCAGCATCAGACGGCGACGGGGTAAAATTGCTGCGAGTATTTGGCGGCGGCAATTTAAATCGCTTTGACCCTTTTTTAATGCTTGATGAGTTCGGTTCAGAATCCGCCGATGATTACATCGGCGGTTTTCCTCCGCACCCGCATCGCGGCTTTGAAACGGTCACTTATATGCTGCAGGGAAAAATGGAACACCAAGATCACCTGGGCAACCAAGGTCTGTTAAGCGATGGAGATGTACAGTGGATGACTGCTGCAAAGGGGATCGTTCATAGCGAAATGCCTAAACAAACCGCAGGTAAAATGCGCGGCTTTCAACTTTGGCTAAATTTACCGGCTAAACACAAAATGGACCCGCCAGCTTGGCAAGATTTACCCGCCGCCGCGGTGCCAGTATTTAATGGAGTAGGCTATAAAATCACTGCGATTGCTGGTCAATTGCCGATAGCCGATCAATTAATTCAAGGCGCCTTCGAACGACCGGACACGCAACCAATTTATTGGGATATTGAACTACAACCACAAACACATTTGGCGATCCCATTACCAAGCCAATTTACCGGTTTAATTTATGTTTATGAGGGTGTGATTACTATAGGTTCGGTGAATATTAAAGCCCGTCAATTAGCGCGGCTGAATGATGACGGTGAATTGCTTATTCACAATAACAGCGGAGAAAATACTCGTTTATTAGTGCTCGCTGGAGCGAAACTAAAAGAACCTATAGTGCAATATGGGCCTTTTGTTATGAATAGCAGTGAGGAAATTGATCAAGCTTTGAGTGATTATCGCCAAGGAACACTTACGGATTAAATTCTAGAAGGCAATTATTGGTAAATTCAGTCGGTCGTTTAATTTATTTAAATGGATGGCTTTTTTATTTATTAATAATCGGCTGAGCTCTTAGTTGAAATACTGTAAAGCTAAAATTTAAATACTAAAAATTTAAATAAAGTTGCCTAATAAAAAACCAGCTCCAGCGGTGATAACCATGGCAATTGCTCCGAGAATAAGTACGCGGTTGGCCGCAGGAATTATAGGTGCCCCTCCCATATGGGCGCCCCAGCCCCCCAATATAAATAAACATACAAGGCTTATCCCCGCCGCAACAGGTAATAAATAATTCGCTGTAAATAAAAGGCTTATACAGGGCAAAGCGGCACCCAATACAAAACTCAAAGCTGAAGCTAAAGACGCTAAAATCGGTGCAGCACGCGTTTGTTGTACGATACCAAGCTCGTCACGCAGATGGGCTTCTAGCGCATTATGAGCAGTCAAAGCCTTGGCAACCTCCATAGCAAGCTCACTGCTTAAGCCGCGAGCTCGATAAATTCCCTTAAGCTCCAGTAGCTCGCGGGCCGGTTCATCAGCTAATTCTTTAGTTTCTTTACGAATATCTGCTTCTTCTAAATCTGCCTGAGATTGCACAGACACGTACTCGCCTGCAGCCATAGAAAGCGCCCCGGCAAATACTCCAGCTAAAGCCGCAAGCACTATTGAAGATGTAGACGCATGCCCCGCCGCCATACCGATAATCAAACACGCCAAAGAAATAATGCCGTCATTAGCACCTAACACAGCCGCCCGCAACCAACCAGCACGGCCACCTCTATGTGTTTCAGTATGAATATAAGCCATTATTTACCCATACAAATTGGTCAACATATCACAGCAGGAATTTTTGGACTCACCTGAAAAAAATGAATTATTGTTGGCAGAAAACGAGTTGCAACTTTCTAACAAACCACGCGAATCGTAAAGAAATTAAAATAATTACTAAAAAGCGTTTAAAGAACTAGTTTTAATCCGACATAAATTAACATACAAGACAGCGCTGGACGCAAATAACGATCCGCTACCCGATTGGCCAAATGACTACCGATATAAATACCTGGTAATGAGCCAATTAATAAACATCCTAGCAGCGTCCAATCCACGTGCCCGACGGACGCATGGCCAAGTCCAGCTACTAAAGTTAAAGGTACAGCGTGGGCTATTTCAGTACCTACTAAGCGTACGGTTGGCAGCATAGGGTAAAGTACGAATAGAGCAACTGTTCCTAGAGCTCCTGCGCCGATGGAAGTAATCGTAACTATTCCCCCTAAAACAGCACCGGTAACAATAGTGGCATTACGCTGCTGCGCACCTTGTAAACGTGTAATCCACCAATCTCTACGATGAGCATAAGCAACCAACGAGGTTTTAAATAAAACTGCCAGAGCGGTAAACACCAAGGCATACCCCAAACCCACCTTGATTATTTTATTTAACGTAACTGTATCTAACCAACCGGCAGATAAAATCCATAACGTCAGTAATGATGCGGGTATAGAACCTACAGCGAGCCAGCCAGTAACGCCCCAGTCGATATTATGCTTTTTATGGTGTACGTGAATGCCACCAGCCTTAGTAATTGCCGCATACAGTAAATCAGTACCGACAGCGCTGGTAGGTGCGATACCAAAATGCAGCAAAATAGGCGTCATCAAAGAACCGCCACCAATTCCCGTCAAACCGACGACAAAACCTACAAGTAATCCGGCTAGTGAGAAAGGTAAATAAGAATCCATAGAGACAACTAAGTGTTTAAATTTAAACACAGCCTACCAGCCGGTAGTTAAAAGGCGAAGTAACCAAAAGTTAGAAGGTTATTCTAAAAAAATATAAAGATTAAATCGTTAGTTTTTGCGCCATCAAATAAAAAAAAAGCCGGCATTTCCGCCGGCCTTACATTAAATACATTAGTCATCTACAGGTGGCGGTTGATCAACTATCGCTGGCGCCAATGGAAGTTCGCGGATCACTTTAGAAGCTACATTAACTTCATAAACGCTGTCAGCTACAACATCACCTATATATAACTTCTGATTGGTGTTATCTATTCGAAGTTCTGAGTAGCTCGCGATAGTCGTATTTCCTCGAATTTCTCCGAAATCGCTCACTACTCCTGTTTTTAAATCTATAACTTTAAGCTTACCTCCTATAAGCGAGCTTTTATTTTCGGCCACATAGGCAAGGCCTCCAGGTGCGCCTGCACTATTGCCATTGTTAACAGTGATATTTGAAATATCCGGCCCTACGGGAACTTCAAACAACTGCTTAGCAACACCATCCGCACCCTCAAGAAAAGCTTGAATTATCGTACGCTTAACACCGCTTATTACCCTTTCATCGGCGATTAAAAAAGTGTTTCCGTTGCGGTAGTAGGCAAAAGATTTAAAAGTTCCTTTTGTCGTTTCCAGTGGTATATTCCAAGCCACTGTATTTGTTGCCGGGCTAAACGAATCAGCTTCTGATTTTCCATACTTAAATCCACCTGTTAATGGCTCCTCCGCCTTGCCTGTACCTATGGGAACACCGATCGCACTAAATTTATCTGGGTTGGTCGAGGTTTTGGTTAACACTAGTACACGGCTTTTTGACGAGTCATAAGTTATATTCACGGGATGACTTACTGTTCCCGCAAAGAATACGATGGGAAGGCCGCCAGCTCCAATATCAGCTGCTACTATCCGTTGAGAACTAGGCTCGTTACCCTCGATAGTCGTATAAGCATGCTGATAGCCCGAATTAAAGTCGAATAGGATATCGGTTCCGGCAAGCCTTGAATCCTTGACGATATCGCTCCATAGGAAATTACTCAGGTTAATCTTGGCAATTCTATGGGCTAAAGGGTCGTAGGTCATTATGTAATTACCAGGGCTTACGCCCATGACCAGAGGTTTGAGCGCACCGCTTTTATTAAAGTAGGTGACGTTTTTAGTAAATATTGTTTTATCAGCTGTTTCTACAATTACTTCAAAAGTAATCTCGCCTTTAGGAACTGTAAGCGTACCTTTCCATAACAATGGATCAACAGAGTCTTGTTTGAACACTTGATCTTCAACAGTAACATTACCGCCGTATAGAGGCCCTTCTGTAATTTCGTCGGTTAGTTGAATTACAACTTCCACATCCACGATCACGCCACTGCCGACGTTGGCATTTTCAACCGGATAAACGAGCGCAACCACAGGTTTTTGTAGAACAATTCCGCTGCTTGAAGAGCTAGAACTACTCGAACTACTCGAAGAGCTAGAACTACTTGAAGAGCTAGAACTACTTGAAGAGCTAGAACTACTTGAAGAACTAGAACTACTTGAAGAACTAGAACTGCTCGAAGAGCCAGAACTACTTGAAGAACTAGAACTGCTCGAAGAGCCAGAACTACTTGAAGAGCTAGAACTGCTCGAAGAGCTAGAACTACTTGAAGAGCTGGAACTACTTGAAGAGCTAGAACTACTTGAAGAGCTAGAACT
>DATDJI010000019.1:0-18597 GCA_036520615.1 Cellvibrionaceae bacterium | reverse complement strand
GAGGCACCGATATTCCTACGTAATTTCTGCACAGGGCCAATGGGTGGGGCGACTATTAATGCGTTCAGACGCAACTGCCCTGCACCTGCTGGATATCGCTCTATTACCCGAGCAGCAAAAGAAAGGTATCGGCCAAAAAGTAATGAATTACCTACAGCTGCAAGCCCGCGCCAGTCACCAACAATTGACGCTCGACGCAGATGAAACCAATCGGGCATTTCATTGGTATTTGCGCTGCGGTTTCACTATCACTCAAAAGGTGGGGACGCTCTGCTCTATGGCCTGGAATGCCGCTTCCAGCAATAACATAAGCACTTGCAGCCTCTGCGAACACTAACGCCGAAAATTTAAAATTTAGAAATTATTTCAACGAAGTATTTGAGCTACCCTCGCCTAGCAATTGTAAATCGCCTTTTTACGCGCCTTTGGTTAAGCTTTTATCTGTATGATTGGATTTTAGATTGTGTCTGTATAAGGCTCTCCCTAACATAGCCATAAACACAAAGCTTAAGCGCAGAGAAATTACTTTATGAATAAAATGCTATTTGCGCTAGGCCTGATGCTATGGATTTACACGTGCGATTTGTGTGCTGGGGATACTGCTCACACTGTGCACCTATCAACACAAAACACAGCGCAGAGTTTAATAAATGCTGCCCGGGCGCGTACGCAAAAAAGAGAATTTTACGACGGCACTTATCGCGTTATCGCCTACCCCAACGGAGATGTAGCGGATAATTTAGGGGTGTGTTCAGATTTAATTATTCGCGCCTACCGAGCGATTAATATTGATTTGCAAGTGCTCGTGCATGAGGATATAAGTGGCCATTTTCCTCTGTATCCCAAGCTATGGCAGTTAAAAAAACCCGATAGCAATATCGACCATCGGCGAGTGCCTAATTTACAGCGCTTTTTTGAGCGGCACCATGCAGCGCTGCCGGTTTCCAAAAACGCCACAGATTATAAACCTGGTGATTTAGTTACTTGGTTATTGCCCGGCAATTTACCGCACATAGGCCTGGTTTCGGATCAACTTGTGCCAGGCACTCAGCGGCCAAACGTGATGCATAATATAGGTGCAGGCCCCGTTGAGGATGATTCCCTATTTAGCTACACAATCACAGGCCATTATCGCTTTCGATTATAAATGCGCACCGAGAATTAAAATTAAAGCCGGCTATCAATAATCTCCACATGCAAAGCCTTTGTCATCTACTAAAAAATCCACCGCCCAATAATTTCTTAAGTGTCCAAAATGAAAAATCATAAATGAGACAACAGAAATTTTTGGACGGTGGAATTTAATGTATTGGAAGCTAAATATAGGAAATTAAAAGTTAGCGTTCACTGCCTCAGGGCGAGAAGACGATTCACTGGAAATAACCGGCAAGCTGGAAACCGGCACAGTGCCGTATTGGCTGTTAAATGTCAGCGAACTATTACTGCCTTGTTGTTGGCTCACACCGCTAATAGAGTGATCCAACGTATCGTAAACAGTAACCTGGCCATTATTTTCCACAGCTAAACGCTGAGGGAACAGTGCATAGCGGCTATTGTTCTGCGCACCGCTACTAAACGGCACGCCCAAACCCGTAGGCCACCAATTATTACTGCCAGCAGTCCCGGCTGGAATAACCGGAAATATTTGTGTGGTTGCCAAAGCGTTTGATAAATCATTGCATAAATTATCTACTGTAGATTTCAGCCCAGTATTAAACATGTCACCCACCATCGTCATACCGCCTTGCATCCACTGGCCACCGCCGCCCAACTCTTGGCAATAAAATTGTGCCATTGTGCCACCGCCATTATTTACCGCTACCAACATATGAATGACTGCATCAACGCTTAAGTTATAGCGTTGAGATAAAGAATTGACAAGATTTTGGCCCGCAGGCGTTAGCTGTTGCATAAAAACTCCAAAAACACTTAGATAATAAATCGAACGCACCAATTTGTACCGAAGAAACGCTCCAATTTCGAGCAAACCTCAAGAAAAGTACACGAAATGATGACCGATAAATACTGTTCGCGACTGTTCGCAGTCTAACACAACTGGCCACACCCTTTGATGTATGAAAAGGTATAACCAGGGCAAACCGATATACAGAAATTTATTATTTATAAAAACGTATTAGGGAAATTTACGAATTCCAAAAAAACCCTTTCTTAAAGCCAGATATCTAACGAACAATATCTCAGGAATATACAGACGATTATCAATGATAAATTACTCGTTAGGCATTACGGTCGAAAGAATAACTTTTTTCTAATTGATGCGAATTGATAAAGACCGCTCTCAAAATTTTCCAAAAATTATTTTTAGACTGTCTATAGTCAAATAGCTTTTTGAAAAAAAGGCGTCTCAATAAAAAACTGAGCCGCCTCCAATGGAATAAAAATCAAACAACTGCACTAATTAACACTATTTAATTTTACCGAATCTAAATACACATCTTGGCCAGCCGCAGGTCCTACAAACATAATTTGAGCGTTAGTCATAGCACCAACGGCATACGCATTAAATGTAGCATTTAAACCTGCCCAAGTATTCAGCGGTATCGTGCCTGCACCCAAACTAATTTTTTGCGCACCGCGGCTGTCATTAAACGCCAGCCAAATTTGTACATTGGCCGAGCCGCTTGCAGCCCCGCCCACACGTAGTTTTGCACTCAAATTATAATTTTTCCCGGCCAGCAACTGTGCTCCTAATTGTACAGCGGCGCCTGAATTTATGCTGCTGCGCTGGCTAATGCGTAAACTGTATTTACCTTCAGCAGCAGCTGTATTAACAATACCCGCCACACCGCCAAAAATAGCTGACCAGCCGTTGCTGCTGGATTCAAATCCTTCATTTACCAAAGTTGTATTGGTAGTAACAACTGTTGTTGCAATGACTTTGGTTAAAACGACTCCATCCAATAAAACATCGACACCAGCCTGCGGGCCAAACATTAACACGCCGTTTATTCCATTCACAGGCGCCACAAACTCAGCACTGTAAGAGGAAAATTCATTCGGCGTTAGCGATACCATTGGTAATTCATATATTTGTTTATTAGTACTGCTGCTTACGGCCAAGGCCACGCGCAAATTATCCCGCGTACTGTTTCGCACACTGGCGCGAGCGGTTAAACGGTATTTAGTACCGCTGACCAAAGGTGTAGTGAGACTATAAAAAGCATCGCCCAAATAGGACTTGCGATTAATCACGCTAAGCACTTTGTCTGTACAGTTTCCATTTATCACGTCTTTAACAACGAGCGTGCTTGCACCTAATCCGCTACTCCAGCCAGCTAAATCAATAAATTCACCGTTTTTAATCAGAGTGTCGGCAGGTAAGCTGCGATTACAGGCGGCCGTTGTTTGGCCAGACGAACTCGAACTGCTTGAACTAGAACTTGAAGAACTACTTGAACTGAGTTTGCTGCCGCTACTGGATGCGGAAGTGGAACTGGACGATGAACTGCTAGAGCCCACCAGCGGCACAATGGCCGGCATAAAATTGCTAATTTGTGTGGCCAGTGTATTTAAACTTCCAGCGGAATCAGCACCATCTGTTCGCGTGCGATCCACACCACAGGTAGTGCCTGCACAGCTTTTTAATAATGGATTGGAAAACATCGGTAATTGATTGGTAGTACCGTAGGATTGTGGATAAGCCATTACCGTACTAAATAATCCCATTACGCCGTAACCGCGCCCCCAATTGAATACGCCACCAGGGGAATTTTGCACGTACGAATGCCCAAGCCCCATATTGTGTCCAACTTCGTGGGTTAGCACATTTAAATTACAATCAATACCCACCAAATTAAACGCTAAGCTAGCTGAATCAGTATAAAAGGTTCCAGTACTTGCACTCCCGGCAGGAATATAACCAATGCCGCAAATACTTCCGCCTGAAACGCTTTGGCTGAGCGTTAAATAAGAAACTATGTCGGCACCATATTGCCTGCGCAATTGCGCAACAGTGGCATTTTGGCGTAGCGCATTCAAATTTGCCTCTGAAACATTTGCCAGAGGCAAGTCTAATTTTTGCGCGCCCACCAAACGCAATTGCATATCAACATTGCCGCTGGCGTAAGCTTGATTCGCGTAGGCCACATACGCAGCAATCCGCGCGTTAATATCAGCGCCATTGCGCTGAGCCTGCGCGCTGGAATTATAAAGTACTAAAATATCAACTGTTTTAACCGCCCAAGCGGGTGTATTAGCCAATGCAGCGAATAGCATTACAGTTGCGAAAACTAAAGGTTTTATCATAACCACATCCAAAAATTTAACGACATAAAAGCCACAATTTTTTTAACGCTCAGCTACCAATTATTTTTACTACATAAAACTTAAGCTTCTCATATGTCTTGCGCACATAAATTATTTCGCAAATAAAAACTGCCGCAGAGTCAATTAATTTTTCACGCTAATAAATTCCCATATTTAGCGAATTTACGGCTATTAAGGTGTCAGCGGCGGTGTCGTTTCAGGATGCGCTTGCAACACCACGCCATCGTCAACCAGTGCTTGGCGGGCAATTAATTTGCCCTCATCCACAAGCGTAGCCTTACCGGTTTTGTTGTCGGCAATCAGTGTGTAGCTGCCTTGTTCGGTAAATATTGCGATATGTGTTTGCGTGCTGCCTTGGGTGATGAATACCGAAGCATTGGCTAAACCATTTTGTATTTCAGCCCGCCAATTATGTGTTCCAGTGGCATCGTTAAATGTATCGGTAATTAATGCCTGCACCTCTGGGGCGCCATCAGGCAGCGGCAAAATTAATGTCTGGCCAGGATGTAGCGAGGCAAGATGCTGCGGATCCAATTGCACGATGATTTGTTCTATACCATCTTGCTGCAGAGTATTTGGCGGAATTTTATTTTGCCAAAGCACAACACGCTCAGGCCCTGTCCAGGGCACTTGAGCTAAGGGTTGTGGTATGGGAATTAATCCGTCATCAACCGCGCCCGAGTGGGCCGCCGTTATGTTTGCAGAAGCAGTGGAGCGCGTAACTGTGAAAGCTGGTGCAGAATTTAAATCAACTTTTTTTTTAGCTCATCGCTAGCATTAAATACAGCGGTGGTCATTTGATTGGCAGGCTTTACATCGCCGGTGGCGCGCTCATGTAAAAAATAGCTGACTGCTGCAAAAAACGTCAGGCCGCCCGCAACCAATGCTACAACACGCATAAAACCTCCAATCAACCAATCTGAATATCAAATTCGCCATTTCTGATTTAATCATAGAAGGAAAATTCTTAACCGAAGGATCGTTTTATTCTAAATCAGCGTCAAAAGTTAAGCCTTAGTTTTAATCGGACATTAGCTTAATGCGTGGCGCTAATCCCACCAACAGTGCATCAAAGACTAGGCTCTAAATCGCTTATACCTTTTAAACAAATCATTCTTTTAAAACACGACCAGGCCCAAAAAAACTGTGATTGGTTATATACGATGGACGCGCGTCGATCAGTTACACTCATCGTATACAGGCTACGCTGCTCGAGCTTTTTGGAATTTATGAATAAACTATTATTGACGGGATTTTTGTTGCTCTTGTGTGCGTGTAGCGGCACTGATAATACAAGCGCATCCGGCAGCTCGTCGTCTACAAGCTCAAGCTCTGCCAGCTCGAGTTCATCCTCAAGTAGTTCAAGCTCTTCTTCAAGTAGTTCGAGTTCAACGTCCAGCTCAAGCAGTTCATCTAGCAGCTCCAGCTCTTCATCAGGTATATCCACGAATGAAAATGATGGTGCCCAATGGAATTTAGCCGGCAATTTAGGCACACACGATCCAACAATTATCGAAGAAAACGGTATCTGGTGGATCTTTCAAACTGGGCTAGGTATTTACGGCAAGCGCTCGGACGATGGTCACCAATGGAACCCGCTGCCGTCAGTGCTTGAAAATAAATTAAATTGGTGGGCCACCTACGTACCCAATCAGGCAAGTCGCGATCTATGGGCGCCGGATGTTCACCGCTTTAATAACCGAACCTGGCTGTATTATTCAATTTCCACTTTTGGTTCACGGCAATCGGCAATAGGCTTAACCTCCGCGTCCAGTATTAATGCTGGTGATTGGCGAGATGATGGATTAGTAATTAATACAACCACCGCCAGCGATTACAACGCCATCGACCCCAATTTATTTATTGACCCGCAGGGTAGCCCCTGGCTCGTATTAGGTTCATGGAATAGCGGCATTAAATTAACCCGTATTAATCCCACCACTATGAAACCCACCGGTCAACTTTATTCATTGGCGCGGCGCGGCGGCGGAATCGAAGCGCCGAATATAATTTATCAAAATGGTTATTATTATTTATTTGTTTCCGTAGGCGCCTGCTGCGTCGGAGTAGACAGCACCTATCGCATCATGGTCGGCCGCTCGCCCCAAATTACCGGGCCCTATGTGGATAAAAACGGTGTGGATATGCTGCAAGGTGGGTTGAGTCTGGTAAAAGGCAACGATGGTCGCTGGATCGGCCCAGGCGGCCAGGATATTCATTTTTACAACGGCAAATACATCATCACCTACCACGTATACGATGCCAATAATAATGGCGACGCAGTTTTAAAAGTGGCAAATTTAGCGTGGGATGCGCAGGGTTGGCCGTTTTTGAAGTAAATTACTTTTCACAGAATGATTTATTTGCAATAAGATCGAGAGCAACCAAGAATCCGCTTTGGAATTACGCCCAATAAATGGGCATTTCTGTAAAGTTTAGCGCTACTGGAAGTGAGATTTTTCTGAAGTTTTTATTCAAACAGCGATTGATAATTAAATTCAATTATACCTGCATGAAAATACAAATAGGCCTATTTTCAAAATCAATAAGTGCAATCACCTAAGGTAAAGGCTTGCCATTTCTTGCAAATTCAAAAGTCTGCATTACGTTAAAATAAGGTGCAGCGATTCCTTCCTTTTTGTTTTGATTGATACAGAGCCTTGTCGGCGCGATCAAGTGCAATATCGAAACTTTCTTCAACACCACTCTGAGTAAGCCCAATACTGATGGTAACAAAAATTGGATCGGTATTGCCGTCTGTGAATATCGGATTTGAGGCAACTTTTTCTCGTAATTTTTCAGCGTAGGCGAATAAGTTTTCTGGGAGACTTTCGCGGGTCACAATTACAAATTCTTCACCGCCCCATCGCGCGATTTGATCGTAATCGCGCGATGCTTGCTTTAATGATTGCGCAACTTGAACGAGGACTTTATCTCCGAGCGCGTGCCCATATGTATCATTAAATTTCTTGAAGTAGTCGATATCAATAACAATAATGGCAAGGCCTTTTTGATTCTTTAAATCCAGGCTTTTACTAACAATTTCGTGTATCGCACGTCGATTAAGTAGTTGTGTCAGTTCGTCTTTGAAAGCTACAGAACGTAAATTCTGATTATGCTCACTGAGTAAGTCCAATTTTTTTTGCGCTGCGCGATGCCTGTTGTAAAGAATATAAACACGAAACGCACCTTCCAAGCTAAGCAAAACAGCAAAAGCAACAGCGATTATGAAGTAAAAATTTTCTTTACTAATCCATTCGCCTACAAATTTAATTGACTTTATTTCGAGATAATGCAGGCTGTGAGGCGCCTGCTCTTTAATTTCAACATTAATCGCCCGTATTCTGTCGAAGCGCGTATCAGACTGCGTGCGATGAAGAGCAAATTGACTAACCCACCAATCGCTTGCCTTGAACTCTTTTAGGCGAACGAATACGGGTTCATGAAGTTCTGCAGTTGAAATGCCTACACTTTCTGGTCGAAATTGGCGTCCAGCGCTCGGTAAATCCAGAGCAGGCTCGTGGTTTTGCAATGACAAATGAATGTAGTTAGCCGGTCCCCGGTAATCGATATCAACCCAAAGCCCCGAATAACCACTCAGATCCATGGACATTTGACGTGAAATTTTAGTTGCAAGGGCTAAATCGGCGAGCAGGTTTTCATAGGTAATCTTTTTATTATCAATAAATACAACACCGTTACCGCACATATTGAATGAACCTACATCGCCAATGAGGCATTCAATAGCAGAGTGCATGTCGTTTTTGTATTCATACCGAGTATTGCCGCCGGAGTCAGCATCGCTAAAACCGCCCCACCAGATTTTAGCGCTAGGGAAAATTTCCAAGGTTTTTTGAGGAATATAAGGAAACGCAACCAACGCCAGAATCGTCGTTATTACCAACACGAACTTCGCAGCATTCAGGTATCGCGAGGGTGCCAGTATATTTTGTATCATTGGAGAGCTTTGATCCATTGGTATATGGATCAAAGTATAGAAGTAGGCGGCCTATCATTTATCTGGTTTTAATATCGGTTCGCTTTAAAAAAGAACAAATTTCACTTATTAAGTTATAGCACAATGCATACGCTGCCTTTAGCAGCAAAGTGCTTTGATCAACGAGCGGGCTCGGTAATTGCGTTACGGTGTAACTGAGAAATCTACATCCATATTCGATAGCGTTCAGTCAAACCTAATGACTGACCTCGTTTTGTATTAGATTTGGCTGAGTTTTTCATTAATTCGGATTCTGCGCGGGGCAATTTTCTGCCAGAAACGAATATACATCATTAAACCAAATAGAGGTCCCTCTATACGCAAAACTATGGCCTTCTTTATGAGACGCTCCATAACTAGGGTATATTTTTAGTTTTGACTTTTTAATACTACCGACCATCTCAGAAAATAGTTCTTTGCTCGGAGATATATCATAATCATTTTCTGCCTGAAAAAAGAAAATCGGATTTTTGGATTTTTTAACTGAAGTCTTCATTAAGAGCTGTAAAGCGACAGAATCGTTCCAGCTTTCAGCCGCACCCGCCGCATCTACACCCGCGCAATACAAATTTGTTGCCATACCAAGAGCAACCTGTATCCCACCGAACGAATTACCCATAGCAGCTATTCGTTCTTTTTGAGCAAAGTCTTGGCTCTTAAGCCAATTTAATGCAGCCATTTGATCGCTAAAATGATCGGTTTTAAGCAGTTCAACCATAATGTTTGTGGAGCTTTCAAATAACCACCATCTGGCTGCTTGGATTTTATCCATAATATAGTCCCCTTGATCTTCACTAAGACCCTGACCTCGACGGTAAGGCATAAAAAAACCCCAGCCTTTTGATACAAACATCGGCGCAATGGCAGCGCTAGCTTCGCTATTCCACATTTTAGGAGCACTTCCATGATTATATAAAACTATAGGAAATGGCCCGTCCCCCGCAGGCAGAAAGAGTTCTCCACGAAGAGTTAAATTTCCATTGGGAAAGGAGACAACTTTCGGCTCCAAAGCAAAAGATACAGATGAGCAGAACAATAATAAAATTAATAAAACATAGGATAATGGCATTTTTTTAATTCCAGACAGCGGCACTTTAAATAATTAAGGATGGCACTCATAGTTATTCCTTAAATTATAGCGCCGAGCATGAAGCATATTTATGTAAGTGTGAAAGCGTAACTCGGTTCAATGTATACAAAGCACATTTGGTGCGCCATCGCTTCCATTGTGACGCACCTACATACGCCTACGCGCTAATATATGTATCTAAGTGTGATCGTAGAAGTTCCATGTCAGCATCTGTGAGACCAACCTTGAGCACATCATGAAATGAAAACGACGGCAAAATATCAACTCCGCAGAATTTATAATTCGCGGTATTAAATACAAAGACATCATCGACCGACTTGCCTACAAATAAATACTGATTTTGATCATTAAAAGCAGCTTTAGGAGCATTCCAGGTTAATGACAGCATATATTTTTTCCCTTGCATTAATCCCCCAGTCCCGTACTGTTTGTTCGGATCATTCCGGCTACGGCCATCGTTAGCAGCCATTCTTAGGTTTAGTAACCCGGCATTAAACACTTCGTCTACGTATTTCTTATAAGGCCAAGGATTACCAAACCAATACACCGGAGACTGAGTAATAATAATATCTGCCCAGAGGTGCTTCTCTACCTCCTCTTCAACTTTATAGCCTTCAACAATCTCCGTTGTACGTATATCGTGGCCCCGAGTTTTAAGGTGCTCACAAATAAACGAAGCAATGTGAGCATTCAACTTTCCTTCTGACATTCCTTCTATAGGTTGGCGTGCATCAATAATTAATATTTTCATAGGAAGCTCCAGTTGTGTATGAAGAAATAAAACACCGCACTAAACCGCGGCTATTTTGTGTTGCGTTGAAGAATTGGAATCAAGCCAAGTTTTTTTAAGCCTCGAGCGCGCCGAATAATCCAACTTGCGAGCCTTAGCTGCTGCACAAAAAATATTTTAATCTGGGCTGCGAATTTTAGCCATTAAAAGAAAACTGCAATCACCATAAAAGGCCACCAAAGGCAACCGACTTGGCTAAGGCTGAACAAGTTCCTTAGATGGCTCAGCGCTACGCCCATAGAGTAAGAAGAGAAAAACAAGTAGTAGCCAATAATTGCAATTTACAGACTATCGCCATCTGTAGCGGGAAATATTCAATCGATAGCTCAATTTATCTTCAACGCTTGGGACTACTTCAAAGCGCAATTTTAGAACATGCCTGGCAGCGATTTTTTTGTCTTTAATTAGCAAAAATTCTATTTGCATTAAGTGCTCCGCGATCAGTTTAAATTCATCTAGTCTCTAGAGTGCAAAATAGTTAGCAGCACAGAATTTTATTTACCGATAGGTAACGAATGATGCTCTAAAAACACTCTCTTAGGATCAGGTGAATATCTCACAGATTTATTAATCAACGAGCCGAATAATCATCTGCGTATTCGGCACATGCCAAATTCCGGGAATTGGCCGCTCGCCCGTTTTTAAGTCGGCGCTTGTATTGGAGCATTTTTATGGTTACTACAAACAGCAAATTAAATGCAGTGATTAACGCACCTAAATTGCCCCCTACGCCAGTCCCAACGAATCCCAGCAATCAGCGGCTGTGGGAAATCAACCACCAGCGGCGCTTGGATTTTATTAAAGATCCACGCCTTATTTATCCCTGGTGGAGCCGCTGTACAGTTCGTGTTTTATTGGTGACTGATGGTGGCTTGGATTTTGGCCAGGGTGATTTTGGACTGAGTACACTGGTGGATATTTTGCAAAACGACGCCCCCTCTCGAGTTAATTTTGCCCTAAGTCTTGCTCATTTACGCTCGGATGTCGGTGATGCGGCAGTAAAAGTTGGCGCGCCAGGTATCGTAAAAAGTATTAAGGGATTTCGTTTTGACGAGCATACGCATTTTTCTCCTGCGGATTACGATGAAGTCTGGCTGTTTGGAGTTGAGACAAACTTTTATTTCTCCAGTTATTCTCATCGCAACAGCAATCGCGGCCAATACCCAGCCAACAGCCTTAGCAATAACGAATTAATTAAAATCGATGAATTTATGCGCCTCGGCGGTGGAGTTTTTGCCACCGGCGACCACGGCAGCTTAGGTGCGGGATTATGCGGTAATGTGGCACGTGTGCGCTCAATGCGGCATTGGAGTAGTTTTTTTCAGCCCGGCTCTGGAGAGGACGAGGTGAGCATGACCGGCCCTAAACGCAACGACACTAATTTAGTCGGTAGTGATACGGGCACGCAATTTAGCGATCAAAGCGACGATATTCCACAAATTATTCAACCTAAATTATATCGCACTCGATTGGGCCGCTATACCCAGGCCACTTACCCACACCCTTTATTGTGCGGTAAAAATGGCATTATTAATGTATTGCCTGATCACCCTCACGAGGGCGAGTGCCGTGTACCAGACGATTTATTGGTACAGTATATCGACGGCAGTAACGAATATCCCGAGGCCAAGATAGGCGGCTTTCGTGTAGCGCCAGAGATTATTGCCACCGGCCACGTACCTGCAGGCAATAGAGCCGATAAAAATGGCAGCAAACAAGCAACTGTCGCACACAGCTTTCCGATCATAAGCGCCTACGATGGACATCTGGCCGGAATAGGCCGCATTTCCTGCGATTCTACTTGGCATCATTTTATTAATGTGAATTTAATCGGAGTTGTTGAGGGCGGCGGTTTTGACCAGTTTGACATGCTTAACGGCGACTTTCATGCAGGTGAAGATGCCAGTAAACATAATGGCTTTTTAAGTTCCGCCTCTGGCATGGCTGCACTAAATCGCATTAAAAATTATTTTACAAATATCGGCGTTTGGCTTGCACCTGAGACATTACAAACCTGTTTTAACCGCAAAGTCTGGTGGGAGTTGATTTATAGCGACCGCATTATGGAAGCTGCATTAACGGACCCGGCAGTGGCATTTGAAAAAATTCCTACCAATGTATTTTATTCCATCGGTGTACATGCACGCGATGTATTCGGTAAACGCGTATCCCAATGTCAGAGCTTAATTTTTATTTTAGATTGGCTGCCACGTGTATTCCCAGAATTAATACCCTGGATAGATCCTTGGGATCCGCTTATTGACTTAACACGCGAACTGCAGCCACGCGTGCCTTTATTCGACCCATCGGCACTGGCGGCAATTACCTTGGGCGCGGCCATTGTTAGCCTGCGCCAGGAATTTCCGTACCCGCCACAAAAAATAACCGAAGACCTCCACCGACAGGCAGAAAAAATTCTTTTAAAAGGTGGCCGCCGAGGTGCTAAATTGGCATTAGATGAATTGGAGCAGTCTTTTAATATCGCTAAAACCTGGTTGACGAAAGGAGAAATAAAACCAGCCGAGTGAACGAGTAATAAATTTTTAAATACTCTTATCGATGTTTGCCGATGTGGGCATCCAGAGCTTTAACAAACCAGCTCTAGCTAGATGCCTTTTTAAATTTCACAATGTCTTTGCTCCTATCGTTAGAGGACACTGTGAGCGCATGCTGAAAATTGAGTGATGCGTTATAGAAAGCTCGCGATATAGGGCAGCCTTACCTATATCCCTGAATCTAACAGCACTGTTAGCAACCCGCCCTACAAGACTGGAACATATATGGGCAAATAAAAAACTACCCAATTTTGACTTAGGAAAGCCTATATCTGCGGATAAAAAATACAGTTTGGTTGGAAAATTAAAATCGTCTTGCAAAAAAAAACGGCTCCGAAGAGCCGTTTTTATTTTGAACCTGCCGAAACTTAGTTAGCCAATTTGCGACGGGAAAGACCTAAACCCAATAAACCTAAAGCCAACAGAATTGCCGAGGCTGGCTCTGGAACACTGTTTTTAATTAAGGAAACGTTATCAAGCATGATACCGATATTATCGCCACCGGTATGGTTGAAGACGATGTAGTTGGAGGTGCTGCCCGCAACCGTAAAATTAAACGTTTGGGTGACCCAAGGGGCTGAGGAGGCAAGATTAAACGATTGATTGAGAAAGCCTCCCAGGGTCATCTGCATGGAATCCGCCGCTGAACCGCGTTGGTTGCCAGATATATCAAAACTTAGGGTGTAATTGCCTGCGTCAATGTTCAGCAAGCGGCTAGATAATTTGCCCGCGTTACCGCTAGTGCCATCTAAATCTACACATTTACCCACGCCGCCAACACAGGTGAGGCCATAGGTGCCAGTACTCACTACATCCACAGTGCCATCAGTAACGGACCAATTGCTGTCGAGATCGGTGTTGAGGACGGCGGTTTGTGAGTCAAAGTTGTCCTGAAAAATAACGCCTGCATGGGCGCCCGCACTTAAAAAAGCGACAGCTAAAATACTGATTATGCGCTTAGTGATCATTGTATTTGCTCCTGGAGGGCTTGAATGAAGCCGCAGGTGATACGGCAAGATAACCACATAGCAAAATCTGAACCACAATCGTAAACAATTGATAATAAACAATTTTCTGGCTGATAGAGCAAGCGGGATGTAAATAACGCCGACATGCTATCGGCTAAAACCTGGATTGAATTTGTAAGTGCCTGATAAGGTTTGAGTCGGATTGAGTAAACAGCCTTAGCTCTGAGAGAACCATTAAAATTGCCGTCAATTCGCTCCAAACCCTTCGCAGGAACCCGGGACTGGCTACAGAGCAACCACCGATCCGCTAGGAATGATTTCTTCTTCTGCAGATCGGTGCGAGCTTAGGCATATGCCTACAACTTTGGTGTAACGCCCAAATCGTTTAAATATTGCTAGTGCGACGCCGTCCGAATATCGCCAATCGAGCAGCGAAAAGGCCGCCCAACATAAGCACCCAAATTGGCATTTCAGGAACTGGGAGAGCTTGGAGAGATGTAATATTTGCGTGGACCCCCAGTTGATCGCCCGTGGCTATATTCCATAGGCGGTATCCCACAGTGCTGATCGTATAGTCTTCGAGCTTAAGTGAACTCGGCAATGCCAGCTTGGTATAAGCGGACGCTGCCTGATTGACAAATTCCAGGCCGGTCTCGCGGATCACACTGGACATTTCCTCAGTGGTCACAAGTCGCAAAGAGGAGACATTCCCCGACGGTGATAATGAAAGGTAAAGGTTTGCACTGTTATCTATCTTTAATGATTCACTATTGTCGTAAGCAAAAGAATTAGTTTCGTTATGCATCCAGACATCTTGATATGACCTGAAGCTGGCATTAGTGGCAAGGGGCTCAAAAGTCGTTATTTCTTCCCAGTCAGGATCGTAGTTAAATTCACCATAAAGCGCAGGTCCTACCGAAAGACCGAGAGCTTTCGGCTCCTGTAAATGGTCCGCCATTCACATATAAAAGAAGCAATATGAGCATTTAATTTTCCTTATGATATTCCTTCTGTAGGTTGACGTGCATTAATAATTAATATTTCATGCATACCCCGTGATACATATAAAGAATAAAACGGCGTGATAATGACAGCAGCATCGTGTTAACGGGGAAAAACAAACTTTATGGAAGCGCCTATCATATTTTATGGCGTACCAAAGCTCACCCCAAGCTTTATAAGAGTTACTCGTTATCACTTAGCAGTCTTCACAATTTTTTTAATGCTTCCATCACTATTAAAATAAATTTTATCTACACATGTCGCTCGTCTATAGCTTCCACCACCAGGCAGGTCAGCACTGTGGTATGCAAGGTAAGTACTGCCTTTAAAATCGAACATTGCTGGATGTATCGTAGAGGTGCCGGGCAATGGGTCCATAATAATACCTCGATATTGCCAGGGGCCTGTAGCTGAGGTGCTGGTCGCATAGGCGAGACTTTCCGGAAATCCTGCCGCGTATACCAAATAATACATGCCATTATGTTTTGAAATATAAGGGGCTTCTTCAAAATTTGGCAAAGTATCAACTGTATTTATTTTGACATTCCGAGTGTCGCGGTTTTGCATTTTTCCATTAACATCTATGATATAACTTTCGCCTTTTAAGTGAATTAAATCGCTTTCAAGTTCAACCCACCACAACTGTTTGTTCCCCCAATAAAGATAAGCGCGACCATCATCGTCAACAAATACCGCAGGATCAATATTTCGCCATGAATGCTTCTGGTACTTTGCAGTATCCTCTAAAAGAATCATCGGCATTCCGCGCGGATCGTTAAATGGCCCCTCGGGGCTCTCCGATACCGCAACACCGACAGCAAAACCAAACTCGGGCTGCCCTCCCTCCAGCGTTACGTAAAAATAATAACGTGACTTGCCTGACTTATCTTTTTTATGTGTCACATGGCCTGCTTAGGCATTACCTGTTTTTTTATCACCTCGTGCCCAGGGAAAATCGGAGTATCGAAGAACGATGCCTTTATTTTCCGAGCTAATCATGTCGGTGCTTGTCCATAAGCGGTAGTCATACATACGATAATCTTTCACGCCCAAAGCTTGTTCGTCATGCCCGGTATACAAATAAACGCGGTTATCTGCAGTCATGGCGGCAGGATCAGCCGTATAAATAATATCGCCAACCTTATTTGTTGGGTCTTGTGTATCGTATTTAATAATGGGATTGTCGAAGATAGTGGGGGCGTAGTGTAAACCTGCAAAGATATTAGTAGATGGCTCTTTCACCTTGGTATTGCAGGCAATAACTATTAGCCCTGATCCCAATATCCATAATATTTGAAGAAATTTTTTCGTATTTATCATCTATTTCTCTTTCAGAGTTTAACGTGAAATTATACGGAAGTGTAACGAAATCAAACTCCAGCTATCGGTTAACACACAGCAAATAAAAGATTTACTCTGCAAAATGGATTTTCTCCGTGCACAGAAGAAATATAGGAGTTCTCTCCCCTCCAACCCAGCTTACGCGTTTAGAAAATACTGCGCCTCTCAGGCTAAATATTTTTGAGGGTTAAATGAGTTTGAATATTGGGCATTAGTGCCCAACCTACGAGCTGGAACGACTTGTTAACTTGATTACAATTTTTTATTTAAAAAATCAAAAACAATTTTATTATGATTTTCCCATCCGTTACCACCAGCGCCGTGACCGCCACCATTTGCAACATACAGCGTTACATCTTGTTTTGACTCTAACATTTTTTGTTGCATTAACTTGCTGTGTGCAATTAATACATTTGTGTCTTTATCTCCATGCAGCAATAACACAGCCCCATGGATTTTTTGAGAGGTATATAGTGGAGACCTATCTTCTGGAGTGCCATTTTGTGCGCACATACCATATATATAGTCATCAAGAACAGGTTGCGGAAGGCCAGTAGTGACGCCCCACAGTCTAAAATCAGTGATGGGAAAATATGCGGCAGTTGCTTTGACGGTTTTTGTTAAGGCTGCAGCAGAGAGTACAACTTGACCGCCTAACGATTGCCCCATTAGTCCAATTCGATTTGAATCAACTTGAGGCTGCTTAGATAGCCACTCTGCAGCTCTTGCAATATCACGAGGTTGTTTTAAGCCGCAATCATCTTTACCACCTGATTCTGGCCAGCCCCTTAATGTCATAGCCATAGCTATAAACCCATTTTCAGAATACTCTTTTGCAACATATGTATAAGGCTCACCCGCACGGGCACCATAAGGCGTCCAACCATGAACAATAATAACAGCTGGAAATTTTTCATTTTCTTTTGTGGCTTTGGGGTAATAAATTACTCCTCGCATTTGAATATCACTACTTGGGATTTTTACCACTTTACCGCTAGGTGCATCTTCCCCCATTTTTCCCGGATGCCAATCTTGAGCGTAAATACTTTGTAGCGAAGTGAAAGTAAGAAAAAATAAAACCATAGTTTTTTTCATTTTTATATCCTTTTCTAGTTTAGCGTTAACGCCCGCCATAAACGGCGCGAGAAACGAGCGTCCGGCGACCGAAGGATGCGAATTTAATGGCATTGTTATGCATTTAGTTCACCTCCTTAAGGTTGATTTTTTTGCCTCAATCAGCGCAGGCAGTGCACCGTATAAGTATGCATGCGACAAGGAAAACGGATCAATGAAAGACAGTTCCTTTCGGTCCGTTTCCGCTTGAATGTAAGGAACTATTATAGCGCCACCATCAATAACAGAGACATCTCTAGGCAAATTTTCAAAACCGACATATAGCTTACGAGCATGAATTATTCTGTTTAAAGCATCCCACAAATCCGCTACCTTCTCACCCTTGCTAGACGACACCCACTTCCAACGAGCGGTATTTAGCGGATATTTAACTTTTGGCGGAAGAACCTCCATGGCTCGGCGAGCATTTAATGCAAAAGAGCTGACAACTTCAATAATTGTTGTATTCGCGTAATCCTGAATAAGTCGGTTCTTTAATGGGTACTGACTACTTGCGAGAGCCCAGAGATTGACTGCCTCTTCAGATGCCCTATCTATTGAATGTAGCGTGATATTTTCCACTTCACTCTCGCTTTATATGCATAACGTTAAGCTTTAGGGCGGCTGGAGCGAAGTGCAAGCCGGCCCAGCCGCGACAGTGGCACCTTATTAGCAGATCTTTGCTATTCTTTTCCCTTGATTTTACATGAAAATATTATCTTCGTCGTTTTAAATACAACACATTATAATTGTGAAAATTATTGCCCTATCTGAAAAGATAAATAATAACAATAGCAATACAAGAAAAAATATACATCCTATCTCTTTTCTTGATTATGCTATTGATTTCCCTTGCCAAAAATTCATTCTCCTCTCGCAATTCCTTTTCAATTTTACTTGAGCATTCATGATCAGCTTTTTTGCTAAATTCATATTGTTCTAATAAGCATTCCAAGTGTTCAATTTCTTCCTCTAAAAGCTGAACGTATCCTCCCGGTAACTCCACATGTCTACTTGAATATTTTGACCATTTGGACATTTTTTCCATCCGTATTAATTTTAACAAATCACTCAAGAGTGCTAACAGATTATTAGACGGCGAATTCGCCGTCTATCACAAACTCTCACGCCGCCCATCATCGCCCTTACGACCCTAATGTCATAAAAATCAACGATCTATAAAATCCAAGCAAGGCCTCATGATTTTTTGTGTTTCGATAACACGGCGCGCGCCGCTTTATCAATGATATGACGGCGCCGTCTATCACATTTTTAGCTGGCACTTGTTACCTCTCACACAAAGAAAACTAATGGTGTGATGGTCTAATACCCCCGGACACTTTAATGAGAGACAATAAAACGTCAACCAATGAGGTGCCATATGACTCAGAAACGCAGTTACAAACAATATCCCAAAGAGTTCAAAGACGAGGCGGTAGCCCTGGTGCTTGAGC